>CAZELM010000019.1:0-87257 GCA_964512995.1 uncultured bacterium
CTATTGCCAATTAATTAGAAAATTTCATCCCAAATAATCTGAGAATCAACACCAAACAATGAAAGATTCCTTCAGCCTTGTCCGATGACTGGTTCGCTCTGTCTTTCTCGCCAGGATTCTTATCTGTTCTCCGTATCCATACCGTGTTATTTCATAAGCGCTTGGTTATGGGGGATATTCTCCCAAAGTTCAGTATGCTCAAAGTGGTCAAGATTGATTGATTTCGCTTCAGACTGGCGTGAAAACAAAATATTCGCAAGTGTATCCAACAGGGTTCCGAGATCTGTTTTCCTGGGGAGTTCTTCAACGACCGTATGACCCAATAGCTTCATGATGCGTATCGTCACCGGAAGAACATGCTCAGTCATGTCTTTAAATCCAGTCATCAGTTCTTCGTCATGTCGTTGCTCATCCCAATGGGAGTATTTCGTGCCAGGTCCGTAATCGGTTTCGACTCGCATATCATTCAACTCAGGAATCATCGATATTGCTGCACTGGTAAATACACCATTGGAATCGAACAATTCCATCCATCCTTCCCATCCGAAACCCAGAGTATGGCCGATTTCATGCACAATTGTTCCAGATATTTCATTTGTGGAAAAATTGGACAGATATTTGGTGTTAAACTCAATGACCCCATACATAACACCGTCTTTTTCATAGGGTTTATACGCTCTGGCTATCGTATCGTTATCGGCTGTAAATATACCCAACCGTATGACCACGGAAAATCTGGGAATGATGAACCGGTTCCAGAAGTTGCACGCAATCCGCGCAGATCGTTTGAGCTTGCCATCAACATCCGAGACAATCTTATACGTGATTAATGTCGATGTGATATCTGCACTTAAAATATCAAGAGCTTCATTGAGATGGGGTAACGCCTGATAGATCGCCTTAATACGGGCGATCTCGTCCGGCCTGAGCGCACGATCCTGAATCTGGATTTGTGCAGCCTCCTGGGAGAGGCTTTCTATAACTTTCTTCAGAGCTTCCATTTGAGTTTTCTCCTTTGTAAAATATTTTATTGATCGACTTCAGTGGATTAAACCCGATACCGGTTCCAGATCCGGGAGTGACTCGACGATCCGGCACGACCGAATGATGAGGCAAATCCACCAAACGAATTCGTCAGACTTTTGGGTGGCCTGTTTTATCATCTGTGTTCATCGTCTGGGTTTCAAACTTCATAAACAGAGCCGTCCATTGTTCCGGCTGTATGATGCTCCCGCCCACTTTTTTCTCCGGTATTTCAGTGATAAGAATTCCATCCTGAAATACTCCATTATCCTCCGAATGATCCCCAGGGAACGGATTTCCCTGGTTCATATGAATATCATGAATGCCAGCTCCAGGCAGAAAACCGAAATATTCATCAGCGATTGTATCGGGTCCCCAAACCTGGCCAAATGCATATAATCGAGCACGCCCATACGTTCTTAACGGTTCAATAAACTGATCGTAAAACTCATTCAGATCATTCATTTCACCGGGAAAACTGTATTCAACACTCACAAACCGATCATTTATATCGAGAAGGCCCGATCTGATATAATCAGGTGCGAATTTCTTTGGATCTTTGTTCTTTACGAGTAAATCCTCATACTCGTAAATTCCATCACGATGCGCTATTTTCTTTATATCAGAGATAAATGGCATGAGTGATATATCTTTTCTCAAGTAATAAATTTTTGAACCGTCAAATGATCGTGCATTCACTGCTATTCTAAAGTTCACTCCATTTACATTTAAAAGAATCTGGTAGTGAGGTGTTGGTTCTCCTGCACGAATCATGGAAACTGGACGACCACGCAATATGCACATTCGTTTTAATGGCATGACTTTTCTCCTGATCTGAGAAGGTTATGTACTGATCCGAAACAAAAAATGTATGATCCAGATGGAATTCCCAATGATTGAGATACAATTCCATGACGTCATCTGATCCGGAAAAATATTTGTCACTATCCGTACCGAAATTATCAGATATCAGAATAAAACAAGCATCTTCTGATGTCAATAGGCATCAATAAAATAACACATCTGGTGCCAATAATTGGGTAGGGGTCGATTTCAAACCTGATGATTACGTTGCGATCCCCGCCGAACCATTAGGGCAGGTTTGAAACCAACCCCAATATAGGTGACGCCAATAATTGGGTAGGGATCGGTTTCAAACCTGATGATCCCCGCTCGACCATTGGAGCAGGTTTGAAACCAACCCCAACATACAATGGGGGATTGGATCATCCGGGGATTATCAAAATCCCAGGGGGTGGGCGGGATCACCATTTTAATAGGAGGTACGAATAATTTTGGGTGATTGGATTATCCTACGATGTCTTTTGCCAGATCCGTCCATAATGACCCGGCACACGGAGCCATTTCGTTTCCCCATTATTCACCGGTCCAATATTCAATTCCGCAACCGTATCACCATGCAGCAGTTCATGATAATTCCCGCTCGACTCGAAAGAATATGGAATCCATTGATCATGTTCACTGAAATTCAGTGCCACCAGACTGAACCGGGAACCCTTCCTGCGGTGAAACAGCAATACTCCCCTGGACAGATACGGATCATACTGGTTGTGGAAATAGTATTCACCCGTTCTGAACTCATCATGACCGCGCCGGATGGTGATCAGTTTCCGAAACAGCGCAATCAGAGACTGACCGACCGGATCATAGAAATAGTCCCAGCGCACGGGCCGCAGAAGCAATACCCGCCCCCACCCTTTATCTGGCACAAAATAATTCTCACCCAGTTCCTGTCCCTGCCATACCATCGGAATCCCTCTGGCAGTGAAAAGGCCGATCAGATAAGGCTGGAGTTTAAACCAGTTGGCGCGGTCACCTTCACTCAGCAAGTCATTGTCGTTCTTCACAAGACCAAAATTGCAGATAAACCGGGAGTGGTCGTGATTTTCGATATATTGGAGCGCACTTTTCTCCAGCATGTCCGAATGATGCAGTTTCATGCCCGGATATCCATCCAGTCCCAATGAAAAACCAAGATCGGCGATCCCTGAAAAATCACCCGATGCAATGCGTTTCGCTGCGTCTCGTGTTCGGTTTTGCCACGTGCAGTTGCTGTATGTGTTCTCCACGA
Organism: uncultured bacterium; assembly: GCA_964512995.1. Taxonomy (GTDB): domain Bacteria; phylum CSSED10-310; class CSSED10-310; order CSSED10-310; family CSSED10-310; genus CAZELM01. Next base: position 3,116 of record CAZELM010000019.1, read on the forward strand.
TATCGACCGGTCCTTCGAGCTGTTCCGCACATTGAATCAGACGGATGGTGGAACCGTCCTGAAACCGCTCCCAATATCCTCCCCCTTCTTTGATCTTTGTTCTGACGAGTTGATAGGTATGATAGACCAGATTCGCATACCCGCTGCCAGCCGGACCATCATAGTAATTGGGCACGCAGTCGTAGCGGAATCCATCTGCGTGGTAGCAGTCCAGCCAGTGATAATTGACGGTGTAAAAGAAATCCCGACTAAAGGAGCGGCTGTAATCGATGCTATCGCCATAATCATTCTTTGCGAAAGGCCCTATAAATGGATTCTCATCATATTTCAGCGCATTATAAAGGTAGGAGTAAGGAAACTGGCTGGAAGTATGACCATACACCACATCCAATATGACGGCAATGCCGCGTTTGTGGGCTTCATCGATAAAACGCTGCATGTCCGAGCGTTTCCCAAAGCGTTCATCCACTCCAAAATATCCGATCGGCAGAAATCCCCAGTCGATCGTGCTGGAAACATTGGAGACCGGCATGATCTCCAGACAATTGATCCCCAGATCAGCGAGATAATCGAGCTTCAAAATGGCTCCGGTGATATCAGTGCCGAATTCGGAGATCATCAGTTCGCAGATCACCAGATCAGACAGGCCGGGAACCTTCCAGTTCGATTCATGATCGCTCCATTCATGGGGTTGATATCCGAGCGTAAACGCCGATAATTTGCCGACACCGAATTCACGGGCAAATGGATCGATTATCCAGTCGATCTCATGGGAGATATTGGGATTGCGGAGCATGAACCGGTAAACATATCTGCCTGGGTTTCCCCATGCGGAATCCGGATGTCGCCGGGCTCCCGGATCAACCGGTATTTCCGCGGACCAGTAGTCGCCATACGTAGGATCCGTGGAGTGGCTGAGTTCAAAGCAGTTGGGTTGAATCTTCTGCAGGAACTGATCGTGTTCATGGATGATTTTCACCCACAGGCGGTTGCCATCCAGAGATGAAACCCAGGGCACATAGAGCCCGAACTGCACGCGGTTATCGGGTAATTCGCGTGCGCCCAGTTTTTCCAATGGTAACAGATTCATCATTTGTACTCCTGTTCGTTATTGGTTTTCAATTCTTTTTTGACCTTATCCCCAACTATTTCTCCCCGAGGGCGAAGGGGATATGGGCTGGAACCTTTAATACCCTCTCCCACCGGGAGAGGGTCGCCGGACAACTCAACATGGATCATCTATAAACACGGCCGGCGGGGTGAGGGAACCCGCCCATTTGACAGCCAATACGCACATGGTCTGGCGATCCAACACGGCCGGCGGGGGGAGGGAACCCAACCATTTGACAGCCAATACGCACATGGTCTGGCGATCCAACACGGCCGGCGGGGGGAGGGAACCCAACCATTTGACAGCCAATACGCACATGGTCTGGCGATCCAACACGGCCGGAGGGGGGAAGGAACCCGCCCATTTGACGGCCAATACGCACATGGTCTGGTGATACAACACGGCCAACGGGATGAGGAAAACTGTCCATCTGACGGCCAATTCCGTATGGTTAATCCCCGGACGCAGCCGGCACAGATAAAAAAGCTTGCCGTGACTGACCGGCTCTCCATCCTTCCGAGCCTGTCCGTCACTGCCGCTTTTTCAAAATGGACCGGATTCACCCTTGCCGGAACCTTTTTGTTGACCTCGGGCAAGACGAAAGCCGATGAGGCCGAAACGATCGCCGGGATCGATGCCACGCCGGTAGGCCGAACGGACACCCCGGCCGTCGTCGATCCACGACCCGCCACGCAACACACGGCCCGAGCTCGTATCAGGACCCATCGGATTTCTCACATATTGAGGGGAGTATTGCCCATACCAATCCAGGCACCACTCCCAGACATTCCCCGACATATCATGGCATCCCCACGGGCTTGCTCCTTTTGGAAATGTGCCCACTGAGCTTGTTCTATTTAACCCGGTTTGGTCGTAATTGCATCGATCCGGCTCAAGTTTGTTTCCCCAGGGATATTCCCTGCCATCCGTTCCCCGTGCCGCTTTTTCCCATTGCGCATCCGTGGGCAAATGATAGTGCTGACCGGTCTGCCGGCTGAGCCAGTTGGCGTATGCCTCCGCTTCATACCAGCTCACTCCCACGACCGGCAGATTCGGTGCATTCCATCTTCGATCATGCCAGGATAATGGTTCAACTATCTTTTCCTGATCTTTCCACATCCAGCCGGCGGAACTCCAGACGTCTTCATTATTGTAACCATCTGCGGCAATGAACGTCCCATACTCCTGATTGGTCACAGGGAAACGGCCGATCCAGAACATATCCAACCAGATTCTTTGTTCTGGTTTCTCGTCATCCCCTTGATTACTTCCCCGCAGAAATTCGCCTTCAGGAATCAAAATCATATTGTCTTCAGACAGCCGGGGATCACCCAGGTATCCCAATGCCATCCCTGCCTTGAATCTCACATCAACGTCCGCATCCGAACCAATGACCGTCAACAGACGCTCAACGACTTTTTTTACAACCGTCTCATCCCGCCGCTGGAGATCGCACAAGGCACGACCGGCCCGTGTCCAGATTTTCCATCGCTGATGTTCATCGCTTTCCGTATATCCCACGTCGATCAGCTTATCGACCATGCGGTTGCTGCGCTCTCTGGAATGGAGACTCAACAGGCCGGTATATAAAAAGGTCGTTTCCTCCCAGTCTTCATTGGTCAGGAACGGCTGATAATCCGTTTCGTAGTCGATCATGTATTTTGCGGTAAAATATTCCCGGAATGTCTTATGAATCCAGCCGATCTCCATATCACTGACCCGTCTGAAGAGCCCGCAGTGTGGTTCGATTTCGTCGAATAATGATGCAATTCGCCTGTTGTACTGCCGGGGATCTTCATTCTCCTGCTGCTTGATTACTCGTTTTAATATTTCTTTGGCATCGCCAGTGTCGATGGTCAGCAGATTTTTTTGCTGCATGTCAAACGCTAACTCAGCCAGGAAATCGCGAACCAGAAGCTCCGGTATCTTTGGGTTTCCATGAAAACGGCGATATAATAAGTTATCTACAATGCGATCGTAGAGTTCCGCACGCTGGTCCGGTATGCGGCGGGAATCCAAATACAAAATGCACACCGCAGTCAACAACAATGGATTTCGCGTAAATTCCTGGATGTGATCATGCTGCTCCGTATCGTGGATCAGATCGTCCGCTGTGACTTTGACCGTTCCATCCGTCTGGGAAAAGACGGTCTGGAACCATTTCCGGATAAATTCCTGCACCTTATCCGGAGTCAACGGGTCAATCTCACTTAAATCGGAGCGGTAATATGTCAGAATCCTGCCGTTGAGTCCATGTTCTCTGCCGGAAATCATAAATCTATTCTCTCTGTGTTTGAATTGAAAATCCTTTATCAAATCCGTGAATTCATCGCGGATCTCAGCCGGCACTTCATCCAATCCATCCATCAGAAACAATGCCCGATGTCTGGAGGCAAAATTCTCCACGATATCCATGCTTAGCTTGGATTTGAGCAAATACTTTTCCAGTATCGATCTGAAATCGACATTGCCTCCGGATTTTTGTTTTTCCTCGACGTAGATCGGCCAGACATCCCGCAGAAAAATGAGAATCGGCAAATAATCATGCAGATCGGCCGGAGTTTTGGTGTGCAAGATGGAATACGCCAGATGTTTGATCAATGTTGTTTTTCCCGATCCGGCCGAACCTTGCAGCAATATCACCGCTTTTTTACCGATGAGGTCTTCGATATCGATACTGGACTTTTCTTCCAATGAATCAACGAGTTCATCTGTTTTCGATTTTTTACGCTTTGATCCGGAACGATCCTTATCGGGTTTATGGAACGGATTCTTCGTTTCCAGGGAGATGTAAATACCCTTGAGTTTTACCAGAAATACTTCGCCTTTTTTGGACAGCGCCTCGAATGAAATATTGGAATGATTGAGATCGATCCAGTCGATGTATTCTTCGGGAATTCGCTCAATCACATTCTGTGAGTGTTCGACGGCTTCCCCTGAAATATTGGCAACTTTCGTTGTTAAACAATATGATGGGCCTTGTTGGCCTTTATGTCGATTGAAATCCGGCGCAAATCTCGCAATACTTCTTGTTTCCCAAATATACGGCCAGATTGTAACCTCTGGGAATTGATGATCATCACAATTCAACTCAATAAAATGAAAACCTAAAAATCCATCGGTTTGATGATCTGTATATGAGGCATTTGCGCATATTCTGATAAAGGAATGCGTCGGTAAGATGTGACATTCAGCGGTATCCTGGTGATTATGTCCATGTAAAATCAACCGGCAATGGGATGTCAGTTGATTCTCATATTTTCTGAATTCACCCGGATTGATCCAACTGAATGGATGATGTATCAACAGAATTTTAAAGGAATCTTCATCTGCTTTATTCAATGCCTGCCGACACTGAACATCGCCAATGTCCAATTTGCCATAATCTTCTTTAGTATCCTTTTCGGATGCCCAGGCACTATTCAATCCCAGAACCGAAACTTTTTTCCCTGCCAGTTTTTTCACCCAGAAATAATCTTCGGATTTTCCGGCTGCATTGGGAGAAGTTGCTTTCAAGAACTCACCGTAGTAAAAAAAGAATCTCGACTTTAACATATTGGTTATATTAGCACTATCTTCTAAGAAATAGCTTGATTTACCGGATGTTACTGTCTCTCGAAGGCTCGGCCATTTAATCTTACTCTGATCCAGATCATGGTTTCCAGGGACAGTCAAAATTGGAGTTTTTCTTCCGACAACTTGTTTCAATGTTTTGAAATACTTTAAAACTTCCTTATATTCGTTTTCCTTGCCAGAAAAGCTGATGTCCCCGGTGACTGCAACAAAATCCAATTTTATTTTTTGGTTTGCGATATGTTCGTCTATTGTTTTAATCAACTCACACCAAATTTTTTCTCGTTCCAGGTTACGCCAAATCTTATCGGGCGCAACCTGAAAATGGATATCGGACAGATGCAGAATATGAATCCGGCTCATGTGATTTTTCCTTCCAACAAAATGTTCAGATGGAGCATGGCGATACAGAACGATCAGATTATACACCGTTTTGCTTGAATCCAACAGCGAAAAACCGGAGCGAAAAATGTTGCTGTCGCGGGTCACAATTTTCAGCGCGGACACTGTCCGGCTGTTTCGATCAAGCGCTTCTGATGCGCCAGGAACGATGTCTTTTTACATCTAACGCACCAATTTATCTGATTATCGGAGTTACGCGGAGGATGATGGGAGACTTAATAGCTATTGTTATCCGGCAGACATCCGTTCATCCTCATAGATATATTTCGCCAGAATCACGAACAATTCCGCCAAGTCATCGAGACCTTTAATGATTTCTTCTATGATTTTGCTTTTCAAATTTCCTTCGTTTTTAAGCTGAGTCAACCCAGTCGAATATGATTCGAACAATTGTTCAAGTTTTTTCAATACTACCTTTAATATGCGAATCCGTCCGAAATCTTCAAAATGGACAATCCCCGAAGCAACGAGTGCACCATAGAGATTCCGGGTCAATGGTTTCAGAATAGTCATGCCATACGTGTAATATATATGACGAAATTCATGAATTTGTATGGTGTTCCATAAATCTTCTTCCCATTTTTTTGCATTGCAGCGAATGATTCGTAATGCGTCAATACCGATGGCCACATCGTGGGATCGGCCATCCCAGGTTAGGTCTTGATCCATCAGAAGCTGGCTGGGAAGCGGCGGCCGCTCCAGCGATGATCCGGACCGTTCCAGATGAGCGAGCCTGAACATACCGAATGAACTTTTTCGAATACGTTTCAGCATATTCTCCGCAGAAAAAGTCTGACACGGAACGGTCGGATAATTGGTAATCTGGACAGGCCATGTGTATCGGACGCCATTGTCGGGATCATGAATCATGAAGTGGTCCTTTTCAAAACCATAGACAACAATCCCATGGCCGCCTCCATCGGCAGTGATAGATACGATAAATGCTTTACCGTGGTGTAATAGTTCCAATGCCTTTTTTAGAAGCTCTCTGGGAGTTCTCAACTGATGGATGATCAGTTTGAAGCCAAAATGATGTGCTAAAAGCTTCTTTGTAAGAGAATCATCCTCAACCGCAGAACCAGCAACCACGCGATTGTGCTCTATTTCAATTCGGTATGGCATCAACAGCCGTTCTATCACTTCCCATGTTTCGTATGAATGGTCCGGCTGTGAAAGAAGCATCGCCAGACAAGCCGGGAAACAACCCATATGAACACCTTGAATTTTCCATTGAACCGGAACTTCTATTCGCATCAACATTTCTCCTTTTAGAAGCAGCGGGATGCGGATAACGGGCAGCCATCGATCAGAAGTAACTATCTGTCATCTTGCGTTGTTCAGTACATCCACTGGTTAAGTGACTCCACTGAATATCTCGCTGAATGGTTCTGCTTCTGATTTAAAAAGAACCTGACAATCGTCTTTGGGAGTAAAGCCGGCGATTGCCACTCACCTCGTCTCAATCATGAACCCGGACATCATACGTGTACGCATCGGACACCTGCGTATCTGCTGCCAGGTGACGCTTGAGATATTGACCGCAATTGCTTCCGATGTAGTTCTCTTCCACTTCGCCCATGCTGACGATAACCTCATATCCCGCCTTGCGAAGAACTGCGGGGATATCTCCGCCGGTCCGTTCCTGCACGGGATCAATGTATGACACCATATTATTCTCCATCGCACGATAGGTTGGATTGAGCGGCGTAATCTTGATGAGAAACATATCCGGTGAAAAGTAACGAAGCAGCACATCCGGATCGATCGCTGTTCCTTGAGTCAGTGCGAAATTCAGGGTGAGTTTCCGATCTCCAGGGCTGTAAAAACGCTCCCCATACTCGGCAATCTCCCGGAAACGCCACTTGTTCACGGGGATAATCGTGTCTCGCAATTTCTCATCCGTCGCGTGCAGCGAAAACTGAAGCTGGAACTTCCCATCTCGATATTTATCCCGTTTGATGTCGACTAATCTCTGGAAAAAATTCGTTGAACTATTCGGTGCCACGGTTGAAATAGAGGGTATCAGACCCGCAGCACCATACCGGCGCGGCATCTCATCCAGCACAGTCAGCACATGTGGATTCAGAGCCGGCTCACCCATCCGGGCGAACTGAATCTTGAACTGCTGCGACGGGACATGGCCATCCGTAAATCTCCGATGGATCAGGAAATCAATCTGCATGAAAATCTCTTCCGCAGTCAGCTTACCCTGATAGTGTCCACCAGCGTCGCACATACTGCAGCCAATCGGACATCCAAACAGTGTAGACACCTGCAGGACCCATTTCCGTTCACGCGGAATCGGTGGCTGCACGGCTTCGACACACTCAACCATTTTCCCACTGCTGAACTGGACGATGTAAACAACGGCCACATCTTCCCGCCCCGCAGAGGCAACGACTTTCATCATTCAGACTCCTTGAATTGGTGGTAAATCTTCATACCGGTTAGAATGCCTTCACCCACAGCAATGGCAGCCTGCCGGAAAGCACCATTCTTAACATCGCCGATGATATGGAGGCAACCACTGATCTGTAACGCGCCGAATTGGTCACGCAAATCACCTGAAACAAAATCCAGTTGAGGCTCCCGACCCAACGCTCCGATCAGATAATGAGCATGCAATTGAAGATTCGTTTTGGGAGTCAAACACTCGAGCACCAGAGTATCGTCTGATATCCTTTCTATATTGGAGATGCTTGTACACGGGAGATATGTGATATGCGGATGAGCAACCGCCCGTTCCCACAGCAGCGGAAGGCATTTCACCTTTTCAGCCCGGTTCAGGATCGTCACATGATTCCGTTTTGCCAGGTTCAGAGCATAATCAAACGCAGCGTCTCCGGCTCCAACAACGACAATTCTCTTTCCGGAGATCGCTCGAAGCGGATCGACTTCGTAATAGATCCGGTCCAGAGCGTCTTCCGGTACCAGGTTATCCGGAAACGTGATGGGTTTTGTACCTGACGCAATGATGACGGTTTTTGAACAGTGAAAAGACTGGCGGGTCTGAACCTGAAACAGCCCGGACGTGCAGCTCAGCGCGACGACCTCATCATGGATCACCTCCACAGACGCAAAAGCGGCTTGCTCTCTCATGAGGCGCACTAATTCTGAACCGGAAATCCCGGCCGGAAACCCGAGATAATTCTCAACGAGATTCGCATTCCTGAGCAGCCCACCGATGCAATCTCGCTCAAGAACCAGCGGGGTAAGTCCAGACCGCTTGAGTTGCAGAGCGGCCGCCAGTCCAGCCGGACCAGCTCCAATGATCGTTATCTGTTCAACTTCCATACCTGCCCCCATTTCCACCGGTGAACATGATTCCGTACTTTTTGACCTCATCCCCAAGCCTTCCGCATGAATGGGGAAGAGCATATGGGCAGATTCCTTTTTCACCCTCTCCCAACGTAGTGTCCGGGAGAGGGTCGCCGGCCGGTTCAGCGAATTAATCCATCAATATGGCCGGCGGGGTGAGGGAACCCGCCCTGTTTATCATCGCCGCCATGCAGAAAAGGTGTAGAGGGAACCCGCTATTTTATTATCTTATCAGCGTGGCCGACGGGGTGAGGGAGACAAGCCCAATGCCATCATTCCACGCCGATGAAATTGCATCACCCTATCCAGCCTAAAGCACGTCATAGTATCACCCCGGCACATCATATTATCATCACGGCACGTCATAGTATCATCGCGGCACGTCATAGTATTACCCCCGACACGTCATATTATCGCACTGGCAGGTCATATTATGAACGCGGCAAGCCATATTATCTCCCCGGCACATCATATTATCATCTCGGCAAGCCATATTATTACCCCCGACACGTCATATTATCATCTCGGCACGTCATATTATCACCTCGGCACGTCATATTATCACCTCGGCAAGCCATATCATCACCGCGGCACGTCATATTATTACCCCCAGCAGGTCATATTATCACCCCGGCAGGTCATATTATTACCTCGGCAAGCCCTAATTATTACGCCCGGCAGGTCATATTATTACCTCGGCAGGTCATATTATCACCCCGGACAGTCAAATTTTGATCGTTCAGCGAGTGAGAACCAGCCAGAATACCCTTCTAAGTAACTTCAAGTATTTTGGGATAACGGGACTAATTGAAATCCTAATCTTTTCGCTTGGTTATGCAACATTCGTTCATATCTTTCCTGATAGCGTTTTTCCTGATGAGCAAAAACTGTTTCATCGAATCGATTACGGGTTTTAACGAGAGTGTAAATGATACGAGCCAGTTTGTGAGCAGCAGCCGTAATTGCCTTGGGTGCTCCAAGTTTGGCGCGCATCCTTCTGAAATACTCTCCGAGATATGAATGACTCCGACCTAAGGATTGGGCAGCTAGTTTGAGGGCATTGGCCAATCGATTAGCCCCCTTTCTTGTTCTGGATAACAAAACACGACCACCGCTGATTTTGTTGTTCGGGCTATCAAGAGGGGTGGCTCTGCGAAGCCACGGTTTGATTGGATTCAGCACGGCTTCTTGGAAAGCGAAGCAGAGACGGGGTGTGTTCTGAAATTTTGACTACACACCCCGTCACGCAGAATCAACGCTTCCAACAGGCATATCTGGTTTCAATAACTTGATTCTGCGTGACACTCCTCTTTTAAGAGGGGATCTTCCCAGTGAACGGTAACAATTTATTTTCTTGATTTCCTGTTCCTCGATTCCGTATATAACATTCAGTTGTTGTGAATGCATATGTGACAGGTAACTGGGTATAGACGACAATCGTTATTCCATGATTCATTTCCATGTTCTTAACAGTTATCAGGAGGTTCATGTATGAAAAAAGCACAAAGCAATAAAATGTCGATGATTTATGCCACCCAGAACGCCTGTGAACGTCAAATCGACGTGGTCAACGAATTTCTCCCCTTCAAGCAAGCATTTCAGGAATTCCGTGAATGTCTGACAGAGATCGGCGTGTTGTTCCGTATCCAGGATACGCCAACCATCGGGATCACTCAGAACAAGATCTATCTGAAAACCGAAATGGCAAAAGCCGCCATCGAGATTGCCAATGGCATCTGTTTCTATGCCGAAGACACGAAAAACTATCAGCTTCTGGAAAAAGCGGATTTCTCCACCAGCGATATCATCCAGGCCCGGGATTTTATATCGGCCCAGCGATGTTTCATTCTCCAGGCTCTGGCCGAGGAACACCTCACCCCGCTCGCATCATACGGGATCCACACCTCTCATCTGGAGGACTTTACCGCCAGGATCACCGCATTTGAATCCGTCATTATAGGCCCCCGTGAGTTTCAGGCTCAGAAAAAGGCCGCAACCCGCGCACTGGATGTGCTCATCAAAAAAGCCGACCATATCATGAAAAACAGGATGGATCGCATGGTGACGCGTCTTCGCAGCAGGCATCCGCAGTTCTATCAGGATTATTTCAATGCCCGGAAGATTATCAATACGGGATTACGCCACACCAAGCCAGCCGCTTCCCCATCGCCAGCCGCCTGATCCCCCTGATCGACCCACTCAGGAAGCCCTGAACCATCTGTGAACGCAGCGGTGGATTCGCGACACATCCATCAAACCATCCGACACCGGGAATCGCTCGTCTGAGTCCACCGCTCCCTGCTCCCAATACCCCAGATCTTAGAGCCTGTTTGCAAACTCATCTTTGTTTGTGGGTGTAGAGGGGAATCGGGTAGCACCATTTTCGCGAATGCGGGAATTTCAAGGGGTTCCAGGAGATCTCCGCTACACCCAAACCATCATCACAGCTCACCATCGATTTCATCGTAGCATCCACCGACTCCCAGCGCCGCATAGAAAATCTGCTGCGCATCCCCCACCGATATAATCCCATCATGATTGCAGTCCGCCGCACATTGCTCCTCAAACGTCCCTTCATAGGATCCCAGTGCAATCAGAAATGCCAGTTGCGCATCCCGTGACGAATGCATCCCATCCATATTGATATCCCCGTCATGAATACACACCGGCGTAGGCGTCGCTGTCGGTGTATTCGTCGGAGTCATTGTGCTGGTCGGCGTCTCAGTCGGCGTCTCTGTGGGAGTGGGCGTGTCTGTCGGGGTGGGCGTTGGTGTTTCCGTGGGGGTCGCTGTCATGGTCGGCGTTTCAGTCGGGGTTTCTGTAGGAGTCGGTGTGTCTGTCGGGGTGGGCGTTGGTGTTTCCGTGGGAGTCGGTGTCATGGTCGGCGTCTCCGTAAGCGTATCCGTCGGCGTGGGTGTGTCTGTGGGAGTCGGACTCGGTGTCTCCGTCGGGGTCCATGTCGGTGTCGGTGTGTCCGTCGGGGTATTTGTGGGAGTGGGGGTGTTGGTCGGTGTCGGCGTATTCGTCGTCGTGGGAGTCAGTGTCGGGGTACGCGTTGGCGTATTCGTGGGAGTTTGTGTTGGCGTATTCGTCACGGTCGGCGTCGGAGTCGGTGTTGGTGGCAGCATGATCAACTGTACTCTCAGCGTATTGGAACCAACCCACTGGATGATCCAATAGTCCTGATCCTCCGGAGCCAGCGTCAAACCCGCATTCGTAATGCCACCACTCGCCGTCAGCACATCGAATGTCGATGTGAGCGGCGGCTCATAATCGTTGATCAGATCGACATCCAATATACCGCTCAACGTCGCCGCGCCATTCACCACCAGCCGGTCATACCCGGTTCCAGCGCTCAATCCCCCGATTTCAATATTCAGGTTACCCGAACTCGATTGCGCATACGCGCCGGTCACTGTCAGGATACCTGCTGACATTCCCGGATTGACGGTTCCCTGATTGGTCAGCGACAATCCGGACAGACTGAGCGTCCCGTTTCCCCGGATGATACCGGCTGCCGCATTTGTAAACGACGCCCCCGTCACAGTGGCCGTTCCGGACACGACATCAAACTGACCATGATTCACATGGACCGCTCCCGGTTTCCCAAATGCCGCGCTTGTTGAAAAATTCGTTCGGCCCCGATTATCCAGTTGGAGTGACAGTGTCCGGGATCCGCCAGTCCCAGGCAGCACCTCCAGCACGCCCGTTAATTCATTACGCAACGTGCCGTTTGTGACATTGAGTGTTGAGCTGTAAACGGAAATCGAATCCAATGTCAGAGTACCGTAGTTGATGAACCCATTCGCAGCGGTCAGCGTGGAGTGGGCACCGGAACTCCCTTCGACCCGCACGGATTGCCGTTGTCCGATATTTCCGGTCAACTGATTGTTGGAGTTTCGGCAGATAATCAATCCCTGGCCCAGTGATCCCGCTCCGATATTCAGGTTACTGGAGTTCAGGATGACAGCACCCTCAATATCCCCGCCATTGAAATTGAATGTATTGCTCGATAGCGATAATGATCCGGACAGGTTCAGATCACCATCGTTCTGATTGAATACCTGGTTGTTCCCACTGATGGTCAGTGTTCTGGCAGCAGCGACCTGAAATAGACCGGTATTGGTAAATACACCATACGCCTTGTTAAAGCTCGTATCGACATTGATATTCACGGTTCCGGCGTTGCTCAGGCTGGTCGATACCGTTCGGGAACCACCTCCACCCGGCTCCACAGTAAAAAATCCTTGATTCGTGAGAAGCCCGTCACCACTCAATGTGGTGGAATAGACGGAGTCCGATGTCAACACAATCTCCCCCTGATTCGTATATGGAGCAGTCGCGTTCAGCGAGGAATGCGCGGAACTGGTGGAACGGACTGTGATCGTCTGATCAGACGCAATGTCCCCGGATATCACATTATTGGTATTTAAGAACGTGAACCGTCCCGTACCAATCGAACCGGCACCGATATTGAGCCGGGATGATGTTAACAGAATCGATCCATTGATATCTCCGCCATTGAAATTAAAGACATTGCTCGCCATCGAGAAATAGCCGAGTGCATTCAATATCCCGCCTTCCTGAGTGAATGTCTGCGTGTTTCCACTGATTGTCAATGTTTTGGCGGCAGCGACGTTGAACTCACCATCATTGCGGAAAACTCCGAGATACTTGTTGAAACTGGTATCGGTGTTGATATCCACAATACCATGATTGGTGAATGATCCGGAAATGGTTCGCGTTCCACCGACTCCCGGATCAACATGAAGATAACCGTTATTGGTCAGGATGCCATTGCCGGACAGAGTTGCGGAGTATACTGATTCGGAAGTCAACTGGATATCGCCATCGCTGACATAATCCGCCAGTGCATTGAGAGTCGTGTGCATGCTCATTGCACCCTTGACAATGATCGACTGCCCCGATGCAATATCACCGGTCAGTGTATTGTTCGAATTTGTAAATATGAATTGCCCGATTCCTGATGAGCCATCTCCAATGTTTAAGCTGGACGATTGTAAAGAGGCTGATCCGGTAATATCGCCGCCATTGAAATTAAATGTATTGCTGCTGATATTAAACGTGCCGGAAAGATCCAGCGTGCCGTCGTTCTGATTGAACGTCTGGGTATTACCGAGCATATTCAGGCTCTGATCCGCATCCAGATTGAAATCCCCGTAGTTCGTGTAAACCCCGGTGTATTTGTTTAACGCCGTTGTTATATGAACATTACAGACTCCATGATTCGTGAAACTCCCGGCAATCGTCCGGCCACCGCCGCTTCCGGTTTCCATATCGAGCGATCCCGTTGGACCAATGACCATCTCCCCGGATGTGACCGCGAATGTAGACGTATGAACCGATGTGGATATCAGAGTGATCGACCCGTTGTTGGTAAATCCGGTTGCAGCAGTCAGGGTCGCGTGATTTCCATTTCCCGCTTCAATGAGGATGGATTGGGGAGCAGCGATATCCCCGGACAATGTGCAATTGGTATTCCGAAAAATGAAGTCACCGCTTCCAGTCGATCCCTCACCAATATTCAGGTTGGACGAAAGCAGATTGACCGATCCGGTGATGTCACCTCCATCAAAGTCGAATGTATTGGTGGTCAATGATAATGAACCAGCGATATCGAGTGTTCCGTCTTCCTGAGAAAATGTCTGCGTATTGCCGCTCATAAACAGCGTTTTGCCGGTCGCGATATTGAAATCGCCGAGATTGCGATATAATCCATTGGCTTTATTAAACGTGGTGTCAGTATTGATATTGACAGCGCCGTTGTTGATCAGATGTGCGGTTAATGTGCGTCCCCCGCCGCTTCCCTGGGTGAAATGGATGATGCCGGTTGGTGCATTGGTCAACTCTCCCGCTGACATCGATAATGTCGCGCTGTGGCTGCTCGATGAATCCAATGTGATCGTTCCATTATTGGTGAAACTTTGGGGGAGCGTCAGGGTGGTGTTTGCACTGGGACCTCCAAGAATCACAACCGTTCCGTTCTGCTGAAAAGGACAGTTGATGGCGGAGTTGGATTGGATACTGAGATATGATTGATTGGTCAATGCACCAGTGCCAGTCCAGGTGGAGTTGATCCAGAAAGTATCACCGGTACTGAGCAATGATGGACCGTTCACGGTGAATGTCCGGCCATTGGCGGAGAAATCGGCGCGTGGCGCATTGAGAGTAAATCCGGAAATGGTTGGATTGATATTTAACGTAACAGTGTAGTCCATGCCGGAAGCGGATATCGTGGCGATATCGCTGGCATCCGATCCCGGATAACTCCCGGATGGATTCCATTTCGTTGTATCGTTCCAGTTGCCGGAAACGCCGGATGCCCATTGATAGGAAGTCGCCTGGAGATGATCCGGAACGGTTCCGATCACACATAAAAACAATACTGCATAGACAATATGCCCCTTCATAATCCCCACCTTGTCACCCCGTAAATCTGGAAATAATGGTTAAAAACCAACTATCCATCTCATGTTCATTGAATTGCAGCCTGGAAACAGATTGAAGATAATATATTCAACGAGCGTTTTTAGATGAACAGCATTTTCTTCATAAATTATATATTGTGATTGAGGGATGTCAAATGGCGGACATGTCTGGGAGATGAAATTCGCAAACCCATCGTTCAGAGGATTCGAATGGACGCCATGATCTGATCTAACTCTTTCTCGTTCTTGTACTTTCCTTTGCCCGGACCGGAAAAACTGAATGTGAATATGAATCTGGGAGTGATGACGATGTATATCCTTGCCTGGCAGCGATAGACATATCCATCTTCTGTACGGACCAGAAGATAGGATGCCCGGAGGTAAAGGGCTCTGTATCCTGCAAAAATGACATTTTCTTCCCGGTTCAGTATTCTCACTCCCTCAAATGTGTCTTTGAGACGCGTCACACACTGTTCCAGTAATGGCCGATAATCCATTCGTTCCGCAGAGGTATTGATGTAAGCTACGGCCTGGACGGTTGGATATACCTCATCATTGCTGTCATGGTAATCTGTTATATAAAATATCGGTTTATTGCATTTTCGTAATATTTCAATAAATTCCTCATCATTTTGGAACGTTTCTTCTTTCGAGGCGGTTGCCCATGGAACTGGAATGAAGTGCCACGAATCCGGTTTAACGAGCGTCAACCCGAGATAAGGATTGTCGTAGGTATTGCCCCTAATAAACTGCATGCTCATCGTTCATGTCCTCACGGAAATCAACATTCTATCAAACGAACAAATGGGGTCATTTCTGATATCTTCATTTTTATCATCGATCAGTATCTGAACGATTTTAACAGAATCAGTGTAAAATACCATGCATTTCCCCTTCGACCTCCGTGAGAAGGGACTGGGGGATGAGGGATCACGCATTTTTGCTGCAAGGCGTTATGGAAACTAAAGCGCGTTCCCTCACCCCGCCGGCCATGTCAGAGATTGAACCTGGTGGCATTGGCCGGCGCTTCTCTCCCGGCGGGAGAGGGTCGTTAAGGATGCCAATCGGCCGATGTTGTATATCCCCCGCACTTGCGATATACTCCTTTGCGAATGGTTTCCCGGACAAACAAATGGCATCCGATCCGAATCTCTTGCGGCGCACTGCCGATTGATCACACAAGGAGAATCCCAATGATCACAGACTTGTTCCGTAAAACAGTTTATATCGCCATCCTTTTTCTGATCGTCTTGCCAGCATCCAGACTCCATGGACAGACCGGTTCCTGGGATCAGGTCGACCGGATCGTCGCAGTGGGCGATATTCATGGCGACTTCAGCAAACTGGTCACCGTGCTCCGTGCAAGCGCCATCATCGACGATCAGAATAAATGGATCGGAGGGAAAACCCATCTGGTCCAAACCGGGGACGTTCTCGACCGAGGTCCGGACTCCCAGAAAGCCATGCGTCTCCTCATGCAGCTCGAAACCGAAGCGAGTAACGCCGGAGGCGCTGTTCATGCCCTGATCGGCAATCATGAGGCCATGGTCCTGTCCGGGGATTTCCGATATGTATCTCCGGAAGATTTCGCATCATTGGGTGGAGAGGAAGGTTTCCGCACCGCATTATCCCCTGCCGGAGAATTCGGCAAATGGATCCTGAGCCACGATTCGGTGATCCGGATCAACGATCTCCTGTTCGTACACGGTGGCATCGGTCCGACTTACAATCAGCATTCGATCGAAACCATTAATGCGTCAATCCGCAAAGAACTCGCGTCAGGCGACAAATCCAAAACCGCCATGAGCCAGGCGGAAGACGGTCCCCTGTGGTACCGGGATTTGACATCCAAGCCCGAAGCCGATCTGGAAAAAGATCTGACCGGTATTTTCAAGGCGTTCAATGTCCATCATCTCATTGTCGGCCACACGATCTCAAAGGATGGGATTCAGACCCGCGGAAACGGCGGACTGATCATGATCGATGTCGGGCTCTCCAGTGTGTATGGCGGAACCCATACCGAATGTCTGGTGATCGACAAGGGGGAATTTTTCGTGGTTGGACCGGAAACCAAAACCAAGCTGGCAGGAATACCTATCTTAAGTGAAGTTCGTCAATGAGATATTGAATCTGCTCGCGCAATTTAGGCAGATTGTGCTTCACCACACGCCAAACAAGGAAATTACGAGGTGATTGGGACATCTTCCAGCTCCGCTAAAATGCTGGGTCCGATAAATGGACTCAGACCTTCCCGAGTGATTATCTCAACATCTCTTCCTAATAACTCTTCCAGGAAATAAATGGCATTGATAAAATTATCGTATGTTTTTTGATCAAAATCGGATTCCACCAGGAAATCGATATCAGTATCGTGTCTCTGATCACCTCTCACAAATGATCCAAACAATCCGATCCGTCTGATCCCAAACGCTTTCAGACGATCCTGGTGCAGTTGTATCAACCTGAATATTGTCTGCTTACTTAACAATTGACTTTTATTGCGTTTGACTCTCTTTCCCATACCGCCAATTCCTCTGATAATCAGTATAACACTCCCCATTGAATACCGGTAGAAACCATTCTGGGTTCATACGCATAATAACAAAGTCATACTTCACGATAGTTCTCCCGCCGGATTCAATCACCAATAGGCAAAAGGGATCGTTCCCACCCGAACGGCAAGAAACAACATTAACGCTCGATTAAAACATACCGATACAAACGTCTATCACATTCAGCACACTACCCGGTAATCACAACTCCATCTGATCGGATATCGTCTGCATCGCTTCCAGTGCGATCCGGGAGAATTCGTCCAGTTCCATTCCCAGTTCTTTGCATTTCATGATCTCCTGACGATCAGCTCCCGCTGCAAACCGCTTCTCTTTGAAGCGTTTCCTGATCGTATCCACGGAGACATTGGCCAGTTTCTTCTCCTTGATCAACGCGCAGGCGATAATCAAACCCGACATCTGGTCAGCGGCACACAGCGCCGTATCCAGCATCGACCGGCACGGCACATGCCCGGCATGTGCCTTGACCGCATGACAGATATCCGCGTCCAATCCCATCTCTTCCAGCCATGACGCTCCCAGGTTGCCATGAATGGCCGGATCATCGGTCGTCCCCAGATCGATATCATGGAGAATACCGGCCAATGCCCATTTCTCTGGTGACGCATTGAGATGAGCCGCGAGTTTCTCCATGATCACGCCGACCGCGATCATGTGTTTAACCAGATTCTCATTGGGTACTTTTTCCTGTATCAATGCCATCGCTTCGGTTTTATCCATTAATTCGCTCCAATCTATATTCATCGTCCATAAAAAACACATTCATCCCGGTATTCTCTCCATCCGCTGTAAAACCAGGCAGAGAACCGGTTCTTTTCGGAACGGAATTGCCAACTCGACCACTCCGCCATCACCATGGCATTGCCACTCCGGACGAAATGCCTGCCATTCCGCTACCGCATTCGTGCCTCTCGGGAGTATCAGAATGCCCGTTTCACTCATGACCGGCAAAGCCATCCGGACAATCTGCGCCACGGAACCGAATGCCCGGGCAAACACACTCTGAAACCGGACAGCCTGCAACTCCGGTTCCCGACCGAATTTCTCGATCCGGTTCGTGATCACTGTGATGTTCCGAAGCGCCAGTTCCCGGCAGATATGATGTAAAAAATCCGTTTTCCGGGAGATGGAATCGATGAGCCAGACGGGTTGGTCGGGACAAAGAATCCCGATAACCATTCCCGGAATCCCGGCTCCGGTCCCCAAATCCGCCCAGATTCCCGTGGAGTTGGAACCCGGTAAACTCTGACGCATCGCCACCAGTGCCGCAGACTCCAGAACGATCTTGTCAACCCGCTCCACCGGCTGGATTCCCGTCAGATTGATCGCATGATTCCACCGGTCCAGTTCCGCCAGCCAGGTCACCAGCCGGTCCAACTCCACCGACGAAAACAGAAGCCCCAGCCGATGTAAACCATCGGCAATGGCCGTTCTTAGATCCCTTTCACTGTTCATCATCCGGCATCGTTCCCGGATCAACGGGCCGGTCTTTTTTACTTTTAATGTAAATCGACAACACGGATATCGCCGCAGGCGTGATACCGGGAATCCGGCCGGCCTGACCCAATGTTCGGGGTCGTACACTGTTCAACCGTTGACGACCCTCGATCGACAGACCCGGAACATCACCATATGAGATCGATTCCGGAATCAGCATCCGCTCCATGTTCCGATACCGGTCCACATCGTCATTCTGACGGGCGATGTACCCTTCATATCGGATGGCGATCTCGAGCGGATCGATCAATTCCATAGGAAAATCCGGATCGTGCAGATTCAGTTTCCGAAGTTGCTCATACGTTATATCCGGCCGCTTCATCAGATCCTTCAGTGAAATGTGTCGGTGGATCGGCTGAATATCCAGTTCCTGAAGTCGAGCCAGCATCTCATTCGATGGAGCGATCCTGCTGCTGGCCAACCGCTCCATTTCCCGATCGAACGCAGTCTTCCGGTGGAGAAAGGTATCGTAGTCGTTATCCGGAAGCAGACCGATATCATAACCCAGTGATGCCAGCCGGACATCGGCATTGTCAGACCGAAGCAGCAACCGATATTCGGCGCGGGACGTGAACATACGGTACGGCTCATCGACCCCCCGGACTACCAGATCATCGATCATGATACCGATGTATGCCTGATCCCGCATCAGCACGACCGGCTCTCTGTCCATCAGCTTCATTGCGGCATTGATACCAGCCATCAGTCCCTGTCCGGCAGCTTCTTCATACCCGGATGTCCCATTGATCTGACCGGCCAGAAACAAGTGTTCGATGGCTTTTGTCTCCAATGTCGGTTTCAATTGCGTCGGAAGCACAAAATCATACTCCACGGCATACGCCGGGCGGATCAACCGTGCGTGTTCCAGGCCGGGAATGGAGCGGATCATCTGGACCTGCACGTCATAAGGCAGGCTGGTGGAAATGCCGTTGGCGTAGATCTCCAGGGAATCCAATCCTTCCGGCTCCAAAAAGATCTGATGCTGATTCCGATCCGGAAATCGCACCACCTTGTCTTCGATCGACGGACAATACCGGGGACCGATCCCTTCGATTTTACCGCTGTAAAGGGGCGACCGGTCGAGATTGGAGCGGATGATGTCGTGTGTTCGCTCATTGGTATAGGTCAGATAACAGCAAATCTGGGGCAATCGATTGCCGGGAGTTTCCCAGTGGGAAAAATAGGGATGGGGATCATCTCCGGGCTGCGGTTCCAGTCCGTCGAAACAGATGGTGCGCCGGTCGATACGCGCCGGTGTGCCGGTTTTGAGGCGACCGAGCGTCAACCCAACTCTCTTCAGGGATTCGGAGAGACCGGATGCGGGAAACTCCCCCAGTCGGCCGGCTGACCGGGATGTCAATCCGATATGGATCAGACCGTTAAGAAACGTTCCGGGAGTCAGAATCACGGATCGGGAGCTGATCTCTTCACCGATACCGGTCCGGACACCTGTCACCCGGTCATGGTCCACCCGAATCGCCGTGACTTCATCCTGAATCAGATGGACATTGGGATGAGACTGGAGCAGAGCCAGGGCTTCGCGGCGATACAGGGCTTTGTCGTTTTGGGTGCGGAGTGACCAGACGGCTGGTCCTTTTTTGATATTCAGCGTCCGGAACTGAATCCCGGTCCGGTCCGCCAGTTTCCCGATCCAACCCCCCAATGCGTCGATCTCCCGGACGATCTGACTTTTTCCCAGACCACCGACTGCGGGATTGCACGGCATCTGACCGATCATCTCGATGTTCAGGGTGATCAGAGCGGTCTGAAACCCCAGTACAGCGCTGGCCATGGCGGCCTCGATTCCGGCATGTCCCCCGCCGATCACGATGATATCGTAATCGTTGGGATTCATGTGTAATACCGATGTTCGATTAAAAATGAGTGAACAGTATCCTGCATATATGCCTCTCGCCATTCATGGAGAGGGGTTGGGGTGAGGTCGTTTCTCATTTGAATCTTCTCCCAGTCGATCATCACTCCCCGAAATTATCCCAAACCGCTTCAGATATCAATCCTGGACCGCCCTGCCCATTTCGTTTGACGGTCAAGCAAGATTCCACTACGATCGGAATGGCCTCCGAAAACCGGCTGTCCGGATGTGGTCCGGCAAACCAAACCATCATTGTGAGCGCTCATTCATGTTTTTTTTACCTCTCCAATTCATCGGATTTCTTAAAACTTTTTTATTGGAGATGCGTTTATCCGATCGACAGGGGGCATCCGGGAAAAAACGGGTCCATCTGAATGATCTCCAGGAGTTGCCGGATGAACAATTAATGGCCATGTACGCCTCAACCGGAAACAGTGTCGCATTTGAATGTCTGATGAACCGCTATCAAACACAGATTTATGGATTCCTGGTCCGCTCCTGTCAGGACCGGTCGGCAGCGGAGGATTTGTATCAGGAGACGTTCATCCGGGTGATCAAGGCAGCTCCTACCTATCGCCCGGCCGCAACATTCCGGACCTGGATTTTTACGATCGCCCGGAATCTGCTGATTGATTTCAGGCGCAGACAACGCACCCGCATCATCATGGTCGCAGAAAATCCTTCCGGAGACGACACGGCCGGGGACAGTCCGGACCTGCCGTCGACTCATACCGAAACAAATCCGGACCAGATGCTGGAAGCAGTGGAAATGCGTCGGATACTGAACGACATCATCGATCAGTTACCAGAGGAGCAGAAAGAGATGGTATATCTTCGGGAGCAGGTGGATCTCGATTTCCAGGATGCTTCAACGATCGCGGGATGTTCGGTCAATACCGCCAAAAGCCGGATGCGCTATGCCCTGATCAAGATCCGGGAGGAACTGATCCGGAGAGGCATTTTTCCTGGAAGGAGTTCGACCGTATGAGCTGTTCCAGATACCAGCAATGGATCATCGACTCGATCTACGGAGAAATTTCTGCCCGAAACGCCAAACGCCTGGCGAGGCATCTATCGACATGCCCCGACTGCCGGGCGGAGATGGAGTCCTTGCGTCTCACTCACCAGATGATCCGGGAATCCCATCAACCGGAGATCCCCCCGGAAGCGATCCGGCACACTATTTTGCAGCAGGCGCAATCATTCGTTCCACAAAAAACCCGATCCCGATGGCTCCGGCCATTGCCTGCTTCTCTGGCTGCCGCCGCACTCGTGGTTGCAATTACAGGCGTGTATATCCTGCATTTCCAGCCGGCATCGATGCTCTACTCGTCCCGAACAAAGGAATATGGGTTGTCTCAGGCTGTCAAACAAGAAGCCGCGGAAATGGATAAACAGGATGGGTTACTTGAAAAAGGGGATCAGAGCATTGCTGAAGAAAAGTCCGCACCCGCTCCGAAGCCTGGCGGTGAAGGCGGTGCATCTCAACCGATGGATTCCGATGCGATGCCCGAAGTCGCCCCGTCCGATGAAACAGCACCTTCCATGTTGTACACCCAGGGTGATACCACGATGCAGAACCGACTGGCGCCAGAGCCTATCGATCAATCGATGGCTCCGCCCGCTTCTCTGTCCGAAACACGCAAATCCAAATCCATCGCTGTTCGTGAGATACCGGCATCCGAAAAAGAAACCACGGGAGTCAGCCGCAATGAATTGCCACAGGAACACTCTCCGATCACTCGGATGTTCGAGGAACCCGGTCCGGAGATGCTGTCCGTCCAATCCCGGATCATCGCTCAGGTGGCACCGCATCAGACCGCTCCCGAGATCATCCATCAGACCGAACCCGTATATCCGGAAGAAGCCCGTCGTCAACGGATTCAGGGAACCGTTGAATCACAAATCGTTGTGGATGAATCCGGTCATGTTCAGGAGTTGAAGATCAGCAGTTCCACGAATGCCATATTCAACAACGCTGTGACTGAAGCGCTCGTGAAATGGACATTTCGGGCAAGCAGAATCAATGGTAAGGCGTCATCCTGTGAGATGACGGTGATCACGGAGTTCTCGGTGAAACAGTGATGCGGCTGGCTGGAGCGTCAATCGTTTTGTTTTAACATTTTTTCCACTTTTTTATGATTCTCTGTCAGGCGATCCTGTAACTCGATCCGCCAAAGCTCTGCGGATTCGGCGGAATTACCCTCGGGAACGGGAATCGGTTCCTCGTCGAAATAGATGATCACCGGCGAGAAGGGAAGCGGCAGATAGGTCTGGCACCAGGTTTTCCGGAACACGAAACGCCAACGGGCGCGTGCGGTAACCGTGATCAGGGGGACTCCGGTTTTCTGGGCCAGCAGAATGACACCGGGCTTCGCTTCATGGCGTGGTCCCAACGGACCATCGATCGTGATCACGGCACTGGTTCCCTCCCTGATTTTTCGGATTAACTGGACCAGCGCCTGTGCGCCTCCTCTGGAACTGGATCCCCGGACCGTCTGATATCCCATTTTTTCAAGCGCATAGGCGATGAGATCCCCATCATTCGATTGACTGACGAGAACACAGTAGGACTGATTGCGATTTGGGCCGAGTAGCGTCAGATCATCTTCGTGCCAATGACCGATCACGACCGGTGTTCCATGAAACCGGCTTCCCGGTGCTTTCGGATTGTTGATAAACCGGGTCCGATAGGTCATGGAATACAGCCGATAAAACAAATACAATCCATGTGCAAGCATCCGTTTCCAGGTATTCATGACAAGCCCCTCCCCAGGATTGATTCCCATTCCATTTCAAATTCGTTCATCAGCCGGGATTTCATTTCCGGCGGCAGGAACGATGCCCTGACTCCGTTCAGACTCATTTCTTTGAGTTCCGGGAGTTCGAAATGCAAGTCGTTCATCAGCGTCATATATTCCGAATGGATGGACGACTGGAACATGCCGGGATCATCGGAGTTGATGGTCACGCGGAGTCCCTGATCGAAATAGCGTCGGATGGGGTGTGTTGCAACCGAATCCCAGACGCCGGTCAGAATATTGCTGATCACGGATATCTCCAGAGGGATCTGATGGATCCGGAGATACGTGATCAGTTGAGGATCCCGGTATGCGTGAAGGCCATGACCGATCCGTTCCACCTGTAAATCCAATAACGCAGACCAGATGGACTCCGGACCAACGGATTCGCCGGCGTGTGCGGTAAGCCGAAACCCCCGCCGCTGTGCTTCGCGATAGACATCAGCAAACGGTGACGCCGGATAATGGTGTTCCGTCCCTCCGATTCCGATGCCGATCACGCCATCATCCCGAAAGGGCGTGACCTGATCCAGAACGATAATGGCGTTATCCGGACCGAAATCGCGGACCAGATCGACGATCCAATTCGATTGGATTCCGAAATCCGCAGCGGCCGCCGTTCCCGCTTCAATCAGGTTCTCGGTGATACCGGTGATACTGAATCCATTGGGCTCAAAATCGGCCGGGGAGTAGAACAGTTCTGCGTATCTGACATTCTGTGCATGAAGCATCTGTAATGTCCGATAGGCAATCTCCCTGAAATCAGACTCCCGCTCGATAAACGTGTTTTTCCATGTCCATCGCAGCAGGAAGTCTTCAAAGTCAGAATATCGGAACCGGGCTTTGAGGGATTCGAGATCGTGAATACGTTCCCGGCCGCTTCGCTGAATCAGTCGAAGGAGTGTTTCCAGAGGAATGGCTCCTTCCAGATGAATATGCAGTTCGACCTTGGGGATCCGGGAAACCAGATTCTGAATCGCATCTTTCATGCTGAATCCAATCGGGTTGATTCGGGAGCCGTTCGTTCCGGAAGCCGGCTCATTCATGCCATCCGAATTCGAAACTGTCCCAATCACCGATCAATCCGGAGATATTCTTATCGGTCATGGCGGCATGCCAGTAGATATGTTCCGCCTTACCGACACCCGTCGGCCATGTGAACGGCTGAAGAATGCGGATGACCGTCTCCCCTTGACTGATATCTTTGATGAAGTAGTCGTAACCGGAAAAAGATGGCGCGAAGAAGTAGTTCCCATATACATCCAATACAACAAAAATGGGGATTCGAAGATATATTTTATCATCCGGATTACAGACACTGACATTGCAGTAACAGGAATCTCCGGGTCCAAAATCATGACCGGGCATGTCGATTTTACACCCGAGCGTGTCGCAGACTGGTGTTTCAGTGGGAGGCTCCGGCGTGTTCGTGGGGGTTGGCGTGCTGGATGGCGATGGAGTGGCAGTGGATAGAACGGGAGTCGATGTGATCGTTGGTGTGACGGTTGGTGTGGGAGTGGGATCCGGCCGATCGGTCAGCCAGACCACGAATTGGCGCATGATCCCATAAAATTCATCCGGATCAGCCGCACCAATCTCCAGTGTGGAAAAGATGGACTGAAACACATCGGTTGTATAGGAGATGGCGCAGGGAGCGGCTCCAGGGATTTCGATCAAGGGAAGAGCGCCCGGAACCGGGACAAGCGTATCGGGATACAGGTTGGAGGCATGAAACGGCCCCCCCGTCGACGATCCATTCACAACAAAGGATAATCCATCCAGAATGCTTCCATCCGAACCAGATGCCTCCACAACCTCTGCATTAGCCACGGAATCCTGTATCACTGAAGCGATCCCCAGATGCGTATTGAAGAAACCGGTTGCATTTCCCCAACCCGAATGACTCCCCCACAGGATATCCTGTCCGATCATGATCAGACGCCCTCCGGAATCCAGGTAGGACATCAGTGCAACTTCGTCCGATTCTCCCAGGTTCCCCGGAGTTTCGTGATAGTTTTCGCCGGCCAGAACGATTACAATATCATATTGATCACGAGAAAATGGAACCGGCCACGGGATATCTCCGCCGGTGGGAGCATAAATGATATCCGAAACGATCCCACCCATATTTGTCACGGTTTCCGCATACGATGGTCCGGGATCCCAGAATCCGGGGTCTCCGTCGATATCCACAGCGATCAATACCCGGAAATCTCCAGGCAGCATCGTCGGGGTGGCGGTTGGCGTCTCAGTGGGTGGCCGGATGGTCGGGGTGGATGTCGGAGGAACCGGAGTCGATGTTGGAGGGACAGTGGGGAGTGGTGTATGGGTATGAACCGGCGTGTTTGTGGAGACTGGCGTATATGTGGGAGTATTGGAACCTGAAGTCGGTGTCGGGGAAGGATCGGATTGAATGGCATATAATTCAAATGCATGATCCATGGGAGAACTGTGTGGGGTCCAATCCGTATATCCGACTTCCGGAAACAAGGTCAATCCGGAGCAAAGCTGAACGGGTTCAGATGTATTCACCCAGCCGATCTGTGGGCGATAATCCATTACGGCCTGAATGACCATCCAGTAATGCGTATCGGTCTGTGGCACAAACGGCGGATCCAATCGTGCCCAATAGGAGTACAGCTCCCGCTGATCCGTACAATACAACGTCTCATGACAATCGACCGCATCGATTTCCCATGTAGCCGCTGCATTGCTGGGATAGCAGTCATTGATATTGTTGTATATGAATATGTTCCATGAAGTCGGCGAAATATAGGGTGGAGCGCCATTAAACTCACCCGCCCACCACCTAACACAGGTAATCGTGCCGGGTGCTTCCTCAAACATGAAATCGTCCGCAGACCGTGCGTCAAACAATGATCCGGATAAACTCAATTGAGATGGAAAAAGAGCGATGTTTCTGCAATCCGGATTCTGAGCCCACACCAGATCTCCATGACATTCCAGCACGGTGCTCATTCGATTTCCAGATTCCACATTCACTGGCACGGAACTGTCTATGTTCTGGTCCAGCGCCAATCCTGAAACAGCACCCACAACCAACAGAAAAAGCAGCAACGATGATGCCGTTCTCATGTATAACCTCCTTCGCTTTCGAATAACCAAACAAAACAATCACAGGTTGATTAAAACCCTTTAATTTCAATAAATCTTACCATAATTGATTACTTAATGTCAAAATGGAATTGGTTCATGGCATCGCCTGACTTCAAACAGAATGCTTTTAATTCCAATATGTTCCGGTTTGATGAACCGTACGGGAGTGGCTCTGCGACCGCATCTCCACACAAAATGAGAATGAGCCTGATCTTCGGTATCCATGCCGGATCAACGGTAATGCTCAAATTGACAACCGGAGATGCTCCCGATATACACTTCACTTGCCTTTTTGTTGACGATTGCAGAAATCCTTTATCGGAAAATGGAGAGCAATTGTAGAGATGTCATGCAGCCTGAGATCATTTCCGTTGTTTTTTTCAATGGACGGGTACACCCGGGATTATCGGCCAATCTGTGGGCTCGTGGCCATAGTGGTTCACTATCCAAGTGAATTCCTCTCGACAAAGGAGCGATCATGAAACGCTGGGGAATGTTGTTTGCTGCTGTCATGGGACTGATTGCCGGCTACCATACGATTCCCGGTGGTATGGTTTCCGATGATTATGTACTCATGGCAGTGACTCCGGACATCCCGATGGCTTCCATCCTGACATCCAACTGGCTCGGTGTGCGGGGAGAGGGTGGATTTTATCGGCCGCTGGTTACCCTTGCCTGGAAATTCGATTATTTACTCTATGGAACCAATCCCCGAGGGTACCATGTTACAAACGTGATATTACACATTTTGGTAACAGTACTGGTATATTTTCTCATTTATCAATTCCATGAGGATATCTGGATCTCCACCATCAGTGCCTCCCTGTTTGCTCTCCATCCCGTACATCATGAAGCCATCGCGTGGATCAGCGGGCGGACCGATTTGCTTGCGGCATTTTTTTATCTCCTGAGCATCACGCTCTTTATCAGATTTCGGTTCCAACAAAGTATGAACCGGATGATTCTGGCCATCTCTCTGCTTTGTGGTGCGGCAGCGATGTTCTCCAAAGAAATGGCATGCACTCTCCCCTTCACAGTCGTCATGGCCGACTGGCTGTTGAGCCGGAAGCATGCAGTACCCAGGCGATTCAGTGCTGTTCTTCCCTACTTTATGCTCCTCTTATCAATTCTGGGAATTCGGTGGTATGCGTTGGGCGCTTTTCTGGGAGGGTATGGAGCGGGAAAACATCTGCGGACCGATTCCGTGATATTCTACTATCTCCTGCAATATTTCGAATGGATCATAGAACCGCTTGGGATTTATGCCAGTCACGGCTCGATTACCTGGATGGTCATCGCTTCATGTTTTCTGCTTCTGTTTCTTTGCACGTTTTTATCTCCGCCATACCGGGCGGGAGCATTCTGGTTCTGGATCACAATGATGCCAGCCATCAATTTGAACCGGATGCAATATTTATATCTTCCATCCATCGGTATTGCGTGGGTGTTGGGGATATTGATCCGGAACGGGAGTTGGTCCAGCCGATCCATCGCGGGCAATGCCACCCGTGTGATCGTCATCTCCAGCCTGTTGATTGCATATGGAACGGTAACCATCGAAAAAAACAATGAATGGACATATATGGGGTGGATGGGAACCGGAGTGCAGCGTGTGGTTCAATCGCTCTATCCAACCCTGCCGGACCACACGCGAATGGTGTTCATCAATCCTCCATACAGCCAGAAAATAAAGTTCGGCATATTTCAGAATGGTATTACGGAAGCAGTCCGGAAATGGTATGATAATCGAACGCTTACAGGATTTCGAGTCCCGGCAGCCGCTCAGTTTAAAAACTTTGACAAAAGTCAGGATGTTGTGTTTGAGTTCGACAACGAAAAAATCAGTGACGTCACCGATTATTTTATTTACGGAAAACCGCATATCGTCTCCTGGCCCGGAATTCATTTCAAATCGTACATCATGAAAGCCGGGGATGTCCTGGACCTGAACGGTTCGGGAAGACCTGTCCGGAGCATCCTAATCGACTCCCAACTATCCAATGCCACAGCCATCCGGCAAGGAACCCCTGTGGCGGAACTGTGCGTGACATATCCTTCCGGGGAGATGCAGACCTGGCCGATCCAGGCCGGCATTCATACATCCGAATGGGCATACGACCGGGCGGATGTCCGTCATGGCATCCAGCATCAGAGGGCACCGGTTCAATACAGCTACATTGCTGGAGATGTCGATTCCGACCCGATTCCCGGTCATATCTATCGCGCCCGTTTTCTGCTCGATCAAGCAAAAACGATTACCCGATTGAAGATCATCTCATTGCTTGATAAAGAAAGTCCTGGAGACGCGGTTCCATGTCTCGATATCCGTGGGGTATCCGAGGAGTAAATAGTGAGCTAATGAAAAAAAAATCCCGTGTTTTATTGATTCTTCCTTATTTTCAGAACCGCCGGCATTATGGGAGCATGTCCAAGGTCGCGCCATCCCTGCTTCCGGTCAGTCTGGTTTACCTGGCTGGATACCTGGAACGGGAATCCTATCCCGTGCGTGTGTTCGATGGGCAGGTGGATCCGATGACGGAGTCCAGCATCGGGCAGGTATTGCGGGAATTTCAGCCGGATGTTGTGGGTATTACCTGTATGACGCCCATGGTTACAGAAACCCATATGGTCGCTCAAATCATCAAATCCATGAATCAGCGGATCACTGTTGTGGTCGGTGGCATCCATCCCAGCATACTCCCCGATGAAATCATTCAGGATACAAATATCGATGTGATCGTCCGGGGAGAAGGTGAAATCACCTTTCATGAACTCCTGGAACAATACCCGGACGGCAAACTGGGAACCATTCAGGGTATTACATACCGGGAAGGAGACGCGGTTGTCCATACTCCCAACCGACCACTCCTGAATGACCTTGACAGCCTGCCCATGCCAGCCCGTCATCTGGTGAATTATGAAGGGTATCATCAGATTCCGGATGCCGTCTTCGCCGAACCCATGCGTGAAATACTCACCTCCCGGGGTTGTCCATTCAGATGTATCTTTTGTTCTGCCCGTCTGATGTCCGGATACCAATACCGCTATCATTCTCCGGATCGGGTATTGGAGGAAGTGGATGTGTTGGTGAACCGGTATCATGCCCGACAGATCGCCGTGCTGGACGATAATTTTGTGGTCGATCGTCAGCGCACCATCGACATCTGCGAACGGCTGCTCCGGAAGAATTACCACAAACGGCTGGTCTGGACGACCGCGGCCCGAGCCGATCAGGTTGATCTCGAACTGCTCAAGCTGATGAAGGAGGCGGGATTTGCATTGATTTCATTTGGTGTGGAGACCGGCTCACCCCGGCTCCTGAAAATGATTCAGAAAAATGAGACGATGGATCAGATTGCCCGGGCGGTGGAGTGGTCTCATCAGGCGAGATTGAAAGTCCGGGGAACGCTGATACTCGGGTTGCCCACCGAAAGCGTGGAAGAAAGCCGGATGACGATCGAGTGGGCGAAGAAACTGAAACTGGATTTTGCCAAATTTTCATTGGCAACGCCTTATCCAGGGACTGTTCTGTTCGATATTGCGAAACAGCAGGGTATCGAAATGAACGACTGGTCGCACTTCTCGTCGATGGCTGGTTTCGCGGACTATGATCCGGTGTTCGTACCGGAAGGACGGGATGCCAAAGAACTGGCAAACCTCCAAAAACAGGCCATGAAGGAGTTCTATTTCCGTCCGAAACAAATCTACAATCTGCTCCGCAATATCACATCGTTCAATGACATCAAGATGTTTTATTATGGAGCCAGATCGGTTCTATTCAAGGGGTAGCAATGTTCAAGATCACCACCCTGTATCAAAAAATCAATGACCTGCATGCCGCTCTTCCCCGGCGATTCGGCAAGGGTTACGCTCTGCCGCCGTTGCGGGTGGGCTGTGTCTTATCTCACCGGTGCAATCTGAGATGTTCGATGTGCTTCGTCTGGAAGCGAGGCATCACCGGACTGGATAAAAGGGAACTGAGCACGTTGGAATGGCTTGGAATCATCCGCCAGATCCCATCCTTCGCCATTGTGACCTTTACCGGAGGAGAACCGCTGATCCGGCCGGATATCCGGGAATTGCTTGCTGCGGCATCCCGATCTCACCGCGTTCATCTCGTTTCAAACGGCACGATGTTCCAGCCTCAGATGATCGAGTATTGCCTGAGTCTGGCTCCCCGGAAAATCTGGGATAAGGGACTTCTTTCTCTGGGCATTTCTCTGGAAGGTCCGGAAGCGATCCATGATGCCATGGTTAAAATACCCGGTTCTTTTGCAAAAACCATTCAGGCTCTGACTGATTTTGCGACCAGGAAACGGCAACTCGGACTGAAATACCCGCTCCTCGATATCAAAATTGTGATCTGCAACGAGACCATTGGCTCCCTGACGGAACTGTATGAGATTGCAGATAATATCGGAGCAGATATTATCTCCTACCAGCAATGCTCCACTCAGGAATCGTCCTATGGTATTGATGATGCACCAATGGATGCGATGTACACATCTCCTCCACCGGTAGATCCCATTCCGGAAGATGTGATCAAAGAATCGATCCGGAAGTTAGTGAATCGAGCCGCTGCCGGGCGAACGACCCTGCGATTCAATCCGGACATGTCAGCGGATTATTTTGCAGACCGCTATCAGAACCGGTTTCCTCTGGATCGGTTCGCATGTTCCGCCGCATGGAGTGTCATGCATATCGGGCCGTATGGAACGGTATATCCCTGTTTTTCGATCCCGATGGGCAATCTGCGGGAGAAAAGCCTGATGGCGATATGGAATGGTCCGGAATACCGTGCATTTCGAGTCAAACTCCAAAAACACGACATTTTCAAGGGCTGCACCGGATGCTGTGTCATGAAACCGAAAGCATCTGCCAAGCAATGAACATCAAAAAGCTGATACATCGGACTCCCCGGCAACTCCTGAATACGATTCGGATACGTTATGGGAGATGCATACAACCGGAATGCCGGCACGATCCATCGGAGATCATGGTGTTCGTCACCAATCGCTGCAATTTCACGTGTTTTACATGCCCTTTCAAACAGCAGTCGCCATACTCCCCGCCAGACAATATCCCGGATATATCACACATGCTGTTTGGAGAAATCCTGGACCACTATTCCGGTGCGTCTGTGATCGGGATCGTCGGTGGAGAGCCTTTGTTGCATCCGGAACTGGAAGCATTGATACGGATTGGAGCGGATCACCGGATGACCGTAAATCTGTCCACCAATGGATCGCTCCTGACAACAGACCGGATCGGCCGGTTGCTGGATACGCCGCTGGGATTCCTCAATATTTCACTGGATGCGGCTACGGCTTCGGAGTATCAGCGCGTTCGCGGCGGATCTCCCGAGCTATTTTCCCACATTGTCGAAAGTGCCCGTCGATTCACCGAACTGCGAACAAAAGTCTCATCACCCATAAAGCTGCTGCTCAGCTTTGTGACCGACCAGCACAATGTCATGCAGATACCGGATTTCGCCCGACTGGCTCTGGATATCGGAGCGGATCAGGTTTTCTGTCAGACGATTCTCTCGTATCAATGCTCCACGATCACTTCTGGGGCTGGTACGCTGAAAGATACTCCGGAGATGCGAACGGTTTTGAAGAATCTTCCGTTGCCATCCGGGATCTCGATTGTATTGCCCAAGCTCGTTCCCATCTCGGACTGTCGATGCGCTGATTGTATTCACCCGTTCACATCGCTGGCACTCGATGGCGCCGGCAATCTGTCGCCGTGTTGTGTCATTCCACCTCATCCCCGATATGGGAATCTTGCGGAAGACATCCAGGCATGGCGACATGGGGTGGCCATGAAAAAGATCCGCAATGGAATCTTATCGGATACCGATGCATTTTCGGATATCTGTCTGGATTGCTGGGAACGATTCTCCCTGAGAGGGGATTGATCGTCGATTGTGGCAAATCACCCGCCGGTCCGGGCAGCACCGAACATACTCCGTCGCTGCCTTGCTCATCAGAAGGCCACACCAGAGCTAATCCACCCCTTGGCTTTGCAGAAGCACCCTTTTAAATAGAGGATTCCGGCAGGTTCCCACCTCCTGAATGGTTACAAAAAAAACATCCGCTCCGAAAACGATTGGAATCATCAACCAATTACTTGACTATTTCTGTCAGGTATGATATTATTTAAGAGATCCTGGTCAAATGGCCGACTGACAAGAAGGGCGGAGATCAGGATGAATTATCTGGAACGGTTACTGTAATCGTTTCGGCTGGTGTGCATAGCACATGATTATTGTGACAATTTCCATTGTCGCAAACCCCCAAAACCTCCTTTTACCCTTCATTTCGGGCCCGTGCCAACGGGCCCATTTTTTTCAGGGAACAGGTGACTACCATAAATGGCTGGTATTGACGGGTTTGCCCATGAGTTTCAGATAATAGAAGAGCTGGCTTTTATGGGAAGACAGGTGTGCGACCATCTGAAGAAGGCGATGTCCCAGGATCATCTCGGTGGGATCCCAGCAAGCCGGAGCGATTTGGTTTGTCAGCGCGTCTTCGCCACATTCGTCCACCATCTGGAATGCGACTTTTTTGTCCTGTTCCAGCAGTTCCTTGGCCTCTTGCACGGATGATACCGTCGGCATTTTCTCAGCAGGCGGCATCATGGCTTCCGGAGGGATATCATCCAGACTCATGCCCTCGGGCAATCCCCAATCTCCGGTTACGAATCCGCGGCATGCCACTCCGCATGATTCGGTGATGTGTTTCAGAAGCTGACCCACGGTCATCCAGTTCGCTCCCGTGGCTGGTTTCCACTGGAGTTCATTGTCGTTGACCATATTGATGAGATTCTGAGTGATGGTATAGGCATACTCCATCTCGCTCTTCAGTAATGTTGTCCAGTTGATCATATATCCTCCTATTCTGACTGTTTTTCCGACTCCCGATTCCTGAATGCAACCAAGCACCGATGTGGAGCAGGATACGGAATATTATTTAAAATGAGGCTCAAATCTGATGCACTATATCGGATTTTCTCTGGAATTCAAATCCGTTCGACCGGTGAAAATGAATCATGACGCTGACGGATAACTTTTTCATGAGCTGGGGTCAGCAAAAACATTTTAAAGTTATCCACCAATTTTACGTGATATTTGTCTTTATTCGAGAAAAATGATATCCTCTAAATAGTAATTTTCAGATTGATCTTTTTTGCTGGTGAGTGTTCTTCGGTTTATTACGAGGTATTAGTACTGTTTTCCAATTCGAAACAATATCCAGACGATTTTGTATCTTGACACCATAACGTTAGTGGAGGAGCGATTTGACTATGTTCAAAAGGAGGCAAAAGATGTTTACACATTTGACTGCAACGCGATGTCTGGGAGTGACTGCAATCTGTGCAGCATGCATCTTGAACACCCATGCCGCGGCTGAGATGAGAGATGGTATGTTTCCATTATTCAATGCAAGGATTGATACTGCCAGGCTGAGTTTCCCAATTTTCGTATCCAGCGGAGAGGTTAATGGAGATGAAAATCAGGATTTAGCCGTAATTGAATCTGCGAGAGATACTATATCAATCCTTCTCGGCAATGGAAACGCTGGATTTCAACCAGCGATCACTTTTGGCACTGGAGAATATTCCTCATCCGTGGCTATCGGGGACTTAAATGGGGATTGCAATGCCGATCTGGCCATCGGTAGTTATTATAACTATCCTATCTCAATCTTTCTTGGAAATGGAGATGGCACATTCCAGGCAGGCGTCAATTACGAAGCAGGCTCCAGTCCCCTTTTCGTATCCATTGCGGAGTTCAATAACGATAGCAATCAAGATTTGGCAGTGATTAACTTTGGAAGCGATAATATATCCATTCTATTTGGTAATGGAGACGGGACATTCCAGGCAGCGGTCCACTACGCAACTGGTGAAAATCCCATGTCTGTATCTATCGGGCTGTTTAATGATGATGGAAATCAGGATTTAGCTGTAGCGAATAGTGGAAACGACACTGTGTCCATTTTGCTTGGCAATGGAGATGGGACATTCCAGACAGCAATCAATTATGACACAGGAACTTATCCAGTTTCCATATCCATCGGGGAGTTTAACGGAGATGGCAATCAGGATTTGGCCGTCGCTAACTATGAGAGTTATAATTTCTCAATTTTTCTCGGTAACGGAAGAGGGGAATTTCTTCCAGCGGTTAATTATAGCCTTGGGGAACAACCATATGCCATAACTATCGGTGAGTTTAATCGAGACGGGAATCAGGATATCGCAGTGGTGAGCTATAACAGTAATAATATATCCATTCTCCTCGGCAACGGAAGCGGCGAATTTCTACCAGTAGTCAATTACGATGCAGGATATGATCCATATAATATATCCATCGGCGAGTTTAATGGTGACGGTACTCAAGATTTAGCCGTGGCGAATTATAGCAGCTATAATGTCTCAATCCTTCTCGGTAACGGAAACGGTGGATTCCTGACAGCAACGAATTACAGCGCAGGACTTGATCCAGGCTCGGTAGCCATCGGGGAGTTTAACGGCGACCGAAATCAGGATTTAGTCGTAACAAATAATTTTGGATACAATGTTTTAATTTTTTTGGGTAATGGTGATGGGATATTCCGGTCTGCGATTTATCAGAACGTAGGCCGCCATCCCAACTCTGTAGCCATCGGGGAGTTTGATGGCGATGGATATCAGGATCTGGTTGTAGGACTTGCGGTTGACTACAATGTTTCAATTCTTCTGGGTAATGGCGACGGAACATTCCAGACTGCGGTCAATTACGGAGTTGCAGGTGATATCAATTCCATATCAATCGGGGAGTTTAATGGCGATGGATATCAGGATTTAGCTGCAGCGATTAATTATTTTTATGTCTCAGTTCTTCTCGGCAATGGAGATGGGACATTCCAGACTGCCATCACTTTTGAAGCAGGGTGGCATCCCAGAGATATATCCGTTGGCGAGTTTGATCGAGATGGTAATCAGGATTTAGCCGTAGCGAATCTGAACAGCGAAGTTACCATCCTGCTTGGCAATGGAAACGGAACATTCCAGACACCGGTCAGTTATAGCACCGGGAATAGGCCATCCTCTTTATTCATCGGCAAGCTCAATCGCGATGGATATCAGGATTTGGCTGTAACAAACGGGAGCAGCAGCACTGTGTCTATCCTGCTCGGCAATGGAAACGGAACATTCCAGGCACCAGTCAGTTACGGTACTGGGATAACTCCCTCGTCCGTATCCATTGGAGATTTCAATGGAGATCGATACCCAGATTTAGCTGTCGCAAACTGGGAAAGCGACAACATGTCCATCCTGCTCGGCAATGGAGATGGCACATTCCAGACTGCGGTCTACTACGGTGCAGGGAATGCTCCTCGATCACTGGTCGTCGGGGAGTTCAATGGAGACCAAAAACCAGATGTAGCCGTTGTAAACAATGAAAGCGACAATATTTCAATTTTTATCAACCGCTGCCATTCAACTCAGTCTTGTGTCTACGATGGAGATGTTGATGGAAGTGGTGAGGTTACAGTAACTGACGCTCAGACGGCTTTTGGAATTGTACTGGGCTTCGGAACTCCGACACCCGAAGAATTATGTTCTGCCGATTGCAATGGCAATGGAATCATTACAGCCGCAGATGCCCAATCGATC
Organism: uncultured bacterium; assembly: GCA_964512995.1. Classification (GTDB taxonomy): domain Bacteria; phylum CSSED10-310; class CSSED10-310; order CSSED10-310; family CSSED10-310; genus CAZELM01. Next base: position 39,493 of record CAZELM010000019.1, read on the forward strand.
TTCTCAACTGCTTTGGGATCGGGACATTGTATCGATCCACTCGAATAAACCACCCTTTTCTGTTACCTTTCAGCATGGTATCATTTTTTTCTGTTGTGTGACCATGCGTTACAGTACAAAGATCATAGAATTTTTTTCGTTGTAAGCCGGAAAACGATCAATGGACTCATCCGGTTTCCGGTAGCAACGGTCCGGAGGATCCTGCAATGAAACCGACGACGCAGTATATCTATCGTCTTCAACCGGCCCGGGTTGGGATGGTAACGGGAGATCCGACCGAACATGAAATACGAATCATTGGGGAACATGTGGCTTATCTGGAGCAGTTGCTGGCAGACGGTACATTGATTATGGCAGGCCGGTCATTGAACAACGATGAGTGTACATTCGGAATCGTGATTCTGATTGCTGACTCCGAACAATCCGCTCTCAGCGTGATGCAACAGGATCCGGCTGTCAGTCAGGGTATCATGACCGGGGAGCTATTCCCATTCCATGTCGCATTCTGGTCATCAACAAAATCACTGCTCGATGGATGAAGGGACTTACACTGCATACGAGTAGTCCTGCTGGCTGGGGGCGTTTATTTGCACCAACCAGCCAATCCTGGTCAGCGAATGAAACCGAATGGGAATATGTTACTGAAAAAGATCGAAACATTACTTGGCAGCGAGCATCTATCCAGGAACGATCCCAGCCATTGAACCGGGTGATTCCCCGGATGATTTTATTACACGAAAACCCAAGGAAGAGAGGAATTCGATGAAATGGATTGGCATAATCTTATGTTTTTGTCTGATCGTCATGCCGACATTCGGCAGCATCATCATGGTACCCGATGAACAGCCCAATATTCAGGCAGGCATTGATGCCGCATTCAACAATGACACGGTCTTGATATCAGATGGGATATATACCGGTACCGGCAATACCAATCTTCAGTTCTTCGGCAAGGCAATCCGGGTGATGTCGGAGCATGGCCCGGACGTTTGTATCATTGATGGAGAAGGTACCGAACAGGGATTCCGGTTTGACCATGGGGAAAGCAAGTTCTCCGTGTTATCTGGAGTGACCATTCGGAACTGTATATCGGACCGGGGTGGTGCCATATTCTGTGCCAACGCTTCTCCATCGATTTCTCAATGTATCATTGAAAACAATATCGCCCAATATGGTGGAGGCATCTATAGTGAGCTTCAGGCGCCATTCATCTCTTTCAGTACAATCCGGGACAACACGGCATCGGATGCTGGAGGCGGTATCTATTGTTCGAGAATCGCTACAATGCAGATATCCACGAATCTCATCACAGAAAACACGGCCGGGACTTCATCCATCGCCGGGATAGGGGGAGGGATTTATCTGGAGCAGATAACAGAATCGGTGAGTTTCTTCAACAACACCATCGATAACAACCACGCGCAGGGTTCTCCAGGCAATCCCGGTATGGGCGGTGGCATTGCCGCACACCATATCAATTCAACCACCATCCAGAACTGTATCCTGTCGAATAATACTGCAGAGCAAGGAGCTGGTCTCCACATGTCTGACTGCACCGCAAAATCCCTCGTCTACTCTGATATCTTCAACAATGCACTGGATGGCATCAGCCCGGATGTCACGTGTATCGATACAGCTCCCTTATTTGTATCCGGAATATTGGGAAATTATTATTTGAGTCACATTGATGCGGATCAAGCAATAGACAGTCCATGTGTGAACGCGGGCCAACCGGACTCATCCACTATGTGTTTCAGTTACACCGGATCGAATATATGCCTGAATCAGACAACCACACGGACTGATCATGTGGCGGATCTCGGGTTATCCGATATCGGATTCCACTATCTGCCTTTCGAATCGCAGCCATTCACGCCCACCCCCCTTCCAACCCCGACATCAAGCCCCACCTCGATCCCCACATCCGGCGCCGCACAATTTTGGGGAGTTCATTATACGGCTTGGGAACCGGGATTACTCCCGGAGTCCAGTTGTTGGAAACCACTCCATGATGGGATATCCGAAGCGATTGAATCGGCTGAAATCTGCAGTGAACATCCGGCATCCGGATCCTGTGCATTGTGTTGTGACTTTCATCTGATGGGTCAGCCTTCTCAGAATGCATCCGGAGAAGTCATGGTTGATCTGCTGTATTGCCCGCCGGTTTGTGATCTCTCATCCTGCATTGATGCGCCCATCGACCTCTCGGGAACCGATGTTTCAGTAACCGTCCACTGTCCAACCGGTCTCGGTGGTGCTCCCGACGCGGAAAATTTCCTGCAACTTTTTGCCAAGGATATCCATGGTGAGTATCACCTGGGAGTGGCAGTGAATGCACGGCAAGGCGGCATCTATCAACTCCACCTGAACGACAAAAATCGATCTTCAGCCGACCTGACCCGTATCCGATATCTGGGTGTGAAGATCGGAGCTAACGCCAATTGGGCGGGAGAAGTTAGGGGTTCACTCACGATCGATGACATCGATTGGATGGCTTCGGATGAGGATGCATGTCACCCGAAATATGGATTTGAAACAACTGCATGCACAGGATTCAACGAGATGTTAGAAGCCAATATCGGTGCGGTGTCACTGGTGGTCACCTGGTATATGGAAACGGCTTGCTCAAACGAAATCCAGGATATCCCGGCCATGCGTCCCAGTGATGTGGAGTTGATCGAGACGATCAACCGGATGCCGACCGGTACAAAAACAATGCTCAAACCCCATGTTGACGTTCTTTCGGAATGTCCGACTCCATGTACAACATCGGATCTCTGGAGAGGTCATATCTGTCCGGCGGATGTTGAATTGTGGTTCCAGAGCTATTCCGACTTCATTCTCCATTATGCCCAACTGGCAGAACAAAACAGTGTGGATATGTTGTGTATCGGGACTGAGTTGCAAAGCATGACGAATTTAGCCAATATCCCCCGATGGGCTGTTTTGACTCAGCAGATTCGAGAGGTGTATTCGGGATATCTGACATATGCTGCGAACTGGACGGAATACCGCTTCATTGAACATTCATTCTGGTTTCCTCTGGATTATGCCGGAATCAACGCATTCTTTCCCCTGTCTGCCAGTATCGATCCGCCCATGAATGAAATTCGACTCGCATGGATGAGCAATAAGCAGAAAATCGAAAGTTGGCATTCAGATATTCAAAAACCGGTTCTGTTTACGGAGATTGGTTATGGCAGTCATGATTATGCGGCTGCCGAACCATCGGAAGTATGTTTTCCGGATTGCCCTCACAATCCCAACTGCGATCTCCAACGCCGATGTGCGGAAGCCGCACTGCTCGAATTCAGCAACTACCCGTGGTTTTGCGGACTTTTCTGGTGGAACTGGAATCCAATGGGGGATTTTGGTGGTTGTTGTGATACATCCCACTCGCCACAACATAAACCAGTTATGGGTGTGTTTTCTGACTATTTCCCGACATTCACACCGACTCCAGATGCCACATCCACACCAACACCATCACCGACACCATCATGTTTCCATCATGGAGATGTGACCCTGGATGGCTCGGTAACGGCCGGAGACGCTCAGCTTTCGTTCTGGATTGCCATGGGTCTTTATACGCCGACACATCAGGAGTTCTGCGCTGCGGATTGTACCGGCGATGATTCGGTAACCGCAGGAGATGCACAGTTGGTTTTCTACCGGGCGATGAGTCTCGGATCGTGTGTGGATCCTCTGGAATAAGACCGTTTTCGTATTCCAAAATTGCGATCAAACGCGCAGTCAGAAGGCTCCTGGATCGAAATCAAGTGCGTTTCAGTCTGTCAGATAATAAGCTTGAAGGATCTGCTGAAACTCCGATTCCGTAACGATCGGGGCCGGTACATTCTGACCCGACATGAGATTGAATATATCCCATTGATACGTCTTGTATGTCCGTGAGTTGAAATCGTAGATATCGCGATAGCGATCCCGGAAGCCGATAACATGGCCGAACTCATGCGCAGCGGTTTCGGGATCGACATGATAACTCAGTTCCGTGTCAGACAGCCAGGTTTCCGTTTCGGCTGCGCCACCGATACGGATACGAATACGCTCCGTATCTTCCGAACGAATGGCTTCAGAGATCCGCACTTCAACGCTCATACGAAACGGAATACCTTGAACATACCCGGACCAGTATTTTTCGATTCCATTGCGAATGATATCTGCGACCGATTGCCGAGCGCCCTCACCAAATAGCTCCATCAACACCACGCAGTGGTATCCTTCGGAAGTCAATGTAACGGACATTCCCGCTTTTTTTTGAAGTTTTCCATCATAGTACCAATCGTATACCGTCTGCTTGGCTTTCAGACAGGCCGATATCGTCTCATGATCACTGGGAATCACATGATAAAGATCCTGAAGTATGGATGGATCCGGAGATGAGGTTTCCAGATAAGCCCGAAGCAATTCGATTTCCTGTTGAAGTTGTCTGGGAGAGGCATCTTCCAGCAGCCACGGGCCTTTCCGGCACCATTCATCCCAGTTTTTCAGCCGCTGGAGATAATGTCGGTGAAGTGAGATCGTATCATTGATCCGTTCTTCCGTATCCCGTAACCGGGTTGTTTCCTCTATAGGGGTATTTCCATCCGGATATTTCAATTGAGTTTCCCGAATGGAGATGGAAAATGTCTGTATCCAATTCGCCAATACACTGCAAATCTGATCTTGAAGGATTGACCACCCGAATTCATTGGTTTTGATCCATCCGGTATTCTGCCATTCCTCAATCTCGGCGACGGTGTAGGTTTTTTTATACTTCGCAGCCGTGAAAGCTGGAGGAGCGGTATAACCTTTCATTTTCTGGAGGATCCGGTGATTCGCCGCCATATTTTCCGCTGCACAATCCAACTCACGATCCAGGCGAACCGCCAGCACATCGTTGGAAAAATGGATATCGATCAGAAAAGGATCAATCGGGAAAACTGTGGCAAAGGCAGGAGCATCGGTGAACAGCAGACATAGCACGATGATTCGTTTGACATGACAGTTCCGATCCGGAAAATATACTATCCATGAAAATGGAACCCGACTCATATTTCATCCTGTATGGTGATTACAGTCTGGCGATAACCCAACCTCTGTATCGATCATCGGCGCGGTGTCAGAATCGACCGAAGGATTCCACAACACACCTTCCACCGGCGAAATCATACCACGGCATCAAATAAATCGAAAAGATATATGGGGCAGGTTTCCGCATGATCTTGTGATTGACATTTTTTCCCTGATAATGGATGATGATGGATATGGGAGCTGCATAGATCTATCTAAGATGAACGCACTGAAAAGAAAGGAAATCCGCATGAAATATGGAGCAAGAAACAACATATCTGCGAAAGTGATCTCGATAAAAAAAGACGAAATCATGTCTTTGATAAAATTTGAGATCACCGGTCTGTCGGAGATGGCATCTGTGATCACTTCGGAATCCGTAGAAGATCTGGAACTCCAGGTTGGCGATGAAGTCCAACTGATCATCAAAGCGATCCATGTTCTGCCCGCCAAGAAATGAACTTTCACATTTCTTGGTTTGCTCTTCACCACGGAAGGTGACTTTCCCGGTTCATCGTTTTTCCATGTCTCTTCCTTGAATCTGGGCGAGATCAAATGATTTTGCGTTACACTCTCAAGGGAGATGGTTTTGTGTGATCAACTCACAGGACCTGCTTAACCTGAATTGAAAGAATCCGGACCGATTGTCGTCAGTTCCAATATGAATATCACAGCAAATCATCAGGATTGACTGCGTTACTCTGGAGGAGAGTTTTGTGGAATACCTGTACGATGCTCTGACTCACATGATGACTCTCCCCATCAAAGTGTTTCATTATCAAATTATCAAAAGGCATCCGGAGTTGTTACACGAACCAGGCTCAATCGTACTGGAAGAGCTGCGGTCAAAAGCGATCAAATGCATTTCCAGCAGCTCTCTGAAAGCACTCTCTCGATTATATGCATTGAAGGACTTGTTGGAGAGATGCCGGTCGATGGGCGTTCTGAGAGGAATATTCGGAGCCGGAGAAACAAAGATACTCCCACAGATGCTGAAATATCCTGCGGACATCGAAAAACGACTCTATGATATATTTGCTACTGATCAATCACGGGATATCGATGAGCGAATTTCGTACATTGAGGGCATTCTGCTGCGACTGGATATAAACTATCACAGATTGTTATGGATCGAGTTGCATCAGCACATTGCGTTATTGCTTCTTCAACGTCTGGACCGAACCCAAACACAGAGTTTTGACGACGCCATTCGATTATGTAACTTGATACTGCAATGGTGTCCGGTGACCTTCAGCCCATATATCTGGGCGGATGTGAAAGAAATCCATGCTTATGCGCTCCAAAATATCCAGATTGGTATCCGTGTCGAAAATATCGAAAAATCACTCGCGATTCTCAATGATATTCTGATGGTTCGAACAAAGGGCTCGCTTCCTTTGGAGTGGGCTCGGACGATGATACTGCTCGGTAATGGCTATCAGATACGCCAGCAAGGTTCCCCCTCTGAAAACCTGGACGCTGCGATCAAGGCGTATCATGATGCATTGACTGTTTTCACGCGGGAAACGATGCCTTATGAGTGGGTATCGGGAATGATCAGTCTCGGCTCTATATATATCTATCACCCCAAGCAAGGGCGTCCCGAAGATCTGGAACTGGGGATTTCAATTTTCGAGAAAATACTGACAGTTCTTACTCCGGAAATGGACGCCAATGAATATGCTCGAGCTCTGTTTTGTATTGGAGAAGCCTATCAGAAATGGCAGGCCGGTGATCTCGCAAATATCCGGGAACGCTCCATCCGGGCGTATCATACAGCCCTGAAGGTCTGTCCCAAAGAGACAGCTCCCGTGAATTGGGCACGAATAAAAAGTCGGCTGGCCACGGCCTATACCAAACGACTGATCGGTGACCGTGCCGAGAATATTGAAATTGCCATTGCATTGTATCAGGAAGCATTGGAAATCAGAGACCGGAGAACAATGCAGGTTGACTGGGCCAGCACGACCAATGATTTGGCTAATGCGTATTATTTCCGGGAACGCGGGGAGAGAGCAGACAATATCGAAAAAGCCATCGAATTGTATCACAAGACGCTCACTGTACGAACACTCCGGTCCACACCCGATGACTGGGCATCTACGATGCATAATCTGGGTGTCGCATATCGAGAAAGAAACTACGGCTCCCGAAAGGAAAATCTTTTAAAAGCAATCGAATGTTTCAATAACGCGTTGAATGTAAGACAAAGGGATTCCGCACCGGATCACTGGGTGTACACAAAATACAATCTGATTCTGGCCAATTATGCCTACCATCAGAAAAGTCCTGATATAACCGCCCAATGTATTGACGAACTGGAGGAATGTCTCGGCGTATTGGCTCGGTTTGTTTTTCCAATCCGCAGGATAAACATGCTACGCGATCTTGCTGATCTTCTGATGGCAAATGAAAACTGGGAGAAAGCCGCTGCCGTTTTTGAAGAAATTCATGAAATAAACATCATACTAAAAGCACGCGAATTAACCGTGGAATCCCAGTCCGACCGTATCAGAAGAACAGACAAGATTTATGCTGCCGCAGCGTATTGCTATGATCGGCTGGGACGATTCGATCAGTCGATCTGCTGGCTGGAAAGAGGGAAAACGCAGGTATTACGGGATCGAACAGCCAAAGATCAAGCATTGTTCCACAAGTTACGACATGAAGATTCGATGCAATATCGTATGATATTAAAGAAGTTATCGTTTTTAAATGCCCAGATCGATCGAACGGATTATTTCGTTCATATTTCCGATATGATCAAACAAGCCCAGAACGAGCTGACCGCACTTACTGCACATATCCGGCAATATCTTCCGGATTTCCTGTCATCCGGAATGGATTACAGCAATATCAAGAATCTGCTCGCGATCGATGGAGCCAAAGCTTTTATCATATTTAACATCACATCATATGGATCATCGGTTTCGATTCTGGCTGGAAAACCCGACGATCCCATTGAACGAACCTTCTTTTTAAATCACTTTACGGAGATGTCATTGAAAGAGATTCTGGAACGATGGGGGAATGCGCATCGTGTGTTGGCGAATGAATTTCGAACGTGTTCGGGGATTACGGATCTCGATTTCGGGCGATCGGTCGAAATCAAAGAGTGCGCGATACTGGCGTGGCAGAACACGGTTACGAAACTGCTTCAGGAACTCTATGCAATGTTGTTCGTTCCAATCCGGCATGTTCTCGAAACCCTGAAACCCAAACAACTTGTCCTGATCACGCACCATGCGCTACATATTCTTCCGCTGTATCTGATTCCACTGGCTGGATATGGCAAGAAACAGTATCTGATCGATTTCTATGAAGTCATTCAGGCTCCCTCTTTTCATTTCCTGCAATCAGCGCATCCATCTTCTGGCAGCTCCTATCGGTCTTTCATGGGTATAGGTAATCCGATCGGAGATCTCCCGGGAGCGGACTTGGAAATCGAAATTGCATCGACATTTTTCAGGGAAGCCGAAATCATTGCCGGAGAAAATGCCACGATTTCTGTGATAAAGAAAAAAGCACCTGCATTTGATATCCTTCATCTTGCCTGTCACGGTGTTCCGGATCTGATCGATATCAACAATTCTTATCTGTTGTTGGCTGCGGAGAATACTGAACAACGACCGATCAGTCGGCGTGAGGAAACACGTGAGGGAAGTATCCGGAGGTCATCGGATGGACTTCCGCTCCAGATCACCCGTGGTGCTGGAAATGGCGAAATAGAGACCATTTTTTATGATTCAGCAGGCCATGTTCATACGCATCTGATCAAATACGAAGATGGACACATGTATCTTCTGTCCCCCGTCTCCAATACTCATCCCCGGGTCATCCTGGGTGAAGCCTGGACATTGCATGATATATTGCGAAATCTGACGCTTAACGAAACCAAACTGGTGGTATTGGCAGCATGTGAATCCGGACCGATCATCCTGGGAGCTCTGCCTGATGAATATATGAGCTTATCGGCTGGATTTCTGGCGGCTGGCGTTAGCACCGTCGTCCATACGCTCTGGGCGGTAGATGATTGGAGCACCTATCTTCTGATGCGCCAATTTTATCATTACCTTATCAATGAACATTTATCTCCCATCCATTCTCTGCGGAAAGCTCAACGATATCTCCGATCGATTCCGGGATATGAAAGCTTTTTCTACTGGGGAGCTTTCCAGGTTTCCGGAAGCAGTGATTCGTAATTACCGTACCAGTGGGGGAGGCCAGCGCACCTGACTATCCTCAGGCAGTTCCTGAGGATGTAACAGGACCCATGGAATGTGACCGGCATCGGAGGGAAATAAATACTCATCGAGCTCCAATTCCATCCCATTCAGATATGAAAACTCATTCAACAGATGCTTTTTCTGTAACATACGTTGTGTCTCATTCCCTAGTGTCTGTCATCCAGTAAAACCTGAATCTGTCTAATCGCACCATTGATCCACTCCAACAGCGGTAGACAGTCGAAAAAATTTATATAAAGCCGAAGTTATCCGGCACATAAACGAAATTATCAATATCATAACGGCATGCAGGAGTATTATTCATTGAACATTATTATATCAACAGCAAGATAAAAGTAAAGGTAATGCCAGACGAAGAACCATTTTCATATGCAGGCTTCCGCTCAAACCTGATTGGATTGATTTTAAAACACAACACGATATATAAAAAAAAGGACTTCAGTCAGACAAAAATGCGAGACCAAACCGTTTTTCAATAAACGGCGATATTGACGCTGACCAATTTTTAAGTGGAACCGAACCGAATGAGTGGAGATGATTCAGAAAAAAATCCATTGTTTCAAAGGCTATTGGAAGATTTCCCGGAAGCCTTCACCGAGTTTTATAACTCATACAAGCACAATGTCCTGAAAATGAATATCCGATTATTGCGCGATATCATGCTGGCTGAAAATGTGACAGCAGATTGCTTTTTAAAATTATACAAGGACCGGAATCAGATTTTACCCACTATTTCGAATATGCAACATCTGGTCGCCTTTTTTTATAAGATGAACAAAAACAGATGTCTGGATGTACTTCGTCAGGAAATGAAGAGATCTCCGGAACCAGAAAAAGACTTTGGACGGGAGCGGGAAAACCGGCGAACTCATGGTGAACAACAAACCGCTCTTTATGATGGCACCCGCGTCTTGTTATCGTTACAAATGGCCGATTGTCTGGCGAAAATTCCACTTCCGACACGTATGATTGTCATACAGAAAATCGTTTTTGGATATACGTTTATCGAAATCGCCAAACAGCTTCAGTATGCAACCAACAATCAGGGGATCAAAAAAGTGGAGCGAATTTTACGACAGGGGCTGGCTCAACTGACATCCTGTTTGAAGGGAAAAAGCAAATGAACCTTTCTCAGAACAATGATTATCCATCAGAATGTGGCACTCCGGAGATCAGACAGTTGTTGCTGTGCCATTCATCAACTGATGCATTTGAAAAACCACTGTTGACTCTGGATCCTGAAATTGTCGATCATATCACATCATGCCCGACATGTTTCCCACTTTATGTTCAATCAAATCGTGGTAAGCGCCATAAACAGGAACCTGAAATAGACACAAGCCGTCTCGATAAAAAAGTCCACCACCGGCTTCGCTGGATCATTCTTGAGGAGATGCTGGATCAACGTCTGAAGCAGCTCCAGGACATTATGCCATTTGCATTCTCAATGCCCGTGTCAGCAATTCTTCGCGGGATTTCTCCACCGCTTCCCGATACAGAAATTACGAAAACTCCTTTTGATTTGAACGCCATCTATGCCACCATTGCGGAGCATCCACCCCGGATTTTTGAACTCAATCTATGCTGTCTGTCTACAAACGTCCACGACCTGACACAATTACACTATTCCCGTGATCCCTATAAACCTGAAAGACTGGTCATCCGGTTACACGGACTGAATCCTGAACTCACAGAATATGATGCGTACCTTGTATCGACACCCATGTTTCATCTCCAAGCGTTTACAGACAGCACTGATCCGGAAATTCTTATCGGAATTATCCGGGAGAAGCTGGAAAAGCTTGCTCAGGGTCCTGATCAGGCTATTGTAGATCTCTTCGCAGGAATATTCGATCAAAGCCTGGTAATCTTCCCGCAGATCAGCTCAGCCGGGGAAGGGAGTGACACCGGTTGTTTTGAATTTACCATCGATGCAGTGACTTCCGCCCTGCTGGCCAATACATCCAGACTGAATTTTCTTGTTTTTGGGAGTGAGTATCTGCTTGGATAAACAGTTTGATAGATGTCGGCCGTAAAACAAAATCCGGATTCGCCGCAATCATGAGCGATTTTGTATCCCGGAATTGCGGCATTCTTATTCCGGTGATCGAGTAACGATTAAAACGTATCGCTCATATCTCCAGCAGATGTCGCTTGTGTTGTTTCAATCGCTGCATAATAATTCATGTGGTGTTTACGCATCTGGAATACAAACTGGAGTCACCGGAATGATTGAAACGCCTCGATTGCTTTTAAAAAAACACACACTGGACAATCTGGAAAGCTTGAAAAAATGGTTCAACGATCCGGAGTTATGTTTCTATGATGACGATGAACCCTTTCGATTCATACCGGGAGAGGCGATTTGGGAGATGCTTCAGGAAATGATACAAAAAGGTCCGGATTCAGATGGAACGGTCAAACACTTTGCCATTCACTTGAAATCAACCGATGCATTGATCGGATATTGCATGATCGCCATGATTGATCGGCATAACCGGAGATGCAGTCTGGGACTGACGATCGGTAGCAAACATGAATGGAACAAGGGATATGCCAGGGAAGTCCTGATCGGTCTGCTGGCGTTTTGTTATTGTCAACTCAATATGCATCGGATTGAAGCGGAAATCTTTTCATTCAATCTTCGGTCGATCCGGTTGTTTGAAAGCGCTGGATTCAAAAGGGAGGGCATCCGGAGAGAGTCGGTATGGAAATCCGGCTCATTTTTCGATGCGTATCAGTATGGTCTTCTGGAGCATGAATGGCGTTCCGGCCAGTCAGTAAAAATATAGTCATCACCGGACTTCCCCCAAATGCATCTTTCCCATTACACTGATCCATCCGGGTGAATACAAAAAAGGTTCAATGACCGTCCATTCAGCGGATCATTAAACCTTTTTATTCCTGTATCAACTGGATACGATGGATCAGAGCTTGACCAATCCGGCAAACCCCATGAAAGCCATCGACAGAATTGAAGCGGTAATCAATGCGATCGGAATGCCTTTCAGAGAGGCAGGCACGTCTGCATAATCCAATCGTTCACGGATACTGGCAAACAAAACAATGGCGATCAAGAATCCCAGACTCGTTGAGATAGCGAAGATAATCGAGACCAGAAAGCTGTAATTCTTCTGTACTGCCAGAATTGCAGTTCCCAGAATCGTGCAATTGGTGGTAATCAGCGGGAGATAGATACCCAGGCTTTGGTACAGAGCCGGCATCGCTTTTTTCATAAAAAGCTCAACAAATTGAACCAGTGCAGCAATGATCAGGATGAATGCAATGGTACGCAAAAAAATCAGATCAAATTTTACCAGAATGAACCGATCAACAATCCAGGTAAATGCGGTGGATAACACCATGACGAATACAACCGCCAGGCTCATTCCGGTTGCCGTACTGATTTTCTTGGAAACTCCCAGATATGGACAGATGCCCAAGAACTGCATGAAAACGATATTGTTCACCAACATCGCAGAAATGGACAATAAAATAATATATCCAAAGCTCATGATGACGCTCCTTTGTCCGCTTTACGCTGGTTGAGATAGGCAATGAGACCCATGAGATACCCCAATGTCAAAAACGCTCCGGGTGGCATGATCATGATCAGCAAAGAATTGAAGTGACTTCCAAATAGTGGAAAATTCATCCATGAGCCATTCCCCAGTATTTCCCGAACTGTTCCCATAATAAACAAGGCGATGCCGAATCCCAATCCCATGCCAAATCCATCGATCAAGGATCGAACCACTCCATTTTTATATGCGAACGCCTCCGCTCGGCCGAGGACGATGCAGTTGACAACGATCAATGGAATAAAAATCCCCAGGGAACGATAGAGTGCTGGAGTATATGCCTGAGTCAACATTTCAACAATTGTAACGAAGGAAGCGATAATGACGATAAAACATGGGATTCTCATCTTTTTGGGAATGATACCCCGAAGCAGAGAGACGACCAGGTTGGACCCAACGAGAACAAACGTCGTTGCGATGGCCATACCGAATCCATTCACGACATTACTCGATACTCCCAATGTCGGACAGGTCCCCAGTAATAAGACCAATACCGGATTACTTTTCCACAGGCCGTCAATCAGCACATTTTTAAGTGACTCATTGTTGCTCATAATGCACCTCGATACTGCTTGAAAATCGCCAATCCTTTTTCCATTGCATGAGTAACCGCTCGGGATGTGATGGTCGCTGCAGTAATCGCATCCACATCTCCTGCATCCTTTTTGACTTTGAACTTGAAATTATCCAACGATTTCCCGATGAACTGTCCCCAAAAACCCTCCGAAGCGGCTTTCGTTCCCAGTCCGGGGGTTTCTTTTTGGTCCAGCATACAGAATCCGATGATCTTTCCTTCGTGATCGACCCCCATCAGAAACTCGATCCGGCCACTGTATCCCTCATTGGTGTGCATCTTGATCGCGGCTCCTCTGAACTGGCCGTTTTCATTGACAGCATATAATGTGTAGGGATCCTTATCGCTTTTTTCATCGGGTATCGTTTCTTCCTTGTATTCATCCTTCAGAAAAGGAACGACCTTTTTTAGAGCGGATTGAAGTTCCTGCTGCTTCACCTCGGCGATTCTATCCTTGGTAGCGGTATAAACGACGCTGAGGCTAAGGCCGACGAACACTGAGATCAGCAACAGTATGATAACATCCTTAAATCCCTTCATAGATCACCTCTAACCTCCAAATTTACGGACCTCGGTATATTTATCGATCAATGGTACCAAGGAATTCATGATGAGAATAGCAAACGATACTCCTTCCGGATATCCTCCGAAGAGCCGTATAATGCTTGTCAGAAGCCCGATTCCTGCTCCAAAGATAATCATTCCTTTACGAGTCAGCGGCGAAGTGACCATATCCGTTGCCATAAAAAAAGCACCCAGTACAGCTCCGCCGGTCAGGATATGGAACAATGGATCGGCATACTTACCCGAATCGACCAGATAAAAAATGCCGGTGAAGATAAACATGGAACCCAGCATGGAGATGGGGATCTCCCATGTAATGACTCTTCGGATCAGCAGATAAACAGCGCCGATGATCAGTGCAGCGGCTGAAATTTCACCCAGAGATCCCGGGATAGTGCCATAGAAATAGCTGCTGAGACTGAAATGGGAGCGAACCGCTTCGATTCCTTCGGTTTTCAGTAATCCCAATGGGGTAGCGGTGGAAACGGCATCGGTCACGAAGTAAGTCGGCGTGGTCCACTGGGTCATCTGTACGGGAAACGAAATGAGCAGAAATACGCGAGAGACCAATGCTGGATTGAACAAATTATATCCCAGTCCGCCGAATGTCTGCTTGGCGATCACGATGGCGACAAAACTGCCGATAAAAACCATCCACAGTGGAGACGTCGGAGGAAGATTCATCGCCAGAAGGATGCCGGTGATGATGGCGCTGCCGTCATACATTGTTTTCTTGATATTTGGTTTGCCCAACAACCGAAGGAGCAGACCTTCGAACAATACGGATGTGACCACTGCTGCCACCACGACGATGAATGAATAAATACCGAACAAATAAAGGCTCAGTAAAATGGCAGGGATGAGTGCTATCACGACATCGTACATGATCCTGGGAAGATCTTCCTTTGTACGAACATGGGGGGATGATGCGATGACAATGGGTTTCATTTTCCGCTCCTTGACGCATTTCGAAAAATCGTTTTTCCTATTCGAAGCCAGTGCACCAATTGCCGATGGGTCGGGCAGATATAGCTGCAAGTTCCGCATTCAATGCAGTCCATGATGTTTTTCAGGCCGTCGGGGTTGTTGAATTGAGCGGCCATCGCAAGTGCTGTCGGCATCAACCCCATCGGACAATGCGACACACATCGGCCACAACGGATACAGGGACCTTCCGGTTCATAGTGAATATCCTCATCTGCAAGCACAAGAATGCCGGATGTTCCTTTTGTCAGCGATACATCCAATTGGCGAACGGTTTTGCCCATCATCGGTCCACCATTGATGACTTTGTTCACTCGGTCATTATCTTTGAATCCGCCTGCTCCGGCATTGACAGCATGCTCAAAGGTCGTGCCGATCCGGATTCGGAAGTTTCCCGGATTCTGTACAAAACCGGTAATGGTCGTCACCCGCTCCCACAATGATTTATTGCGATAAATCGCTTCATAGATGGCATAAACTGTCCCGATATTCTGAACCAGACAACCGACATCGAATGGGAGTTTTCCGGAGGGAACCTGTCGACCGAGCACAGCCTGTATCAGCTGTTTTTCGCCGCCTTGGGGATATTTCGTCTTCAACCCAGCGACGGTAATGCCGGGAAAGGAGTTTGAGTTCAGGCATTGTTGAAACCGGTCCATGGCATCTGGCTTATTATTTTCTATACCGATATAGACGGTTTGCACATTGAGAATTTTCTGGATGATCTGAATGCCTTTGAGAATCTGTTCGGTCTGTTCAAGCATCAACTGATGGTCAGCGGTCAGAAATGGTTCACATTCTGCGCCGTTGATCAGAATGGAGTCGACCTTTTTGTCGGGCGGAGGGGATAGTTTTACATGCGTCGAAAAGGTGGCTCCTCCTTCGCCGACAATTCCATGTTCCTTGATTTTGTCGAGCAGATCCTTTTGAGAAATGCGGTTGATATCGATGTCAGCCGGTTCACGGAATTTCAACGAATCCTGCTCTGTTTTTTCCTTATCCACATCAATAACAATGGTCTCCGCCATCGTTCCCACCGCGGTCATCATCTGCTGGATTTTTTTTACCTGACCGGACACCGAGCTGTGGACGTGGGCGGAGATGAATCCATCCGCTTCTCCGATTCGTTCCCCTACCGAGACATCCTGTTTGGCTTTCACCAGACACTTGGCGGGTTTCCCCAAGTGTTGGTTCAAATTGATGAATACAGTATCCGGCAGGGGGATTTCGGTGATGGATTTGTGCTCACTGATAGTTTTATTTTCCGGAGGATGCACACCGCCACGCTGAAATGTAAATAATCTTATGGCCATAACTGATCTCCCCTAAGCAGTAAGAACATTTTCTTTGGTCGAAGTTTCTTTGATCGCCATGGACCCATCCCGAAACAAGATGGTTTTCGTCGGGCATTTTTCGACACACGCCATGCATTCCGTGCAGTTCTGTGGATTGACCCGAGAAAGAAATGGCTGATACTCAATGGCACTATAACTACATGCTTTTTCGCACAATTTGCACCCGATGCATCCCACCGAACAGTATGATTTGACATCCGCACCCTTTTCCGGAGAGCTGCAGGCGACATAGACCCGTTTCGCATAGGGTGTCATGGAAATCAGGTTTCGAGGACAGGTTTTTACGCATGCGCCACAAGCGACGCATTTATCCTCATCAACCACTGCCAATCCATTGATCAGTTTGATTGCATCGAACTTGCACGCACGGATACAATCTCCCAACCCCATGCACCCGTACGGGCATACGAGATCAACGGAATTTCCGATCGTTGCCGCTGAGCAGTTCCGGATACCCAGATAAGTGGCTTCACGTCGACTATCAGCTCCACCCCGGCAATTGACACGAGCGACCATACGGTCTGTCTGGATCATCTCTACACCTAATACTTTTGCGATCTGTTGCATTACGTTGGCACCTGCCACAGGACATGTCCGGCTCAGATCATTCGAATCAACCAATCCTTCCGCAAATGCACGGCAACCTGCAAACCCACATCCGCCACAATTCGCTCCCGGCAATAATGCTTCCACATCATCAATCAGTGGATTTTCCTGAACGGCAAATTTTTTAGATGCAAGGAATAAAACAACTCCGGAGAGGAACGCGATAGCACCTAAACTCACCGTTGTGATGACAATGACATTCATCTGTTACTCCTTATCAATTCATCCTTTTGTGACATATAAAACAATGATTCACATCTGTTCTCAAACAAACCACCACTCATTATGCTGCAAACAGCATGGTCCAGTGCTTTGTCATATCACAACAGAATCCCCAATTAAATACATGGACCGAGCCAACTGGATGGGTGCCTTCAGATGACTCAATTTTGTGGAATCTGCTTTTCAATCTTTTAACTTCCAAATACATACCCCTTGCAAGCACCGTTGAGTTGATGTTAAAAACCATAAACGGAATCGAATCATCCGTGATGGAATGGAGGAATACAATGCTGGATCTTTCTACCGAATATATGGGTTTGAAGTTAAAAAATCCTTTGATTGTTGCCAGTTGCAGTCTGGTGAAATCTGTCGACAACATTATCAGATGCCAGGAAGCCGGTGCAGGTGCTGTTGTGTTAAAATCATTATTTGAGGAGCAGATCTCGCATGAAGCGAAGCATCTGCTTGAATCATCCACCGCAGATTGGCACCCGGAAAGCTACGACTACATCATGAACATGCAGATGGAGTTCAGTGAAATTGATTATCTCAATATTGTAACTGAAGCCAAAAAGTCTGTTTCCATTCCCGTAATCGCAAGTATTAATTGTTCAACAGCAGGTGGATGGCTGGATTACGCTCGTAAATTGGAAGATGCCGGTGCCGATGGACTGGAACTCAATATCGCACTGCTACCCACCAGCCCCAAACAGATCGGTCGCGACATTGAAGAACATTATATCAATATTCTAAAAGCCATAAAGGAGAAAACCAGTATTCCAATCGCCATAAAAATCGGACCCTATTTCTCTTCCATCGCTCGAATAGCAGCGGAACTCAGTTGGAATGGCGCATCTGCCCTCGTCCTGTTTAACCGGTTCTATCAATTCGATATCGATATTCATTCAATGAAAATCCGACCTGGAAATCGATTCAGCACATCAGACGAAATAAGTCTCCCACTTCGATGGGTTGCGATTCTAGCTGGCCGATTGGGATCAGATATCTGTGGAACAACCGGTGTACACACGGGTGAAGATGTCATCAAATTCCTGTTGGCGGGTTCCAATGCTGTTCAGATCTGTTCAACGCTCTATCTTCATGGACTGAATCACATCGACACTATTCTCCAACAAATCTCGGATTGGATGCATCACAATCACTTCCAGAGCATCTCCGCGTTCCATGGATTGCTCTGCCAGAAAAACAGCGATACGCCGGTCAGCTATGAACGGCTTCAATATATCAAAGCACTGGTCAATATCGAATAGAATGGTCATGTAAATTGACCGCCTGTCCACACACTCGCCGCCCTGAAGATCCTTATTCGGATGCAAGGATGGACATGGTCTGTCTGTTTATCATACTCTGAGTTGGGTTTCTTTTCGATACGTACCGACAATTTCAATATTATTAGACGTTATTTTCTGTAGAAAAGGGCAACATAAAGCCGACGAAAACCGGGATCAGATCCTTTTCATCGCCAATATTGACATGGTGAGTTTAGAATCGCAGCTAAGGAGGCTTTTTCAATGGCTGAACAATATGACAATGCAAATAACTCCATGAACTTAAAAAATATTTCCTGTCACGTGATGGAGTATCTCACAGAAGGTATTTTTCAGCTCAATCATCTCCAAGAAATCGAATACATCAATACCTCCGCCGCTCGCTTCTTAAAATTGAATGGGCATCCTGTTTATAAGCAACGATGGGACGATATCGGATTGCGATGTGGTCATCCATCACTGTATAATTGGCTTACAGAGGTCATACGAAATAAATCTTCGGAATACAGTGCACAACTTCTGACCAATATCGATAGTTCTACACAAATGGTGAAATGCATGCGCTCGGAGTCAGAAAATGGGATTATCATTGTGTTCAGTATCATGGCAACCCCCTCATCAGTACACTCATTCTTGCCGGAAAAATCCGATATCACAAACGATGTCCTTATGGAATTCATTGTTCATGCATTCAGCAATCTCCTGACACCGATGATGGCTCTCCCGGATATGATAACTCCTAAGTCGCACGGGGATACACATCCGGCCAATTTCATGGTGTATATTGAAGCATGTGTTCAACGGATGGCGGATTTAACTTATCACATGGATACCTGGTCGAAACTGGGGAACTATGGTTTTTGCGAAGCTGACATCAACGAGTTGCTTCAAGATATTGTCACTGATTCACGAATCCCCAATACCATCACGATATCGATTGATCCTGCAAAGAATCCTCTGAATACGATGATTGATACGGCACAGATCACTCGTGCAATGATGAATATTATAAAAAATGCATGTGAGGCGATGGATCAGCGCGGAAAAATCCATATCAGCACCGAGTATCTGACAGGTAACGAGTCCATGATCAAAAATCCAACCGGTTCTTCCGCTCGAATCGGAATCCGTGACCATGGACCGGGAATCAGTGGTTCGATTGCCAAACAACTTTTTTCTCCATTCTTTACAACAAAACCGAAACCGAATCACGGCCGAGGACTCGGGCTTTGGCTGGCTCAGAAGATCATCTCCGATCACCATGGAATCATTTCTTTTGCCAATCATCCCACAGGAGGTTCGGTCTTTTACGTTCACCTTCCTGTGATCACGTGATCTGGATGTGAACCTTCCCACCGGATGGCTCAAGTGAAGAGAACCCGGGATGGAGACCGGTCTGATTTATCAAGATACTGATTCAGAGACCATGCATCCGCTTCAGTGCTGCTTATCGATGGTTTATGCTTGAGTGAAGAGGCTTCATACTGCCAGCCACGCATGCCCTGCAAATGATCCTGCTCCGCACCATCCATTGTCATATTATGCCATATATGTGGTTCATACGGGTAAATCATCATCCGCCTCCCTTCCAAATCCGAATACACCTGATCCGGATACTTTTAAAGAAAGCAAAGGCTGTACCAATAACCAGCGGACGATTCATCAGAAATGATTACACCATATCGACTCCACCATGATGAATGACAAAATAAGAAACAACACCCGTAAGGGACAGATGATTCCGTTTATCGAAAGGGAAAATTGAAAGGGCTTTTTTAAAACTTGGAACAGACGAACAGGGAGGTTCAATAAAGTCCAATATGACCATTATCTTTGCGCCTACAAACTAGGCACATGCCAACCAAATCACACTGAATCTGTAAACTCAGTGAAAGGAAACCAATTGGACGATATTTTCAAGGAAACCGAAGCTATTGGATCTTCCATGTGATCGGCCATGGAGACGATGTGATTCCATCGATATCCGTCGATTCGATTCCGATATCCACTTCCACGGGGGATTGTGTCTCCAGTTTTTCATAGAAAAAAAGAAGACCATAATAGCCATCTTCTTTTTCCAGATCACCATGAAGTCCGTCATCGATCAGTTCAATGCCGGTTGGTTGATTCATGTAGGTGATTTCCACTTTCGCGATATGATTTCTCCCGAAAGGATGTTCCACTTTCGCGATAATCCATAAAAACCCCAAGTCATGGGTGCTGGCGATGTCGACCGGTGAGTACCAGATATGACGACCCGAGATCGCAGGCCGAAGAATCGTTTCGTTGCGTTCCACCAGAATGACATAAGGTACTTTTTCACTCGTTCGTCCTTGTTTATCAAACGCAACCACATACATTTTATATTCATGCGGCGGCAGATAATAGGCCGACAGCTTAAGCCATCGCGTATACCGGCCGTCGTTGGCTGTTGAATCGCCATGCGTTCCATCATCGTACAGCTTCCAGGATGTAGGAAAATTCTCCCAATACAGCTCCACGGTATCGATCACTCCACCTTTTGCTGGATGGGTGACTTTTGCAGATATCAGAAATGACATCTCCGCATTCGCACGGAAATCTTCCGTTGAACCCAGAATATCTTCGATGATGGGATTTTCGGGCGGTCTGGGAGTTGGTGTGCCGGAAGCAACCATGGGATAATGATATCCGATATCAGCGAACCGGATATCCGGGAATTCGTATGGGAGTTGATCCGGGCAGGTTGTCAAAGATTCCATGTTGATGGAATAGCCGCCGGGCACCGGGAAAAATACGCTCTCCGAAGTCACTCCTCCGGTATTCACATTCGGGCTGAAAGAATGACCCGGAACATTCTGGTAAAGGTAGTGATCTCCTTTGGGTCCAGAAACAAAGACAGGATCGGAATGGAAGGAGTGCTGGGCATTGATGTCGTTCGGAATATTGGAATACTCCCCATACGATATATCGATGCCGATATCTTCTGGACCCCAGAAACACGTCCTGATGAGATTTACGATCCCATAATCCACAGTTCCACTCACCGCATAACGACTGTTCCCTGCATAAGTGCAGTTGATGATATCAGCCGAACCAACCCGCACATCGGTTCCGCCGCTGTTTCGCACAAACAGGCAGTTCGACAACTCCAGGAAACAGCTTTCACCGGATTCAAAGACCAGTGCATTGTTTCGATTGTCGAAAAACTCACAACTCGTCAACTTCGGTTCAGCTCCATATTGAATATATATCCCCCCAGCATTGTTATAACTGCCGCAACAGTTATCACTGATCTTTGTCTGGTAGATCACAGGAGCAGGATCATGCCAGCCCAGGATGGAAACAGCTCCCCCACCCCATCCCGCTTCGCAATGTGAAATGTCTGTATTCTCCATTGTGAATCCGGAGCTGACGGCATGAATGCCGCCTCCAGACGACAATGCCTGGCAATGGACGATCCGACAGTTCCGTATCTGCGGCGACGTGCCCGGAAGCAGCAGAATTCCAGCGCCAATATCGTGAAATCCACCCATAATGGTGAATCCATCCAAAACACATCCAGACTCATCCCCGGATTCGAAACGGAATCCACGATGCGGCTGAGTATCTGTACCATTACAGTCTATAATTGTCGTATCTGGACCGCGGTGCGATCGGACAGTGATTGGCTTTCCTAAAAATACGATATCGGTGTTCCCAAGTCCGGAATAAGTACCATCAAAAACCAAAACACACTCCCCCGGTTCTGCATGACGGATCGCGGACTGAATCGTTTGATATTGAAACGGCACATACCGGACTCCCTCCATCGGAGTCGGAGTCGGATAACCAAGGGTTGGGGTCGGTGTTGGGGTTGGCATGACCGGCGTAGGCGTCGGAGTGACGGAAGTGGGAGTTGGTGGCACCAAAGTCGGAACCAGTTCCGGTAAATCACTCCGGCGATGAAAACCCAGATCGATAATCAGTTCATCCGATACCGCATCCGTTCGCGTGAATCCCCGAGGCATCGTAATGCCATCTCCCATATCGACACATGGGCTGTCAATGCCCTGACCCGCAGATATTTGCGAAAGGTAAAACCACCCCAGTTCTCCCTGTGTAAAGAGAGGATCCACTGAGACATCCGATTCTGATGGTTCCGCGCCGCTATAATCGACTGTGTTATTCCAGATATCATTATATTCCAGGATAACGCATGCGCTTTGCTCTGATTCGATACCAACCCGATTGGAACAGATGATGTTGCCGCGAAGCAAAGCAGATCCTGTCACTTCAACCGCTGTTTGGGCGTTGTTGGATACGGTGTTATATAGCAACATCGATTCGTCATGCATCAATCCGATCGAGAATCCATCGGATGTGTCCGATCGGGAATCTGTGATCAGTGAAAACTCCACGAGGCACGGTGCATTACTGAATATCGCCGCACCCATTTCCGCCCAGTTTCCGATAAATTCACAATTTTTTACGATCAGTGTTCCCGCGAGATGGGTCACCGCTCCACCTGCATCACAAGAAAATCGATTAAAATTTTCTGACAACACGCACCCTTCGAGCCAGACAAGGCACCCAGGACAATTGACGGTCAATCCGGAGCCCGATGAACAGAGCGCATAATGACGATGAATCAGACAGCGAATCATGGTCACATCTGAATCGATGCATACGATTCCGGGGCGATCGAGGTTCCCCAATGAATCCGGGATGGCAAGATTGTCCGAGATATCACACTGCGTCATCACCACTGTAGACGCCTCGATATGAATCCCGGCACCGCCGCTGCTATGAATTCCCCGGGTCGCACGTATTCCCGATAAAGCGGCGCCGGGAGCCGGCACATCAGAAATTACGATCACACGATCCCTCAGACCACCATCGATGATGACACTCCCAGGCTCGCCGGCTGCAATGATCCGGATTCCGGGAGTATGCGGCCATTGGAGATTCTCCGGGTATGTTCCAGGGGATATGTAAATTTCAGTATGCGCGGCTGCTGCATCGAGTGCCTCCTGGATTGTTTCGAAATCCGCCGGAACATAAAGAACCATCGTAGGAGGGATCGGTGTTGGTGAAAAAAACGGAGTATAGGTTGGAGGAGGAGTATTCCGATGGCTCATCGTGATGGCATCCAAATCAGAAGCCCTCAAAATATTGCGATTACCGCTATTCACAGAAGCCAGAACAATAAAACTTATCATTAAAAAAGGAATCCCCTGTTTCATGATTACCTCCGGATCAGGATCACTCCGAGAAGCTTCTGGAAAACATCCGCAGAAACCCCGAATAGATCTCAAAACTTTCCTGGATTCAGTATTTTTCTGAATCAGCCCGGCATTCTCTCTGTGTCTTCACATCTGCAAATATTGTGACAAGCTTACCGATTAAAAGCAAAATCATTAAAAACAACTGCAATTCAAGCGATTGGGCAAAATTCGCGAGGACTTATAAACCTGCCCTGACCCATCACCCGAGACAATTGCAGAATTAAAAGCCAAGCCCTCGTTTGCCACGGTGAATGATGATCTGCGGGGAATGAACAACAAATGAAAAATCCATCGGGACGAAGAAAAATAAACAATCGCTGTTTCTTGCTCTTGAAAAGATCTAATATCTAACATCATATAATTAAATCATTTTGAAATTTTCAGATCCGATATGGACGAATCAGAAATTCTTGGAGGGTCTCCGGCTCATCTTCCATATGAATCTTCTAACTCATTATTATTAAATTATTTTTTATATTATTTGCCGATGCCGTCCATTCTGTTGCATCTCATACGAAAAAAAACGCGAGGCAGCCGCGGCCGGAGGATTGATTTTAAAAATTAATCGTATCATAATCCGCCTCAATCAGGGGGACATCCTCCTGAGAGTAGTGACAAAGTCAATTGTTTAAAGAAGTTTGTGAATGTTGTGGTAACTTTTTGAAGTTCCACTAAGGAGGAAGAAAATGAAACGTTTATTCGTAATTTTAAGTACAGTTGCAATGATCATTGGTATGACCGCTCTCGTCAGTGCCCAGGCACCCGATGCCAAAGCTCCCGAAGCCAAAGCACCCGCCGCCGCTGCTGCTCCAGTTATGGGAAAAGTGGTTGAACTCAATGCCCAGATGCTCAAAGTCGAAGTTATGGTCAATGACAAAGCCGAAGTAAAAGAATTCGCTTTGGAAAAACCAGTTATGGACGTCAAAGTTGGCGACCAGGTGAAAGTTACCTTCGTTGCAAAAGACGGCAAGAATATTGCTCAGACTGTTACAAAAGCAGAAGCAGCTCCGGCTGGCAAATAATTAAGTTTTAAGTATTGCATATTGAGCGCGAAGAGTTACTCTTCGCGCTTTTTTTTTATCGAATGCTTTCAATCCCTCATCCAATGATATTCCGCTTATGTGCTTGCATCATCGATCATTGGTGTTTTCTGAATACCTTTTATTCTCCCACGATGATCTCTAAAATATGATTCCAGGAGACGCGATATGAGATGGTTCTGTCTGGTATTGATCATTTTTGAGCTTTTCACAGCATCATCAGATGCAGCCAGCCGTACGAATCTGCGACATTTTCTGATCTATGCACGATCCAACAATCCGGAATACGGCGAGTATAAAAAAATGCTCAAGAAAGCCCGGCAGAATGTCAAAACAGTCCAATCCGATACCGGTCCATCAATCGATCTGACGGCATGGAGCCGGGTTGTTTCGATCGTGCCGGAAATGGATCAACCCTCCCTCACCATTCCACTCCCGACCGGAGACATGACCATTCCCGGGAAAACATCCACTCTCGGTGATTATGACTCCCACTCCATTGATCTCGGCATCTATAAAGTAATCTATGCGGGGGGACGATTGGCGGGTTCGATCGAGCAGGCCCGGCTCATGGAATCCGTCTCCGGAGCACAGCTCACCCAGGCCATGACCGCCTTGGATGCCAAGGTCAGCATGACATTTCTGTCCCTTGTCAAAACCCGCCAATTGCACGAGGCAGCCAAAGAAACACTCCAGCTTACCCGAGAACATGCCAGAGACGTAAAAAATAAGCTCGAAGCCGGGCTCGTTACCGACAATGAGCTGTTAAAAGCGGAACTTCGCGTAACGGAAACCGAAGCCATGGCTGCCACTTTGGATCATCAACTGGCCATTCTTCGCGAACAACTCCGAATCCTTACGAGTGTTGAAATTTCCCCATTGACCATTTTTGAGTCACCCGCTTTGTCTGACCGGCCGGAACCGGATTTCACCCGGAGTCTTTTTGCTGCGAAAGACCAACGCGTCGAACTCCAGGTGATCGACCGGCAGATCGAACTCGCAGAAAAACAGCGCGATCTGCTGCAGCGCGAAAAATTGCCGACCATCACCGCCTTCGGGAAAATCTCCTATGGCAAACCCGGTCCGGATTTCATCGAAAATCGGTGGACCGATTCCTATTCGGCCGGCATCAACTGCTCGGTCAATGTCTGGGACAGCGGTCGGAATCTCAACCGCGACCGTCAGATGGTCACGGAAATCGAACGCCTGACGATCCGGCGGAAAACGATCGAATCTGCCCTTGAACTTGAAGTCACGCAGGCGATTCTCGGGATAACAGACGCAAAATTCAGGAAAACCGTCGCTGAACGCGCAGTCGCTCAAGCCTCAGAAAACTTGCGGATCACCACTGATCGATTCAAAGAAGGCATTCTCACAAATACGGATTTTCTGGATGCGGAAATCGCAGCCTCCAATTCACGGTCTGCGTTGATCCGTGTGAACGCAGAACTGGATCAGGCGTGGATCTCGTATCTTTTAGCGATTGGGAAAGATCTTTTGGTGGAATTATGAACGATGTCACTCCCAGTAAAATATACAGACAAGCTTCCGATCTCCCATTGGGAATGGTCCAGGAATCTTCAACCGATCGCTGCACTGCTTCTGACCGTAAACGTAACGGGACTACTTTAACTGCTCATCGGTTAGCTTTTCGGTTTGAATGGGTCATTGGACTGTATCTGATATTATTCTCGGGATGCACAACGCCATCTCCCACCATCACAGGATCGGGTGTCATTGAAGCGGTTGAAATCATGATCAGCCCGGCAATTGCGGGTGAAATTCGCCAATTACCACTCGATGAAGGTACTTTCGTAAAAAATGGCGATCTGATCGCACAGTTGGATACCGAAAGTATCGAACTGGAACGCGAAGCCGCCATCGCTGGAATCGCAGAAATCGATGCAGCAGAAATCCATGCCACCGCTCAGATTTCTCAAGCCCGGACAGTTCTGGAAGGCGTGAAAAAAACCTACGACCGATCGCTCGCTCTCAAGAAAAAAGGCTCTATTTCGGACCAGGTCTTCGATGACGCAGAGTCTGCCTATCGGGTTGCCATCAAACAAGTGGCGACATTGGAATCAGCACTCGAACCGATCACCGCCAAACGAAAAACCCTGGATGCCCGGATCACGATTTTAAACCGCACCATCCGGGATGGCATCATCAAAGCACCCATCGCCGCCATTGTTCTTGAAAAGTATGCTGAAATCGGGGAACGGACCATGCCCGGTCGCAGCATCGTAAAAATCGGCGACCTGTCCCGTGTCTGGACAAAAATTTATGTCTCGGAAACCGATCTGGGGAAAGTGAAACTCCAGGCAAATGCCAAAATTCTCGTGGATTCGTATCCGGATACTTTTTTTTCGGGAGCTGTCACATGGATATCCAGTGCCGCGGAATTTACTCCCAAGAATATCCAGACCCGCGACGCACGCAGTGAGCTTGTGTATGGCGTCAAAATCATGCTTCCCAACCCGGATGGCATTTTCAAAATCGGGATGCCCGTCGATGTGCTCCTGGAAGGATTCCCGGAGTTCACCACTCAATCCAGAAACCAGCACTCCTCATGATCATCATTCACCCCGATTCCCTGCCCACCTGATCCCGATGAATGAGTCCATCTCTGTCCAGCAAATATCCAAGTGTTACGGGTCGTTGGCCGCTCTGACGGATGTTTCTCTGACCGTGAAGCCCGGAGAACGGTTTGGATTGATCGGACCCGATGGTGCAGGGAAAACGACATTGATGCGGATATTGTGTGGCCTGCTCAAACCCGATCACGGCGAGTTTACCATTCAAGGACATCATGGAATTCGGGAGGTTCAGACGATAAAAAGCATCATCGGGTATATGCCTCAGAAATTCTCTCTGTATCCTGATCTCACAGTGGCAGAAAATATGCAGTTTTTTGCGGATCTGTTTGGAGTGATCGGGAACGAACGAAAAAACAGGCAGGATCGGCTCCTGAAATTCAGCCGGTTGGGATCGTTCATCCACCGCCGCGCTTCGGCATTATCGGGAGGAATGAAACAGAAACTGGCTCTGTCCTGTGCACTCATACACACCCCCCATGTGCTCATCCTCGATGAACCGACGACTGGCGTTGATCCGCTGTCCCGCCGGGAATTCTGGGATATCCTTTGCGAGCTTTCCGACCAGGATGGTGCCAGCATCCTGGTGTCAACTCCCTATATGGATGAAGCATTGAAATGCCATCGCGTCGCGTTTCTGCATCACGGAAGAATCCTGGCAACCGATGATCCCGCAAAAATTCCCGATCTGTACCCCAATACAATCATCGAAATTCTGTCAGACGATATCCCCATTCATGATATCCCTATCCCGAAGATCCCGGAGATCATCTCGGTGAGTCCGATGGGGGATCGCCTTCGGATTGCAGTCCGGGAACCACAACAGTCGCTGAAGGCGATTCGGGATCATTTGACACAGTCAGGATTGGATCGAGCGGAAGTCCATATGTCGGCACCTCGATTGGAGGATGTTTTCATTCATCTGCTCGGAGAGATTCATGACCACGTCTGATCTCGAACTCGCGGTTCATACCACGGATCTGACCCGGACGTTCGGTTCATTCATCGCTGTCGATCATGTCAGTTTAAACGTACGTAAAGGCGAAATATTTGGATTTCTGGGAGCAAATGGTGCGGGAAAAACGACCACAATCCGTATTCTCTGCGGCCTGCTGCGTGCCACTTCGGGAACAGCCCGGGTCGCTGGGATCGATCTGATCCGATATCCGGAAAAAGTCAAACAACACCTCGGTTACATGTCCCAGAGATTTTCCCTGTACGATGATCTCAAAGTGAAAGATAATCTGATCTTTTTCGGGGGAGTTTATGGATTACCTGGCAGCGCACTCAAACAACGGATCGCAGACATTTCTGAAGCGATCGGATTGACCGCCCTTTGGACCCGGCCGGTCAAAGGATTACCGACCGGATGGAAACAGAGACTGGCACTGGCAGCCTCAATTTTGCATGATCCGGAAGTCATCTTTCTGGACGAACCCACGGGTGGTGTCGATCCCGCATCCCGAAACGCTTTCTGGGGACTCATTTATTCTCTCGCTGAATCCGGGAAAACCATATTCGTCACCACGCATTACATGGATGAAGCGGAATATTGCCATCGGATCGCCGTGATGTACCGCGGACGGATACTGACCTGTGATTCCCCAGGTAAAATCAGACGGGCCAGCGGCTATCCGACATTGGAAGAAGCGTTCATTCATCTGATTTCAACAGAAATCAATGCAGACAGATGAAAGATGGGATCGAGTTGAAAAAAATGCCGATCAAGCAGAATCATTGAGGATTGTATGCGCCGGTTTATGGCAATCATCCGAAAGGAGATATTACATATTTCGAGAGATCCACGCTCTCTGTTCATCATCTTCCTGATGCCCGTATTGATGATCTTCATTTTTGGATATGCGGTTCGCCTGGACGTCCGGAATATTCCTCTGCTCATCATGGATCTGGATCACTCCCCAACCAGTCGATCACTCGTGCAAACCTTCAAATCCTCCGGGTATTTTCATGTGGAGGATATCCTCTGGAGTCATGAAAACCCGGATCTGCTTTTTCGGGAAGGAATTTCGAGCGCAAAGACCGGTTCAGCGCCTACAGCTATGGGAGATGTCACCCGCAATCTCCTGCTCCCACTAAACGAAAAACAGATACCGCGCGCCATTCTGATCATCCCGTCAGATTTTGGAACATCAACAGAGAATGGAACCGTTTCACCAGTCCAGTTTTTGACCGATGCATCCGATTCCAATACCGCGACCATCGCCAGCCAGTACGCCGAGCAGATCATGGCGGTTTATTGGCAGTCCCGTCTTCCCGGAATTCAGGCGTTTCCGGATACCCGAGTCATGATTTTGTTCAATCCGGAACTGGAATCCACTCATTTTATCGTCCCAGGACTCGTGGCGATCTTGTTCATCATGGTCTGTGCCCTTTTGACATCCATGACGATCACCCGGGAGAAAGAGAGTGGCACACTGGAACAGATACTCGTATCTCCCGTTCGACCGTGGGAAATCATTCTGGGAAAAGTATTGCCTTATATGTTCCTGGCTGCCATCGTGGGATCCATTGTCATCTCGACCGCCATGCTCTGGTTCGATGTGCCATTCCGTGGCAATGTGCTCGAACTGATCATCTACTCCCTGATATACATCATCTGTTCTCTGGCATTGGGCATTCTGATCTCGACCAAAGTCAACACGGTTCAGGTTGCATTGATGATTGCATTGATCACCACCATGCTGCCATCCGTGATGTTATCCGGATTCATGTTCCCGATCTCCTCTATGCCGACTCCCATCCGGATCATTTCCCACATCGTTCCGGCACGGTACTATCTGGTGATCATTCGGGGAATCATGCTCAAAGCAGTCGGGTTCTCCGAATTAAAAATACATATCGCATCTCTGGGTATTATTTCTTTGATTCTGCTGACCATCAGCATCCGACGATTCAAAGCTTCCCTGGAATAGTTCCTGGAAAGGCGTGACATGCGTGTAATACTCCATTTAATCCGGAAAGAGTTCCTGCAGGTGATGGGTGATCGAGCCATTCTGGGAATTATTTTCATCATGCCCATCGTACAGTTATTCGTGCTGGGATACGCGATCAATACCGATGTCAAAAATATCGCTCTGGGAATATGTGACGCCGACCACACTGCCGAAAGCCGCGCTATCCTCGACCGATTCACCCATTCCGCCCGGTTCAGAATCGTTGCCAATACCGATCGAATCCGGGATATGAATGATCTCATCGATCGAGGTGAGGTATCGATCATCCTGAATATCAAAAAAGGATTTGGAGAACTGATCCAGATGGGTCAACGACCGGAGATCCAGATTATCGTCGACGGCGTGGATTCCAATTCAGCGCTCATAGCCGCAGGATATGCCCGAAACATCATCATCGGACATTTTCAGTCCCAGTATCACCTCCCGGTGGCGGACATCATTCGGCTTCGGGCGTTGTACAATCCGGAACTCGAGAGCCGCTTCACGATCGTGCCGGGGATCATCGCGGTGCTTCTGACAATTGTCACGATGCTTCTCACGGCATTGGGTTTAGTTCGTGAACGAGAGATTGGCACACTGGAACAGCTCATGGTCACACCGATTCGACCGATTCAACTGGTCATCGGCAAAGTCATGCCCTTCGCGTTCCTGGGTGGAGCAGCGTTCGCGGTGGCGGTGACAACCGCAATGTTTCATTTCAAAATACCGTTGAATGGAAGCATCTGGAACCTGATTCTGTTTACGGGGATCTACCTGCTGACCACACTGGGGCTCGGAATGTTCATCTCCACCGTCACATCCACCCAACAGCAGGCGGTATTTCTGGCGTGGTTTCTCCTCGTCGCATCCATCCTCATGTCAGGTTTCATGTTTCCAATTTCGAACATGCCATTGTTCCTCCAGCGAGCCACTTACCTGATCCCGTTGCGATACTATATTTCCGCCATCCGGGAGATTCTTCTGAAAGGTTCATCCTTATCAGAACTCCAATTCCAGTTGACCGCCCTGACTCTCTTCGGTGTATCGATTTTCAGTTTCAGTGTCCTGAAATTCAAAAAAACGATGTAGAAATATTATCTATACCGACCATCACTCTAAATGCTGGAGGTTCGTGATCGGAATAGCATCCGGGAGGAGTCAGTCCGTTTTAAATATCTGCCGATAATGCTCTTCGAACGCATGCTTTCCGGCAGCCAACATCATACAAAACGGCATTTCCTCCCGAGCCAACTGGATCATCCGGCCGGCGATCTCCCGGATATCCCATTGCGCATGGACATCTTCCCGCAGTCTGGACAGATGGATCAGCTCCCGGGCATTGATCTTGATCAGCACACGCCGGCGATGAGCACCCAACAATGCATACGGAGCCGCTTCGGGAGCGATCGGCCAGATCCGATGAAACAGCACTTCTGACTCCTTCGCTGATGCATCCAGAATATCCTCCAGACCACAGTCCGCAAACGATGGTGGAGTCGTATATGCCCATTTGGGATGATAGGGAGCTGCGATCAGGGTAGCCATGCGATGCCGCTTCAGTTGTGCAAATGCGGCCGCGCTGATCACCAGCACGAATTGCGCTTCCGCACACTCAAACTCCCTTGGAACCGCATCCCATGGTTCAAGTCCCCGGAACATCTCCCGGAAAGTATGTTCCATCACACCATCGGGAATGGAAGGCGACGACGGATCGCCGAAACCATTCTCTCCCGTCAGACGGAACCGGACGGCTTCCATCACGCGTTGATCGGCATGAGGCGTGACATACTGGAGTTTCACGGGTGCTCCCGGATCTGCGGCTTCCGGGGATTCCGCCTCCGGGAGTTTACCCTTTCGGCTGCCTGGCACAGTCAGACAATCCCGTAACCGTTTGTCCCGATCGACCGTTTCTGTTCGGGCAGCCGTATATTTGATCAGGGAGGGAGCGATTCCATCGATCACACGAAACAGATTCCGGCCGAATTCCCGATGCTCCATGATGCCCGAAGATGCGGCGGTCTGAAGCATATACTCGATGTTCCGGGCATTGGCTGTCATTCCCATCTGAGTGGTGACGGACATCGGAAGCAGATACCGGGCATCCTCTCCAGCCGTTTCCAGCGGTCGACCGCCTGATTGAAGCTCCTGAAGAGCGGTCTCGTAGCGTTGGAACTGGCGCCGCACAAACGATTCAAATGCATCTGAAATGCCTGCGAGCCGCACCTCCTCAGGAATGATGAAATCCTCACCCAGCCGGATATATCGCTGGGATTTCTCGGTGAACGAACAGAGACGATGATGCTGGATCAGTTCCGCCAATAACCGTGACACGCCGATGATATCGATGTTGAATACCGCATGCTCGGCAACCGACGCATGTCCCATTCCGAAGATGATATTCCGATTGGAGCGGCGGGCTTTGCCCACCCAATGACACGCTTCAGTCCGAAGAATATCGACCGGCCGGGGATCCCGGCTGATCCGGGCATACGCGGCGGATATCGTCTCCGGAGTTCGATTTCCGGCATCCAGCGCTTCCCGGCACGCCACGCGAATCTCTTCGGGAGACAAACCGGTCACATTGGCAGAGCAATCCGGATTCAGGGATGTCTCGATCGTTTCAAGCAGCAACCGGTCAGCCATCAGAACGGTCTGATCAATATTCATACCAGCCAGAATGATTTTCATGATTCCTCTTCCAATATCCTGTGTTTTATGGATTCCGACAGATAAAAAGGCGCATGTACTGTGACACCCGGTTTGCCGCCGGCAGTGGATCGCGTCAGAACAAACAACGCCCGGCCATCGCGGTGGTGTAAAAACGTAATGTCCTTCAGAGTGAATCCCGCCCGATCCAGTTCCAGAATCAGGTGATCGAATCGAAGGGGGTGATAAAGCATGATCAGATCGCTCCCGGTTTTCAGCAGATATCGAGCCGCCTGAAGGAATCGAGGGAGATCCGCAGTACTCTCCTGACGGGCAGCTTCTTCGGATGCATTCCGACAGGGATAATCCTGTTTCCGGGTGAAAAACGGCGGGTTCATGACCACCAGGTCGAACGAGGCTTTCTGAAAAATGGTGCGGAGTTTCCGCACATCGCCCTGGTGGATTTGGATGATCCCATCCAGTTGATTCCGTTTAATACTTCGGGATGCCCGATCGCAAGCGCTCGGGTCGAGTTCAATCGCCCAGATTTCTTCGATTGATTTGTGAGCGGCGATGAGCATGGCAATGACACCATCACCGCTCCCGAGATCCGCTGCACGCCGATACCGTTTTGCCGGAACAAACGCCGCAAGTTCGATCGATTCCTGACCAAAAACATAGCCGTCCGGATCGATTATGATGTGCAGATTGGTTTCCGGTATTAATACTTCTTTCTCAGAATTCACACCGTTCATCGGCACGTACCATACTAAAATATTTCAGATCAGACCACCGCGGTTCTAACCGATGTCCGATTAATCCTTCCCCCCCGGGAGAAGGATTGAGGATGAGGGTGGCAATTGGAATGCTTCTGATTAGTACCACGATCGTGAACCCGTTTTCAGTTACACTGCCCGATGGTATTGGCATAATTCCCTCACCCCACCGGCCAGGTTTATATGTTAATCCATGTTGGCTCAGCCGGCGACCCGCTCCCGGCCGTTCCACTGGGAGGTCGTACACGCTCCGCATGACACTAAATGAAGAAACCTATAAAACGACCGCTCGTGAAGAGGTTTCTTAGCAGAGGATATAGAAGGAATCGTGCCCAGAACCCTCTGGATTTACTGTTACCTACCCTTCCGGTCTTTTAAAAAATTGGGATTCTTTTATAATAAGAACGATATTTCAGTTTTGGTCAGGAAACTGAACCAATGGCATAGGATAGGAGGCCATCCGGTATGAAAACGAATCAGAAAGGACTTTTTCGCGGAGAATGGATCACCTTGCTCCTGATTTTCGCCATCTCCGGCATTACCGCCTTTTTCTACACACGATCGCAGCTTCAGGAGAAAGAAACGATTACGGCGATCGAAGCGCTCACGCCAACGCCGGAGACTGATCTGGAAACACCCGTTCCATGAACCTCTATTTTGACAATGCTGCCACATCCTGGCCGAAACCCCCGGCAGTGTCACGAGCCGTAGCCGACTGCATCGATCATTATATGGGCAATCCCAACCGCTCCATCGGTACGGAGGGTCGCCGGATTCTTTATGACACCCGAAATCAACTGGCATCCCTGCTTAACATTCGGGATTCCTCCCGGATCATTTTTTGTTTCAATACGACCCACGCCATCAACATCGGCATTCAGGGACTTCTCTGCACCGGAGACCATGTGGTGACCACGTCGATGGAGCATCACGCCGTGGGACGGATTCTCCGTCATCTGGAACGCATAAAGAAAATCACATTGGATATCGTAAGATGCACTCCCGAAGGATACCTGGATCCGGATGATCTGAAAAAATCACTGGGGAAACCAACTCGGCTCGTGGTCGTGAATCATGCTTCCAATGTTACGGGATCGGTCAACAGATTGCAGGAATTGGGTCATCTGGTAAAGACACATCACGGCATTTTCATGGTAGACTGCGCTCAGAGTGTCGGCGTTGTGACCATTGATGTCGAACGGGATCAGATTGATCTGTTAGCGGGACCCGGTCACAAAAACCTTCTGGGTCCATCCGGAACCGGATTCCTGTATATCCGGTCAGGCATCGAGCTGAATCCGCTGATTTTCGGCGGAACGGGAAGCTTTTCCGAACGGGAGAGCCAACCGGACCAGATTCCGGATCGATTCGAGTCCGGCACGCCGAATTTTCATGGTCTGGCTGGATTGCATGCAGGGCTGGCGTATCTTTTCGAACAGGGAGTCGAAACGATACAATGGCACGAAAGTCAGATCACGCAAAAAACACTGGAAGAGCTCAATCATATCTCCGGTATCCGCATCATCGGCCCAACGCATGCAGCAGACCGGCTGCCGATATTCTCCATTATTACTCCCCAGACAGATCTGGCGGTTATCGCTGATACACTTTATGAAAATTACGGGATTATCGTCCGTCTGGGACTCCACTGTGCTCCCTGGGCACATCAGACGGCTGGGACATTCCCCGGGGGAACACTCCGGATATCACCCGGCCTGTTTCATACGGATGAAGACCTCCGATTCCTCTTCCATGCCTTATCCCAAACGATCAGCCATGATATCCGATAACAACTCCCCCGATATTTTAATCATTCTCGAATCCATTCATCATATCTTCAAAATGGAAGATGAACTGGAGCGGAAAAAAATCCCTTATCGGATTGTAAACAAACCGCGATCGATCAGTACTGACTGCGGAGTAGCCATTCGTTCGAAATATTGTTATCTGTCTGTCATTCAGGAGATCGCAGTGGAGCACAATTGCATGATTGCAGCGATTTATCTCGATCAGAACCAGTCCTGGTCATTGATCGGCGCCGGATAAACGCATATTGATGGAAAGGATAACTGTGCCGGCCGCATTTCAACTGGATATCTCCAAATATCTCCTCGCAATCACGACCGATACTGACCCTTAAAATTCCGGAACAGGAGATTTTAACTTGTCCTTGTTTCGAGTAAAATAGGAATACGTGTCTGGAATGGACATGGAACGTTTTTGTTGAAACGACTTCTTAAGAGGAGATTTCTGAAATGTCATCGAAACGAGTTCAATCGTTGCAGCCATCCTTGACTTTAAAGATTGCAGCAAAAGCAAAAGAAAAGAAAAATCAAGGAATTCCAGTGATTGATTTCAGTGTTGGGGAGCCTGATTTTCCAACACCAGACGCTGTAAAACATGCCGGCATGGAAGCGATCACGGCCAATTTCACTCGTTATACCCAAACAGACGGAACACCCAGCCTTAAAAAAGCGATTTTAAAACGGCTGATCGAAGATGATGGTGTCGAGTACAAACCGGAAGAGATCATCATCAGTCCGGGAGCCAAGGCATCGATCTATCTGGCACTGGCCGCATTGCTGAATGACCATGATGAAGTCATTATTCCATCGCCCTATTGGGTTTCTTATCCGGAACAGGTCCGTCTGAACGGAGGAACTCCGGTCTTTGTGGAAACAACCGAAAGAAATGGATTCCGTCTTGGAATCGAGTCATTCCTCGAAAAAATCACCCGCAAGACGAAAGCGGTCATAATCAATAATCCTTCCAATCCCACGGGCGCTGCATATCCTCCACAGGAACTGGCGGAAATACTCGAAGTCGCACTCGCACACAACATCTATGTCATCTCTGACGAAATCTATTCTAAAATCATCTACGATCAGTTTAAGTTTGAACGTGCGATTAAAATCAATCCAAATCTCAAATCACTGATCATCACCATTGATGGTGCATCGAAAGTCTATTCCATGACCGGCTGGCGGATTGGGTTTGCGGCTGGTCCCAGAGAGATCATCAAAGCCATGTCCGACATTCAGGGGCACCTGACATCCAATCCGTGTTCCATTTCCCAGGCGGCAGCAGAAGCTGCCTATGCCGGTGATCAGTCTGAAATCCTGGATCGGGCACACGTGTTCCAGGAACGGCGCGATTACATACTGGAACGCCTGAAAACAATCCATGGCGTCACATGCTATAAACCGGAAGGCGCGTTTTACCTCTTCCCCAATGTCTCAAAACTCTATGGCAAATCCTGTAATGGAATCGTTATTAAGGATTCCCTGAGCATGAGCGAATATCTCCTGGAAAAGGCAAATGTTGCAACTGTTCCGGGGATTGGATTCGGAGCGGATCATTATATCCGGATATCATTCGCAACCTCCATGGCCGACATCCAGGAAGGCATGACGCGCATCGAACATGCGATCGCAAATCTGAGTTAGCGCTTTTATTGTTGAACATACAAAACGCCTGTTTTCGATCTCACTCCAACGAAGCGAAGCAAAAACAGGCGTTTTCCATTTCCATCAGAAGCAGGGACGATGGTTACTTATCTTCCCTTCTCCATGAATTGCTCCCCAGTATAATCAAGGTGAACATCGCCAGAACAATGACCAGTCCACCCGGTGACGTTGCCGGAATCGGGAGGTGGGATGTGGGTGTTGGCGTCAAACTGGGTATGGGTGTTGTGAACATCGGTGTCGGCGTTTTGAAGCCGTCATCACAATAATCATAGCACCTGACCCATTCGACCATCGCCATTGGTTCATACGGATCCGTAATGGATGGTGACAGATTGGTGACCGGGAAATAGGATTCGAACCCAAATGTCAGATATTCATACCCACTCGGAACACTGAGATATACCTCGATATATTCATTATCCGGGTCGTCAGCGGTGTAGATCTCCTGAGCCAGGATAATGCCATTCGGATCGCTGATCGTGACAGCAAAACTATCATAATCCGTTCCAATGGACTTGGTAATACTCAGCAGATTTCTGAATTTCACGCGAAGTTCCAATCGCAGATAGTCTCCTGTCGGATGGCCGAATCCGATATCCACTTCTGCTTTCGCGCTGTTGTAACCCCAACCCTCGATATCGCAAACGGTACATCCCGCGAAGAAGAGCACGTTCTGATTCGTTTCCGGATCTGTCACGACTTTAATGCCGCGATCTTCGGGGAATCGTCGCCAGTCGGAAGGCAGTGATCCACTCGTGAACCGGTCATACATATAATAGCGCGTGGAACATGTTGGGGTTGGGGTGAGTGTTGGTGTGTTGGTCGGTGTGTTTGTGGGAGTTTGAGTGGGGGTATCCGTGGGAGTATTTGTGGGGGTTTGAGTGGGGGTGTCCGTGGGGGTGGCGGTCGGCGTATTCGTGGGGGTCTGAGTGGGGGTATTGGTCGGAGTGGTTGTCGGGGTATTTGTTGGTGTTTGGGTTGGTGTGTATGTTGGAGTATATGTTGGCGTCTGAGTGGGTGTTGGCGTGTATGTAAGGGGTGGAGGTGTCGGTGTGAATACTGGTGTGCGGGTTGGCGTTGGTGTGAACGTTGGTGTGTAGGTTGCTGTATTCGTTGGAGTGGGCGTATTTGTGGGGGTTGGCGTGGGTGTGTGCGTTGGAGTCTGTGTCGGCGTATTGGATGGTGTGTTCGTAGGCGTATTCGTGGGCGTAATGGTCGGTGTATTGGTGGGTGTCGGTGTCAGGGTGGGAGTGTTCGTGGGTGGCGGGATGATCTGATTTCCAAATTCAACGATCCGGTATGTTTGAACTGTCATATCCACGGTCAGAGAACCACCCGGATGACTGGTGCATTGCCAACCTTCCGGTATGGTCTCGCTCACGATGTACGATCCACTGCTCAATGCGCTGAATGTAACACCGAGAGCGCCATCAGTAGACCCCAGATAATGCTGAGCCGAACCATCCAGGTCAACTCGGATCCACCAGTCGGAAAGCCATTGATCAACAGCAGAATCAAACACGCCATTCCCATTGACATCTTCGTATGTCCGCACAGTGATAGCCCGTGTCCGCAAATTGGCAAAAATCACCAATTCCGAGCCGCCTTGAGCGAGTTCAACGGTGTATTCGATGCTGGAAACATTCATCCAGCCACTGTTCAAGACTTCCCGGACACGATATGTTCCCGCTGACAGACCGGTGAATGACACATTTCCGTTGCTGCCGGTCGTCAGTGTCGAGATCAGGGTACTCCCCCGATACAGCCGGACTGACCAGTTCTGTAAATCCGGTTCACCGTCCTGCTGGATCTGATCCATGTTATAATCATGAAACAGATGGGCCACAATCGTACCTCCACTCGTCCATACTGCACTGGCTTCAGTACATACTTCGGTGTTTTCTCTCTCTTGTGCCAGAACTAATTTTTGTTTGCCTGCCACTACCGGCATGAAATTCGTACCCACCGGCATGGATGAAAAATAGGTACAGGCGGAAATGTCAGCCGTTCCTGCTGCAGCCGAAACGATCTGAATCGTGGCTCGCCCATCGGCATCCGTGATCACCGGATTCTGAATGAATGATCCGAGTGTCGTTTCCAAAACGATGGATTGATTGGGAGCAGGCTCGCCATCCTGGGTCGCAAAAAGAGTGAAAGACAGAGTCTCATTGATAAGACCGGTGTTGATAGAAGGCTCTATCGTCAGTGTCGGAGGACCCGGAGATGAAGGCGGAGTCGCGTTCAGAACTTCGTTTATGATCTGCTGAGCCCGAGTCACGACTGATGATGGAGATGATACGATATATTCATCGGAAAAATACCAGATGGCACACTGAATGGATGCTCCTTCAACTTTTTTTGCATTCGGATCCGTAACCGAATCGGGAGAAAAATGGGTCAAAATATACGTAATCTGCCAGATAGCCTGTCCATCCCCTCGGAAATAATCTCCCAGAGAAATATGATGAAGAATATCCCAGCAATATGATTTGGTACGTAATTCAGCAGGACAGCCTGGAGGGATCTCCGTCAACAATTCACCGGCAAACCCATTCACTGGTTCGCTCCCATAAGCAATACCAGATACCGTGAGTCCATGACTCAAAGCGGAAAGACGCCCCAACGGTTCTGCATTCGGTGCATCACGATCGCCCTTTTCACCGTCGTCTGTTACGACAGCTCCAACAACTCCGCAACACATCAGAATCAAGAAAAACCAGATAATGAATTGTTTCAAGACCCGTTTCATAAAACCCTCCTTGGCTTTTTCATCATTTCTTCCATTGGATCCCAATATCCACCCCGTTGATCAATTTTCAAGCTCGTGTCTGCTTGTGAGCGAGATGTCTCGATTCCTTCAAACATCCGGACTCAAAAGCGATCTGTTTCTCTTACCCCTAATCGAAACAGCGATATCTGGATCCACTCACGCTTGTATTACGATTTGTCACATTATACGTTCATTCACAAAAACAAACATTACCCAAGTTGTACAATTAATATTATAACAATGATGTTAACGACTGTCAAATACAACAAATTTTAGCCGGAAAAACAATTATATCTGCATTTTTATACAAAACAGAATTATATTATTGAACCATTACATGATTTAATATCTGGATTAAAAAGAATTGTTTACCCTGTTACTCAAAACAGGAACTCACCCGAGAACAGCCACCCTCAACGCATCCGCAACCTGCTCATTGAACTGCGAACCCGCATTTCTCCGGATTTCATACACTGCAGATTCCAATGATTTCGGGTTCCGGTATCGCCGATTCGATGTGGTCATCGCCTCAAAACAATCCGCCACAGCCAATATCTGACCCGCATATCTTCCATCCATACACCCACTGGGATAACCTTTCCCGTCCGGCCGTTCATGATGGAGGCTGATAATATCTGCAATGGTTGAAAACCCTAAATCTTCCAGGCACTCCTGGCCTTTCCGCGGATGAACATGAATGATCTGTAACTCCCGATCCAATAGGGGAGTCGTTCGATTCAGGATCGTCCAGGGTGTCCATAACTTCCCGATATCGTGGAGCAGTCCGGCAACTTCAATCGTCTCCCGGTCCTGCCCGATCGCCTCTGTACCAATCATCTTCGAAAGAACATCATATACATGTACAGAGGTCCGGCAGACACCCATTGAATGATCCCGAGCCGTATACCAGTCCTTGTCTTCCAGGAACTCCAGCAGCGCTTCAAATACCGGCAGTCCAACGTCGATAATATGACGACTGCCCAGATCCCGAGCCAGGATTTCTCTGGATAACTCTCTCAGCGGCTCAGTCGCATACAGAATACTCTGATCCATCAGAATGGGATCCGATGCCTGAATTGCTAATTGAAGCGCTTTATGACTCAACGAGATCGCCTCGTGGAGCCTGCCCTGAAGAATGGCAGATTCCGCACGAAATCCGTAAACATAGGACACAAGCCGACGATATGCAGGGTGCGGCTCACACTTATCCAGAAGATCCTGTAATAGATATTCCGCCTTCGCAAACTCCCCCTGAACAATGTATCCGTGGCTGATATTGGCCTGAGCCCGAAGCTGATGATAGGTGCTGATCCCTCCCCGAGTCGCCCGCATATGATACCGGATGGCTTTCTGTATCAGTTGCGATCGGCGGTTCGTCCGTTCCTGCTGCTTTGCCGACTCAAAACATATGGCCACGATATTCTCAAGAATCGATGACCGCTGCTCCTCATAACTGGGTGCCCCTCTTTGATGAGCAATCCGATTGTATTCCAGAGGCGACAACCTGGCTAATGTTCGCAACGCACGATGGCTGTAATATTCTGCAAGATCAAAAATGTTCTGATATGCCTTCACGAGGGATAAATTTCCGAATAACTTTACCCGCCAGATCTGATCCTCCAGGGAATCCGTCAAATGATTCAGTGCATCAATGAAAAACTGCTCTGCGTTATCAAATTCCCGGAGCGATACTGCGGTGCTGCCGAGCAGAAACGAACACCAGATCCATGTCTCCCGATCATTCTCCTGTTCCGCTTTCTGCCGTAACAGATGGATCAGGAATTCCACTCGGGTAAAATCACCCAGCCGGATCAGTTCCAGAAGAGCCTCTTTCAAAACGGCTGCCAACTCCGCGGCTGATTTCAAATGCACTTCTTCCTGCACCAATACCATAAACTCATCGACCTGATACCAGAACTCATCCAGATCCCCATTCTCCAGACTTTTCAGAAATGGAATCTGTGTCCAGCTTTTGGTATAGGAGCTTATTTTATGAGTGAATAATCTGAATTGTAAATCCTGGGACAGAACATTCATAGGGCTCATTAAAACTGCTTGGCCAGATGATGTCAAGCATCCCCAATCACTTTAACATATGACGGCGATCGATTCCTGAACCTGATTCGTTGCCGGAACGTTTCAATGCCGATATTGCGGAACGGATTCAATTATGTGACAATCCAGTCCCACTGGGAGGAACTCCGGATGAACTCCACAATATGGCTGCTCCTGCTCGTCTTACTATCAGTAGGAACGGTGCTGTTTGCTGGAGCGGTATTCGATGGAGAGGTTCTGTCTCCCGGCGATCTCATCTATTTTTATGAACCCTGGCGTTCGGATTTCCCCGGATTGTTCACGAAAGCCTCCAACTGGATTCTCTTTGATGAGATCCTGGAATTTTTCCCGTGGCGAAACCGAATGGTTCGCGCCCTGTCTCACGGCCAGATTCCGCTCTGGGATCCCACCGCATTCTGTGGATACCCCTTCATGTCTCTCTTCCAGACCGCCTTTCTCTATCCGATCGACCGCCTGCTCGATCCCATCCCTTTTCATCTGTTCCCCCTTCTACGAGCCTTGATCCACATTTTAATCGCTGGAGCAGGAACCGCCATCTATCTAAAACACCATGGATGCTCCCGGGAATCCATGCTTCTGGGAGCTGTCTCGTATAGTTTCTGTGGCTTCATGCTGGTATGGCTCGGACATCCCCACATCAAAGTCGCAGTCTGGCTTCCCTGGCTTCTCTCCAGCGTCGACCGCCTCTTCATCCCCCAATCCCGCTACCGGCTGATCCTGTTCATGAGCCTGCTGATGACACTATTGGCCGGACACATCGAGACCGCACTCCATACGCTCAGCACCGCATTCCTCTACCTCATCATGCGAATCATCACTGACCGGTCCGTCCGGAATAATCATCCCCACTGGATCTATCACTCCATCGCTATTCTGATCCCTGTTATTCTGATATCCGGAGCTGTTGTCGTACCCTTTGCGGAGTATCTCGTCCGATCGGTTGCCTACGCCACCCGCTCGGATGGCGTCGTGACTCAGCCCTACCTCGATCGTATTCTCGCCATCACCCATCTCATGCCTACTCTGTTCGGCAGCTCCGCCGGCGGATCGTACTGGTATCCGGGATTCAATTCAGCGGAAATCAACAGCGGATTCATCGGCACCATTCCGCTCGCTCTGGCGGTCATCGCCCTGCTGACACCCGGAAACAGAAAAATGAAAACAGTTCACGGCCTCATCATCCTGGTCTGCGGTGGCGTGGTCTATAATATCCCGCCCATCTATCAACTGGTAACAATGCTCCCCGGATATAAAATGTCCTATAATTTCCGGCTAACCCTTCCCATGGCATTCTCATTGACCGTCCTCGCAGCCATGCAATGGGAATCCATGCGCCAGACCCGCCAGCACCGGATTTATCCGATCCTCATTTGCGTGATCGGGCTTATCGGCCTGATCCTTCTGACACCACTCTGGATCGGCCGCATCCCCATGCCGACACCGGCACCCGAAATCACCGTTCCCATCCTCTCTGCGCTGGTGCCGCTGCTCCTCCTCCTCTGCCTGCTCCTCGTCGTTTCTTACCATCCCCGATCCTGGCACGTCATCGGATGGCAGATCATCCTGCTCACGACCTTGGAACTGATCCATTTTGGGAGCGGCTTCAATCCATCCTTTCCACGCGACATATTCCATCAATATCCTGTCAGCGCACCTTATCTCGATGCAAGCCGATCCGGCGAACCGTTTCGATCGCTTCCGATGGGCCGGAGCTATCCCCCGCACATCTGCAGCGAAATCAATATGCACGATATCCGCGGAAACGACGCGCTGACTCCAAAAATTGTCGAAGATTATGTCAGCCTGATCCAACCCGATATTCTCGCAGCCCGAATGCTGCCCGCATTACGGATGATGTGGCTGGACACCTATCAGTCTCCCCTACTTGATATGCTCAATGTCAGGTACTTCGTATTCCCGGCCGGCTACCTCCAGGCCGC
Source organism: uncultured bacterium (assembly GCA_964512995.1). Lineage (GTDB taxonomy): Bacteria > CSSED10-310 > CSSED10-310 > CSSED10-310 > CSSED10-310 > CAZELM01. The sequence goes on from CAZELM010000019.1 coordinate 83,494, forward strand.
TCCCCCCCATCTGATCCCCGATCGACGATCCGGGTCGGTCAATATTTTCATCAATCCCACGGTGCTCGAGCGTTCGTTCCTCGTCTCACAGTGGAACCACCTCGCGACTCCCGAAGATGTTCTGAACCGGCTGGCTCAGCCCGGATTCGATCCACGCCAACGGGCATACGTCGTTTCTCCACCGCCATTTGTACCGCCGCCAGATACGACTTCCCCCGGCAATTCCCGAATTGTCGAATATTCCGATCACCGGATCCGAATCGACGCCGACTGCCCGGACCAGCGCCTGCTCGTTCTCTCCGATACCTGTTTCCCCGGATGGGAAGCGACCGTCGATGGCACTCCCGCAACGATCTATCAAACCAATCACATGATGCGCGGCGTGTTTCTGGAAAAAGGCTCCCACCGGATCACATTTTCCTATCGACCGGTGTCATTCCTGTTCGGACTCTTTTTAACGCTTCTCGGCGTATTCCTCTCCGGATGTCTGGCAGTTCTCTTCACACGACCCACAATCCCAAAAACCACCGGGATGGATCGAACCAGTCACTCCCAATCCGGATTCCGGATATGATCATCCTGGGAGCTGCGAATCGGCCACCATTCACCCTTCCACCGGAAAACCGGCGAGAATGGTTCCATATCCGGGACATCACCGGCATTGCCAATCCGGAACTGATCCCCATCCTGCAGGAGATCTATGAGCGATCACGGTGGGTGTACGATCATTACCGCGATCAGGAGAACTGCCGCATGCTCCGCGGCAGACACCCGGTCATCGCCGGAACGCTCCACGGAAAATCCATCATTTTTAAGCGGCTGGTTCATGGCGGGAGACTGGCGGGGATCACCCGGGATCTGTTCCTCAGCCGCTCCCGGATCATCACATCCATCACCGCATCCGATTTTCTGATCCGGCAGGGAGTCAGAACGCCAGGCATCGCATTTACCGCCTGGCGCCGGAACATGGTGTTCTGGCAGGGAGAAATCGGAACGGATCACATCCTTGACGGAATCGATGCCTCCGATTATTTTTTTAATCCGTCCGGAGCGATTCCCGGACAGTGGAAGGAACGGGCGATGCACATCGGAAAAATGGTGGCCACACTCCACCGGATTCAATTCTGCCATCCGGATCTGAATCTGATGAACTTCTATTTCGATTTGAATGGCAATGTCATGATTCTCGATCTCGACAAAGCCGCCATCCCCGGAAGCATCCTTTCCAAGGCTCAGAAAACGCGCAATCTGGAGAGGCTGCACCGGTCGGTCATGAAGCAGGCGCGACGATGCCGGAAACGTTTATCACAGAATTCCATCACCGGACACCACGCGGACGCCAGTCCGAATCAGACGGACATTTCCGTCATGACCTCCTGGATGCCGGAGTATGCGATGGCGATTTCCCGGTTGATTGCTCAAGGGTACCGAAGTGACGATATTTAATACGACAACACCCCGGATTTGCATGATCCGCCTGTCAGCACTGGGTGACACGGTGCATGCACTGGCGCTCGCCAACGGTCTGAAACACGGATATCCGGCGGCTCATCTGACATGGATTCTGCAGGAACTCCCGTATCAGATCGTAAAATATCAGCCATCGGTGGATCGGTTTATCGTTTTCAATCGCAGAAACGGATGGACCGCCTGGCGCCAGCTCCATGCAGAATTGAAAAACCAGCGGTTCGATCTGCTGATTGTGCCGCAGGTCAGCATCAAAGCCGGTCTGATTGCAGCAATGGTTTCTGCAGACATCAAACTGGGATTTGATTTCAGACGATCCAGGGAGTTCCACTGGCTGGTCACCAACCGGAAACTCCCCCATCGACCTGCCCAGCATGTCCAGGATCAGTTTCTGGAATTTCTCGAGTATCTCGGAATCCACGATTATGTTCCCCGGTGGGATTTCGTGTTCACTCCCGAGGAAATCGACTGGCGGAACGATTTTTTCAGGCGTTCATCGAGAGCGGTGGCCGCATGTGTGATCGCGTCATCGGATCCCCGGAAAGACTGGAATGCCGCGGGATACGCGCAGGTGATGGATCATATGGATCAGAAGATGGACCTGCAACCGATGATGGTGGGAGGGCCGAGCCGGCGGGAAGCGGAGATCGCGGATCAGATCATGAAACAATGCCGATGCCGGCCGATCGTCGCACTGGAAAAACCGATCCGTCATACGCTGTTGCAGTTGTCCGGTTCCAGACTGGTCGTTTCACCGGATACCGGTCCATTACATGCTGCGGTGGCCATGAATATTCCCAGCATCGGCCTGTACGGATTTTCAAATCCCCGGCGATGCGGCCCCTATCGCCGGTTTCCAGACCTCCTGATCGATGCCTATACCGATCCCGGCGAGGAACAGGCACCGATTCGCCGCAAGACGAAAACCAACCGGATGGATCTGATCACACCCGACCACGTCATTGAAAAAATGGAACTGGCGGTCGAGCGATACCGCTTTTTTCAATAACGGGAACAATGGGTCAGTGCTTTTTGACCTCACCTCCAACTCCTCTCCATGAATGGACAGGAGCATATTGGCGGGACCTTCGTTACTCTCGACAAGTGCAGCGGAATGACAACCGGAGAGGAGAGCCCGGCAAGTCGGGTAGTGGAAATGAGCCATGCAGCGGCAAATCGAATACTGCCAGCGCCTTCTCAAATTTGGATCTGAAATCATGTCGATGTCTCGGTTGACTCGGCTTTCCGGGAGCGGTGGTGTCCGGAATTGATGATCATACGGGCAGAAAAATATTCGTTGTAGAACTGTGGATGAGACTCTCTCAGGCGTTTCACCATGAGATCCATTTTAAATTTCAGGATGTAATCGATTTCCTGGAACAATGCCGTGAGCTCGATGGTGGCAGTCTTTTTCATGGCACGCATATCCCGGGGTTTTACCATGGTCTCTTCAAATGCCGCAATTTTTATCTGGAAATCTTTCAGATCCGCTGCCGAGATCCCATACCGGTCCAAACTCTCGATATGCTCTTCTGTCAGGTTCCGGACGATGATACAGCGATGGAGTGCCATGAAATCCCGTATATATGCGATTTCACAGAATGGATAGTGGACCTTATCCAGTAGTGTTTTATTATCGGTGTTTGCTGCGAAGAAGCGGATTCCATTGATGATCCCCTCAGCGGTTCTCGCCATGCTGATTTTCAGATCATTTTTAGCTTGCGTAATCCCCGTGGTTTTCATGTCCTGGATCCGAAACAATTCCTCGAGTCGCTCCAATCGTTGATTGAAAGTCTGATACACCTCCAGGAAAGCCGGGATAGCACGGATAATGGTCATCTGACGTTCACAGGCTTCCTGGGTGGATAAATTCATCGCCATCTTGTTCTTCTGTGTCTTTTTCATTCAAACTGCCTCCTGATCGTGGAAAAACATAAAAGTGAATCACGGAATAAATGGTTTGGCATCTATACCCAGTTACCTGTCACATATGCGCTTCAGAACATCTGTTTTATATTTACGGAATCGGTATCGAAAAATCAAAAAAGCTTTTCCATCCGACCGCGAGCTGTCCTTTTTTACCTGAATCTGGCCTGAAACATCCAGATGAGAAATGAGCACTCCCATAAACACATGCATGGTGGCGAAGCGTCACATATCATCCGGAGACCATCACATATCATCCGGGGACCGTCACACATGATCCGGAGACCATCACACATGATCCGGAGACCGTCACTTATCATCCGGAGACCGTCACTTATCATCCGGAGACCATCACTTATCATCCGGAGACC
>CAZELM010000020.1:0-11908 GCA_964512995.1 uncultured bacterium
TTAATTCGAGAAAATAGCCTGAAAGACAGTCTTATAATGTGACTCTCAACACAGGAAAAGACGGAATGCCAAAAGTAAACATCAGGAGAGGCCATGAGAGGGCTTTAAAAGCATCCGGATTAAAAATGCGCATTCATGACCTTCGCCATGCATTTATCACGTTCCTGCTTCAAGCTGGTCGCGATCCCGCTGCGGTGTCTGCACTGGCCGGACATGGCTCATTAAAAATTACGATGGAAATCTATCATCACCTGCACCCGGAACACGCCCGGGAAGTGATAAGTGCGTTCCCAATTGTGGTAACGAAAAACGTCAGCGGTATCAAACCGGTATCACAAACAAAAAAGGTCTCGAATGGAGACCCTGTAAATGATTGATTTTATTGAGCGGTCCCAACGGGGGTCGAACCCGTGTTACCGGCGTGAGAGGCCAGCGTCCTAGGCCACTAGACGATGGGACCGAAAAAAAAAGCTGAGGAGGTAGGACTCGAACCTACAATTGCCTGATCCAGAGTCAGGAGCCTTACCAATTTGGCCACTCCTCAGTGCCGTTGCATTACTTACCAAAATCTCCCGATGAAAATCAATACCTTCCACCACTTTTTTTTACTGCTCCGCGCCCGAACTCCATCGGAATCCCCCACTATTGCTTGATAGCGTAGCTCATCCCATCTGATGATCGGGTCAATGGGACTTCCCGAGTCAGCAATCGCAGCATATTTATCACCGCTTCATAAGCAAACACGGGAATCGGATCTGGAAAGAGATGAATATTCACGGTCGCTCCACAATGAGGACATATCGTTTCCTCCCAGGCTAATTTGGAATCGGGGACATCATATCCCAGACGAATATGACTCGGCGCATCCGGATCGTAAATGTGCAAAATTTTAAGATCATGCTTGGCAATATTCAACGTTTCCAATTCCTTTTCGCCAATCTTGCCCGTATCCGCGACCGAATTCAATGAATCGATAATGGCGGAGCGGATTTCTTTCAGGTGCGATATCACTTTGTCAGCATCCCATACCGCCATCCCTAAGCAGAACGTTTTATCCATCTCATTAAAAGTAACCCGTTCCGCTGGCTCTGTCTCCTTTAAAATGACAAGAATCTCATCCAGACAATCAAAATCTATCTTAAGAAACCGAAGAACATTCTCTAAATATTCCTGATATTCTTTCTTGGGCTCCATACTCCTGCATCTCCCTCCGGACAAATTTTTGCGATTTTTCTCCCGTATTGCTCCATGTTGTATTGATCCAACCACGCAGGAATACAACAAAAGCACTGACTCGTCTCAACATTGCATGAATTCCATTGATATCACATTAAGAATACGGAATTCAGTGGCAAACTATATTTACTTCATCCGGAAATGCAAGATCATTTTGATATTTCATCATCCGGATATCCGCTTTTCCGATATCTGAAATATTACCTGTTCCTGTGAATTCCGGATTTTTCAAATCCGATGGCATCCTGTCCCAATTTGATTCATTTCCAATCAAACAGTATTCTCAAGCAGGGAGGAGGGATATGAATTGGCCATTATATTGAATCACGACAAACCCTTTCATCACATTTTAATGAATGGCATTTTCAGAATGGCGACCATCATCATCACGATTCCTTTTCTGATTTTGATTATCATGGGCATTCGGGATGCGTTCGATATTCCATCCGTCGGAATCACACTCAACAACAACTTTACTGTTACCGAAATAATCCCTGACAGCGCTGCCGCTCAGGCAGGGATCCGACTGGGTGACCGGGTTATCGCCATCGGGGGGGATCCCGTCACCGAGGGGGATCGGATCGCGGCTATCGGACGATCGTTATCCGTCGGCTCCCAACTGACCTACTCCATTATCCGATCCGAAAATGAAACACTCGATCTCACATTGACATGGACACCACCGACACTGACCCGGAAGTTATCCATTCTGTCCAATGGCGTTGCTTCCATGTTATTATTATTTATCGCATCATGGTTGAATCTTCGGAAAATACGATTCGAGCCGGCGATCATTTTTTATTTTCTGGCAATCACGTACATTTTTTTCCGGATGGACCATCCCAGGTGGCAGAATGAGACCGCATCCAGACTCTATCAGGTGATATATCTTTTCGGATTTTTTATCTTACCCGCACTGTTCGGTCATTTTTGTGGCCGTTTCCCAAAAAAGAATTTTTTCCTGTATCATAAAAAAGGACGAATTTTTTGGTTGTATTCACCGTCATTCATCCTGTTTGTCCCCGCAGCGATCGTCAACTGGACTCATTTTAAAGATGTCAAGGCGACCAGCCTGATCACAGCCATGATTCTGTTCCAGGGTGTTATTCTTTGGGGCATTTATCTGACAGTGGGAAGCCTGATGATGATGCGATCCTTCATCCGCATTCGATCGCGAGTTCTCTCCAGAAGAATTTCCATCGTTTTTTATACACTTTTCCTAGCTGTCATGCCCTATTTCATCCATGGAATTATGGATCTTATTGATAAATCATTCGATTATCTCAACATCATATCCATCCTTCTGTTTCTTCCTTTTCCACTCACTCTGGCCTGGGCGATTGACTATGGGGAGGATCCGAACGAGGGATTGCCCTGGCTTTTCAATCAGGCCATTTTCAAATCTGATTCATAACTCCGTTCACGATCATGATCCTGAAATGGGAAACCAATTTCATATATAATAGAGAAGAGAGACTACTGGATCGTTAACCAGGGTTCACATCAGGTGGATTTTTTATGAAAGCCAAAATAACAATCAGTTGTGCCATCTGCGCATGGAGATTGGATTGCAGTCTGAAATTCCGGCAACCTCCCAATCCCACATCTTCGATAAACTGCATTCATTTTACGCGGGATGTCACGCTGAAATGCGAACAGAATGCCACCGGACCGCATCTATCACCTCCCAATACAACCGACAAACAACCAGAATCCGAAATATTCGGAGAGTATGTGTTCCGGACTCCACCCAAGCGATACCTCACACTGAAAAACAAATCCATTGACTCCACCAAACCGGACACAGATTCATGAACATCCCACTCCTGCCAATCAGTACATACGACACGGATGAACGATTGCACGCATTCCTGCACTCCATCCAGATTCAACTCACGCCCAACGAAGCCCGTCGGATTGTAGCGATCCTGAACCGGAATCCGACTCCCGTGGAATTGAAAATCTTCGATATCGAATGGAGTGAGCATTGCTCCTACAAATCCAGCAGAGAAATCCTTAAACGGCTGCCGACCCGGGCATCCAATGTCCTGATCGGTCCGGGTGAGGATGCAGGCATCATCACGTTCACACGCATCCACAATCGGGAGTATGCCATCGTCATCGCCCATGAAAGCCACAATCACCCATCGCAGATTCTTCCAACCGAAGGTGCTGCCACCGGGATTGGCGGCGTCGTCCGCGATGTGGCGTGCATGGGAGCCCATGTGTGCGGTCTCGCAGACTGTCTCCGCTTTGGAAATCCGTATGGAAGCAACCCGGCAAAAACACGCTGGATTATCAATGGCGTGATTGACGGAATCTGGCAATACGGAAATGCGTTGGGAGTTCCGAATCTGTCGGGAGATGTCTGTTTCGACTCCACCTATGACGACAACTGCCTCGTCAATGTCATCTGCCTCGGAATTGTCCGCAGGGATCACATCATCCGCTCCGCAGTCCCCGAAGCAGCTCGAACCGAGCCGTATGACCTGATCGTGATCGGGAAACCCGTGGATGGGACTGGTTACGGAGGGGTGACATTCGCTTCGGATATCCTTTCTACACAACAGGAGGAAAGGAACCTGGGAGCGATCCAGATTCCGGATCCTTACCTCGCCAATATCCTCATCATGAACAAAGCCAACCGCATGATGTTCGATATGGCATTCGATAAAGGCATTTCCATCGGCATGAAAGATCTCGGGGGAGGCGGGCTCGCGTGTGCGTCGTCGGAATTATGTGCTGCGGCGGGATTTGGTGCGGACATCTGTCTCGATTCCGTTCCGGCATCCATCGAAGGTCTGACGCCGGAAATGATCGCCTGCTGTGAAACTCAGGAACGGTTCATTCTGAGTGTTCCGCGATCATTTTCTGCCGATGTGCTTCGGATTTATAATGAAATCTGGGAGCTGCCACGGGAGGCCAATGGCGCTCGAGCCAGTATCATTGGAACCGTCCTGTCAGATCCCATTTACCGGTTATGGTTTCATGGCGAGCAGGTCTGTGAAATTCCAATCAAGGAACTGACGGCTCCGGTATGCCAGAAACGTCCATCCATTTCAGCCGCTGCTCCCGACATTGAGAACAACGCCCCTTCTTTCAGCGGACAGAAACTCGGAGACAGCATTTCGCAGATATTCAGTTCCGTGAATGTGGCATCGAGATATCCCATTTATCGGCATTATGACACGGAAGTCCAGGGAGTCACGGTGATTCGGCCGGGAGAAGGGGACGCCGGTGTGATCGCTCCATTGACATTCCTGGAAGGATCCCATGCAGGGATCGCACTGGGCGTCGGTGGAAACCCATTTATCGGCGCACTTGATCCATATTGGGGAGCAGCATTCGCAACTGCCGAGGCCATGAGAAATGTCATTGCGGTGGGTTCTATCCCCAGAGCCATCACCGATTGCATGAACTTCGGAAACCCGGAACGGCCGGAGATCATGTGGCAGTTTGAACGGGCTGTCCAGGGGATTTCCGATGCCGCTCGATTCCTTTGGCAGATCGGGACACACGCTGAACCTGTCCCGGTCGTATCAGGTAACGTCAGCTTCTATAATGAATCGTCCTCAGGCCAGGCGATCCATCCATCTCCGGTCATTTCATGCGTGGGCACGATGGACGATTGCCGGAAAGCCGTAACGGTGGGCTTGAAAGAAGAAAACAGCACCATCGTCATGGTGGGACAGCGTCGACCTGTATTGGGAGGCAGCGTCTACTACCGGGAAATCTGGGGTATAAACGGAACTGAAACACCGGTGATCGATTGGGAACAGGAACGGCGGGAGATGCACGCCGTCGCAGAAATACTCCATCACAATCTGGCTTTGTCGTGCCACGATATTTCCGATGGCGGTATGGTGGTTGCCTTGATCGAGATGTGTTTCTCCCATCGCAGGAAAGTGCCGTTTGGATTGGACGTGAATTTCAAGATGAAAGCGCTTTCGCCGGAACAGTTCCTTTTCTCGGAGAACGGTGGCTTCCTCCTCGAAATCCCACCGCAAAATCTTCATCTGGTTTATGAAATTCTAGAGAAATCCGGTGCATATGGTATCGTGGCAGGCACGGTCACGCGGTCCGGAACCCTGACGATTAGACATTCCGGCAAACGACTGGTAAATATTCCACTCGAGCAACTGCGCATAAAATGGCTGCAAGCCCTGGATCATACGATCCACTGAAACGAATCGATGATCACAATATGGTGAGACATGATTAAAATAGCCATCATCCAATATCCCGGCACGAACTGTGAGCATGAGACAATGATGGCGGTTCGTATGGCCGGTATGTTGCCGGTTCTGTTCCGGTGGAATTCGGATCCTCGTGTGTTGTCTGACTATGACGGCTACATTCTGCCTGGCGGATTCAGTTATCAGGACCGGGTCCGGGCCGGCGCTGTTGCAGCAAAAAAAGAGATCATGGTGTACCTGATGGAAGCGGCCGAACAAGGGAAACCGATTCTTGGCATCTGTAATGGCGCTCAGATTCTGGTTGAAACCGGAATGATCCCAGGCAATGCATGGGGCGCAGTTCAAATGGCCATCGCAACGAACGCCAGTCCCCGCTCACAACAGCTTAAAACGGGATACCAATGTGATTGGCTTTATCTCAGAACCGAACCGCAAAATAATAAAAGCGCTTTCAGTCTCGTGGCCAAACCGGGAGAGATCATCCCCTTGCCCGTGGCTCATGCGGAAGGCCGGTTTACGAGCAGGGATCCAGCACTGGTTCAAGACCTGCTGGAAAACCATCAGATCGGATTTCGCTATTGCACGTCCGAAGGCAAGATATCCACGGAGTTTCCGATGAATCCCAATGGATCCATCTGCAGCATCGCGGGGTTGTATAATCCCGGAAAAAATGTTCTCGCTCTGATGCCCCATCCCGAACGTGCGATTCATTTACATCACATGCCCTACGATATGGTCACCCAACGGAAATCCATCAACCATTCATACCATACCGATGGTTCAGGCGATTCCATTCATGGACCCGGTTTCGGTTTTTTCAGTTCCATGCGAGCTTTTATCGAACAGAGAGGAACCCGGAATGGAATCTGAGGTGATTCTGATTACCGGGAGTCGCGGGAATGACCCTGTGGCGGATACCGCTCGCCATTGTCTCTGCCACGAAATGAAAATCGGGCAGCGGCTGCAGCGGATTGAACGATGGGAGTATTGGAGATTTATCGTTTCAGGTCTCGAAACTCAGGAACTCCGGATATTGATCACAGATATTCTTGAGCGAACCCGAATATTCGTCAATCCATATAAACATCGATATCGGACTTTTTTCAATTCGAACTGGCTGCATGACATTGAACAACCGGATGAATGCTCTTTCAGAATAAAAGTGCTGGTGAAAGAATGCCTGGATCTCAGGGGACCTGCTGCACTTAGTCTTCTGAAGGAAATTTACCCTGGAATGAATACTGAATCGATCAAATCCATCCAGACTGGCATCCTATGGATATTGGATATCGTAGCCGAATCAGCGGCCTTAGCCCGGTTCCTTGCAGAAGAATTAACGATACTCCGAAATCAGCATGAGGGACTTCTGATGAACCCGCACTCCCAGACATCGATCATTTTTTAAGCATCAGTACAATCAAACACATCTTCGAAAATCTGATAATGAGTCGGGTTCATTCCGAGTTTCTGATAGGTTATTTGAGCGATCTGATTGGATCGCTCAACATATAGTCGGCAACCACAGACATTGGGATGCTGTTTGGTTCGTAATGTGACCTCCGCATACATGGCACGGTAGATACCACCTCTTCGAAATCCCGGAATAACATACACGCTCTGAATCCACCAGAATAAACCATTCCGCCAATCACTCCATTCGAACGTAATCATCAATCCGCCCACCACAACGCCGTCAACCTCCGCCACGAGATAAAAACCATATTGCGGATGATCGAACAAATAACGGACTCCTGGACCAATTTTTTCCAGTGGCAATGTTTTATCTTCGGTCTCTTTTGCCATAGCGATGTTAAATTCCACAAGAGTGGGAATGTCATTTTCTGCTGCTTCGCGGATTACGGGCTTGTATATCATGGAGAATTTCCCTGTTCTGTCTGAAAGCCATATTCAGCCAATGTCGTGGTTCCGTCTGGCTGAAAACATTCATTTATCCGGGTCATTGTTGACCTGTTCCTTTTAAAAATATGTAACATATTAATTTATAATGATTTCTTATAAATCCACGTTTTAAAAATTGTCAACAAAAATTGTTCATAACGTGTTCGTGATTTGGTAATAATACAGAAAAACCCATACATTTTTTAGCCGGTTCATGAGTTGGGAGATTATTACTCAGTACTCCTGCAGCTCATGATTTCCATCCAAACAGCTCGGGGTTTCCATCTGCCAGCATTTTAATGAGGGATTCTCTGTAATAATTGGTCGAGCGAGCGATATCGGGGGGGATACGTTGGATATAATGTTGTCGGCCCTTTTCAATCTCCACTCCCAACACATTCATGATATTACCCTGTTTGATGCCTTCTGCCAGCTTTTCAGGATGATAGATTCGAATCTCATTGACAATCACTCGGGCGATCCGTTGGGCTTTTTCATGTCTTTTTTCTTCTTCTGGGTCGATGACCGGAGCAGATGCGGCAGGCGGAGGAGAGGTGGGAGCGATGTCAGTTGCCGGATGGATTTCCGGGATACCAATCTGATTAAGTACCGATTCGATGTCTGCGGTATCCACGAGTTCTGCGTTGAAATCAGGTAAATCCTCAAACATCGAAAATGCCGCTTTACCAACATCGAGATCTTCTGGAGCGACCTCTTCAGAATCTGTCTTTCCGGAGGATTCAGGGGTTCCAAGAATTTTATCGGCATCCAGTTCAAACTCTTCTTCTTCAAGCTCCAATTGCGTATTAAGAATCGATCCCTTTTTTTCTATGGGAGTTTGCTCGGGCTCGCTGAATCCGGTTTCTTCGTCAAAAATACTGGAGATATCATCCAGGTCGTCATCCTCAAATGGTGTATCCGGAACCGTTTTTTTTGAGCCGGCAGATATGGATTCGGTTGGCACCTTTTCATCAAAAATATTGGTAAGATCATCCAATGAATCGGATTCAAACAGGAAATCGACTGGTTCTTTTTTGCCGGAATCACCATCGAGTGAGAAGCTGGGCATTCCTCCAAAATCGGGTTCGTCATCATCTGTACGCGTAAATGAATCCAGATCTTCCAGATTCAGAGAGATTTCAGAATCCTTGGATGTATCCTGAAACAGGCTGTCGTCCAGATTCAGATCCGGCATCGCCCCGGATGATAACGGTGAATCATTGTCATTCATCACCAGGAGATTTTCCTCTTTGTCTCCATAAAACTCATCCATTGATTCCGAATAGACGGAGCTTTCTTCCGGTAACGGGATGTCTGCAGAATCCAATGGAGTTTCTTCCTCGACCGTCGGTTCGAAATGATCGGTAAAATCATCTTCTTCCACACTCTTTATTTCGATTGGAGACGTTTCTTCTGAAGGGGATGCTGAGGTTTTATTTTTTTTGTCGGTATTTCGTGTTGTGAATAAGAAACCGACTAATGCGATGACAAAAACGCCCATAATCGCCAACATGATTATCACAGCTAACGACATATTTTATCCTTTCCCTACTCATCGGCATTTCACACTCGACTGGGCCAAACCAAAACTGGTCCATTTTTAAGATTATTAATTCAGTTTCTTGGGATTGTCAAGGAATCCAGAATCCTGTTATTATATGAAACAATTGAAAAAATTCTGCTTTCAACTTTCCATTTTTAGATTTTATCATTAATCAATCTGGTGGTAATTGCGTATTCCATTTTTCATGAATCATCGAATATGATAGAGTAGAACCGAGTAAGAAATCGGTTCTCTGGACAGGAAAGAATGTAATGAATGTCGAAGATTTGAATATCGGATTGATCGGTCTCGGAAGGTTGGGAACGGTCATTGGCAAAGAACTCGTTTCACATGGTTTGATTCTTTATGTCGTTTTGGACAGCAATCCTGCTAAGCTCGATACATTCAGTGCCATAACCGGATTTTGTTTCTCAGGAGAGGAAGACTGTCTGGATCAGTGTGATGTCATATTTGTGTGTGTGGAAGACCGGAACGTACCGGGTGTTATCCAGAGGATATGCCAGAGAATTTCTTTGAAGCCGGGTGTGTGTGTGATCCATACCAGTGGAGTTCTCGGGTTAACTGAATCAGACCATGGGACAGATCGGGAACTTCATTTCGGGAAAATGCATCCTCTGGCATCCTTTCCTTCCCGGTTTCGACCCGATTTATCCCTGAATCGGGTATGGTTTGCTCTGGACGGAGATACTCATGCCATGAATCGAATGGTGCAATTGATCGATAAATTTGGAGCATGTTGGTTTGAACTGAAAAATGATCATCGCGTCAAATATCATCTGGCGGCAGTCATTGCCAGTAATTTTATTGTTGCCCTGGCACATATGAGCATCAATATACTCAAAACATGCGATATCACCCAGGAGCAGGCTCATGCGGGTATAATCAGTCTGATGGAAAGCGTAATGAAAAACCTGAAAACAACCCTGCCATCAGAGGCACTGTCCGGACCTGTCATCCGAGGAGATACGGATACGATCAGAGATCACCTCAATGAATTATCGACTCATTTCCCGGAGTATGGTCTGCTCTATGCCACTCTCACAGAACTGACGATTGAACTGGCGGAGTCAAGTCGCCATGTTTCGGTTCGTGATATGGAGTGGATTCGATTGGTACTCGAAGAATTTCGCAAGAAGGGCAACCCATGATGAGTTTCACTGGATCACCCAAACGAACTTTCAGACGTTGGGTTATCCCATAAACCTCACACTCCAAACTGGAATTAAAACGGAAAATAGGATATAGAGGAAGCGAAGGTATCTTGAAAAAGATAATCAATAATCAATGGAGGCAGAAATGGCAAAACGAGCGAAAGTCGTTATCATAAAAACAACTCCAGCAGTGGTATTAGAAGATACTCAGAAAATGATACGAGACGCAGGCATTACGACTGCGTTACCCAAAGATAAACCGGTTATTCTCAAAGATAATATCTCCTGGCATTTCCCTTTTCTCAGTGCCAATACAACTCCCTGGCAATTGGAAGCGACGATACAGACACTGCGGCAGGAGGGATATAAAGAGATCTCGGCAGTGCAAAATGAAACGGTTGTGACCAATGCATTTAAAGGAGAAAAACTCAATCGCTACGTACCTGTTTTCCGAAAATACAACATACCGGTACTTTATAACTTCAAACCGCAGGACATCCGCTGGATCGAGTATCAGCCTCGTGGAGAAACATTGGTTCTCCATAAAATTTTCCCACATGGGATCCGGATCCCGGAGTATTTTCTCGGGAAATCCATCCTCCATCTGCCGACAGTCAAATGTCATATCTACACCAATATGACAGGAGCCATGAAAAACGCATTCGGTGGCTTACTGAATACCCGCAGACATTACACACACAGCGTTATCCATGAGACATTGGTCGATCTTCTGATGATCCAGAAAGAAATTCATAGTGGTATTTTCACAGTGATGGATGGAACATTGTGCGGAAACGGACCGGGTCCCCGAACGATGATTCCGATCGAAAAAGATTATATGCTCGCATCCGAAGATTCCGTTGCGATCGATGCTGTCAGCGCCAAAATTATGGGATTCGATCCCATGAGGGACATCAAGTGCATCCGCCTTGCGCACGAAAAAGGACTGGGAGTGGGTGACATCAATGAAATCGAAATTGTCGGTGAAGATATCTCCAATATCAACTTCGGATTCCGGGTCGGAGACAATGTAGCCAGCCGCGTGGGTGATTTTATGTGGTTTGGACCTCTGAAGTCCGTTCAGAAATTCTTTTTCCACACTCCCCTCGTGTACCTGTTCGTTTTCGGATCATACTTCTATCATGACAAAATCTGGTGGCCTCTCAAAGGGAAAAAAATCATGGATCAGGTTTACCGCGAGAGTAAGTGGGGAAGACTTTTCACCAGTTATCCGGAGTAGAAAACCATTGTGAAATCTGGGCATTAGAGCCTGTTTGCACACTTATGGCTGTTTGTAGAAAAGAAGAAGACAGGAGAATCAGGTAAGGTCATTCCAACGAGTACTGATTTATCAATGGATTCCAGGAGATTCCCGCTTTCCATAAAAAACCGCCCGATGGATTATCGGACGGTTCATTTTTACTCAATCTGTCGTGTTACATGGCTCAGCGACCCTTGACCGTTCCTTTCTGCTCAGAATCATCCTCGTCTGTTTCAGTCGTTTCATTAACTTTGGAGCCCTTTTTTTCCTTTTCTTTTGTTTCGGATGATTTTGCTGCTTTCCCTTTTCGAGGGGCATCGCCCGTCCCACTCTGATTATCATTCTCTGTTTTCACTGCACCTTTTCGAAAATTTTTCGTCTGTTCCGGAACATTTTCTTTGGATTTTTCTGGAGTTCTGATTTCCTTGTTTTTAACAGGCGATTGTGTTTGTGCATCATCCTTGCGCTCACTTGCACCCGGTTTTCTACGGTTTTGGTCAGGTTGAACTCTGTTTTTTCGTTTTGAGTCTCTCGGCTGGATGGGAACCACTCGATTCGGATCATCATTTCCTCGAATCTCTTTGGGAGCGTTGGGAGGGGT
>CAZELM010000020.1:12008-86794 GCA_964512995.1 uncultured bacterium
GTCTTTCCCAGGTCGTGTTCTGATCTCATTATCCGTATCGCGGGGTCGGACCGGAGCCGTTCGATAGGGTTCATCATTTCCCCGGATCTCTTTGGGAGCGTTGGGAGGGGTGTCTTTCCCAGGTCGTGTTCTGATCTCATTATCCGTATCGCGGGGTCGGACCGGAACAAAATTGGGTGATTTGGAATCGTTTTCGGACTCCCAATCATGACCTGAACGCTTAGATGGATCGACCACTTTCTTTTTGATGCTGCGATCTCTTTCGGTGTCCACCATTTTGCGAATGGGCTCAACAACATCATGGCGTTTTTCCAGTACATTGACTGGGCTGACGACTTTAACTTTCTTTCCATTGACCTTTTTAAATGTCTCGTCCACGACGGTTTTTGGTATCGATCTGCCTATCGATCGCTCAACACGATGCAGATCGGGCTGATTTTTGACAGTGCTGAACCTTTCTGAGGAGATCACTCTCATGTTCTGTTCCTGGTCCAGCTCCACAGATGCGATATTCGACGCCAATAAATTATCATGACTGACGGTAACCCATGCTTCATTCGGAATCCATTCTGCATTGGGAAGTTCCTGGTAAGCGGATTGTCTTCGATACCAGTGTGTGGAGCGATCCCGGTGCCCATGCCGATAATATCGATCGTCATAATCGCGATACCGATCACGATGCTCCCGATGATGTGATGGGCGATACCTCATATAATAATTGCAATTATCCGGAGGCAATGGCGCCCACGCATAATAACCATCTGAATAACCCCAGGTCACATAAGCCGGTGCCCAGTCATATCCTGGAATCCAGATCCAGCGATACAGTGGGTGAAAAAACCATCGTCCATAATGATGAGGTATCCATCCCCAGGGCTCATAAGCAACCCATGTCCAACCATAATCCGTATAACTCCACGAACCATACGTGTACGGTCTCCAGGACATCGATACAAACGGCATCCAGATATATCCATTAAAATCATCGACATATTCCCACTGTCCATATGGTTCCAGATAAGTGTAGAAATTGATTTCGGTATTATCATAGTAACCTGGAGAATAGCGGTCATAATAATCATAATCGCGAAATTCCATGCCGATTCCGAATCCGTTGTCCCGAAAATAGAATCCAAAAGAATCCGCGTTCGCAGGCTGTTCACCAGGTCCGAAACACCAAACCATCATTACCATGACGATCATAATCGCTGAATGTTTCATTTGAGTCCTCCTTCCAATATCTCCCTGAAATCATTCCGGGAGATGGTTGAATCAATCATCTGATAAGTTCATTAAGCAACTCTGATGCCAACTCCGTGGATATTTCATATCTTCCATAAAATAGAGGAGATAGATCATAAATCATCCATACTGAACCTCACACATTCGGATGATCTGTCAACAGGTGTCACCTTCAGATGACGCATCCAAGATATCGACAGAGACACCGTTGCAGATTTCTACTGGAGTAACCGAGACACCCTCCTCAGCAAACCGACGAATGACGGTGGAAGTATTTTCGGGAGCATACACAAGGAGGCATCCCCCGCCGCCGGAACCGATGACCTTGGCTCCCAAGGCTCCGAATTCCAAGGCTTTCCGGCATAATGCGTCGATCCTGGGAGTTGATGTACCAAGCAGCTCACGAAGCACACCATGATGGGCGTTCATCAGTTTCCCTAGTTTTCCGGGTACTGCTTTATGGTCTCCGTTGAGCACATTCAATGCATTTTGTGTCAGGTTTCGATTGATCACGGTGGCCATCAATCGCCGGAATCCTCGTGCAGATCGGAGGGATTTAGGGATATCCTGGATTGTCAATCGGCTCAGAGCAGGTTTCTCTGGAAAAGATTCAGACAATGATTTCAGACTGAACGCGATATCGTCGCGGATGGATTGAAGCATTCCGATCGTTTCTTTGGTTGAACCGGAATCGACCAAAAGAAATCCGTTCCAGGAACCGGACAGCTTCTGAATCTCCGGAAAAGCCCTTCCCCCAGAAAAATTCATATAAACCAATCCGCCAAGTGCAGATGCGATATGATCCTGCATACCTCCGGGTTCATCGAACTGCTGCACCTCGGATTGAAACGCCGCACGTGCAATCTCTATGGGATTCAGATGGCGTTTGGGGTGAGCGATGTGGGACAGGAATGTAATCCAGGCTACATTTAGAGCTGATGAACTGGAAACTCCTTTGCCGATCGGCAAATCTCCCCAGATGTCCACATCGTATCCATTTCGGAATGTAAGTCCACGGCTCAACATCACATTCATCCCACTCTGAAGATAATCCCGGTATTGAAGAGGTGAAGGTCTGATGTCGAGGCTGATTTCGCGATACATATTCACGCTCTTCAGATGGATCTTCAGAGCCTTTTCCTCGATAGGGCTGCCCTTTACTCTCACAAACAGATTCAGAGCACCGGAAATGACATGGAGCCCCAGATAGTCCTGATGCTCCCCGATCAGACAAATTCGGCCTGGCGCCGATACGATTACCGATGGACTATTACCCGTTTTCATACTGTTTTATTCATCTCCCTTGACCAATGGAATTTTAAAAATTACAATACCCATTTTAAATTCGCAGCGGTGGGCAATGCAAATGTCGAATGATATCGGAAATAATGATTTTCAAAATCCGGGAGGATAAGACCGAGATGCAGACAAAGATACTGATTGTCGATGATGAAAAATTGATCCGGGAATCCCTCGCGGATGCTTTGGAAGATGATCAATTTGTGATTGAAATAGAGGAAGACGGCGAAAAAGCCATGCTGCGGATGAAGGAAGCGATACCATCGTTCAACATCGTGATAACCGATGTAAAAATGAGCATGGTTTCCGGATTTCAGCTACTGCAATGGATCCGCGAAAGCTATCCACAGGTGGATGTTATTATCATCACGGGATATGGGACCGTCGAAGATGCGGTAAGAGCGATCAAAGAAGGCGCATATGAATATATCATCAAACCAATCAATCTCTTTCAGCTTCGCAATATCATTGCGAACATTATAAAAAAACAACGGCTGATCGCTGAAAATTTTGCATTGAAGAAACGCTTCAACACGATGGAACAATATCGGACCATTGGTACGAGCCGAGCGATACAGAATGTTTACGACACGGTTGTCAGAGTTGCGGATACAGATGCGACCGTATTGATACAAGGGGAAAGCGGGACCGGGAAGGAGGTTGTGGCCGGAGCCATCCACAACCGATCCAGTCGTCGAAATAAGCCATTTGTTGTTGTAAATTGTGCAGCACTCCCAGCATCACTTCTGGAAAACGAATTGTTTGGTCATGAACGGGAAGCGTTTACGGGAGCGCTCTCACTGAAAAAAGGGAAATTTGAACAAGCCAACAGTGGAACGGTATTTCTGGATGAGATTACCGAGATGAGCCTGGAGAGCCAATCTGGATTTCTCAGGGTTTTAGAGGACCGCTATTTCCATCGGGTAGGAGGGTCAGAGGTCATTCATGTAGATATCCGAGTGATCGCAGCATCCAATCGCAATGTACTTCGTGTCTGCGAAGATGGCAAATTCCGGTACGACCTGTATTATCGTTTGAATGTCGTTCCCATCTACATCCCGCCTCTGCGGCAACGAAAAGAGGATATCAGCGCTTTAGCACAGAGTTTTCTCTCGGAATTTTCTGCTAAATACAACCGAATGGATCTCGAATTTTCGCCGGAGATCTACGATCGACTGATTGAATATACATGGCCAGGGAATGTCCGGGAGCTTCGGAATTCGATTGAGAGAGCGGTGATCATCTGTCGGGGGAAAAAAATCACAATCGATCATTTCCCTGAGGTAATCCAGGGAACTGTTTCGATTCCAAGTCAAACCGGTGATGAGATCAAGATCGGCTCAACGCTCCGGGATATGGAAAACATGCTGATTGAAAAAACGCTTCAGCAAGTCAGTGGGCATCGTAAGAAAGCCGCTGAGCTTCTCGGCATCAGCGTCCGTACGCTTCAATATAAAATAAAGGAATACAATATAAAGTTATAAGATCATGACTACAGACAATCTGTTTCAGAACATATTGATGGCCATCATAAGGAGAATGCCGGATTCCACCGGAAAACAGAATACCGCGCTCAATTATGTCTGGCAGAAGGTGGTAGGATCAATCATCGGAAGTCATTCATTTGTCGATCATCTCGATGCAAATGGGAAGCTGGTTATTATTTTAACCAAAAAAGACTGGATCACTCCACTGAAAGCTTCGGAAAAAATGATCCTGCAAAAAATAATGAGCCAGTCCAGCCAGATTCTTCAGAGACCAGTTATGATCCGTTCATTATCGTTCAGAATCGATACTACAGAGACTCCGTGTGAATCCGTTACGAAGCAAGATAACATATCAATCCGTCCGGAGCAGGATGATCTGATTCTGGAAGCGGCAGAAGAAATTCCTGATGTAAAACTTCGGGAGTCCTTCTTGAGAGTGTATCACAGTTATCCTTTTAGTTACGGCGAAGTGGATACGGAGAATTGAATATCATACAGCCGCCGGTAGGCGCCATTCTGTGCCATCAGTTCATCATGGGTACCCATTTCAACGATCCTTCCATTTTCCATCACCACAATTTTATCGGCTTTGCGTATCGTTGAGAGGCGATGAGCGATAACAATGGTGGTTCGATTCTGTATCAATTGATCCAATGCCTTCTGAAAGAGAGATTCGGATTCGGAATCGAGAGATGATGTTGCTTCATCGAGAATCAGGATCGGAGGATTTTTAATGAGCGCTCGAGCAATCGCCAACCGCTGACGCTGGCCTCCTGAAAGAGTAATTCCACGCTCCCCAATGATCGTCTGGTATCCATTGGGTAATTTGTTTATGAAATCGTGAGCAAATGCGACACGAGCTGCATTTTCTACCTGTTCCATAGGTATATCCGTTCGACCATAACAGAGGTTGTTAAACACGGTGTCGTTAAAAAGAACGATTTCCTGAGTGACCAGTCCGATATTTTCTCGAAGTGACTTCAGGGAGACATTCCTGATGTTTTTGCCATCGATGGAAATCGAGCCACTTACGGGATCATAAAAACGGGCGATCAATCCCGCCAGTGTACTTTTACCCACACCAGATACTCCGACAACGGCGATGGTTTCACCAGCCAGAATATCGAGGTGGATATCCTTCAATACTTCTTTATCCTCTGAATAACTGAAACAGACTTGGTCAAACCGGATCACGCCTCGGACATCCTCCAATGGTACCGAATCATTGGATTGTTCCACATCACATACATCATCCAGTATCTCAAATATTCGCTCCGCGCCCGCCATCGCACGCTGGATATCATAATTCAGACTGGAAATTTTTTTTATCGGATCGTACATGAGAAAGAGAGAAGCTACAAATGCAAACAACTCTCCCTGTGTCATCGAACCATCGATTGTGCGCTTCAGACCAAGACCAAAAATAACCGATGTAGCCACTGCGCCGATCATTTCCATCAACGGAGGTGAGAGTGCGGCTGTCCGAGCTGCCTTCATCATTGCGTTGTAGTAATCCCGATTGAACTTCATGAAACGGCCAATCTCAAACTTTTCCATAGTGAATGCTTTAATAATATGAATCCCATAGAACACTTCAGACATCGTTGCAGTCAGATTGGCGATTTGTTCCTGGCCGATGGTCGAGACTTTTTTCAGTTTATGCGCAAATTTTACGATGGGAAGCAGTGTGAATGGCAGTATGACAAGTGACACAATCGCCAACTGCCATGAAATATAGAATACGGCTGCGAGCGGTGGTATCAGAGAGAAAAGGCTCATGATAAG
Organism: uncultured bacterium; assembly: GCA_964512995.1. Classification (GTDB taxonomy): domain Bacteria; phylum CSSED10-310; class CSSED10-310; order CSSED10-310; family CSSED10-310; genus CAZELM01. The sequence continues at coordinate 17,822 of CAZELM010000020.1, forward strand.
TCTGCCGAAGAGTCGGGAGACAGCCATTTCCATGAGGTTGATATCGCTCAAGATGCGGGAGATCAACTCCCCGGATTTCTTATCCTTGAAATATTTCAAAGATAACGTGGTCAGATGGAGAAATGAATGGTTACGGATATCCATTATGATATGCTGCCCAACCCATGAAATCAGATAAGACTGGATATACGTGGCCAATCCCTTTAGGCAATAAACGACAATGATAACACCACAAAATGCATACAGATAGTGTAGTTTTCCTTCTGGAATCACAAAATCAAACAGGTATTTCAATAAAGCGACCGGGCTGGAGCCAAATATTCCAGCGACGATACTCGCAACGACACCCCAGATCAGCCGTTGTTTATAAGGTTTGACTTGCCGTAAAATTCTTAAAAAAAGGTCTATTTGTTTTTTGGAATCTGCACTCAAAAGAGATTTCATGAATAGCGAAACTAACAGAATGGATTTACAGAAGTCAAACTTGCCACAACATTTAATTTTAGATAGATTAGTGTATTGGATTGGAGGACAGCATCGTGTTTGAAATAACTGTCGAAGATGAATTTGCCGCCGCTCACAGACTCGATGATTACGCCGGCAACTGCGAGCATCTGCACGGCCACAACTGGAAGGTGCAGGCATCTTTTCGATGTAAGGAATTGAATTCGCTTGGTCTGGCGATTGATTTCCGCGTTGCCAGAAAAATTCTTAAAGAAGCACTTAAACCTTTCGATCATTCCTATTTGAATTCATTGGTGGAATTTGCGAATTATAATCCATCCTGTGAGCATATCTGTCAGACTCTTTATTTCCGCATTGCTGAATTGTTATTGGAGAATGAATCGACCCGGCATGTCCAGATCAGCAGCATCAGAGTCTGGGAGTCCTCTGGGTCCTCTGTGATGTTCCATCGTGAAAACGATTAATCTTCGACTTGTATGGCTTATGAGAAAAAAATGATAGACCTGCAATCGGAACTCATTGACGGGAACATGACAATCGACAAAGTAGGTGTCAAGAATCTTCGGTATCCCATCATCGTAAAAGACAAACAATTCGGTTCTCAGTCAACGATCGCCACAATCAATATGTATGTTCAACTGCCAAAGCAATATCGGGGAACGCATATGAGCCGTTTTATTGAGGTGATTAATGATGTCGGCGGGGAAAAAATCAATCGGAACCGCATCCGCACTATCCTGCTGCATATCAAGAAAACGCTGTCTGCAAAAGCTGCCCATATCGAAGTATCATTCCCGTATTTCATCCGGAAAGAAGCTCCTGTGAGCCACTCAACGGGATTGGTGGAATATGGATGCCGTCTATACGGATCCCACGATGAAAATGATCAATTCCGGCTGATTCTTGAGGTGAATATCATGGTGCTTAATCTCTGCCCTTGCTCCCGGGAGTTATCCACAGGAAAAAGTGCGCATAATCAAAGAAGCATGGTGACTGTAAAGCTCTGCTCCGGGCCAATGGTCTGGATCGAGGATATCGTTGATCTGGTGGAGTCCAGTGCGTCGTCGCCAATCTATACGGTAATCAAGCGGTCGGATGAAAAAGCGATTATGGACAGAGCTCATGACAATCCCCGATTTGTTGAGGATATCGTTCGGGAAGTTGCATCCAAGCTCGATGCAATGTCCGGTATCTATTGGTTCAGTGTTGAATCCGAAAACTTCGAGTCCATCCATAATCACAATGCCTATGCTTATATAGAAAAAGGACAGATCGATGGAAGTGTGCAGTAATCAGGATATGCTTCCAGCCATTCTATTCCTGATTCCAACCCTTCTGATTCCAGTGATTGCATCTGTTCAGGAAATCGAGATGGATCATATCGTCGTATTCATTGATGGAGATATCATTTTATCCAGTGAGATTGAGATGGAAAAAACCATCGAACATATACTCATGATACAACAGCCCGGCTTTGCAGAACCGAACGATCCAGACCTCAGACTGGAACGACTCATCAATCGGCGGCTTTTGGCAAGTGAAGCCAGACGATTATTATCTCTGAGTGTAACTGAAACAGAAATCGAAAACCGTAATCACATGATTACATCTTCGAAGCAGATTGATTCGCTGTCTGATTTCCTTAAAACGATATCGATGAGTGAAGATGAGTGGAAGTTGAGGCTGAGAGAGTCTATTCTGATAGAAAAATATATCGAACAACGCATACGCGCCTTTATTCGAATTCCAGCCCGAGAAATTGAACGCTATATCAATGATCACCAAAACGAACTTGGTCTGCACTCCGATACCGTCATTGCAGCAACTGACAATGAAGAATTCAGATCTCATATTGAATTGCTGTTAAAAGAAAAAATGGTGAATGAACGATTAGATCAACTCGTGAATGAACTTCGAAAAAAAGCGGATATTCGTTTTCCACAAACCAATAGTCAACATGACTGATACTTCACGGTTAATCATTGAGGGGATATGAAGCCGGAATCACACCAGCAATCATCAGAAGAACGGCTACAACGAGCGAGAACTGGAGATGCTGATCATCTGATCGCTTTTGTAAACGAGCGAAATCAGCAGGTGATAGATGCATTACTGCAGAATCCCCTTTTACCAACGAGCATGGTTTTGACTTTTTTGCGTCAACGGATACTGACATCCATCCAACTCCAAAAAATTTCATCAAATTTAAAATGGGTAAAGGATTATAAAGTAAGGTTTGAACTGATCATGGATCCTAAAACTCCCCGAGCGATATCCATTCAATATGTGAAGGATCTGTATCAAACGGACCTGGCTATGATCAGCAGGACTATCACCGTACATCCTGCGGTCAGAGCGAGTGCAGAAAACTATCTTACACTGCGCATGACATCCATGACGGTTGGCGAAAAAATCGCACTTGCCAAGATCGCTCCCATCGGCATCCTTCGGGTTCTATTGGAGGATACGGACACTCGTGTCGTGGAAACAGTGCTTAATAATTATCGAATGACGGAAATTGAAATAATGCGCTTTGCCAGTATGAAAAACCGGCCCAAAGACATTCTCGACCTATTGGTGCATCACCCAAAATGGTCTTTGTCACAATCTGTCCTTCAACTGCTCGCATCACATCCTCGTGTCGGATATGAATCGAAACGCCGGATTTTCGAACGGATCCATCTCCCATTATTGATCCAGCTCCTTCATGCACCCCAATTGAACGATAACTACAGAAAACTGGCTCGATTTGTCTGTCACCAGCGGCTTCGAGAATTACCTGAAACAATGCTCATCCAGATGGCTCAGTCTTCTTCAAAAAGAATCCTCTATGAACTCTGTCAGATCATTCAGAATGATCGTATATTGGATCTGTTATTGTCCAATCGGCGAATTGACGTTCAGTTTATCGAGCATCTTCTGAAAAAAAATAAACTCCCCCAACTGGTTCAGCTCATTTCAGCCCATGATAACTGGAGAGGTGATCAACGGGTGCAGCAGATGTGTGCGATTTCACAGAAAGCGGAAGGCCAGACTCGGGAATCAACGTATTCTGTAGAAAACATCCCAAAGATCGATCATGGATTGATAGATCAACATGCACGGGAGATTCTGGGAGAAATCGCTCCCGACAGTGAAGATCCTTCTCCTTCACAGCAATAACACCGGAAGACGGAAACAATGCACCACGAGATGATCTTGAATCTTAAAGCAGAGCGTGAACTGCGGGGAGTTTCGTTGGAGGAGATGTCCAATGCGACTAAAATTCCCATTCGTAATCTAACATTATTTGAAGCCAATGAATTTCACAGGCTGCCCAGTGGGCTTTTCATCAAAGGTTTTTTGAAAGCGTATATAGAATATCTCGGACTTGATCCGGATGTAGTGTATCTGGATTTTAAAATAATGTGCGATCATTCAACGATACTACCGGGACCAGATGATCGTCAAAACACGAAAATGTTGTTCCACTGGATAAAAAACCCACTCCTTGGATTCATGATCATATCGATCATTCTGTTAATGGTTTTTGTTCCAGTTGAACAGAATCTGAATCGAAATGACCGAAAATATGCAGTGAATGAGAGTTTCGAATCTGCGTTCTTTTCCCCGAGTAAAGTACAAGAGACGCTTTTCCAGTGGTCAACGGATAATATATCACTTGAACGTCATTTCGATGCAGATCAAACCGTCCAGACGTTACATGTATCTGATTCGATTATCGTCAGAGCATCCCAAAAAACATGGGTTCAACTCCGCTATATACATGATGGCCGGGAAATTTTAGAAGCACTCTTCCCGAATGATGAGAGGCGTTATCCGGTAGAGAGCGAAATGTATCTGGAAATTGAAGAAGCCGAGTCGATAGATATTTATCAATCTGATGGAGTAACTCCATTAATTGTAAACAATCCATTGCATCTGCATCTCTTGCCCGTATCTACTCCAGTCACCAATGATATGGATCACTCTGCGATTTAAACGAAACCAAAGGAGGCACTGCTTATGGCAGAGTCAGAAATACTGCAAAAATTGAAACAAAAAACTGCTGCCGTCGGGCTTCGTATTGCCATTGCGGAAGGGATGATTCCATTGGACGATGCGGAACTTGTGAAAGCCTTTTCAATATTAGTATTAGACACCAACGATGAAGTATTGCAGGCTCTCGAAGAAAATTTCCCACATCTTCCTCGAACATTTCTGATCCAGACATCAAGGCAACATGATATTTCACCGCACCTCCTTGATTTTATCACGAGACAATTTATCACAGATGATGAAATTTTGATGAATATCACATTGAATAAAAACATTTCCGATGAGACCCTGATCTATCTGGCAGAGAATGCGCCACCGTCTATACTCGAATTGATAGCCAATAATAGAAACCGCCTGCTGTCATCACCGGCCATATTGGAAACGTTGTTGGGGAACGATCGGCTATCGAAGGTTATGAGTTATGCATTGCAGGAGTTTAAAGTCCTGTTCAAGGATTCCTTTCAGAAACCGATTCATGAAGTCCCGTTAAATACGCCTTCGAGATCAGCAACAATGGTGGAGGATGATCTGCCACCCGCGAGTCAACAAGGGGATGAGCAGACAGATGACGAAGAAGAGGTTGAATACTCTTCAAAAGCTGATTCCTGGGAAACTCAGTTCAAGCATACGATTCAAATGTCGGACATCCCATCAGATGATGATGCAGATACGGATACTGATTATACCGATGACGTCGCTGATCACCATGAAAAAAGCAGCGGTGACGATGATGATGAATGGGATATCTCCAAACTCACAGGACATGTCAATCTGGATGAGGATGATCAATCAGAAGATATCGATGATACGGATTTTGATCTGGAGATCGAAGAAGATCTGGACGCTGATGATGACAGTGATTTGGCTGAGGAGTTGGGATTTGACGCAGATGAATGGGATGGATTGACTCAAGGAGACGATGGATTCGATGATGACGACACCGATGAGATCGTCGAAGAGAAGATACTCGATACGCGAATGAGATTAATGAAGATGAGTTCTGCCCAAAAACTCATTTTGGCAGCTACCGGGACCAAACAGGAACGAATGGTTTTGGTGCGGGATGCGAATAAAAAAGTGGCAGTAGCTGTGGTAGAAGGACCCAAAATGACGGATTTTGAGATCAAATTGATTACGGGAAATCGATCTATCTGCGAGGAAGTGTTGCGTGCCATTGCAAAACACCGGGTTTGGGGAAAGCACCCGGAGATCCGAAAAGAACTCGCCATGAATCCCAAGACACCCTTGGATATCTCTCTGCGTCTTTTGAATAGTTTGAATGATTCCGACCTTAAGGAAGTATCGAAATCCAAGGAGATTCCATATGGGCTGGCAGCGAGTGCAAAACGGTTATTTGATTTACGTGAACAGAGGAGGCAGCGTCATTGATCCTGATAGATCGAGCGTTAATGCGTATCATAGAATTTGTCAGTCGAGGTTCAATTTTCTTGACATTATCACACAATTTGCCTAGGGTGACTTTTTGCCTCAGGGCATTGATAGGAGTCGGGGATGTTTGAGAATTTAAGTGATCGTTTACAGGATGTATTTAAAAAACTGCGCGGTCATGCGAAGTTGACTGAAAGCAATATAGCAGATGCAATGCGGGAAGTACGGATTGCCCTTCTGGAAGCAGATGTCAATTTCAGGGTTGTGAAACGATTTATCAACAGCATACAGGATCGTGCTGTCGGAACGGATGTGTTGCGGAGCTTGACCCCGGGTCAGCAAGTGATCAAAATCGTTCATGAAGAACTCATCGAACTGATGGGAAAAGACACTCAACGACTGGCTAAAGCCCCATCACCTCCAACGATTTATATGCTTGTTGGATTGCAGGGCTCCGGGAAAACAACATCATGCGCAAAACTCGCGAAAATGATCAAAAAAGACGGCCGGAAAACACTCCTTGTCGCCGCAGACATTTATCGGCCGGCGGCCATTGATCAGCTCAAAACACTTGGGAGACAAATCGAGGTTGACGTATTTGCTCCAGGACCGGAATATGATCCTGTTGTGATTTGTTCTGATAGTCTCCATTACGCAAAAAATGGAAATTTCAATACCATCATCCTCGACACAGCGGGTCGTCTTCATATTGATCAATCCCTGATGGAGGAACTCCAGCAAATCAAAGAAAAAGTGCATCCAAACGAAATTCTTCTGGTTGCGGACGCGATGACGGGTCAGGATGCAGTGAATATGGCGGAACAATTCAATCGGGATCTGGATCTCACGGGTGTGATATTGACCAAGCTCGATGGAGATGCCCGTGGAGGTGCCGCCTTATCCATAAAAGCGGTTACCGGGAAACCGATCAAGCTCGTTGGAATGGGAGAGAAGCTGGATCCACTGGAGGCATTTCATCCGGACCGAATGGCCTCCCGTATTCTGGGTATGGGAGACATGCTTTCACTGATTGAGAAGGCGGAAGCTTCTATAACTCAAAAAGAGCGAGAAGATTTAGAGAAAAAACTACTCGATAACAGTTTTACACTGGAAGATTTCAGAGCACAGCTCGGTCAGTTGAAGAAAATGGGCTCCCTTGAACAGTTGATGCAGATGATTCCGGGAATGAATAAATTGGCAAAAATGCCCGATGCGATGCCATCTGAAAAGGAACTGAAAAAAGTTGAAGCAATGATTAGTTCCATGACTCCTCAGGAACGACGTAATCATCGGATTATCAATACCAGTCGACGCCGTCGGATCGCAAAGGGAAGTGGATCAACATTAGCGGATGTGAATAGACTTCTAAAACAATTTGAACAGACCAGACGGATGATGAAAGACTTCACAAAAGCGGGTAAAGTAGGCAAGTTTTTCAATCGTTCGAAATCATTTTTCAAGTGACACTCAGAAACCATCCCAAGGAGGATAAACGTGGCGATAAGAATTAGATTGCAGAGATTTGGTGCAAAAAAGAAACCGTATTATCGTATTGTCGTATCAGAAAGCCAAACCGCACGTGATGGTAAAGTGATCGACTCGATTGGAACCTATGATCCTCATACCGATCCCCCCCTTATCAAAGTAGATCACCAGAAACTTCAGGACTGGCTTTCCAAGGGCGCTCTGCCGAGTGAAAAAACGGACAGCATTCTGAAAAAAGCTATCCGGGCCACTCCACAATCGTAATCACCCATTCACTTCGAAACTGTTTTGCGAGTGAAAGAACTTATTTTATTTATAGCCCGTTCTTTATTGGATGATCCCAGCCGTCTCGAAGTTGTGGAAATCGATAACGGGCAGACTCATGTTCTTGAAATGAAAGTGGCACCAGAGGATTTGGGTATAGTGATCGGTCGCCAGGGTCGTACTGCCAAAGCCTTGCGTACGATAGTAAATGCGGCTGCATTGAAAGCAGGCAAACGGGTTGTTTTGGAAATCATTGAGAGTCCCGAGCTGAAAAATCGTTGACATCACACTATTACCCTGATCAGATAAGAAGGGAACGGATCCCGGTTCTACATTCCAATGATATCACCATCCAAAGTAATTCGATTCGACGTGATCACCCTCTTTCCGGAACTTTTTCCTGGTCCGTTGGCTGTTGGTGTTATGGGGAGAGCTATTCTGAATCACCTATTTTCGATTCATGTCCATAATCCCCGGGATTTCACTCGAGATAAACATCGAACCGTTGATGATACACCCTATGGTGGTGGGCCGGGGATGATCATGAAGCCTGAACCGTTGGTAGCCTGTATCGAAAGCCTGGGGAACCCTGCCCCTCTGCGGGTCCTGCTCAGTCCACAAGGGATTCCATTCACTCAACGATGTGCGGAGTTTTTGATCGATCGATATTCCCATATTGCACTCATCTGCGGCCGGTATGAAGGTATCGATGAGAGAGTCAGGGAATGCTCGGTTGATATGGACCTTTCAATTGGAGATTTTATCCTGACCGGGGGTGAACTCGCTGCAATGGTAGTTATGGAGTGTATGGCACGATTAATCCCGGGAGTTGTGGGGGATGCCGAATCTGTCAGCAGTGATTCCTTTTCTGATAATTTACTAAAATATCCCCAATATACACGACCCCTAGAATTTCGAGGAATGAAGGTTCCCGATGTGCTGATATCCGGAAACCATGCCAGGATAGACCAATGGCGCAAAGAGCAATCGCTATTACGAACACAAACGAGGCGGCCTGATTTATTTTCTTGCAAAATGAAAGATGAAAATGCTATGTAATTGCCCTAAAATTCGATTTTTTAAAAGATCGAATCCAGACAGAAAGACAGAGGGATCCATATGAATACATTAGTTGAACTCCATACCAAAAGACAATTTCGACAGGATATGCCTGAATTAGAGCCAGGAGATCGAATTAAAATCTGGACACTGATCCGTGAAGGTGACAGGGAACGGAAGCAGCCATTTGAAGGTGATGTGATCGGAATCCACAATCATGGCTTGAGTTCCAGTTTCACGGTAAGAAAAATATCATATGGAGTTGGAGTTGAACGCATTTTTCCGATTCACTCTCCCTTCATCGCAAAAATTGAAGTTTTACGAAAAGGCTCCGTGAGACGTGCCAAACTGTATTACCTCCGAAAATTATCCGGCAAGAATGCCCGAATAAAAGAGAAGCGATTGAACTAACGGCAACGATGAATGCCGGAGAAACCATCAGGGATCTTTTATTTTTTGAGCGGAAAGCAATCTCTGATGGTTTTAATATTATCGCTGGCATAGATGAAGCGGGACGTGGAGCGCTCTGTGGACCAGTCGTTGCTGCATCCGTTATTTTTCCTCACGAACTAATAATTCCAGGAGTCAAAGATTCCAAATTACTGACTTCAAAACAACGGAATTCTTTATTTTTTAGAGTATCCGAGCAGGCGATGGCCATTGGTATCGGGATAGCTCATCCAATCGAAATCGATCAGATCAATATCCTTCAGGCTACAAAATTGGCTATGAAGCGTGCAATAGAGCGTTTGGGGATAGTTCCGGAACTGCTTCTCATTGATGCTGTTCATCTTGAAAATTTTCCAACTCCTCAACAATCAATCATCCGCGGAGACCAGTTATCACATTCGATTGCTTCCGCGAGCATTGTGGCAAAAGTGATCCGGGATCGCATCATGGATATCTGGTCTAACCGGTTTCCAGAATACGGATTGAACAAACATAAAGGTTATGGGACCGTGTATCATTTACAGGCTTTGCAACGATTCGGTCCGTGTCCGCTCCATCGAAAAACATTCAAAGGAGTCCGGGACTGTCGGGAGCTTTTCACTGATCGTCTATGACACAGTTGTGATGACAAAATATAAGAAGAAACTCGGAAATTGGGGAGAGGAACTGGCAAAGGAATATTTGAGAGGTGGCCAGTACCGGTTGATAGCCGCACCCTTCCGGTGTAAACTCGGTGAAATTGATATCATCGCCAAAGAAGGGGATATCATTGTTTTCGTGGAGGTGAGAACGCGCAAAGGATCACGATTCGGGTCTCCATTGGAATCAATCACTCAATCCAAGCAACGACAAATGATACGCGTCGCAAATTTTTATATTCATTTTATAACTACGGAACAATTCAAATACTGCCGATTTGACGTGTTGGGTATCATCCAAAAGCCTGATCTGACAGAACCCCAAATCATTCATGTCAAGGATGCCTTTCGAAATGACTCCGGAGTGTGATTTTTTTCTTGACAGACGTTATGCCAGTAGTTATTATCCTTTTGTCTTAAGCGGGAATAGCTCAGTTGGTAGAGCCTCACGTTGCCAACGTGATTGTCGCGGGTTCGAGTCCCGTTTCCCGCTTTTTTTTTGAATGTGGCGGCGTAGCCAAGTGGTAAGGCAGAGGTCTGCAAAACCTTTATTCACCGGTTCAAATCCGGTCGCCGCCTTTTTTGTTTTTCTAAACTGGCGCGCTTTAATATTGACTTGATGTTGTATTTACAGCATATTCTTGCATGGATACGCCGGAATGGCGGAATAGGCAGACGCAAGGGACTTAAAATCCCTCGGTCCTTAGTGGCTGTCCGGGTTCGATTCCCGGTTCCGGCAAACCAGTGACGAGGTCTAAGTACCTCGTTTTTTTATGCCTATGGTCGTATGTTAATCTGGAAACCACATCAGGAGGAGAGATATGGAAAAAATTGTCGAATGTGTTCCTAATTTTAGCGAAGGCAGAGACAGCAAAATAATCAGTAAGATAGCGGATGCAGTATCAGGAACAGCAAATGTCGAACTCCTGGATGTCGATTCGGGAGCAGCGACGAACCGGACCGTTATCACCATGGTAGGAGATCCGGAAGCCGTTCTTGAAGCAGCATTCAAAGCGATCGAAACGGCTGCATCCCTGATTGATATGTCCCATCACAAAGGAGCGCATCCACGACTCGGAGCGACGGATGTCTGTCCGTTTATCCCAGTACGTAACATGACCATGGACGAATGCACAGAACTGGCTTCTCGATTGGGAAAGCGAGTAGGGGAGACATTGGGAATTCCGGTTTACCTATATGAATTTGCAGCAACGCATCCGGATCGGAAAAATCTAGCCACGATCCGGCAAGGCGAATACGAAGGGTTGATGACCAAAATTCAACAGCCTGAATGGAAACCAGATTTCGGTCCGGCTGTTTTCAATCCCAGGACCGGTGCAACAGTGATCGGGGCACGTAAATTTTTAATCGCATATAATGTCAATATAAATAGTCGAAATCAGCGACTGGCCCACAATATCGCTCTCGATATACGCGAAAGGGGTCGATATCGACGAAATGAAGATGGCAAATTTCTAACTGATACAGATGGAAATAAACAGCGACAGGATGGAATGTTGAAAGAATGTAAAGCGGTCGGCTGGTATATCAAGGAATATGATCGGGCACAGGTATCGATCAACTTAACCGATTATGAGATCACTCCACCTCATCTCGCTTTTGAAAGTTGTATCAAAGCAGGCGAAAAGTATGGTGTTCGCATTACAGGGAGTGAACTCGTCGGCCTGATCCCCTTGGATGCCATGCTCCAAACCGGCCGTTATTTCCTGAAAAAACAGAATTTGTCGACTGGGATCCCGGAACGGATGATCATTCATACTGCCATTCAATCACTTGGATTAAATGAACTGACTCCATTTGATCCCGATGAAAAAATCATCGAATACCGAATCGCTCGTAATAAAAAAACGACCCTCATTGGCATGAGGTGCCATGAGTTTCTGGATGAATTATCCACGGATTCACCAGCGCCCGGAGGAGGTTCTGTCGCAGCATTATGTGGTGCGCTGGGAGCTTCTCTTGCGGCAATGGTCGCAAATCTGACGTCGGAAAAAAAGGGATACGATTCGGTCAAATCCCGGATGATCCAAGTCGCGGATACAGCCCAGCATCTCAAGGATCTTTTCTCAAGGGATGTTGACCGGGATACAGATGCCTTCAATGTATTGATGAATTGCTTTGCTATGCCCAAAGATACGCCAGAATTAGCTCAGGCTAGAAAAAATGCCATCCGTGACGCAACCCAAAATGCCACATTGATCCCATTTGGCGTTCTGGAGCGATGCATGGAAACGATCCATTTGGCCGAAATTGTTGCGGGAGAAGGCAATCCCAACTCGATATCCGATTCTGGTGTCGCGATTCTGACTGCCAGAACGGCTGCAGAAGGTGCCTTTCTGAATGTTATGATTAATCTCCAGGGTCTGGATGATCCGGACTTCGTTGCAGATCTTAAAAAGCGAGCTTTTGAAATACGAGATAATATTCGGGATAGTGCCAATCGAGCACTGGGCAAAGTCTATAACGTGCTGAAAATTGAGTCGAGCAACTCATAATCTGATTCCTCCGAACATGGAATTGTTTAAGGAATATCTCCCCAAAACGGATTCCATAAATCCAGCAGACATTCCTCTCGCTGAACGAATGCGGCCGACATCAATTGACCAATTTGTTGGCCAGGAACATTTATTGGGACATGGAAAGGCATTATATCGATTGATCGAGTCGCATCTCCCATGTTCCATGATATTCTGGGGACCTCCTGGGAGCGGAAAAACAACGCTTGCCCGAATCATTGCAAAAAATGTTGATGCAGATTTCATGGAGTATTCCGCGGTTCTTTCTGGTATCAAAGAAATAAAAGAAGTGATTAAACATGCGGAGTTGTTGTTAAAACGAGAGAATAAACCAACCATTTTGTTTGTAGATGAGATTCACAGATTCAACAAAGCGCAACAGGATGCTTTCTTGCCTTATGTCGAGACCGGCGCGGTGATTTTGATCGGAGCTACAACCGAGAATCCATCATTTGAAGTCATTGCGGCACTATTATCCAGAACAAGGGTCTTCACATTGGAACCATTATCCGAGAGGCATCTCATGGAAATTCTTCAGAGAACGCTAGCAGATAAAGAGCATGGGCTGGGAGCGATTGATATTCAGATTGACGAACTCGCATTGAAATATCTGTGCAATTCGGTCAATGGTGATGCTCGAGTCGCCTTGAGTGCTCTGGAACTCGCGATAAAGTTAACTCGACCGGATGAACACGGCATGCGACGAATTGATCGCGAGCTGGTTGCACAGGCCATGCAGCGCCGGATTGCTTCGTGTTATAAAAATGGAGAAGAACATTTCAATTTTATTTCTGCGTTTCATAAAAGTCTGAGGGGTTCCGATCCTGATGCGGCACTGTATTGGCTGGCCAGAATGCTGGATTCCGGGGAAGACCCGCTTTACATCGCACGTAGAATGGTTCGATTTGCCAGTGAAGATATCGGCATTGCGGATTCAAAAGCACTGGAAGTCGCCTTGGCAGCGAGAGATGCCTATCATTACCTTGGATCACCGGAAGGTGATCTGGCACTTGCACATGGTACTGTCTATCTGGCAACAGCTCCCAAATCAAATCGGCTGGATCGCGCTTTTTTAAAGGCGAGAAAGATCGCGCATGAAACCCCTCATCTTCAAATTCCATTGCATATCCGCAATGCACCCTCGAACCTGATGAAGGATCTGGGTTATGGAAACGGGTATCAATATGATCACGATTCACCCGATGCTTATTCCGGTCAGGATTTTCTGCCTGAGGAACTGAAGGGAATGACATTTTACGAACCTTCCGGCAGGGGATTTGAATCGGAAATTGCCAGGCGTCTCACCTGGTGGAAAAATCGGAAAGCGGAATTGAATAAAGGAAAACCCTCCTCCTAGGAGATGGATTTTTTAACATATCCCAGAGACCGTTTCCTTGACAATCCTGTTTCACATAGCTACAATATCAATATATCAAGATTTCTTGATATGGAGAAAACATGGATCGATTTTTAAAAAGTCTATCAGATGAAACCCGGCTGAAGATCATCGCCATTTTGATGAATGGGGAGTTTTCTGTTCAGGAGTTAACGCAGATTCTGGAGATGGGTCAGAGTCGTATCTCCAGGCATTTAAAGATTTTAACCGATGCTCACATCACACAATTCCGCAGGGTTGGATCATGGATTTACTATAGACTCGAATCTGATCAGGACTCATATCTGAAAAATATCATTGAAAACATAAAGCAATGGTTAAAGAAATCGAAATTGCACCAAGCGCTATCATCCAACATGCAGAAGATCCTGGACCGCCGACGATCTCAAAGCCAGTGTTTTTTTGCTCAGGTTGGAGATCAATGGTTGGACTTACAGGCGAAATATCTGGATTTATCGATGTTTTATAAAGTATTGACAGGAGAGATCGGTAGAGCTGAGAGTCTGGCAGATCTGGGATGCGGAGTCGGGCAGACGATCTCTGTTTTATTGCCCTATGTCGGAAAGATAATCGGAGTAGACAATTCACCAGAGATGCTGGATATGGCACGAAAAAATCTTCAATCTTTACAATCCGTTGATCTTCGTCTTGGCAACCTGGAGCATTTACCGCTTCGAGACGAAGAAGTAGAGATTGTTCTGGCAACATTTGTATTGCATCACATTGCGCAACCATCCTCTGTTTTCAGTGAATTTTTTCGTGTGTTGAGTCCTGGCGGAAGATTGATCGTCATTGATTTTATCACGCATTCAAATGAAATTCTCCGTGATAAAATGGCTGATTTATGGATGGGTTTCTCTGAGAAGGAGATCTTCGGATGGATGACACCGGCATCCATTCAAGCTGGAGACTTTCGTGAACTGCCGGGCGGACGCGGATCAAATCGCATTTTTATCGCGTCGGGAATAAAAGTTAACAAACAAGTATGAAAGGAGAGATGAGATGGCAGGAAACTTTAAAGTTGCGAATATTGGATTATCAGAGCAGGGACGATTGAAAATTCATTGGGCAGAGTCACGGATGCCGGTATTGATGTACCTCAGAAACCGATACAGTGAAACAAAACCACTTCAGGGACAACGAATTGCAGGCTGCCTTCATGTGACCAAAGAAACCGCTGTTCTGATTGAAACGCTTCGAGCTGCCGGTGCTGATGTATCATGGTCTGGATGCAATCCATTATCCACTCAGGATGACATTGCTGCAGCGCTGGCAGATAAAGGAACATCAATTTATGCATGGCACGGAATGAATGTTCAAGAATTCTACTGGGCTATTGAAAAAACCCTGGCATTCCAGCCAACTATGACGTTGGATGATGGCGCTGACCTCATTTTTACGATACACAACAAACATCCGGAACTTGCAAAGAATGTGATTGGTGGTACTGAAGAAACGACCACCGGTGTGCATCGTATCCGTGCGATGGCTCATGATAACAAGTTGTTGTATCCAATATTTGCAGTAAATGATGCTGAAACAAAATGGGATTTTGATAATGTGTATGGCACTGGACAGAGTTCCATAGATGGAATACTGAGAGCAACATCCGTGATGATTGCCGGAAAGAATTTTGTTGTCGCCGGATACGGTCACTGTGGCAAAGGATGTGCGATGAGAGCGAGAGGACTCGGTGCAAATGTCATTTGTACAGAAGTGAAACCAACTGCAGCACTTAAAGCATTACTTGAAGGTTATTCGATCATGCCGATGGACGACGCAGCTCGGATTGGTGATATTTTTATTACAGCAACAGGAATGAAAGATGTCCTGATCAAACGGCACTTTGAGAAAATGAAAAATGGTGCCATCATCTGTAACACAGGCCATTACGATTGTGAAATCAATATTCCAGATTTGGCAGCCCTGAGTCAGTCCGTCTTGGAAATCCGACCCAACTGTGAAGAGTATATATTACGTGATGGACGACGGATTTATCTGCTTGCCAAAGGACGGCTTGTCAACCTTGCTGCTGCCGAAGGTCATCCCAGTGAAGTGATGGATATGAGTTTTGCAAATCAACTGATGGCGCTGATAGAAGTCGCCAAGCGAGGATCGACATTGGCTCATCAGGTTTACGAACTCCCTCCAGAACTCGACCAGGAAATCGCAGGGATAAAATTAAAAACCATGAATACTCACATTGATACACTTACGACCGAGCAATTGGCTTATTTAACCGATTATTCGGCTGGGACCTGATTCAGGGACCCTGATCATATCTGATCCGAATAGAGTTTCTTTCGACTGAAAAGTATTTTGTCACATCCGGCAAAATACTTTTTCTGTTTTTAATCCGGATTGACAGATATCAAACTTAACATAATGTATCTTATCGGACATAAAATCTATTACTATCTTCCGGTTTTCTGATATCCCCTTCGTCTCCCTCTCACTTAAACTTCCCACATCCTGGCATCGTAGTCTTCCGTTGGAACACGACATTCGATCCCATACATATCGGGAATCCGGCCCATAAACCGATCCGCACTATATAACTCAACATAAATCTCTAACTGCTCATTCCGATGGGCGTTTATGGCATCAAATGGAATGGATAACTCCAACACATCTTTTATCGCTGTTTTCAGACGATAATGATCGAGTTGTTCAGATGTTATTTCACCGAACTCACTGAAATACTCCCCATCTGCCGTCCGGCTTAATCTTAGATGAATGGTGTAATCATGAGGTTTTGCTATCCGAACAACAACACTGATGCCCTGCAAAATAGTCTCACGAAATCCATCTCCTGGATCCAACCGCAGATAAAAATGTTCCAGATCAAATCCAAATTTCATTGATTCAAAAATAACCAAATCAGATGAATGCATCGCCGAAAAATTTCTGCGGAAAGCAACACTTCCAGCTCCGAACCAATCATAATATCGGCCCAAACGACCATCGATCTTGGGTGAAATCAGCATTTTAGGATGCACCAGTTTAAAGCGGCGGGACTTTTCTTGGAGCAGCGACCTCTTCAGCAACTCCGGTAAGGATTCACCCGTCAACTGATAAACATTCATGAGGATATGGCGAAAGAGAAAATCAAAATCTGCTTTTTCTGGAGTATAATGATCATCACCATACCACCAGTACCAGTCACTCGATTGTGCTTTCCGAAGATACGACCTGCATTTCTGAATCGTTTCTGGGTCCATCATATCGGAGTGTTGTTTCAGCATCAGGGAAGCATCTTTGACAAGGGACCATGCATTATTTTCTTCAGGATGACCGATCCAGATGCCCAGATTTCCATTTATCCATGAACCTGCTGCGAGTCTTGGGATAATCGGTATTTCGGTCTGAACATCATGAATATACTCCGATATCGTTCGTAATCTGATATGGGCATTACCCAGGAGCCGGTGATAAAGTTTTCGCAAGAAGCCGAATCCTCCATCCATATAGTGTTCCCAGGCATTCTCACCGTCTAAAATGATCGCAACACATGGGGGAAATGGCATCCCATTCAGACGTTCATGGATCGCCATCAGCCGGCTTTCAAAATCATCGACTGCCAGCTTGGGATCCCATCGCTGGTAGTCGAATCCGATCAGATCAGAAAGCAGGTGATCTCTGAAGATAATATGGATGAATCCATTGGGAGTGTTTACCTTCCAAGGCCGATACAATAGATCGGGATGATTGATCTGACCTCGACCATCCCTGACAAAATGTAATCCCAAGGATTGTGCCAGAAGATTTTCATCGGTAGCCATCCAAAATATATTACATTTTGCAAGGAGTTCTGCCGATGCCTGAGAGACTGCGCCTTCGGACGGCCACACGCCGGATGGAGTTCTGTGAAATAGCTGCTGATATTGCCGAATCGCAGCCTCGACTTGCCACTCCGCATCATCGACAAATGAAAATGGAGTCGGCAACTGGATCTTGGGAATCGCTTCCCGAGCAGACTCCGAATCAATGAGAATCGGTAGGATGGGATGATAATAGGGAGATGTGCTGAGCTCGATTTGATTTTTCTCCTGGAGTGTTCGGTACAGGTTCGGAAGGCTGCGGATGATCTGAATACTCTGGTCAAGAACCATTTGTTTTTCATTTTCAGTATAGCCTCTCCCCTTCCTAAGCATCTCTTGCAAAAACGAGTCCTGTGATCGGGTGTCAGGATATATCCATGCGAGTGAACGCCAAACAATGAGGTCTCGAAGTTCCTGATCATCAGAAATGCTCAAAACTCTCTCGGGGGTTTCCGAACTCAACATCGGCATCAATTTGGCACACAATTGAGAAAAGCGAGGATAAGGTTCTGTCAGTTTTTTAGCACTTCCATTGACTATTTTTTTATAGAGGTACAGCTTTTCTTCTTTTTCGAGCATGTCACAACATTTACGCGAAATCTCCAATTCCCGGTCTAAAGATCCATTTGCATATGAATGTAGCTGTTCCCATAGGATCGGTGTGAAATTGAAAGTTACCGCCAGTTTAGGAAATTCTTCTACCAGCTTGATCATTCCGATATAGTCTTTAATGGCATGCAAGCGCGTCCATGGCATTAAAAATGATTCCGAATCGATTTGATAGGTTGGTTGATGCATATGCCATAAAAACAACACATTCAATGGATTCATATCGGTAAAACTCCATAAAAAAAGTGAAGCTCTCCCAGATGAGGAAGCTTCACTTTTATTCTGCGTCTGCGGTTCCTGTATTACATTTTGAAGAATGATTTTAATTCATCTACTTTATCGGTTTTTTCCCAGGTAAAGGATGGTTCATTTCTCCCGAAATGACCATAAGCGGCTGTTAATTTATAAATAGGTCTGCGAAGCTGTAAATGGTTGATGATTCCAGATGGTGTCAGAGGGAAAATCTCGCGAATCGCCTGAACGATCTTTGTTTTATCCACTTTGCTCGTTCCATATGTACTAATCATGATTGAAACAGGATCTGCAACACCGATGGCATACGCTAATTGAATGCCCAATTCTTCTGCTATGCCTGCAGCGACAAGATTTTTTGCCACGTAACGAGCCATATAAGATCCGGAACGGTCTACTTTTGTCGGATCTTTTCCGGAGAATGCACCGCCGCCATGCGATCCAACGCCGCCGTAGGTATCGACAATGATCTTACGTCCAGTCAAACCGGTATCTCCTTGAGGACCACCGATTACAAACCGACCTGTTGCATTGATGTAATACTTTGTGTTTTCATCAAGAAGATGAGCTGGGAATACTTTTTCGATGACATGATGAATGATATCCTCCTGAAGGACTTTTGTTTTCACAGTAGGGCTGTGCTGAGCAGCGATGACAACGGTATCAACGCGTTGTGGTTTACCAGCGATATATTGCATGGTGACTTGAGACTTCCCATCTGGTCTCAAATAGTCGAGTATCTCCTTTTTCCTTACTTCAGAAAGTCGTCGAGTCAATTTGTGTGCATAGGAGATGGCTGCCGGCATTAATTCCGGAGTTTCCTGGCATGCATATCCAAACATCAATCCCTGATCTCCGGCTCCACCGGTATCAACACCTTGGGCAATATCCGGAGATTGCTCATCCAGAGCGCTAACCACGGCACAGGTTTGACTGTCAAAGCCATATTTCGCCCGATTGTAACCGATATCTTCGATTGTTTGTCTTACAATCTTGGGTACATCCACATAGGATGTTGTCGTGATTTCGCCAGCGACAAAGGCTAGTCCGGTTGTGACCAATGTTTCGCATGCCACCCGTCCCATTGGATCTTTATCGAGAATGGCATCTAGTATCGCATCGGAGATCTGATCTGCTATTTTATCCGGATGACCTTCAGTAACAGATTCAGAAGTAAATAAAAAATCCATATTTCCATTCATAGGTATCACTCCTTTATGTATATTTCTGATGTTAGAGCTGGACAGCTTCAGCACAAAAGGGCAAATTTACACAATACAGATATATCTGTCAATCATCAGCCAGCCAACATCAATCCTCCATTATTCGTATAATGCCATACTTTCCATCTCTTCGGCGATAAAGTAAGCTCAGGTTATCATCAGAGTCAGTATCATGGTAAACTAGGTATTCTTCATCGGCCGCCTTGAAAAGCAACAAAGCTTCTTCCATGTTCATTTTTTTGACATAGGTAATATCGTCTTCCACGATATTATCCCCAATCTCATTTCGGATAATGGAAAAGGCATCGATTGTTTCATCTTCATCCGTATTCACTTCAGTGATTGGTATCCCTTTTGATTCCATTTCCTCAGTGCGCAGTTGGCGTTTTTGGACTCTGCGGTCTTTGCGACGTCTCAGTTGCTTTTCTATTTTGTCGAAAACACGATCAATGGATAGGTACATATCATCAGATACTTCCGCGCCGGAGACGACACCTCTCTTCCCTTTAATGCGGACTTCTGCCTGATGTCGATATTTCTCTACACTCAGTGTTACATGGGCATCCACAATCAGATCCATGTATCGTTTCAGTTTTTCTACTTTCGTTGTCGCGTATTCTCTCAATGTATCTGTGAGTTCCATATGGCGAGCCGTAAACTGTACTTGCATCAAATCCCCCTTTCCAAGGTGTTCATGTTATGCTGGCAGGAGTCTTTATAAACTCCGGCGGCGATTCGATGGTGGAACTTTGAGTTCCTCACGATATTTTGCGATCGTTCTTCGTGCGATATTAATACCCTGTTCTTTGATCCGCTGCATAATCTGACGATCGGACAGCGGTGATCGTGGATTTTCATTCAGGATGAGATTCTTTATCATTTCTTTGACTCGGATCGAAGAGATATCTTCACCGTTGAGTGAACTCAATCCACTATGGAAAAAAAACTTTATCTCAAAGATGCCCTGTGGAGTATGAATGTATTTATTTGTCGACACCCGACTCACGGTTGATTCGTGCATTCCGATATCCTCTGCAACATCTCTCAGAACAAGAGGTTTCAATTCCGGAATCCCTTTATCGAAAAATGAACGCTGAAACTTCAATATGCTTTCCGCAACTCTGTAAATTGTTCGCTGTCTCTGTTCTACACTTTTTATGAGCCACAAAGCATTTCTAAATTTCTGCTCCACATACTGTTTTGTTTTCTGGTCGGTTGTTTCGCTTTTATAATGCTGATATAGCTTGTTGATCTTCAGTTTTGGCAATCCCTGATCATTTAAAACAATCCGATAATCATCATCTACCTTGTAAATATAGACATCGGGCTGAATATATTGTGGGGAGCTTCCGCCGAAAGCACGCCCCGGTTTGGGTTCCAACGTCCTGATGAAATCAGCTTCAGATTGGATCTCTTCGACGGAGACCTGAATCGCTTTGGCGATTTCCTTGTATGCGTTCCGTTCGATTTTAGGCAGATGGTCGCGAATAATGATCTCCGCCAATGGATGCTCCTCAAATTCCGCATTTCGAACCTGAAGAATCAAACATTCCTCCAGAGTCCGAGCAGCAACGCCAACAGGATCAAATTCCTGAATCATTCCGAGAACATGCTCTACTTCATCAGTTGTCGAATCGGATTTTTGAGCGATTTCATCGATCGAAGTTTTCAAATATCCATCATCATCGATGTTACCGATGATCAGTATCCCGATTTGTTGCTCATTTTTGCTCATTCGACTCAGGCTTAACTGCCAGAGAAGGTGCTCTGAAAGGGTTTCCGAACGATGAACGATGTTTTCATACGCGAACGGTGTTTTTTCTTCATTCTGGAAATGACCATAATCGACTCCATTATCGAAGTAGCTATCCCAATCCATTTCTCCCAAGGATTTCTTTTCTTCTCGTGACAGGCCGTCGATCGATTCTGGTTGATTGGTTTCCATTGAACCATGAATCGTACTCTCATTGCCTGCAGTCACAGGATCGGTTGAAACCGCTTCCAGATCGAACGCAGGATTTTCTTGTAATTCTGTATTCACGGCTTCTATCAATTCCATTCGATTGAGTTGCAACAGACGAATAGCGAGCTGCAAATTGGGAGTCATTACCAGTTTTGTGGCAAGTTTAAGCTGTAATCGTTGTTCCATTCCTATCATAGCATACCTGCTTAATTATAATGGAGTTGCTTCATATCAGAATCCTCGGTTGTCACGCCGGAACGGTCTGACTTTTTTATAAGCTGAAACCGTTCTCCCAAATACGATCTTCGGACTTCCGGAGAAGCTGCTATTTCATCTGGTGTTCCATTGGCAAAAATTTTACCCTCGTTGATGATATATGCACGATCTGTTATTTCGAGTATGTCCCGCACGTTATGATCTGTCATCAATACACCGATGCCGCGGTCCTTCAGATGTGAGACAATGAATTTGATATCTTCAACGGCTAAAGGATCGATACCTGCAAATGGTTCATCCAGCAGAATGAAAGATGGGGAACAGACGAGTGTCCGTGCGATTTCCACTCGACGTCGTTCACCACCGGACAATAGATACGCTTTCTGATGAGAAACCTTTATTATACCAAGCTCATCCATAATAGTAGTGAGTTTCTCTGAAAATTCATTGGAAGATATATTCAATGTTTCCAAAATCGCCTTGATATTTTCCTCAACGGTTAATTTCCGAAAAATGGATGGTTCTTGAGTCAGATAGCCGATACCTCTTCGGGCTCGCTGATACATCGGAAGATGACCTATATTCTCCTGATTTAATAATACCTGTCCACTATCTGGTCGTGTCAATCCAATGATCATATAAAAGGATGTCGTCTTCCCTGCTCCATTCGGTCCCAATAAGCCAACGACCTCACCTTGCCGCACCGTTAAAGAAACATCTGCGACCACGGGATGACCTCGATATGTTTTTACCAGATTTCTCAGTTCCAGTTCGTTCATTTTTTCTTCTCTGAAAACTCGGATGGCATTACAACAGATGAGCCTTTCTCTATCACGAATCGATTTTCTCTAGTAAAAAACTTGATCTCATCACCGAGTGAGCCCTGCATTCCTTTCTTGACCATGCATTGTTCCGTATCAGAACCCTTAAGAATAATTATAGAATCTTGTGGAGCATAGGTCAATGAAGCTCCTGACGCATCGAACAATTCATGGAGTATTCGGACATTCCCATTTGCAAATACATTCCGGACAGTTCCATTTTGAGAGGTCAATTCAACGCGCATAGTATCACTCACTATCCGCCACACACCCCAATTGACTGATACGTCCTTTATAAAATCGAATTCAGATAATAATTCATTATATTTTCCTGATTCGGATTTCACGTGAATAATCTGAACGGTTGATTCAGTTTTCTGGATCGAACTATCGGTTTGAAAAGTTATCGCATCTGATTGTTCAGGCACCGTCAGTGTCATTTCCAGGTGTTCCTTCATCTCCAAAATCTGAGTATTACGGGAATATGTAAACCGGCCTGACTTTATATGATTTTTTTCTTGCCAAAATGATGGATTTTCCCAAATTTCCGCGATCCCTGAAGCATCTTCGTAAGAAAATTTACCTCCTGTCACAACTTTGTCTTGTTGTGAAAAACTTACATTTCCATTGGCATGAATCATCTTCAATGATTCCATATTGCTGGTAAAATCCAATCTCAGCGAATCGGCTCCAAAGATAAAATCCGATTGTCTTCCTCTCACATTTTCATTCAGACTGACGACGCTGGACAATTGATCAATTTCGACATGATTGCACTGTACAAATAGTGGATCTTTGTTATTGAAATTGGCGAAAAATATGGGAGTCTTTTGTACTGGTTTTTTTTCTGATACGGATGCCGGTGGCTGAAACTGAATATTCACATTGCCATCAGCGACACAATACCGTCGATCTGAAAAAAGATAGATCACATCAGCCGTTACAGAATTAGATTCTCGATATTGTATCTGAGCGCTCTCAGATAATATAAACTCCTGATCTAATGGGTTATAGACAACTGAATGAGCCATTGCAAGCATCTCACCCTGCTGGAATGAAACATTACCAAATGCTGAGCCACCCAATAGTTCCCGAGTATTATAATCGAGCTGAAAACGAACCTCATCCGCATGGATGGTTAAATTTAAACGCTGCGCTCTGACATTTTTTTGGATTAAAATTTCACCGGCATTCAAATCAATACGGATGATCTCGGCAATGACATGGATGGGTGGTCTGGAATCATTCTCAGATTCATTCGGTTGAATAAAAATATCCACACCATTGGATATCATTATCTGCTGAACGATCCCGAATGAAACCTGGATAAGGCCTCCCTTCATTCGACTGGTTCCGCTGACAATAGTTGGATTGCCCGAGTATTCGAGACGCGAGTCTGAATGATTATAAAAAATTGAGGAAGCCGTAATTTCTACATTGGAATCCACATTAATCGGAGCATGATTAAACGCTTCAGATTTAATTTTCGATCTGATATTCCCATCAAATCGAATGGAGCTATCATCGGTATTCAAATAAATAATATCTCCAGTTGTATGATACGGACCATAAGCAATCGATACATTTTCCTTGCCTATCAAAGTCCTGTCGCTTGATCGATATGTTAAAATCTGACAATTCATCTCGACCGCTGGTTTTCCTTCTTCCTCAATCCGGCCTGTAACATTACCTTTTATTTCAAAAACTCGATTTACCTGATCCCAGTAACCGGTGTCGGCAGCAATATAATAACGGCGATTATCTTTTCCATAAAAAACGACTTGATTAATTTGTGTTAAAGTATGGATTTTTTCTGATGTATTAATTTGAGCTTCTGCAGCATTAATTTCGAGTTCTGGTTTGCCTTTATCAGTAATCAAACGAGTAAATGGTTTGATCACAATTTCTGCCCGTTGTTCATTATTGGGAGTGACACGCGGGGATTCTTCCGATATACCCGATGGCTGACTGGGGAAAATCCAATCCGTGACAAATGACACGGAATATGTACCGATCAAGAGAATAATGATACCAAACGAAAGGACCAGTGTGGTCCAAATGCTTTTCTTTGAAATCATTCAGAAGGAGCATCCTTCACATTCTGAAATGGAATAATCAATCGATCATAGGTGTTCGACAACAATTCGGGGATCACACGCAACTCCCCACAGGTTGTAATAAAATTTGTATCTCCACTCCATCTCGGCATCATATGAATATGCAGATGGCTATCCAATCCAGCACCGCCTGCTGAACCCAGGTTGACACCGATGTTAAATCCATCCGGATCATACACTTCTCTTAAAATTTTCTCTGAAATACGAATCCAGTGGCTTAACTCAGAGAGGACATCGATTTCCAATGGAATGAAACTGGGAACATGCTGAATGGGAACGATCATGATATGTCCATTATTATAGGGGTATCGATTCAAAACAACACCGACTAAATGTGTTTTTACTAAAACAAGATTCTCTTTGTTTTCGGATTGGCTGAGCGCTTTACATAAAAAGCAATCTGACAATTTGGCTCCCTCCAGGTATTTCATACGCCATGGCGCTAATAAAACATGTCGTGTCATCTTTCACTCTCACTTCCAGAAATAACCATATCATAAGTTTATGTAATTATTAATACCGAGACATGAACAATATCGGTTCTGGATAAAACGTTAATCCCAATAATCGGTGAGGAATATAAAATTCTGCATGATCAGATAGAATACGAACATCAAAACAGGCAGCAATCATTGAGTGATGAAATGGGAAACACGGATTCATTCCAGCCGCACGACGGATAGTCAAACAAAACTAACAATTAATGTGGAGCTGAAAGGTCAACATAATCCAAAAACTCAGCTAAACAACGAAAGAGGCTGTTTCAGTCGGAACAGCCTCTTCTATAATTGATAATCAGATAGTAGGGTATCTGGTTAGATATTACTCCTCGTTTTGACCTAGGGCTTTATCTTCTGAAATCTCGTTGGGTTTTTTGTCCGTCTTGGGAGGGAACTTCTTTTTGGATGGAAGATTAATATCAGAAGGCTCAAATCCAATATTTCGCAACAAGTCTTCTGTGTTTATCACATCTGCCATGGTAGACCGGCCAACCTTGAGATCCTGTTCCATGATGCCCTCGTCCGCTTCGAGTCGTTCCATCTCTTCCTGAAATGCCCGAACAGACAGACCAATTCGTCGTTCTTCAACATCGACCTTTATCACCTTCATGGTCAATTCATCACCGGATTTGCACACATCTTCCGGCCGATCAACACGATCTTTGCTCAATTCGGAGATATGAACCAATCCCTCGATACCACCTTCCAATTCAACAAAAGCTCCGAATTCAGTTAATCGGACGACCCGTCCTTTTACATTATTACCAATAAAAAATCGATCTTCCGCTTCTTTCCATGGATTTTCCTGAAGCTGTTTTAGGCCGAGAGAGAGTCGTTCATTTTCTACATCGATATCCAGAACCACAGTCTCCACTACATCACCCTTCTTGAGCAACTCGCTGGGATGATTAATTCTGCGTGTCCAGGACATGTCGGAGATATGAATCAAACCATCGATTCCTTCCTCGAGTTCAACAAAAGCACCGAAATTTGTTAGGTTGCGAACTTTTCCTTCCACTCGGGTCCCTTTGGGATATTTCTCTTCGACCAACGCCCATGGATTGGTTTCACATTGTTTCATGCCCAAGCTGATTCGTTTATTTGACTTGTCGAGATCCAGAACCATAGCCTCAACGGTATCTCCAATAGCTACGATTTTTGAGGGATGTCGAACTCTCCGTGTCCACGACATTTCAGATACATGTACCAATCCTTCGACACCTTCTTCCAGTTCCACAAAGGCACCATAATCCGTCAAGCTGATAATTTTCCCGCTTACACGACTCCCAATTGGATATTTCTGCTCGACCGCTTGCCATGGATCTTGTGTTGTCTGCTTTAATCCCAATGAAACACGTTCAGCATCCTGATCGAATTTGAGTACCATTACCTTGATTTTATCACCGATGTTTAAAATCTCACTGGGATGATTTATCCGACCCCAGGACATATCTGTGATATGCAATAGGCCGTCGATTCCACCCAGATCTATGAAGGCTCCATATTCTGTGATATTCTTAACAATGCCTTCAACAATGGCACTTTCTTTCAGAGAATCAAGTGTTTTTTCTTTCAGATCATGGCGTTCATCTTCCAGAATGACACGTCGAGAAAGAACGATATTGCCACGACGCTTGTTCAGTTTGATGACTCTCATTCGCAGCGTCTGTCCGATCAATCGTTCCGGGTCCCGAACAGGTCTTAGATCGATCTGAGATCCGGGAAGGAATGCCCGGACACCGATATCCACGGTCAGTCCACCTTTTATCCGTTCGATAACTCGTCCTTCAATGACATCACCGTTATCGTAGACTCGGCTGATTTCGTCCCAAATCTTGATCTTGTCAGCTTTTTCTTTGGATAAAACGATAAGACCGTCAGAATCTTCGGATTTTTCCAGGTAGACATCAATTTCATCGCCAACTTTGAGTTTTTCAGCTTCCAGCATGTTTCGAAATTCTTCGATCGGGATAATCCCTTCCGATTTGTAACCGACATCGACCAAGACTTCATTTTCATTAATCTGCAGAACTCTGCCACGTACTACTTGCCCTTCAGTGATGTTCTGAAAGGATTTTTCATAGAAATCATTCATCAAATCCGCATCAATGTCAGCATTCCACTCCGTATCCAATTGTTGAATCTTCCCCCGCATATCATCGGGCATGGTTTTGTCAGTGCCTTGATTGACCACATTACTCATATATCCAAAAGACCTCCCCTTGATTCCAGTGTTCCCAGCTGATTTTAATTAGATACCGGGAACACCTTAATATTACCGGCATTCTATTTTTGCCGGTTGAAGCGTTCACTATATACTAATAAAAACGCTCACTTCAAGCATTCTTCATATTTTTTTTGTTTACCTGCGAAACAATGATCTCAACAACCTCGTCGACCCTAAGTTCAGTACAATCAATTGGGTATGCATCGGATGCTGGTTTCAGTGGAGCGATTTCGCGATTTGAATCTTGAGTATCACGATCCAAAATATCTTGGTGTATTTCATCGTAAGGTGCAGAATATCCACGGGCATTCTGCTCCAGCCATCTTCTTCGAGCACGTTCCATTGGAGATGCATAAAGAAAAAATTTCCAGAGAGCATCCGGGAAGACGACGGTTCCCATATCACGACCTTCAGCGACAATCCGTCCCTTCTCTCCTATTTGTCGTTGTCTGATTGAACAGAATTCTCGGATGGATTTTATCGCGGAGTATTCAGACGCGATTCGACTCATTTCAGGTCTGCGGATTTCATCGGTGATGTCAATATTGTCCAATTTGATGGTCAACCCATCCACTTGGAACACCATTTCCAGAATAATTTCACGAAGATATTCTTGAATCCGATGGAAATCACTGGAAGAAATGCCTCGGTTTACAGCACCATAAGCAATCGCTCGATACATCGCTCCAGTATCCAAATACCCATAGTTCAAAGCAAGCGCTGTTTTGCGAGCCACCGTACTCTTGCCCGCACCGGCTGGGCCATCGATCGTCACAACTTCCAATAATGCTAATCCCATCTTTTCCCTCGGTGTTCATGTTTATGTCGAAAAACAAGTCGAATAGGCCATCCCTCAAACTGAAACGCTTCCCGGATCTGATTGGCAAGAAATCGTCGATAACTAAAATGGATTTCCTGACGGCTGTTGGTAAAAATAAGAAACGTAGGAGGCATCTGAGAAATTTGTGTTGAATAATACATCTTTAATGGATGCCGGGAATCTCTGCGGGGTGGAGGATGACGAAGTAGCGCATCATGGAGAAATTTGTTCAACTGCGTCGTTGGAATGGGACTTTTAGCAAATGTCATTATCCGATCAATCAAATCGAATATCTTGGAGATTCTATGTTTCTCCTTTGCTGAAATGGCCAAAAAAGGCGCCCAACTCAAAAATGGGAATTTTCGATCATATTCATCTTTTAATTCAGTATATGATTTCAAGGTTCTATCCGTTAAATCCCATTTATTGGCCGCAACCAAACATCCTTTACCCGCTTCCAG
Source organism: uncultured bacterium (assembly GCA_964512995.1). Classification (GTDB taxonomy): domain Bacteria; phylum CSSED10-310; class CSSED10-310; order CSSED10-310; family CSSED10-310; genus CAZELM01. Next base: position 46,573 of record CAZELM010000020.1, read on the forward strand.
GATATATCCAGCGATCTTTGTATCCTGAGCTGTTACTCCGGCAGATATATCAAAAATGAGAAGAGCGATATCGCACCGCTCAATGCTCCTTCGGGCCATCATCGATGATAATCGATCTAACTTATTCTCTATTCGACCAATCCGCCGTAATCCCGCAGTATCGATAAAGCGATATTGACGCTGATGGAACTGTACTACTGAATCGATAGAATCCCGAGTAGTACCTGGAATCTCAGTGACAATATGCCGTTCATCTCCAAGAAGGGCATTTATCAGAGAAGATTTGCCAACATTGGGCCGACCCACAACGGCAATCTTGGGTTCTGATTGAATCTCGGGGGCGATAATCAGAGTATCCTTGAATGGGACTTTCAACAGGTCAGAAAGTTTGTAAAGCAGATCGGAAATCCCGATATTATGTTCAGCAGATACCGGAATCGGTTCACCAACACCCAATTTTGTGAACTCATACAAATCCATCTGTTGCTTTTCAGTATCTGTCTTATTCGCAACAAAGATAACCGGTTTCTCACTTGCTCGGACAAGTTTTCCGATTTCGTCGTCACCGACCATTACCCCCATTCGAACATCAACGACGAATATGAGGATATCCGCTTCGTTCAATGCAACCAGGCTTTGTTTCTGCGCTTCCAGGGCAGGAAGACTATCAATGATTTCGGAATCAATACCTCCCGTATCAACCAATATGATTTCTTTTTCCCCAAATGTCAGTTTTCGTTCCCTGCGGTCACGGGTAACGCCAGGCGTATCCTCCACAATCGCTTCCCGGGAATGCGACAATCGATTGAAGAGTGTTGATTTTCCGACATTCACCCGGCCAACGATGCAAACTTTTATTGCTCCCATGAATTCATTTTCTCCTTAAAATCCCGTTGTCCTCTGATGCCGGTTTCAGATTCTTCTGATCGATTGTATATAATATCAATAAGTTGTGCTGCAATCTTACAGACAGGAGGATGAAGTAACGCATCCATCGACCTGGGTGACTTTGGCATCGGATCCCGAAAAAAGCCGAATATCCGAAGCACTGGCATAGAAAGCGAACTGGTTTCTTCGCTCTGCCAGATGATTTTATTCGATCGAGCATTATAAATAAAAACATGAAGATCTACGCGAATTGGAACTTTACTTACTCCAAGTATCAAAGCTCCTTCTCTCCTGTCCATTTCCATTCCCAGGTATGTCAGCCCACCACCTATCACCCACTCAATCTCGTTTGCATTCCATATCTGTTGCTGTATGGATGTTATGTTTTCAGAACTTAATGATTCTCTCAATCCGAATTCCTTTTCATTTTTGTTCAGGAACTGAACACGATCCAATACAGTTATCTGGCGCAGGGTCATTTTCTTTTCGAGTATCCATGTTGCCTCATCCGCCATCGACTGAACTATTTCCGAATTGGGCACGAAGGGAATCACTAGCACTTTTTTCGAATCGGATGCATCCGTCGATCCGATACATAGCAAAAAAATGATCATGAAAGTAAAAGCAAAGTCAGTTTTCAAACGATTCATCCTGATGACATCCTCCCAGGAAACCGAACGGGATTTTTCATTGCGGGCAAATCCTCAAGATCAAATATACATGGGATTTATTTGAAAGAAAACGATAAGGAAATCCATCATCAGTCATGAAAGATCAATCCATCAATTTTTAGATGAGCAGACATAAGTGTTACTCACACCGGAAATAGCACCACAATAGCAATCCTTTTCTAATCAAACTCCCTGCGATCTATCAATTTCCCAAGTCGCATCAATGCATTCAAAACATCTTCTCCGGATACCGCCCTTCCCCCTTGGAAATTTCCATTTTCATCAAGTTCCAACAAACCCAATCGAAGACAATCGATCACGGCATCATAGGCATAATGTTCGAGCAAGATGTCAGAAGGTATTATCTCACTAGTTGTTTCAGAATCGATCTTAGAACTCAATATCAACTCATGTAAAGCCAGTGCAAGTTCCATTCTCCGGATTCTTCTTTTGGGCATGAACCGATGATCTCTTCCAACATCCATGATTCCTGCAGTAACTACAGCTCGAATCGCTTCGCCCGCCCATGAATCGGATATATCGATCATGACCGGGCTTCCCGAGGAATCCATCGGCACATTGAATCGCCACACTACCAGTGCGGCAAAATCTTCCCGGGTCACCCATGGCTCATCATTTATATTCTTTATTCGATCGGGTAAGTGTCGAATCAACCAGGACTTTTTAGCTCGAGTATAGTCCTCAAAATACTTTTCATTGAATTCATATTCCAGCGCTTTATGAAATGACTGGACCGCCTGTTGATCATTTCCAATTGCTTCATTTGCCTTACCAAAAAACCATAGCAATTCTGCATTCAGATTTTCGAGTCCAAAAGTTTGGCAGGCAGTGATCAGTTCTTCATTTCTTTTATCTTCAGATAATAAGTGTACCTCCCGTGTAGCCCATTCCAATTGAAAGGGAAAGAGCGAATTTCGGAGATGTATGATCTGACTGGCATCCTCACGTCTTCCCTGATCCATGAGATCCAAAAACTCCCCTTGCCAGATAACATCAATGGATGCGCTGATGTCGGCATTCTCTTCAATCACCTCAGAGGGAAGTTCCGATATTTGATCGATGGCTCTTATTAACATCATTGCATCCTGGTATTTTCCATTTCGGTATTTCATTTCGATCATCAGTTGCATGAGCGGCCAGCACAATTCGACCTGAGAGGCATTGTTCTGAAGGAATTGATCCAATGCATCCATCTGATCTCCATTCAGCAATTCACATGCTTCCCGTGTCAATACCGCACAAGATTGATCCAGCAATTCTTTATTCAGTGACCGCTGCCGACATACAAGACCGGATGATCGACGGTGGGTTTCCCTCATGTCATATCGCAACGAAGTACATGCACTCGCAAACAATACTCCCCACAATATCCCGATAATATATCTGAACGTGAATGTTTTCATGACTCTTTCCAAAATATTCTGTATTTATTGGCCAATCCAGGCGTCACTTCAGCGACGATCTCAACGCCATGATCCCTATAATTCAGGTCCTTGACTGTACCTTCTCTTTGGATTAAGGCAACGATATCACTATTTGAGTACGGTATCATAAACGTTACTTCTATAAATCGGATGGATTGAAATCGCATGATTTCATCGATCAGTATATCCATACCACTGCCCGTTAGTGCGCTGATTCCTACCGCATATCCCCCATCTTTCAATGATAATCGTCCTGGTATCATCTCTGGAACCAAATCGATTTTATTATATATCTGGAGAATGGGTTTCTGTTCAATATCCAGGGAGTTTAAAACCCTTTCGACTTCTTTTATCTGATCATCCCGATTCGAAGAAGCGGCATTGATGACATGAAGAATCAAGTCTGACTGTACAACCTCCTCCAGTGTCGCTCGGAATGAGACCACCAGTTGGTGTGGCAATTTTGAAATGAACCCGACGGTATCGGAAATGATAACTTTCTGGTTATTTGGCAGATGGAGCAATCGGATCGTTGGATCCAACGTAGCGAACAACTGATCCATCACCAGAACAGTTGCTCCAGTAAGCTGGTTCAATAATGTGGATTTCCCGGCGTTGGTATATCCGACCAAAGCCACAGAAAGAAGCCCAACCTTTTGTCTGCTCTTCCGCTGCAACCTTCGCCGGTTTTTGATCTTTTCAATTTCCGCTTTCAGGCTGACAATACGTTGTCGGATCCTTCTTCTATCCACTTCAAGTTGCGTCTCGCCTGGGCCACGCGTTCCGATGCCTGCACCCAAACGGCTGAGATGTTCCCACATTCGTGTCAGTCTTGGGAGACGGTATTCGAGCTGAGCGAGTTCAACCTGGAGTTTGCCTTCTTTTGTTTTTGCCCGGTGTGCAAAAATATCCAGTATCATCCCAGTGCGATCAATCACCCGTACCCCCCAAATATCCTCCAAATTCCGTTGTTGTGCCGGAGAAAGTGAATCATCCAGGACAACCAAAGTGACATTTTTCTCTAAAATTTTCTGACGGATCTCCTCTATTTTTCCAGTGCCGATAAAGGTAGCGCTTCGTATTTTATCAATATCACACAACAACGTATCCGAGATGTGCGCTCCAGCAGATATAATGAGTGATTTCAACTCTTCCAGAGCAGCCTCTGCATCCGCTCGCGTCCAATCCGTATGCCTAATGCCGACTGCAATGGCACTTTCGTCTTTTCTTTCAATGCTGACCTGATCCATACTTCAATTTAAAAACTCCCTGATCTTTTTGAATGCCAATCTTTGTGTGATCTGGGGCTGATCGGGATTATGATCCAACCAATGAACATCAGATTCTTTACGAAACCATGTGAACTGACGTTTGGCATAATGTCTCGTGTCACGTTTGATTATCTCAATGGCGCGCTCCAAAGATATTTCGTGTTTCAGATACATGATGATCTGCTTGTAGCCAATCGCATTGAATGCGGGGGCAGCATATCCAAATTGTTCCACCAAACGCTTCGTTTCATCTGTCAATCCTGCTTTGATCATCCCGTCCACCCTCTGTTCAATACGATTATAGAGTTGATGACGGTCGACATTAAGTACCAAATAGAGGGAGTCAAATTGTTGATATTGAAAAGCATGCTCCAAATATTCTTCGGTGATGGTTTTGTTCCCTGCCAGAAGAATTTCCAATGCTCTCAATAACCGATACGTATCATTCGGTTGGATGTTCTTCGCACGGTCAGGATCCAAACGCTGGAGAGTATGATAAAGCTCTCCAGTTCCCATCTGAGCCAATTTCAGTCTTAACTCCCCCCGAATCTCTGGATCTCCTGGTGGGACATGAGCCAGACCATATCTGAGAGCTCGAATATATAATCCTGTTCCTCCAACTATCAATGGATGGGATCCTCTCGATGAGATATCTTCGATGCATGTACACGCCTGGCGCTGGTAATCAGCGGCGGAAAACGGAGTGTCCGGATCCAAGATGTTCAAAAGATGATGAGGGATTCGCGCTATGATTTCAGGAGATGGCTTATCCGTTCCGATATCCATTCCACGGTAGATCTGTCGTGAATCTGCATTGATGATCTCAAGCGGTAATCGATATTCGTGCTCGAATAACAACTGAGATAATGTACTTTTCCCGGATCCGGTCGGTCCTGCAATGATAACAATTTTGGATTTGTCGCGAGAAATGCCTGCGTTCATCGTCTGAACTTCAGTTCCAGTTCATGCCGGTCCATCCGGATGATAATCGGACGACCATGGGGACATGTCGATGGCAAGGGATGTCTGAACAACTCAGAGACCAATGCCTTCATTTGAAGATGATCGATACTGTCGCCGGATTTAATTGCACGCCGGCAGGAAAGTGTGACCAGCATTTTTTGTTCGGAGCGACGGCTTCGTTCACTAGAACCTACTTCAAGCAGATCATCCGCAATATTCTTGAGAAGCAATTCCGGGACTTCCTGATGGAGATGTTCTGGCAACGATCTGATTAAAAACGAATCTTTCCCGAATGGCTCCACAACCATCCCAAACTCTCGCAACAGATCGGAAAACTCCTGAATCACCAGTGCTTGCTGAGGCTCCAGATCCACTGGGACCGGAAACATCAGACTTTGACTCGGAATAACACCCGACCGATACTGTCTCATAAATCTCTCATACAGAATCCGTTCATGTGCCGTATGCTGATCAATGATCAGCAATTGGGAGGCTGTCTCGACCAGAATGAATGTTTGATAAAGTTGACCGATCACTTTCCAGTCTTGATAAATCTCCTGGTTTTGAAGTGAATGATCCAGCGATAAATTCGGTTGGATCATGGCATTTGTGTGGATCGGAACATCCTCATGATTTTTGGATGAATCATATTTCATCCTTATCCCCTGATCGATTTCTTTCTCCAAAAACTGCAATGGAATCCGGGGAGGTTCCAGTTTGGGAGCATTCAAGATGGTTATATTGTGAAACGCAGTGGATTCCGCATTTACAGACGAAGAGTGATCTGGAGTCTCCGGATTCGTTGGAGATGAGGGCAGGAGCCTTTTCAGGGATCCTGCCAATGCGTTCTCAACCACCTGCTGAACGATAAAAAAAATTCTTTGGGAGTCTCTGAAACGAACTTCAGACTTCGCCGGGTGGACATTGACATCCAGCAACGTAGGCGGCATATTCAATTTCAAAAGAAACACAGGATGTTTATGGGATGTTAAAAATTTTTGATATCCACGATATACCGCTTGAGTAACCAGCCGATCACGAGTTCTGCGACCATTGATATACAGCCGCTGTGATCGTCCGGTTGCCTGAAGGAATTCCGGATCACAGATATAGCCTTCAATTTGAGTATCAGGATAAACCGTGTCGATCGGTATCATTTCCCTGAGATACGGCTCACCGAGAGCCGCAGTAATTCGTGCAGCCCATCGGTCTACCATCGGAATATCCAGAATAACGCGATCATCCTCTCTGAAGACAAAATGGATTTGCGGATTAGTCAAAGCATGATCGATTATTGTTTCAAATACATGCCCATATTCGGTTCTGGCCGATTTCAAGAATTTCCGGCGAGCTGGAACGTTGTAAAACAGGGTATGTACCTGGATTTTTGTACCCGGCGCACAAGCTACTGGTTGGACATCCTTCAGGATACCTCCTTCGATAACCAGACGACACCCATTTTCCGCATCTCTGACATAAGAGTCCATGATAACTTTGGAAACAGACGCGATGCTTGGAAGCGCTTCTCCACGGAATCCCAATGTATTTATATTATCCAGATCTTCGATTACACTGATCTTACTAGTGGCATGACGCTCGAAAGCAAGCAAGAGACTATCAGGGTCGATGCCACATCCATCATCCGTAACAGAAATTAAGGCCAACCCACCGGATCGAATATCAATCTCGATTCGGGAAGCTGTTGCATCAATGGCATTATCAAGTAATTCACGGATGACAGAGGAAGGACGTTCAATGATTTCCCCGGCTGCTATCCGGTTCGCAATCGCCTCAGGCAACACAATGATTCTGTTATTTTTCACTACTCTCCTCTGATTTTGAGTCGGGATGACTACGAAGCAGTTCAACAGGCTTGATACGCCACTTGGACAGTGTAATTCATATGAATAGATAGAATCCAGATTCGAAAAAATGTTACCACTCGAGAACAAAGTGGTTGAATTCATTACTCATAAATTTTGATACTCAATTCATTCAATTCACCCGATGCCAAAACACCCTGACGCATTTCCGATCGTCCCCAAGATGGGGTAACATTTAAAATATAACCGCCGGCCGGAAGACCCGTGAATGAAAAATTGCCATAGCGATCGACTTCCTGACGGTTTAACTCATCGCGCGTTTTGAGTTCGATCCTGCATGTACCCATGAGAGGTACGATTTTGCCGACAACTGCTCCCATGTTTCGAGTTGAGGTGGTTAATCGCCTTTGAATCCCTGTTTCGGTCAGATCTGGCCGAGTCTTCTGATCGATTGTCCAGACATCCTTTTGTTCTTCGATGATTTCGATTTGAACACCAATATCGGAAAGATCGTTGATCGTTGGATCCACCTCCTTAGTCGGTGCCAGTACAATATGATATGGACTGATGAAATCCTGGGTCACTCCAGGCTCAGATTGAAGTGCACCGATTTCAGGATAATCCACTTCCATCCATCGATGAAAAACGCTCTTTTGATTATTGACCAGGCATCCGGAGACGGGGCGGCAGGAGATATCCATGGATTTGAGTATTTCGATTGCCAAATTGGAACGACCGACACAATTCCCGAAATGCCTCTGCAAAACATCCTTCCATGTTTGAGATTGGGAAGCCTCTTCGTTATAAGGCGCTGTTTTGTCTACCCAAGCCAAGACTTCTCTCACTGCATCACTCATAGACGTCACTTCCTGCATTGAAGTGATGAGTGTTTGGTCTTGGCATTCAGGTGGAAGTTTTCCTGATTGGAATGTGAACGGGATTGTTATGATGATAGGGCTGAGATCTGTTGTTACGGTAACGAGATAACCTCGATGAATTTTTTTGAAAGTCTGATCAAAACCCCGCGTATGGATTTCAGAAAGAATGAGTTTTTCTTGTGGATCCTGGATCGTATACTGGACAGACCATTTCCCTTTCAGAATATAGTCGATACCTGTCTTTCCAAAAAGGACATGAGGAATGAGAAGGCAGTGACACAGAAGATAAATATAGATTATTTTGTGTTTTGTATTCATGGATTATTTTCCTAATTCAAGACGTTCGATTAAGTAATTCGGGAGTGAGAATTTACGCATTTTATCCTGCGTTTTTTTAATATCGTACTGGACACGCTTCAATTCGATCGTTTGAGTTGATAGATTGTAGATAACAAAAGCTGGTGATGGATTCCCATCTCTCGGCTGGCCAACACTCCCGACATTAATAATGTATTTATAATCTTCTCTTAAATTTATAATCTGATGCGGATCAACAGCACATTCCTTGTTTTCCTTCTGAAGGATAAATATCGGATGATGCGAATGGCCAACGAAGCAAATCTGAGTAGAGAAACACTCAAAATTATGCTGTGCTTCATACATGGTGAACAGGTAGTTCCATTGTTCGGCATCGCATGGTGTTGCATGAACAAAGGTCATATTATCTAAAACTTTATAGATTGGAAGGGTATGCAGGAATTCGACATCTTTAGATTCCAACACGTTTCTGGTCCATAAAACCGCTTCTTTGGCAAATGGGTTAAAATATGATATATCCATCTTTCCGATGGCGGCATGGTCATGGTTACCAGCAAGGCTGATGATATTTCTCTTTCTGATTTCCTCGATACATTCGCGGGGATTGGGGCCGTAACCGACAATATCGCCAAGGCAAATAGGGATGCAATCATCTTCTCGATCAATTTCATCAATTACTGACTGCAGCGCTTCTAAATTACCATGAATGTCTGAAAAGATGAAATACTTCACTTAAAAATCATCCCTTCTCGTTGAGAACCTTGTGGAGCATTATCTATTCTCAATATACGATATACCTTATCTAATACACCATTGACAAATTTGCCGGACTTTTCGGAGCTAAATGACTTGGCCATGTCAATCGCTTCATTCATGATCACTTTAAATGGGATCTCCGGCATATGCTCCATTTCAAAAACTGCAAGCCTTATGATGTTTCGATCGACGATCGACAACCGCCGTACTGACCAGTTCTCGGCTGCATCTTCAATCCGTTGATCGAGTTTTCTTATATTCTGACAAATACCAACAATCAGTAAAAACGCTAAATCTCTAATTTTATCCGATGGATCTAAAAATTCAAGATGTTCCTTGATAACTGACTTCAAACAGTCCGGATCACTTTGTTCCAAACTGGAATCCACATCCAAGCGATACATAATCTGCAAAGCAATCTCTCGAACTCGCCGCCTGTTACCCATTCTTGTTGCTACTCCTTGAGCTTGTGATATAGATTTGCAAGCTCGATGGCACTCAATGCGGCATCCCAGCCTTTGTTTCCGGATTTTGTACCTGCTCTTTCGATCGCTTGTTCAATAGAATCTGTAGTCAATACTCCAAATGTTACCGGAATATGACTATCAAATCCCACTGATGCGATTCCTTTCGCCGCTTCGGCTGCTACGAAATCAAAATGGGGTGTATCTCCTCGGATAATCGCTCCCAGACAGATCACGGCATCATATTGATTGGACTTCACGATTTTGCGTGCGACCATGGGTATCTCGAATGAGCCGGGCACCCATATTACATGAATTCTCTCTGTAGAAGCACCATGTCGAATGAGACAGTCCAACGCGCCATCCAGTAATTTCTGAGTGATCAATTCATTAAATCGGCTGATGACGACAGCAAAGGCAAAGTCATTTCCTGAGAGATAACCCTCAATTGTTTTCATCCGTCACACTCCGCTCAGCAGGATAACCTTCCGTCGTCATCTCATCAGTAAAATTCAAGAGATGACCCAGTTTCCTGCGTTTAGTATCCAGATAAAACCGATTTTCCTTGTTTGGGCAAACCTCCAGAGGAACCCGGTCTACGATATGCAATCCATATCCTTTCAAAGCAATAAATTTCCTGGGATTATTGGTCATAAGCCGAAGGTGTGTAATGCCCAGAGCACATAAAATCTGCGCACCAATACCATATTCCCGTTGATCATCTTTGAATCCAAGACAGAGATTGGCTTCGACTGTATCATATCCATTATCCTGAAGTTGATACGCCTTCAGTTTATTGCTCAATCCAATACCTCTTCCTTCCTGCCGCATATACAGAAGAACACCACAACCCTCATGCGCAATCATTTCCATGGCTTTTTCAAGTTGTTGTCCACAATCACAACGCAGTGAATGGAATACGTCTCCTGTAAGACATTCGGAATGCACCCGGACCAGTGTTGGTTTCCCCTGCTCTAGATCTCCCATGATCAACGCAACATGATCTTCATCATGAACGATATCCCGGAATACCATTGTCCGGAATAGCCCATATCGGGTTGGGAGACGGGATTCAGCGGAAAGCTCGATCAGTTTTTCCGTTCGAGTTCTGAACTCGATCAGATCTGCCACAGTTATCATCTTCAAGTTATGTTTTAGCTTGAACCGGTATAGATCGGGAACACGCATCATCGTTCCATCTTCATTCAGGATTTCACATATCACTCCATACGGTTTCAATTTGGCCAATCGAGCCAGATCGACCGCCGCTTCTGTTTGACCTGCCCGTTTTAAAACACCACCCCGCTTCGCTCGCAATGGAAAAATGTGTCCTGGTCGGGCGAGTTCTGATGGCTGGGTTCCATCAGAAATCGCAACATTGATGGTATGGGAGCGGTCATAGGCAGAAATTCCAGTAGTGATTCCATATTTGGCATCAATCGAAACAGTAAAAGCCGTCTGATATGGAGCCGTATTGTCTGTGACCATATCATCAAGGTTCAACTCCTTTAATTTTTCATCTGTCATCGGCAAACAGATCAGTCCCCTGCCGAGTTGTGTCATAAAATTGATCGCTTCAGGAGTCACTTTTTCTGCAGCCATCGTCAGGTCACCTTCATTCTCCCGGTCCTCATCATCAACAACAATCACTATCTTTCCGTCTGCGATAGACTGGATTCCTTGTTCAATGGGATCAAAAAATTCAGCTTTTCTATTATGATCCGGTGTAATCAACAGGCTGTTCTCGGTTATTTCTGTCATATCAGAAAGCTCCATAATTATTTATATATCACAACTTGAAGTAACGAGCTATATATTTCCCGAGGATATCGTATTCCAAATTGATCTTATCTCCAGATTTTTTTTCGGAAAGAGTGGTATCGGAAAGAGTCAAAGGGATTACGATAACGGAAAATTCGCCCGATTGAAACAACTCACTGATCGTCAGGCTGATCCCATCAACGGCTATGGAGCCTTTTTCAACGATCAAAGAACCTGCATCCTTATCTGGTTTGATCACATACGTTTTTTCCTTACTCCCTGAAACACGAGTGATCTTGCCCATACCATCGATATGCCCTTGCACAATGTGTCCATCCAGACGATCAGATAATATCATTGCCGGTTCTAAATTCACTTTTTCCATTAATTGAAGTCTCTGGAACGTTGTTCTCTGAAGCGTTTCCTGAGATAGTTCGGCTGTAAATGTATCCTCTTTGCATTCAATGACAGTCAGACAGGCACCTGATACACATATGGAAGCGCCTCGAGTCAAGAGTGGAACAACAGAATGTGCTTTTATCGTCACTTTCCAGGGCACTTCCCGCTGAATTCGCCATACGGTACCGATATTCCTTATAATCCCGGTGAACATTGTAATTAATTACCTCCGATGGTCATCATAGCAGCTCCTCCATTCATTCATCGTCACCTCCGGGAATACTCCCGTTCAGCAGGATAAAAGATATCCTACTCATCATGGTATCGTATTTAAATAACCTTCGATCAAAATATCATTCCCAAATTTTTTTATTCGCTGATGATGCAATCGTGGAACAGTTTCAAGGTGAGGAAAACCATCCCCTCCGATCGCAGATGGAGCATCTTTTCCACCGATCAATATTGGAGCCTGATAGAACATCACTTTATCTATGAGTTGTTCGTGGAGCATGGAAAATGCCAGACGTGGCCCTCCCTCCAATAATATCGATTCGATTCCTTTTTCCCCAAGGTAGGACATAAATCTCTTGAGATCTACTCCTCCGAAGCCGGGCGGAAGCTCAACGATTTCAACTCCTGCCGCCTCAAGCTGCATTCGTTTCTGACCCGTTACTCCTTCCAATACACCAATAATGGAATGACCGGAATTGGATTTGGTAAAAATCTGCGATTCGACTGAAACGGTCAGTTGTGAATCAGCGACGATACGAACCGGACAAGAGATGGTCTGATCTCCTTTACGGGCAGTCAATGATGGATTATCGGAGTTTATTGTGCCGCTTCCGACCATGATGCCATCCACACGATGTCGAATCCGATGAACATCCTGAAGCGACTCTGGACCGGTGATCCACCGGGTTTGATTAATAGATGTCGCAACTTTTCCATCAATACTGATTCCCATTTTCAAAATGATAAAAGGCCGTTTCAGTGTGACCCATGTTTTCCAAAATTCGATCAGTCGTTCTGCTTCGAGTTGCAATACGCCGACAATCACTTCCATTCCGGAATCCCTGAGAACCGAAATGCCACCTCCTAGCACCGACGGATTCGGATCTGGGCATCCGATAACCACTCGCCGAATACCAGATTTGATCAAGGAGGCAGTGCACGGGGGTGTTCGTCCCCAATGATTACATGGTTCCATTGTTACATAACAGGTTGCACCATGGAGTGAGGTGGTGCCTGCATCGGTCAAAGCAGCTTGTTCCGCGTGTGGGGTGTAAGGACCACGATGGTAACCCAAGCCGAGCAGTCGATCACCCATCGCGATGACACATCCGACTGCTGGATTCGGATGCGTTTTTCCACATTCTTTTTTAGCTAATCGAAGAGCACGCCTCATCCAGAACTGATCCACATCCAGGATCTTCATCTATTCCTCAAACAAGGCACTTGCGAATGCTTTCGGGTCGAAATCCCGGAGATCATCCATCCGTTCTCCGATTCCAATCAGTTTGACCGGCAACTTCAATGCTTCAACAATTCCAACGATAATGCCACCTTTGGCAGTGCCATCGAGTTTGGTCAATGCGATGCCACTGACATCGGCGGCTTCTTTGAACAACTTGGCTTGAATAATGGCATTCTGGCCTGTTGTCGCATCCAGCACCAGAAGGATTTCGTGCGGAGCCCCGGGCATGTTTTTCCCGATTACTCGATGCACTTTTTTCAGCTCCTCCATCAGATTATTTTTGGTATGTAATCGACCGGCTGTATCAACGACGAGGATATCCGCTTTTTTATTTTTGGCTGCGGCTACTGCGTCCCATGCCACTGCCGATGGATCCGCTCCCTCCTTCTGAGAAATCACTTCGACATCGATACGGCGTCCCCATTCCTGCAGTTGCTCAATCGCACCCGCCCGAAAAGTATCTCCAGCCGCCAGCATGACCAATTTTCCCTGATCCTTAAATCGCTTGGCGATCTTTGCGATCGTTGTTGTTTTACCGACGCCATTCACTCCCACGACCATGATGACATATGGTTTTTCTGACACTGTATCCGGATCGATCGTTCCAGAACTATCTGATAAAATCTGTTCAATCTCATGTTTGATATAGCCTCTTACTTTTTCAGCTTCGCTCAATTCTTTTTTCCTGAACCTGTCCCGTAATCCCTGAATGATTCGCTGGGTTGTTTCCACTCCCAGATCGGATAGAATCAACAATTCTTCCAGATCATCAATGACGGATTCATCAATTGTGGTTTTCCCGCTGAGTATTTTTTCAATACCACCAATCAAACCAGCCTTTGTTTTCGCCAATCCCTTTTTTAGACGAGCAAAGAAGTCTTCTTCTTCGGGAGATCGCGCAAGCAGTGTGGCCAGATGTTTCCGATCTGAGCCATCGATTTTGTATTTTTTTATGCCTTCAGGAGTCTCCAACTCTCGTTTAAGCTGCTGGACAGTTTTTTTAGTTTTGTCATATACCGGATTATCTTCAGGAAAATTTTCGAGAATAGCGAGATATGATTCCAATGCGCGCAGGATCTTGAGCTGATTTTGCAGAGCAAATGCCTCTTCAAAAAGAATCTGTTCCTGGCCAATTTTTTCATATGCAGTTTCGGTCTTCAGTGAATTTAATAATTTCAGTGATTTATGTGACAAACCTGACCGGGAAAAAGCACATGCGAGCTTAAATTGAAGCATCATATCATCATTGGCTTCCGGAATAGCCAAAGCCTCCGAAAGGCAACTTACGGCTGCTTCATAATCCTGAAGTTCATCAGCAATTTCAGCCTGAGTAGTGAGAATATCGATCTTCAAAGAAGGCGTTTCTACATGCTCCCTCGCTTCCTGAACATGATTCATGGCTTCAACCAGTTTGCTTTGTACTTGTTCAGTACGGCTTCGCCATAAAAGAATTTGAGCTCTTAAATCGCCTTGAGCCACAGGGCCCGCCAAAGAAAGATCCGTTTCTTTGTAAGCCTGTGGAATCCGCCCGACTTCCATGTAAATCTTGGCGAGATTGAATCGCAATTTTACCGACAGAAGAGTCTGCTTACTCCCTGCAAATCGCAGAGCGGTTTCGTATTTTTCCATTGCACCGAGAAGATCATCCGCTTGATGGAGTGCTTGTGCCAAGTGATACAACGCTTCTATCGTTTCAGATTCTGTTAATCTCCCACTATCAATGGCTTTTTGAAAATATGCCCGGACTTTTTTCGCTCCACCGTCAAGTTGTACTGCCAGACGACCGGCTTTCAGATAAATTGAAGCGATCTGTTTATGTCGATTTTTTTCAGCGTCCTGTATCAGGGCATCTATCTTTCCCAGGCTGTCCACGTAATTTCCTTGAATCAAATACAATTCCGATATGAAGAGACCCAATTGAATTTTATCATCAAGATCGCTGATCCGGGATTCCACAGCTTCGAGTTCTGGAATGGATCCCAGGATCTTTTCTGAGATTTCATCGTTGTTTTCTTTTAAAGTCTCGAATAATTTACTGCAAATAATAGCTGCTTTGGCACGCGAGATAAAATCACTGGTTCGATCCAGAGCCAGTGCTAATGCCTGCTGGAAGACGGAAAAATCCGGCGTTTCCTGTAGATGGATATTCAATGACTGGAGTTTCAGCCATGTTTTCTCGTCTGCTTTAAATGGTTGGAGCAATCCACGATTGATCCATTCCAGAGCTTCGCTTCTATTTTTTTCTTCAAGAAGCAGGCTAACTAATTCATGATAATTTCGGTATTGATCAGGATACTTTTCGATATTCTTGATTAATTTTCTGATTTTTAGCCCTGAAAATAAGCCCATATAAATTGCTACCTCACGGAATGTTCCATATGTTACGAAAATGCTCTTCTGATCTGGTTGACAGATTCATGGCAACCGATGTTAATGGATTTTATCCAGCCAGTCTCGTGCTTCCTTGGCGATTGGTGTCGTTTCAGACACCTGGCGCAGAATCTCCAAAAAATCATTCTCCGCTTCGGTGATTAAACCTCGATGCCATTTAGCTTGTGCTCGATAAAGTAATGCCTCGGGATTCTGATTATTCACTTTTATTGCAGCATTGAGATACTCGATTGCCTTCTGGTAATCTCCTCTGCTGAAGAATAACCGACCCAAGCTGACGAGTGGTTGGTCAAACAACGGCTCCAGACGGGAGGCATGCTTGAAATCTTCTTCTGCTTCGGTAACTTTACCAAGATTGAGATACGCTATTCCTCGATTATAATAGGCTGCTGCTGGAGTTTTATAATCAGGATCGTTCAGAGCCTGATTACTGGTTTCAAGAGCATCCTCGAAATGGTTCATTGCCAGATGGATACTGGCAAGATTGTTATTGAGTTCTGGATTATCCGGGTCGAGTTTCTTTGCTTTCTGCAGCCATACCAATCCTGATTCCAGTATTCCCATTTGAAAATATGCCAGACCCATCCCTTGAAGAACCAATGGTTCATCGGAATCGAGTTCCAACGCTTGTTTGAAACTATTCAGAGCTTCCTCGGGTTGTCCTTTATTCAGGTAACCGATTCCGGTTTGATAATACAAATTAACCTTGTCGCTTTTTTTCATGGATTTGCCTGGCCCGGAACAGCCATTCGCCAACATGGCAATAACGCAAATTAGTATCGATAAAAGTATCGTTCTCATAATATATAATCATTCTCCAAATTGCATAATAACCGGATCACCCCGCTTAGCGCCGATGAACTGTTCTGCGCTTCCCTCCCGGACTGCAATTTCCAAAAGATCCATGCTTCCAAACAAGGCCAAGGCATCTCCCGGATTAGGAACCTGGTGATAGTGAGTTTTGATTCCTTCAATCAATGTTTGGCCGATTCTGATAGTTATTTTCCCCCCGGGAAACTGCTCCCTCAGCTCTTCAAATAGATTCCGGTCCAGATTTGTGATGATATTCCCAAAATGATCTGAGAAAAGGACATGGAAGCGCATCGTTCGATCACCGGTAATCGTCGATTTAGGCAGTTCGAGTAACTTATAATCGTGGATCACATCTCCGAACCGTTCTGAATCCATAGATTTGGACAGCCAGGCAGCGATGGGAGCAAAAATATCACGACCATGAAATGTCTCACAAATTCGCGGAAGCATATAATGGGATCCTTCAACCGCTCGTACTTCATGCACATTATCCATGCGATGAATCCCTGTTATAATTCCATTATCTGGCATCACATAATAATGCTTGTCTCCAACCGCAATAATCGGGCGTCTTGAAGAACCGACTTCCGGATCCACGACAACAACATGAATGGTAGCAGAGGGGAATGGATCGATTATTGTCTGGAGAACATATGATGCCTGGAGAATGTCGAATGGCGGAATCTCATGTGTGATATCGATGATGCAGACATTGGGATTGATCGATTTTATGACACCCTTCATCGCTCCCACATAATGGTTCTTATTACCGAAATCCGTGATCAACGTAATAATTGGTACTGGCATTTTGAAAAGCCTCCCCGTTTAGGCAATAGCTGGATTCGCTCAGGCAGCAGTCAGGATTCCAACAGCCGTTAAAAAGCTCTGATCAGAAAAATCCATGACCGGTAATGTGATTAAAGTATCCTACCCAGAATTGAATAATCTGGTAGCCGATGTAGCCGCCGACACCAATCAGTACTAACGGAGGTAACGCTTTCATAATCCGATCTATCGATGTCAAGGCCGCTTCACGGAACATCTGTTCTCCATTGACAAGTGTCTCGTCGAGCTTCCCAGAGACTTCACCCGCTGCCACCAACCGACAAAAAAACGATGAGAACTGGTTTGTTCGACTCAATGCTGATGAAATACTCTCCCCTCCCAGTATCTGAGGTATACTATCATAAATGATCCTGGTAATAAACCGATTTCCACATGCGTCCGCAGACAAAGTCAATGATGTGGCGATATCCAGTCCCGATTGTAACGTAATCGAAAATACTCGTGCGAATCGTGCAGTTGCCAGATTCCGGATTGCTGGGCCGATAACCGGGATCTCCAAAAAGAACCGAGTCAATAAACTCCCGAAAATCCCTTCCGATTGGTAGAGCTTCATGATTGCATATATGGATAAACCGAAAAAAGCCAACATAAACAATGGGTTGACTAGTTCTCTAAGATATGTTGTCTGACCGTTTGCCATAAACAACCGAGGGATGGGTGTGATAAAAATACTTAAAACGAGGAGGAATATCGGGTAAAATAGTCCGTTAAGAATCTGCTGACGAATGGCATGAAAAAACTCGAGCAACTCAGAGGATGTAGTCAACGCGTCATCCAAACGGCCTGTCTCCTCTCCAACACGTATCAGTGCTGGAATCACTGGAGACAGTATCCTCTTCCAGCCCCTCAAACCATCTGATAACGATCCACCATTCTCTACTGATTTTAAAAGATCCGACGCGAGAGGTTTGAGACTCGTTTCAGTGGTTCCCTTGATAAAAAGCTCAAGCGCAGAGATTACTGGGATACCCGCGGAGACTGTTGTTGCGAGTTGTTTGAAAAAAAGACTAAGATGTTTGATCGGTGGATGTCGTTTCACTATTTTTCCCTGGATGATCTGTAATGTTTAAAAAATTAATTTGAACATTCTACTTCGATGATTTGTATACCATAACAGTGGAAATCCAGGTAGTCATATCCGAATTTTTTCAATTGCTCGACTGGAACTGCACAATGCATATTCGAATTCATTTCATAATCTCTTGTTTTATCATCCTCATGCTGATTGGAATGGCTATCTTCCCTATTCGAGCCGGAGAAATCGATGATCAACTATTGATTATCCGTGAAGGTTATAAAGATGGTCTGGATGAAATCGTTAAATCCGAGGCTCGTGCCTTTCTAAAAAACTACGACTCCCATCAGGCAGCCGGTGAGGTCGCATTGATACTGGGTCTGATACTTCACAAAACCGGTAATATCGATGAAGCAAAGCCCAAACTTGTTAAAGCAGCGAACTCGAAAGATCTTTCCATTTCTACTTATGCCAATTATATCCTCGGTCAAATTGAATGGAATCAAAAGGACTACAAAAATGCTGCATCCCGATTCGAAATGACCTCCCAAAACAGCTTGGAACTGGATCTGGCCACCGAGGCCACGTATTGGGCTGCGTTGAGTTATTTTCATGCTGAAAAACCGGATGAATGTATCCGGTTTTTCACCAGCGGTTTAGATCACTTTTCGACGGATCAACTTATCAAAGCCTTATATTACAGAGGGCTTGCTTTTTATCAAATTCAACGCTATTCAGATGCTATCTCAGACCTGGAAACTGTCCATTCTAATGGTAATCCCGACTTTTCCTCTGAAGCAGCATCCCAATTAGCAGCGATCGCATTCGATCAGGCAAATTACGACTTAGCCGATTTGTGGGCTCATCGATCTCTCCAGTTAAATCCCGATACCGGGAAATCAGATATGATTCGGGGACAGATTTACTTTATTAAAAAAAACTGGAGTGTATCCGCTGAATGGTTCCGGGCAGCAGCATCAGCAACGATGTTCTCCGAAGAACAACGAAATGAAGCAGAATATCTGGGTGCAATATCACAAATGCATCACTTTCGCCAACTACAAACCGAATGGTGGAACCCGTTGGTGGCATACCTAACAAAATATCCTTCAACAAAGCATCAGCATGAAATCCTTACCTTACTATCTCAGGATGCTTTACCATCGCTGCCACTGAATGTCATCGAGTATATCGCCAGTGGATTCCAGTGGAATCCGACTCAAGATTGTGTCTCACTATCCAGGCTGTTTATGAAAGCAAAATCTCCTGATCAAGCTTTGTTATGGATGGTCCGTCATTACATGACATCCACCCAATCATCTCTGACGAGTGAAGAAATGTTATTTGTCGTTGAAATGTTGACACAATCTGGAGATATGGAAAAAGCATTGTCTGAACTGGAAAATTTTCATGCTCAAGAAGATCATTCAGAAACGACATCGGCGATGGATCTTCAAAAAGCCAGCCTGTTCTTTCACACCGGACAATACGAAAAAGCAGCAGGCATCTACCAGCAACTCATCGTTGAATTCCCGGAAAACAAAGAAAAAAGCACCTTGTTGTTCTGGTTGGCAGAATCCTATTATCGAATGGAAAAATGGAGCTTGGCAACAGGTGTTTTTGAGCAGTATCTTGAAAGTGCTTCGTTTTCCAGTGAGTTATTGGAACTTTCTATCCGGCGGCTGATCTTGTGTCATGCACGATTGCTTGAATGGGATGATACTCTAAAAATCTCAGAACGTTATATTGCGGAATACAACCAGAATGAGCATGTTGGAGAAGTTTTATATATCATGGGAGCGGCGGCAGCCAATATCGAGAATTACGATCAGGCATTGGACGTATTAAGTAAATCGCTTGATCATGTGACAGACCCAGGTATGATTGAAAAGATCAAAAGCACCATGCGACAAGTGGAGGATTCCAGACAGAAGATCGAAAAACAGCCGGGAGTATAAACCAATCATGACGGGGGAGTGAATCAATGATATCTGAGATAATAAAATTTAAGCGATCGATTCTAATAGTGGTGACCTTTATCTTGATCACTCACCTGCTTTTCGCCAATGAAGGCAAACCTGATCTAGAACTTTCCGAAGTTGTAATAAATGCAACAGCTCCGATTCTTGAAGGCGCGCATAAAACCCAGATTCCACTATCAGAGCTTCAAAATACACAGGATATTATCTCCACCACCCTACAACGGTCTTCTGCAAATTTTCCGGACTTCATTGATATCACCGAACAACCCTCACCGGAGCCACCCAAAGGATGTCTGGCTCCTGTTCTCGGATCATCCATGGGGAAATGTTGGGGAACGAAAGGCCGGTTGGCCTGTGCATCCAAAGCATGGGAAATGGAAGAATGGCAGGATGTTGTTGATTCACTAATGCCCATAATAACCAGAACTCCCAATGATCCCAATGTTCCCGCTGCGTTATATTTTATTGGGCGCAGCAAACTGGCACTGGCTGATCTTTCAGGCGCAGGCAATGCATTCGAGACATTGATCATTCAGTACCCGGATCATCTTTTATCTGAATTCGCCACTTATGAACTCGGTTGGATTTACCTTCGGAGTTCGAAACTGGAACGAGCTGTTTCCACCATTGATGATTTTAAAGCTAAATTTCCCAACAGCCCACTGATGCCGTATGCTCGATACCTCAAAGCATCTACTCTCTATATGGAAAAGAATTACAAAGAAGCAATTACTGTCTTGGAAGGCATCGTATCCGGGTATCCATTCTTTGAACACCTGCCTCAGGTCCAGTTTTGGATCGCAGAAAACCAGTATTATCTGGGGTTATTCGATCAAGCAGATAAAAATTATTCACATTATATTCAGAATTATCCACACGAAAATCATATACCGAATGCTTATTATGGCCGAGCGTTTTGCCATCTGGAAAAGAAACAGATGGATCTGGCTAGGGATGACCTGAAAATCTTGATCCATGAATTCCCCGATCATCCGCTCCACCAAGATGCAAATTTTCAACTGGGAAAGATATCGGTTCTCTCAGGAGATCCTGAAACAGCAATGACCTGCTTCAGTAAAGCAGCCGAACATGGCGATGAAAATCTGCCTCGAAATATCGAGGCACGGGGATGGATTGCGTTTGAACAGCATAATTTTGACCGAGCATATTATTTATTCAATCAATCTGCCCAGCAATACGCCGAACAATCCCCGGAAAATGATTCAGGTCATCTTGAAATGAAA
This sequence comes from uncultured bacterium, assembly GCA_964512995.1. Classification (GTDB taxonomy): domain Bacteria; phylum CSSED10-310; class CSSED10-310; order CSSED10-310; family CSSED10-310; genus CAZELM01. The sequence goes on from CAZELM010000020.1 coordinate 67,975, forward strand.
TTCATGGCAGCTATGTCAAAATTCCGATCCGGCAGCTATCTGGAAAGTGCAGGCTTATTTCAAGCACTCACAACCGACCCGCCGACACCAATGAGTAATGCCGCGTTAGCAAATGCCGGTGTTTCATGGATGAAGATTGATAATCTGAAAAAAGCCTATGAGCTGCTATACCAGACACTTCCCAATTTCAAGGAGTCAAAAACCAAAGCATTGTACACCGTCTATACGGCGGAAATCTTATATCGGATGGGACGTTATGCAGAATCGATCGAATTATTCCGATCAATCCCAACCAGCGACCCAGAATTGAATCCCTCTTTGCTGCAAGAAATCTACCGGGGTATTGCATGGAATCTGTACTCCCAGCAGCTCTGGTTTGAAGCAGGTGAGGCTTTTGGCTTGTTCGCACAAAAATTTTCACATTCACCATTCTACCCTGAAGCGTTGCTGAGACAGGCCGAATGCTTCTTCAATCATAACGACCTCCCAAAAGCAGAATACCAGTTTACAAAACTGATCGAGCAGTTTCCGATCCATCCGGAATCATTCGAAGCTCGGTTGCTTCTGTCTCGCATCAAAATCGCTCAAGAAGATTACAACGGTGGCCAGATCGCTCTGGAAACCGCCATGAAATACGCTCAAGATTCAGAACAACGCCAAAAAACCAGAATACTGATGGGAGAACTAGCTCAAGAAAGAAAAGATTTTGATGCAGCGATAGACTATTATCAGAAAGCTTATCTGGAAGATCCCCATTCATTAACCGCGCCTTCTGCATTGCTCAAAGAGGGTGATAACCTCTACAACATCAAAAAATTTTCAGATGCAGAAAAAGTGTATCGGATGATCATCGAGCAATTCCCTAATTCCCAGGAAGCTATTACCGCACAGTATTCCATCGGACTCACTTATTTTCAACAAAATCGCCTGGATGACTATCTGAAGGAATGCTATCAGACGGCTTCGGATCATCAAGGAACCCAACAAAGTGCACTGGCCTTGATGGGTGCTTCAGAAATTTTGATGGAACAGAACCGAGCGGATGAAGCGATTCAAGTATTTCGCCGATTGTTGAGTGAATTCGATACGGGAGTCGATATTGAGCTGGTTCATTTTCGTTTAGGCCAAGCTCTGATGAACGCAGGAAAAGGGGATGAAGCATCCGGCATTTTTAATGATCTCCTAACCCTCTCACCACAAGGCCGTTTCGCCGCCGATGCAGCTTTCGCACTGGCTGAAACCGCTCGCTCCCAGAAAAAATTCCCAGAAGCCGAAAAGCAGTTCCTTTATATCATTTCCAATTTCCCGCACCACCCCCGCATGCCGGACACACTGCTCAATCTTGCCATAATCGAAGATGAACAAGGAAAGACCGATTCAGCCATCAGACATCTGGACCTTCTGATACAGAAATATTCAGATTCGTCCGTCGTTCCTAACGCCCATCTGTTGATCGCTGGTATCTTGATAAAGGAAAATGACCCGACTACAGCGAAAACACATCTCGACATCTGCAGCAGATCGACCAACCGCACCATCGTCTCCGAATCTCAATTTCTTGAAGCGAAACGTCAAGAAATCCTGAAAAATACCGACGAAGCATTAAAGCAATACTTGAAGATTGGATATCTGTATCCCGACCAAAAATCGATCGTTTTTCGCTCGTTGATGCAGGCTGGCGAAATTCTTCGAGTTCAAGGAAAGAAACTGGATGCTCAGAAAATTTATGAAAAAGCCAAACAGAAGGTGTCTGGTCCGGAAGATTTGGATCAAGTTGAAAATGCCCTGAAACTGATCCGTTAATCCGCTGTATAAAACAATGATTTGATTCAGACTGCCAGTACGTCATACCCAATAAACAGGAGGAGTTGAATGAATCTATTGGATACCTTGATCAAGGGTGGACCGTTAATGATTTTCATTGGAGCTTGTTCAATTACAACGATTGCGATTGCCTTGGAACGGTGGATCCGGCTGCGTATCAGAAAAATCATGCCGGATGGCTTTGCGGAAGAAATCAAGCGACTAATAAAACGGAAGCGATTATCAGACGCCATTGATCTGTGTATGGATCGAAATGAATTAGGTGTTCGCGTCATCCGTGCTGGATTGAATTGTGCTGGTGCAAAACGAGATGTAATCCGGGAACATTTCGAGATGGAAGGTCGTCAGGCTTATCAGGAAATGACGCGAGGATTAGGGGTGCTCGCAACGGTGGCGAGCATTTCTCCACTTCTTGGATTGATGGGAACCGTTACAGGCATGATCCGTGTTTTCGGTGTGATATCTGTTCAGGGAGTTGGTGATCCGGGAGCCTTATCCGGTGGCATTTCTGAGGCATTAATCACAACAGCAGCCGGTCTAGCGGTTGGGATCCCAACTCTGGTGTTGCATCATTACTTTTTACGCCGGACTGAACAAATAACATCATCACTGGAGCATACTTCTTCTGATATTCTCGACTTGCTCGATCCCGATACTCCCACGAAAAATGGAGGGATATCATGAAATTCCATACAATTCACCATGCAAGACCAGAACTGGATATCACACCTTTGATCGACGTTGTCCTGATGCTCGTTATTTTTTTCATGATCTCTACCAGTTTTATCTTCCAGCCGGGCATTATGGTCAAATTACCAGTCTCATCCCAAACGGAAGCAACAGCACCCAAGGGAGCGCAGATTCTGATCACAGCGGACGGAGATTTGTTTTTTGAGAGACTCCGCACAACATCCGCGGAACTCGAAAATCAAATGCGACAATTTCCAGATAAAAGTATCGTGACGATCAAAGCCGATCAGGCAGTCTCCCACGGAACGGTTGTCGAAGCCATGAATCATGCTAAGAATGCAGGATTCCAACGCTTAGCCATCGCTACTCGCCCGGAATCTGCGAACCCAAAATCCCAATCGATGCCAGAATAATATGCCATTCGACAAAACACTCGCAATTTCATTCCTGTTTTCGGGTGTATTTCATATCATTCTGATTTTACTATGCCCTGGATTCTGGTATTTTAATGCCAAGCCGCAAATGGATTGGATTGAAATCGATCTGCTGCCAATTCCGGACATCGAAAACGCCACAACGAAGCCGCTGCCCAGAGCTGATTCTGAATCTTCTCAACCTGCTGGCAACTCGGATTCGGTTGAGGATCATGCAGGTGATTCAAACATCCTGCCTGCACCGCCAATCTGGCTTCCTCCACAACTTGATTCATTCGATATTGACCAGGTTATCCCCAGTGAGGTGACTCTGCCAGGATCAATTCTTCCTGACCATTCCGGAATAGGTACCCTGCCAGGATCGATTCTGAAGGACACGGCTGCATCAGACGGGTCAGGACCAGCGATCGGATCGCCTCCTACATTCACTTGGCAGCCACAGAAAGCACCGGTTCAATCTGATGATCTCGACACGGGAACGAATGTTTTTCGGATAGAAGGGCCAGCAGCCAAGCGGAAGGTCATTTACCTGCCTCCTCAACCTCAACCGGTAACACAAGTATTTGGCACGATCCGGCTCAAATTCTGGGTTCATCCCGATGGGACAGTCGGGAAAATCGTCCCGATTTTAAAAGCGGACCCTCAACTCGAAAAAATTGCCATCGAATTTTTAGAAAAATGGCGTTTCGAGAGCATTCCCGAATCTTCAGGTAATCAATGGGGTGTTCTACCAGTACGATTTAAGCTGCAATGATACTGGAACTTCTTCACAACACTCTATTCAAAAAAATGACGAACCTTACGATATAACATGTCCGAATCCAAGCGTTTCAATACTCGAAGAGCATGCTCCTTATGACCCGTTGTAATCTGCAACATGATATAATCTTGGTAAATCAGAATCCGCTCCTTATGATGGAGAAACGTTTTCCGGAAAGAGGGGTCGAGCGATTGAGACGAATGATCTATCCATCGTAATGCAACATGAAATTCATCACGTGCGTGATCATATCGTTGTTGAACGAAATACAATCGCCCGAGCGAATAATGAGCCTGCCATAAATATCTTGGGATCGCCAGAAGACCTGCTTTCCGAACGGCCTCTTCACGGTAAGCCATCGCCTGATCATCCTGCTTTAAACCATGAAAAATCTTGCCCAGGGCCAGAGTTACTTCCAGATTGAGAAGCGATGATTTTGTGATATCAATGCTTCTATTGATCGTTTCAATTGTTGTATGTGCTGTTTCATATCGCCCGGTCTCAATCTCATACATCGCCTTCTTCATTAGTACTTTACCGATGTAATGGCTCAGATTCAGCCTGGAAGCATGAACAATGAGTTCTTCAATTGCTCGAAAAGCCTTTTCCCACAAACCCTGAAGCGCATAGATATCGGCCTTTAATAAACCCAATTCGATACCCAGACAACTTCCAGGATCATCGCGCATCAATTCGGAAGCCTGTCTTGCCTGCTCCCTTGCCAGATCCCAAAATCCAAGGTGGATATTTAAATGAGCCATTGCGATAAGAGCCGTTACCTGCAACGTGTTGTTTCCAAGATTGACAGATCCATCCAGAACATCCTGATAACTTGGAATGGCTTGACTGTATTCGCCCAGATATTCATAACAATGTCCCATGCCAAAGGTACAAAGTATCATAAGCTCAAGTTGTTTGAGTGTTTCTGCGATTTTGAGACCGTTTTCGAAAAATCCGAACGCTTCAATGTAATGTTGCATCATCTGATACGTTGCACCGAGACGACACAAAGTCCATCCTTCCCAGACGACTAGCTTGGCTTGCCTTGAAATCTCCAATGCATTACTGAACGATTCTAATGCATTCTCGTATTCCTCCAGATCCATCCACGCGCCACCCAGATTGTGCAAACTGATGAGTTCGGCGTTACCAGGATTGAATTCACGATCCAATAACAGCGCTTTATTGTAAAATTTAGCCGCAGAACGTATATCCCCCTGAAGACGATATGCTGTACCAATATTAGAATAGGATTGAGCCATCGATTTCCGATCATTAACTTCCTGATATACTCTGAGTGCATCCGTCCAATTCTGAATGGCTTCATCGTATTTTCTGACATCGAAATAGGCAAAACCTGTTTCTTCCAGACATAGAGCTTCAGCTTGGGAATTCTGTTTCTGTCGGCAATTTTTAAGATCTTTGCTCAGGCGTTGAATTTTTTTCTTGAACGTCCGGTCGAGTAATTGTGCATCATTCGCTGCATCGTGGTTGCTGAGATTCTTCCGAAAGAAGTTCAGCATGGAGAACACTCCTTACTTTAAAAGTCATCTTCATTAAAATGGAATATCTTCATCAGCGATCGGCATGAAATCATCACCGGATTCATCCGAGTATACCGCTGATGAATCACTCCGTTCGAGATTACCGGAGATACCTGGTTTTTGGTATCCGGAGTTGGAATATTCGGATTGAGCCATCGAACCGGCATCCGTCCGCTTGTTTTCTCGAGGTGCTAACATCTCCATCTCTTTCACCCGTATCTCAATACGACTTCTCTTTGTCCCATCTGGAGTGCTCCATTCCTGATATTCAAGGCTGCCCCGAATGGCTATCTTCTGACCTTTGCGCAGATATCGTTCGCAGGTATCTGCCATTCGATCCCATGCATTGAGAGCAAACCAATGGGTACGTTCATTCCGTTCTCCAGTCTGTCGATTTGTCCAGTACTCATTAACAGCGATTCTCATCTTGGCTACTTTTATTCCACTCGGAGTGGATCGGATTTCTGGGTCTGAAGCCAGGTTCCCTATCAAACAAACACTATTTATCATGTAAACCTCCATAAAAAAATAACGTTCGGGTGTTAATTTAACTGATTGAGTATCGTTATTCCAGAAGTATTTATTATTGAGATGAAGCCGGTTGCTAATCTGCTACCGTGAACTGAATTATCCTGTTCACAATGAAAATTTATAGGAGAGGTAACTGATATTTAACGTTTGACTTTATATTTTCTTCGAGCTAGAAATTTATTACAGTAACGAGCAGGTTTTTGCTTTAACGATCCGTATTCCGTCAGATACGGGTTTCGAATCTGGAGGATTTCAAGTGTCAAGACCAACCTATCTCAATACAACAAATCCTAATGCCTTGTTTGAAGGCATTAGTTCTGTAAATTTGATAGTAGTCGGTAAAGATGCAGAAGAAGCGATCCAGATGATCCCTCAGGATTATTGGGAGATGAGCAATAAGCCAGGTTACCTGGGGATCAGCCAATCAGCGTTTGGAAAGGACGGGATTGACAGCAGTAATTATCGAACGCAGCTCTATATTGGTGGACATACGGGTCCCCAACGTGATTTCATTTCTGCCCAAAGCGCTCTAACTCCTTATTTTGATTCAGTAAGACATATTCTTTATAACACACATCTGAACATTATTTTTTCATACTTGGGAGAAGCATTTCCGTCTGGCATTACTCCAAGCGTTGCCAGAGCATCGGCTAAAGAAGGTGCTGTAACAATCGCTATCCTGCCACTTCCTCACAAAGATGAAGGAAAGATCCATTCTCAGCAATCAAAAATGGCATTGGGTGATACGCGTAAAGATGTCGATGCAGTTTGTTTATTGCCACTCGAAGTGCTCTACGACCATTTTTCAGACTCCGTGAATTTTAGCGATCTTGGAGCGGCTGTCAGTAGAATGACAACACGGATTATCAGAGGAATTGTGGATCTAGCCACAAATCCCGGCTTTCGTTCCCCGGGTTCGGAAGAAATTCTAAGCTTTTTCCGGGGAGCGGGTGATATCTTGCTGGGCTATGCCGAACTTGATCATTCTCCAGAATCAAGCCTGACCGGAATCTCAAATGCTCTGAGAAATCCCCTCGACACGGTTCGTCAATTCGAAGGCTCGGAAAAGGTACTTATTTCCGTGTGTCAGGGGAATCCGAGTCTGGATGTCGATTCTTTTTTGAAAATTGGAAAGTACAGCCGCGATTTGCTTGGTAATGACACCGATATCACCATTGGGAACTTTAAACCCAATATCCCCAACGAAAAACCCTGGATAGCGATTTATGCAAAAGATTTTCTTGAGCGGCGCAAAGATCGTTTCGATTTCCCAATCTCAGAACTTCCGCCTGAAAAGGCACCACCTCGATTGCCCGCCTATTACATACATCATCATGGCCGAAACCGGTAATGGGATCACATGATCAAAATTCCGAAAGAACGTCCATTCTGGATGGCTCCATTCCTCATCATCCTGCTTCTGGCGATGTTTGGATTAGCTTTTCAACATACATTTCAGGTAATCCATCGGGATCTTGAAAGTAACCAGAATTCAAGAAAGTCCATATCCGCGATATTTTTAGAACAAATCAGCCCGGCTGATACTGAAGTTCTGCCGTAGTATCTCCTTGCTGGATTTCTCATGACACATGTTGATCCCAAAAATAATACCAGACAGCAATGGATCCTGCGTATGTTTATTGGGATCAGCGTGATAATGTTTCTGCGATTAGCCCAATTTTCTCTCCTGGAGCACGATAAATGGACAGGTCTTGCTCGTCAACAAATTCTCAGAACGCAAGAAATTGAGCCAACACGAGGAAAAATTCTGGCGAATGACGGAAACACCGAACTGGCAATTAGTCAAATTGAGATTTCTCTTGCGAGCGATAATATTGCCATCCGCTCAACTCATGCAGACATCTCCATTGCAAGCCGATTATCTGCTATTCTGGATCTTCCCATCGAACAGATAGTATCAACGATACATTCCGAACGTAATGCGAGTTGGATCAAGAGAAATCTGAGCCAGGATACTTTTTTTAAATTTCTGGAGCACTATAAAGATGGAAAACTTCCTGGCATCCATATCAAACGAGAAGTTACCCGGACGTATCCACAGCATCCCAATGCTGCCAGCATCATCGGATTCGCCCGTGCTGATAGAGAGCCTGGCTTTGATCCCCTTGGCCCATATCTGCACATGAAAGGTATCGAAGGGCTGGAAAAATCCTACAATTCAGAACTGACAGGAAAACCAGGTCAATTCGAGTTCCGGGTGAACCGTTTTGGTGCTCCCGAATTGAACTCCTACAAAATCCTCCAAAACCCAACTCACGGGAACGATCTTGTCACGACATTGGATCTACAGCTCCAAACGATTCTTCGAGAAGAATTGATGAAAGCTCTGATTCAAAACAAAGCGTTATCGAGTATTGGAATTATCATGGAACCGGCTACGGGTTCAATCCTGGCATGTGACAGTGTCGAAAACACTCCGGAACATCTGGATCCTGAATATCGGAACATGAATTTTACCAACTGCTGGCCTTCTGAAGCGCGAAGGAATCTCAGCACTGCAGCGATTTTTGAACCCGGCTCGATATGGAAACCAATCATGATGTCGATCGCATTGGAACATGAACTGGTCACTCCCGGAGAGATTATTCCATGGTCCGATCCAATTGTACTCGGATCTAAAAAATTCTATGACTGGAAAAAATTTCCTCCCTCTCTGCAATTGGCAGAAGTGCTGATCTATTCATCAAATGTTGGAATCATTCAAGTATCCAAACGACTCTTCAATGCATTTGAAAAGACACAGGTCGCAGATGAAATCATACGCATGGGATTTGCCCGAAGATTGCCAATTGATTTCCCGACACGGCCAAGCGGACGTCTGGCACCTCGGTCATGGAGCATGATTTCGATCGGAGCGGTGGCGGAAGGATATGAATTGGGAGTCACACTGGCTCAACTCGCTGCATTTTATTCTTGCATCGCCAATGGAGGAAACCGTGTATTTCCGCATTTTGGAAAAGAATTGAGATATCCTGGCAGTCAATCCGTTTCCAAAGAATTGACGCCACAAATACAAGAAATCGTCCTGTCACAGACCACAACTGATTTCATACGCGATGCCATGGTGCAATGCGTTGACCATGGGACAGGAAAAAACGCTTCCTTGAAAGAATATGGCGTGATAGCCGGAGGAAAGACCGCTACTGCAAAAATGCTCGTTGGAGGAAGCTATGCTTCCGGAAAATACCGTGCTTCATTTTCTGGCTTTTTCCCCGCAGAAAATCCCATGTATGTCATGGTTGTAAGCGTCGAAGATCCAAGTGCCGGCGCATATTATGGTGGAAGCGTCGCCGCTCCTCTGTTCCAAAATATTGGAAGACGGATATGTTCCGAAAAACATGGCATTATGCCCATTCCCTTGCCAAAGGTGGAGTAATGTTTATTTCATTCATGAAATCTGATCCCTGGATTATCATCGTGACCATTTGCTTAATGGGCTTCGGATTATTGGGGCTGTTAAGCGCTGGGATCCATATTATGGACTCTCCTTTCTATTTCTTCATCCGGCAATTGAAGATTATTGGCATCGGCCTTTGCGGGTTATGGATCGGGAGCATGATCGATTACCACCGCTATCAGTTTAAAACATATTGGTTTTATATCCTCACGATAATTCTCCTCTTCATCGTCTATTTCAAAGGTAATATGAGTTGGCTCCAAGTAGGGAACTATAACTTACAGCCTTCAGAATTCGGGAAACTGATCATCATCATGTATCTCTCTTATGTACTGTCTTTTGACTTTGACAGCATGAGGTTCTTAAGACATTCCGTTTTCTATATGTTCACGTGCTTTTCAATGATCATTCCAACCGCTCTGCAGCCAGACTTCGGAACTGCCCTGATCATGTCAATTATCACGCTTTATATGCTGTTCATCGGACCGACTCCAATCCGCCATATCCTTCTTCCGTCCCTGATCGCGATTCCATTTGTAATCATCATCCCACTGAAATATCCTCACGTTATGAGCCGCTTTGTAAACTTTCTCATCGCTTTGACTCCTGGCGTTGATCCGAATTCCCTGAGTTATCACGACCTGCAATTTCGCCAGGCGATGGGTTCGGGAGGCTTATTGGGTATGGGATTTGGCGAGGGATTAATCAAACGCTCATTTTTACCTGCCAGCCACACTGACTCCATTTTCGCTGTCCTGGTAGAAGAAGGAGGATTTATCACGGGATTTATTGTCATTTCTCTGTTTATGGCCCTGTTCTGGATTGGGGAACGAAATGCGCGTCAATTATCCGATCGATTTGGAGCGAACCTGGCTCGCGGAATTACGTTCTATATCGTATGTCAAGCAATGATCAATATCTGTGTCTGTCTGGGAATCATGCCGAATACTGGAGTCACCTTGCCGTTATGCTCCTATGGTGGATCCTCCATGATCACAACGTTGCCAGCAATCGGCATCCTGATTAATGTGTCTTCTCAGCGCAACTACATCATTTAGATATCATGGGAGGGAGTAAATGCGGAGCATCGGGAAATTACTTTTGATGGATTTAGGAAGCAAAAAGGTTCGAACGGCAGTAATGAGCTTTGAGCATGACAGCCGATTGTCCATACTTTTCCGGAAAGAAATACCATCCTCCGGTTTTATTCATGGATCAATCGCCAATCTGAAAGATGCTGCTGAAACGATTCAATCCGCTGTAGCGATGTCATTGGAAGGCGCTCATTGCAGACGCTTTGATGAAATCTGGGTTGGGCATTCTGGAGAACATATCCGTAGCGAAAACGTTATCGCCGAGCAATCATTATCCTACAATCATCCGGTGACGCGGCGCATTGAACGAAAACTGAAAATAAGAGCCGAACAGTCAACACCCGTTGATTATCAGTTGATACACAGCTTCCGCCAGTTTTCCTCAATTGATGGAATCCGCAGGAATTCTGCCATTGATTTAGTCGGAACAAACATCCTTTCTCGTTTCCATCTCATCTATACACGAAAAACTGCTATCAATAATATCAGAAATGCATTCAAAATGGCAGGGGTCATGCCCGCACGCTTTATATTTAACGCCTTCGCAAGTTCACAATCCGTGTTGCACAGTGAGGAGCAGTATCTCGGTTGCCTGCTCATACACATCGGCGCATCAACCTGTGACTACCTGGTCTATCAGGAAGGTCAGCCATTTCTCAGTGGATCTGTCAATGATGGATGGGGCCGTTTGACTAAAGATGTTGCCATGGGACTCCAGATCCCACTTGAAACCGCAGAAAGACTCATCATCACCGAAGGCACGACATACGATATTACCGAATCCGATAACGGACCCCTTAATGTCCGAACGATGTCTGGTGATCAATCACGCCTGACCCGACGTCATCTGGCAAAAATTATGCGGTGTGCTGCTGAAGAAACACTGGATCGAATCCAAAGTCTCCTGAAAAACTTTATTTGCAGAGGTCATATTCCGGGTGGAGTGTGTTTGACTGGTGGAGCGGCTGTAACACAGGGCCTGATTTACAATGCATTAGAAACATTCGGTGTACCGGTCCGATTAGGACTGCCGAGATTACCATGGAGTCAGGAAGAGTTTCCCCCAGATTGGGCACCGATCGTCGGACAAGCTATTTGTGCTGCGCAAGAATACCAACCGAAGATTAAAGCGGATTCTTTTTTAGAAGCAGCTACAACAAAAGTATCCACACTTTGGAAACGAATGTTTCCAAAGGCGATTGACCCTCATGAACCGGAAGGTGATCCTGACCAATAGAAAAACCACTCTGTCAAATATACACTTCCCGGTTATGTCTACCATATCAACTACCAAAATACTTACCGATTCGTTGTGATGGTGAAATACACTCAGGTTGCAGCACGGATTTCAGATACTGCCCAGTATAGGAGTTTTTATTTCGAATAATCTCCTCCGGTGTCCCATAACCGACCACTTCTCCACCTTCATCGCCACCTTCCGGACCCAAGTCAATAATATAATCCGCATTTTTTATGACTTCGAGGTTATGTTCAATTACAATCACCGTATTTTTCATATCGACCAGCTTATGCAAAACTGTGAGTAATTTACAGATATCATTGGGGTGCAAACCAGTCGTCGGTTCATCCAGTACGTACAATGTTTTGCCCGTATCCGTTTTGGCTAACTCCCTCGACAATTTTACCCGTTGAGCTTCTCCGCCGGATAGAGTGGGAGCGGGTTGTCCAAGTTTGATATAATCCAAACCAACATCGTGTAAGGTATGAAGTATCCTCATGATTGCTGGAATTTTTTCGAAATGGTGAAGCGCTTCTCTTACTTCAAGATCAAGTACATCTGAGATGTTCAGACCACGATATTTGACATCCAGAGTCTCCTGATTAAAACGCTTTCCCTTGCACACTTCACATGTGATATAAACGTCCGGAAGGAAATGCATCTCAATCCGCTTCAACCCATCTCCCCCACACGCCTCGCAACGTCCACCTTTCACGTTGAAACTGAATCGACCGGGTGAATATCCGCGAAGTTTGGCTTCAGGTAACATAGCAAAAATATTCCGGATATGTGTGAATACGTTCGTATACGTTGCTGGATTCGATCGGGGAGTTCTCCCGATAGGTTTTTGAGTTATTTCAATGATGCTATCAATTAAATCATAGCCAGATATAGATGTGTATTTCCCCGGTTTTCGAGCAGACCGATGCAGCTTCACAGATAATGCCTTCAAAAGAATTTCATTAATTAGCGTGCTTTTGCCAGAACCGGATACACCGGTAATACATATAAATTTTGAGAGTGGAAACCGGATATCAATTCCTTTCAGATTATGCTCCGCAGCTCCTTTGATCTCAATAAATCCATTATCAATGGTGCGACGTTCCGCTGGTATTGGGATCTGCATCCGGCCGGAAAGGTATGCTCCAGTCAAGGATTTTGGATTATTTTCAATTTCACTAGGAGTCCCTGCAGCAACAACTTCCCCCCCCTCATGACCAGCACCAGGACCCATGTCAACAAGATAGTCGGCATGCCGAATGGTCTCCATATCATGTTCCACAACAATGACAGTATTCCCAAGATCTCTTAATTTTTTTAACGTTTCCAATAACCGGGAGGTGTCCCTGGAATGGAGTCCGATGGACGGTTCATCCAGTATATACAATACTCCCACAAGCCCTGTTCCGATTTGAGATGCCAGCCGAATCCGTTGTGCTTCGCCTCCGGACAAACTTGGAGCAGCGCGATGAAGTGTCAGATAATGCAATCCGACATCTCGAAGGAATCCAAGTCGATTCCGGACCTCCTTCAGAATTTCAGCCGTGATGATCTGCTCGTTTGCTGTTAATTGTAACTGATTCGTCCAGTCGATGATCTCCTTGACCGACCGAGATGTCAATTCAGCAATCGTGACTCCATTAAATCTAACGGCTCTGGTTGCCTCATTGAGACGCTCCCCTTCACACGATGGGCAAGGGATATTTCTGAAAAACTGGCTATACCAATGACGCATCCCATCACTCTTTGTCTGCAGGAATAACCGTCTAATATCATTTAGAATACCTATCCACCCAGTGTTACTGTGGAGATGTGCCGGGTCGAAGTCACGTATTTTGGGGGGAATTCCATATAATATAGCAGTTTTTCCGTCCTCAGGAATTTCCTTCCAAGGAGTATCCATGGAGAACTGAAATTTTTTCGTTACTGACTGGACACGGCGGTAGGTCCATCCATTTACATTTTCATTCAGAACTCCCAGGAATTTCACAACACCTTCACCGAGCGACAGATCATGGCTCCTCAATATCAAATCTGGATCCGGATCCATGATCGTTCCTAATCCACTGCATTCCGGACACATTCCCAAAGGAGAATTAAATGAGAAATGTTGCGGAGTGAGCTTTGCAAAACTCCGACCACATGTCAGGCAGGCCGCATTCTCACTGAACAGCAATTCACCTGCATCTAATCGGATCACTTTTAGGATTCCTTCAGACAATTTCAAAGCGGTTTCGACAGAGTCGGCTAACCGACTCCGATCGTGTGGCCGAATAGTTATTCGGTCGATGATCACATCAATCGTGTGCTTTTTGTTCTTGGCCAATTGGATGTCTTGATCCAGTTCCAGCAACGCACCATCAACCATCACACGAATAAATCCTTCGGATCTGGCACGCTCGAAGATCTCCTTATGTTCCCCCTTACGATTTTGAATCATCGGAGCAGCAATCATAATTTTGGAGCCTTCCGGAAGTGTCAGGATCATATCTATCATCTGCTGAGCCGATTGAGATGTGATCGGTTTCTTACATTCTGGACAGAACTGGATTCCGACCCGAGCAAATAAAACCCGAAGATAATCATAAATCTCTGTGACAGTGCCAACCGTAGATCTCGGATTATGTCCGGCAGTCTTTTGTTCAATAGAAATGGATGGAGACAGTCCTCCGATGTAATCCACCTGGGGCTTCTCCATTTGTCCTAAAAATTGGCGAGCGTATGATGAGAGCGATTCGACATAACGTCTTTGACCTTCGGCATAAAGTGTATCAAAAGCGAGAGACGATTTACCCGAACCGGATACTCCCGTTATCACGATCAATTCATTTCTTGGAATCTCCAGATTGACCCCCCGAAGATTATGTTCTCTAGCACCTTGAATAACTATTTTCATAAAAACGTTTTATTTATTTATAAACCTTTCCTACTCAGACAAAGACTAAATCCCATGCATGGAAATGTCAACAAAAAAGCGAAAAAAAGGCGAATCTTCAAGCGCTCGAATCATTCTCAACTTTTTGGGTGCTTGATCGGATTAACTAGGAAATATATTTCTTTTTATTTATAGATTAATACTTATAGTTCAAACGCAGATAATACGAAAGGGTTGTTCACTTTCGTCAATCGAATCACATAGATCAAATGACTCGTTGCGTGTGAACAACCCTGAGTAAATGAACGAAGCGTTATGAGCGCTGTTGTTTTTTAAATTGGATCAATACAGCCACCCAAACCCAGAGCCATAGCGAAAATATTTTGAGCATCACCCGCAGTAACAGCGCCATTACTATTGCAGTCCGCAGCACAATGTTCTTCATCCGTAGGTTCGATACTACCCAATGCAATGCCAAATGCCATCTGAGCATCTGCAGCAGTTACGGATCCATTCTGATTTGCATCTCCGGTATGTTCGCATAAAGGTTGCGGTGTTGGAGAAGGAGTAGGTGTTGGTTCTTCTGCACCTACGTCGAAAAAATCCAGCATTGCCTGCATTAATTGCTCCTTCGTAGCTCCTCCGGATTGTTCGATTAACCCACCAAACTTGATGCTTGCACCAATTGTTTTATATCCGGATGGTGACGCGAACGCGATTCCATTGTCGTATATTGGACTACCATTCCGGAATACGACATAAGATCCGGAATTCGGAATCAGATGATCGATCCAGCTATTATATGAACTACTTGTAGAATACTCAAAACTCATGCCTTGTGTGAATGTGCCGGTCACACCATTGATCGGACCAGCATCAGGACTCTGACTGCCATCACTGTTGGATGTGATATGGAAGTATGGATGAACAGCAGTTTGTGGATCATAAAACCAGGTATCACCGCCCTCCATATAAAGTCGACCGCCGCTATCGAGATATTGTTTGAACATTAAACCTTCAGCAGAGGATAACACATGGTTTCCTGCACCATAAACTCCTAAACACACAAAGACAGAATCATACATCCCGAGCAAAGAGGGCATCGAAGTTGTATAATCAGCATGACCTAAAACGGCTCGAATGGTTGACTGAATCGTTGGTCCTGAGTTATGAGTTCCATCCAAATCGATAACAATCGCTGGAATTGAGCTTACAATATTCACCAAATGATACCCAGCGACAGGATGATATGTGGTATTATGTGCTGTGGATTCATCAGAAGCGACAATCCGATATTCCAATGCATCACCAACCTGCATGGTTTCTGCAATAGTGGACGTATAGGTATTGCCGGTTTCATTCACCATTTCGATCATACTCGTTCCTCCGCCATTAATGCGGTACTCCAGAGAAACGCTTGAGATCGAAATATTATCTGTGACTTGTGCGGTAAGATTCAATGGGAGCAGATTAGGTGTTATTTGGGAAGTTGCATGATGAATAATAACAGGTGCAGTAACATCAGGTCCGACATAGAACGAATAGAGATTATTCGGTGATCCGGGTGGCAATGTCCGGTTGCAGCCTGCTGCATTTCTGGAATCAATATAATAATAAATAGTTGTTCCTGAAGGTTGAGCAGGGATGCTTGCGGAATAGTTATTTTCAAACCGTGGTGTCATTGTGACCCTATTAAACGTACCAATTCCAGTAGTGCTCCATGATAGTTCCGGATATCCGAGTACAAATGGAGAGCTGAATCGAAAATCTCCCGATATGGTGATATTATTGACAGTATCTTCAGTATCACTCACTGGACTGAAATCGATACCCGTCACTCCCTGAAGATTGGCAATGATGAGGTTTACAATCTGGGATTCTGAAAATCCATAATTGGTGTACTGAACATTCATCTGACAATTAAGCACGGTGTTATGAGGGACATATCCCATGCCGAACAGATTCCAGACTGTCCTAGAAGTATCAGCTAATACAGGATAGGTCAGCCCATGGTTCTCTACCCAGGTACGACAACTGCTTTGAGATTCTTCGACGCCTATCGCTAAAACAATAAGTCCATCATCCCGATAGGTTTGCCAAATTTCCTCTAACTGCGGAGCCTCCGCAGCACAGGAACTTCACGTTGAAGTCCAAAAATTTAACAGAACCACCATTCCAGAAAAATTATACAAAGAAACCTGATTCCCTTCTGAGTCCGGGAGAGTAAAATTGTTGACGGTATCACCTACATGGTACGTGGCGTGAGAAAATTGGGTTGCCATTGTCATAAAAATAACAGCAACAACTGATAAAAATATAAATTTCCGATACATAGCTTCCTCCTCATTTCTGCGCGGCCTATAATGTGGTCAATGTAATTTATATTCCACAAAATAGCTATCTTCAGTTGAGCAAAAATTAAGCCATCTACGCACAACTGCACACTAATCGGACAATCATTCGACTATACCCAAAAAACGTTTATGGATTTTGTCATAGGAATCTGCGACAGATAACCATTAACTCCTGACAATCGCCATAAAATTAAAATTGTCATGCCAACCTATAACAGCGAGATGTTTCATCTTGTGCAGAATTTATCAATCATAGCTCAATCTCAAATTCGGAGTAGCATATTCTGATAGGTTCTATAAGTATTTTTTTCAATATTCCGACCAATGTTATAATAGTCACAACTATATATCTGTTTTATTATGTGTTCATTGAAGCCAGGTATGTCGCAACAATAGAATTCGCTCCCAGGGGCTGATTTTTTTATCATTGTGCTTGATTTCAATGGTATGAAACCGCTACCCTTATAGTGGGATTTATCTAATTCCGGTTAAGGTGAATGGAGGAGCCAATACGCTCATTCCTTTCATTTTGATCGGTTTGTGCGATATTATTGTCATTTTAGGTGGTGACATTTTTTTATCTTTTTTGGCGCCGCCTGTTACCAATAACCTCATCGAGTGGAGTTCTGCATGAAACAAACACGTCGACTTTATTGGATGGTTTACTTTCCAGTAATCCTTCTGATCTGCGCCGTGGCTGTCGCCACCAGAGCGGATAGCATTTGGGTTACCAATATTTCCGGATGTACCGGAGAGCAAATTACTGCTGATGTCATGATCAATAATAATACGACATCAGTAGATGCTTTTACTTTGCATGTGTTGTACGATACAACCAAACTTGACTATGTGAGTTGTGTCCGAGGAACACTGAATCCTCCATGGCTGATGTTTGACTGCAATGAAGCTCAGCAGGGAAACATAACCGTTGGAGCTTTTGCATTCGGTGGCTCGGTCCCGGTTGGAAGTACCGGAACATTAGTCACCCTGACATTCAATGTAACCTGCTCCGGTTGTCCTGAAGGAGATATCAGCCCACTTACAATCAATGGATTGGCTGATGATATTCGAAACTTCACCATTACGAATGGCCAATTCACCTACGACTGTGGTGGACCTTTGCCAACAGACACCCCAACCCCTCTTCCAACCAACACGCCAACTCCAATACCAACAAATACACCGATTCCAACAAATACACCAATCCCTACGAACACCTCTACTCCAATACCCACCAATACTCCCATCCCAACAAATACACCAATCCCTACGAACACCTCTACTCCAATACCCACTGATACTCCCATCCCAACAAATACACCATCCTCCGCGACCAATACCCCTACACCGCTTCCAACAGGCGATCGGCTATGGATCCCCGATATTTCCGGTTGTTCAGGCGATACTTTGACGATCAGTGTATTTCTTGCCAATCCCAATACCTCAGTCGATGCGTTTACTCTGCATGTCGGATATAACACAGCAAAGTTGGATTATGTCAGTTGTGTCCGAGGAACACTGAATCCTCCATGGCTGATGTTCGATTGCAATGAAGCCACTCCGGGAGACATTACGATTGGTGCGTTTGCATTTGGCGGGTCCATCCCTGTTGGCAGCACTGGGACATTAGTTAATTTGACATTCAACGTAACTTGTTCCGGTTGTCCGGAAGGCGATACCAGCGATTTACTTATCTTGAGCCTCTCCGATGATATACGCAACTTTTCTCGTATTAATGGGCAGTTCACATATTCATGCGGCACAACACCTACGCCCGAACCAACTGACACGCCGGTCCCGACAAATACACCAACTCCAATTCCAACTGACACGCCAGTCCCGACAAATACACCAACTCCAATTCCAACTGACACACCGGTCCCGACAAATACACCAACTCCAATTCCAACTGACACACCGGTCCCGACAAATACACCAACTCCAATTCCAACTGACACACCGGTCCCGACAAACACACCGACTCCGATACCGACTGACACACCGGTCCCGACAAACACACCGACTCCAATTCCAACTGACACACCAATCCCCACCA
>CAZELM010000021.1:0-85259 GCA_964512995.1 uncultured bacterium
CCCTGGCGACTTCCTTGTTCTGAAGGAGCTGCCGGAAGAAACGGTCATGAGGGTTCGATATCGTGTTCATCACTTTGAGTGTACTTTGCTCAGCGGTGTTGTCAAGAAGATTGCTCTGGAGCAGGATTTATGTGCGGGGTAGAGGTCTGAACCACAGATTATGCAGATTGGCAAATCGGAATGTAAAGATCTTATAAGAGTCGAACATCACGGTTCAAAGGAGATTCCGACAGGCACATGTCATGCAATTCTGAAAGCTGCTGGAATCGAAGTATCGAAAGGAGAAAAATGAATGATTAACCTGCCATATTCATTAATCATTGAGGCTACTGAAGAACCTGATTGTTTTGGTTTTTACTCGCCGGACTTAGAATGTTTTTCAGGTGTTGATCATAATCTTGACAAATAATATAATCTTTATTATAACCTTCTTTGTGTCCGGTGTGGACACCAACATTTCAGGAAAGAAAAAGGAGCAGATATGAATATCCTTAAATATACAATTGGCTTGATGCTTTGCTGGGGGTCTTCGGTATTCGCCCAGACGACATATTATCAGATCGAATTTCTTGGCTCAGGATATCCCATAAAGATAAACAACATCGGTCAGGTAATCGGTCAGAACGACGTTAATGGAGCAACTCGGGGATTCGTTTCCGGACATGGGATGCCGGTGGAATACTTGCCGATTCCTCCCGGAATGAATAGCAGTCATGCAATGGATATAAATGAGAATGGTGTGATTGTCGGTGCGGTGTCCGAGTATTCTTCTCCCGAATTTTTTGGCCATGCTGCAGTTTGGGTTCCAGAGAATCTTTCACTGTCTGATTCCATGGAGTATTCCGTTTATCTGCTTGATGAGTTGTCCGGTTCAGTTACCAGCAGAGCGGTTGCGTTGAATAACATCGGTGATATCGTGGGATATTGTTCGGATGGTACATACCGGTATCCAACATTGTTCAGTTTATCTGATAAGGCTATCGACCTGTCTCCTGCCGGAGTGTTCGATCCGGCGGATGTCAATGACCAACGGATTGTGGCAGATCATTCCTTCACAGTGAAACGGCTGGATCTCAATACGATGATTGCTGAAGATTTAGGTGTTCCAGCCGGTAACTATCTCGCGACAACAGCATCAGCGATCAATGAAAACAATCAGGTTGGAGGGCTTGCGATTCTCACCAGTGGTGGGAGCTGTGATCGGGTTGCGGCCAGGTATACTGACGGCGTTGGCTGGGAAACCTTTGGCAGTTGCGGCAGGTATAACGGTGTCAGCGACATGAATGACCGAGGGGATCTGGTCATGCGATTGAACATCGATTCCTATGTTTATTTCCAGGATTCAGGGAGTTTCCGGATAGCTGACCTGATTGTCTCTGACGATGGCCCTTGGTATGTCATCAATCATCTTGGAGTGAGCATCAATAATGCGCGTTGGATAACAGCATTTGCCACCAACCCCAATACTGGACAAGGAGGTACTGTGCTTCTGACTCCAATTCTCTCTGATAAGTCTCACGGGCCATTATCATCTTTGTCCACTCGCTAACATGTAAAGGCATCTTTTTCATGTAATGTGGTTCCGCTTCCGGTGGATGATTGCACAGAAAACCCAATAGCCCATCGTGTTTGGATGTCAGAGAATCCCAATAGACTTGGTGAGTTCCTGCATGTCTGCAAATGAACGTTGTGTGTTTGCGGGGGGATGAACGTTTGTGAGTCTGCAGATGATCGTCGTGAATCTGCAAATAATCATCGTAGGTCTGCAAATGATCATCGTAGGTCTGCAAATGATCGTCGTTGGGTCTGCAAATGATCATCGTGGGTCTGCAAATGATCATCGTAGGTCTGCAAATGATCGTCGTGGGTCTGCAAATGATCATCGTGGGTCTGCAAATAATCGTCGTTGGGTCTGCAAATGATCATCGTGAGGTCTGCAGATAATCGTTGAGGGAAGTAATATCTTCCGGTGGAGGAGACTGCATTCACAGTATCCCCAGGATTTTCAGGCACGTCTTACCCAATTCGATACGCTTGGGTCCGTCCGCTCCGCTCCGCATATCCATATTCAGCGCAAAGGAGTAAATGCTGCCGTCTTTTTCAACCCATCCAACCCACCATCCGATGCCTGATTCCGGTGCATTCTGCCATCCGGTCTTGCCATAGAGCGTCCAGTTTGTTCCCTGATCGAGCCGGATGATGGTTCGCACGCTTTCCTGGCTGTCTTTGGAAAACGGCAATGTGCCTTGGCCGAGTCTGGCCAGAAATTGAGCCTGCTCCATCGCACTGATTTTCAAGGGACCGGCCAGCCAGAACGTATCGACCGTTTCGCCGATCTCCCTGTTTCCATAATTCATCCGAATGATGTTCTCTTTCATCCGTTCGAGCCCGATCCGGCGAGCCAGTTCCTGGTAGATGGGAAGGTTGCTCATGGCGATCGCTTGACGGAGACCCATGTCTTTTTTCCATTCCGGGATAAACGGTTTTTCTGGACCCGTGTATGGCAGGACCTCATCAACGCTCGTAACCGCGCCAACCGATAATCCGATCAATGTATTCGGAATTTTAAATGTGGACGCCGGTATAAATGGTGTTTCGGCTCGGGTTTTGTCATGGCCGGTATAGGTGTCGTTTGTCACATCATAGAGCACAAAGGTGCCGTTGATACCGACATTGCTGAATGCCTCGGCAATGGGCGCACTTTCCTTGAAATCTGCAGACTGAGCCTGAACAGTCAACATAATCAATATTCCTGCGATAAAACAAATCATAACTTACTCCATTAAAATAGTGGATTGAAATCTCTGGCACAGAGACGATGCGAGGTTGATTGTTACGGTTCAGATCGTTTCATTCCAATCGATCGTGGTTCTCATTCCATTCTTCCAATCCGTTTTCAACAGGGCATAAGTGACCGCATCATGGTATTGGCCATGAGCATCCGGCCATGCCTGGCGATAATACGCTTCCTGTACCCAGCCACAGGCGGTGAACACACGGCGCATCGCGATATTGTCAACACGGGTATGCCCTTCGATCCGGTGTTTTGACGTTTCGGTGAAGATATAGTCCGCCAGCCACTGTAAAATTCTGCGCCCCAGCCCCCGGTTTCGGCAGGATGATTTTAATCTGAGATCGAAGATGGGAGTGATATCACCGAGTTCCTGCAGACTGAGGATGCCGATGGGATCGGACTGATCCTGAATGGAGATCCAGAAGGTTTGAGTATCGGGACCTGAGAAATACCCTTTTGAAATGAGTGCCCGGATCTGATCCGGTGTGAGCTGTTCGGAACCATGGAACGGCCATATGTCATCCGCCAGCCATCGGACCAGCCTGTCCGCCTCTGTTTCGTCATAAATGCGGAATATCAATTCATTGTGGATAGTATCGATGGTTTCCATGTTCTGGGTCAGCTTTTGTTGGAAGAGCAGTAATAAAATCCTCGTT
Source organism: uncultured bacterium (assembly GCA_964512995.1). Taxonomy (GTDB): domain Bacteria; phylum CSSED10-310; class CSSED10-310; order CSSED10-310; family CSSED10-310; genus CAZELM01. Next base: position 3,451 of record CAZELM010000021.1, read on the forward strand.
CGTAAGCTTAGCCAATGGATAAATGCTTTTCAAGAACCTTCTGAATTTCCATTTTGATCCGCCATGAAGATTCCATTGAAAATCCTGTATCCACTGGAATGAAACTGCCGATTCCCCTCTCTCCATTTTTTGAAAAGCGAAAAGGATTTTGCGATAGAAATTCTCTTAATACTGCGCTATACTGACTCATTCCTGCGGCAACGGAGCCGTCGGTATTCCCGATGATGGAAGAGATGCCGGTACCCGATTATCTGACATTTGCACCCAGAATACTGTTCAAACAAAACGTCCTTCCCCATTACCTCGTATTTTTTGTCACCAAAAACTGCACCGCCCGGTGTCGCCATTGTCTGCTCGGTGAACGCGCCCACAGTACCGATGAACTCACAGTCGATGAGATCAGCCGCATGACCCGGCACATGGACCCGCTTCTGTTTCTGCTGATCACCGGTGGTGATCCCTTTCTTCGGACCGATATCGTCGATATCATCAAAACATTTTATCGATCTCCGGGATTCCGGAACCTGGGGATGCCATCCAATGGTTTCCTGACCGACCGCATCGTCAGCGCCGCAGAGACGATTCTCACCGATTGTCCGGGAATCGATTTCGCGATCGACATCTCCCTGGATGGCGTCGGTGAGGATCATGACCGGATCCGTCAGGTTCCGGGTCTGTTCGATCGAGCCACCGACACCTATCGCCGGCTCCAGCAACTCCAGAAGAAATTTCCGAATTTCAATCTGAATGTAGCCGTCACGGTCTCTCATTTCAACCATACGAAACTCGATGAACTCTATCGGTTTCTGACAGATGAGCTGGGAACCCGGTCCATCAATCATCTGTTGTGCCGGGGTGATCCGCGGGATCCACAAGCACTGGATGTGGATATGGAGAATTATACACGGTTCTCCGATCAATTGGATGCCGATGTAAAACAGAATACCTTGACGGGATACCATGGGTATCCATTCGCGGATCTGGTCAATGCCATGAAAATGGTGCGCCAGAAAATAATCCGGACCATCCGGGAAAAGGACCGATTTGTCGTGCCGTGTTATGCGGGTCAACTGGGCGTGATTCTGTATCCCAACGGCGACCTGGCTCCATGTGAACTGCGGAATGAAATTCTGGGAAATCTCCGGGAGCAGGACTATGATTTCCGGGCCATTATCCATTCGCCGGCAGCACAAGCGGTCCGTAGGCAGATCCGCAACGAACAATGCCGATGCACTTATGAATGTTTTTTAACCAATGCGGTCATGTTTCATCCCCGGATGTTTTCTTCGGTTTTACTGGAAGCGGTCAAGATGAAATGGGCTCGACTGAGGTCTGGAGGTAACTATCGTGCGACATGATAAACGGATATCCGTCGTGATCCCCTGCTACAACGAAGAAGGCGGGATCGCGAAAGTCATCCCCACACTCCCGGATTTTATCGATGAGATCATTGTGGTTGACAATAACTCATCCGATAACACAGGCGCGGTTGCGGAATCATTGGGAGCCACCGTCGTCCGGGAATGCCGGCAGGGCTACGGAGCAGCTTACAAGTGCGGATTTAAGAGCATGACCGGAGATATCATCGTCACTCTGGATGGTGACGCAACATATCCCGCACATGCCATCTCTTACCTGATCGATACCCTCTTTCTGGATAAGCTCGACTTCGTGTCAGCCGCTCGGATTCCCATCCATTTCGCGCATTCATTGAATATGATCAAGCGGTATTTCGGGAACATCTTCCTGACCATGTCGACCTTTGTTCTGTTCGGGATATTCCTTCGGGACAGTCAGAGCGGCATGTGGGTGTTCCGCCGCGAGATTCTCGAACAGATACAGGTGCAGAGTGACGGCATGCCGTTCTCTGAAGAGTTCAAGATCCGCGCATTCCATCATCCCACGATACGGGCGCGGGAGGTTCCGGTTCAGTTCCGGTATATCAGCCGGGTGGGAGATTCCAAGCTCAATCTGTGGCAGGACGGATATCGAAACCTGAAATATTTGTTCCAGTTGCGGCGGCAGTTATAATACGCTTGAGATGGTATGAACAGGCTGACCGATATCAACCATGAGTAAGTATGGAGATCCTATGAGACATTATATCCCACGATCTGAAATCCTCGCGATGGTTCTGGCGGGTGGCCGTGTTCATGAACTTGCGGCACTTACGGTTCATCGTCCCAAATCCGCCATGCCATTTGGCGGTATGTATCGCGTGATCGATTGTGCCTTGAGTAATCTCATGAATACCGGTATCGAACGGATCGGAATTCTGTCGCAATACCGCCCGTCGTCTTTGATGGATCATGTCGGCTCCGGCCGATCCTGGGATCTGGTCGGTTCGACACGCGGGATTCGGTTTCTGCCGCCCCATACCGGCGAATCGGACTCGGATTGGTACAAGGGAACCGCAGATGCGCTTTATCAGAATCTGGCCTATATCCATCACTACCGTCCGGAGAAGGTTTTGGTTCTGTCCGGAGATCATATCTACCGGATGAACTATGACCCGATTCTGGAACTCCATGAGCGAAAAAAAGCCGATCTGACGATTGCGGTGACACCGGTCCATCCGGATCACGCCACCCAGTTCGGACTCGTTCAACTGGATGATGCGCAACGCGTGGTGGATTATCAGGAAAAACCCGCTCAGCCGATTTCCAGTCTGGCATCCATGACCGTATATCTGTTTGAAACGGATGTACTGATCCGGGAGCTGAAGAAAAACGCCAGAGACGGCAGAACATTTCACATTTACGATGAAATCCTTCCGGGTCTCGTCCGGCAGGGAAATGTATTTGCGTATGTTCATCAGGGATATTGGGCGTATAGTCGGTCCATTCAGGAGTATTACCGGGCGAACATGGATTGTGTCGGCCTGTCTGCGCCCATCGACCTCACCACGTGGCGGCTGCGCACCAATCATGACGCCCGGCGAATCGGAGATCCGCCACCGATCCTCACCGGGAAGAACACGCATATCGAAAATGCAGTGATCGCTCCCGGATGCCGGATCATGGGAACCGTGAAACAGAGCGTGCTATCGCCTTTGGTCATGGTCGATGCCGGAGCAGTAGTGGAGGATTCCATTGTGTTCGAGGGAGTGCATATCCATTCCGGATGTCATATCCGGCATGCGATCATTGACAAGTCGGTGACTATCGGCTCCGGGTGTACCATTGGAGAACCAATCGGACCAATGGTTTCCGGCAATGACATGTTTCCCAGATTACTGAACACAGGTTTGACAGTGATCGGAAAAGACGCTCAGATTCCCGAGAAGATGAGCATTGGGCAAAATGTTTTAATCTATCCCGGATGTGATCTTTCGGATGCCTCTGACAGGCAGGTGCCGGATGGATCGTGTCTGGGTCTGGAATCAGGGGAGGATTGATATGGCATTGCCGCCAGTATGTGTGCTGTTGGCCGGCGGGCAGGGAACCCGTTTGAATGCGCTGGCCTGGAATCGAGCCAAACCCGCTGTCCCGTTTGCGGGAATCCACCGGCTGATCGATTTCACCCTGTCAAACTCCTCGAACTCCGGCATTCAGCGGATCGGCATTCTCACACAATATCTGCCGCTTTCACTCATGGATCACGTGGGAGATGGTTCCGCGTGGGATATGGCCGCCCGAACCCGTGTCATGAAGATTCTGCCGCCCCAGGAGGGCGTCACTGCCAAGGACTGGTATCGGGGTACCGCGCACGCCGTGTACCAGAACCTGGATTTCATACTCGACGGCCGGGAAAAGGAGATACTCATCCTGTCCGGGGATCATATCTATTATATGGATTACCGGTCGATGCTGGAGTTTCACCGCCGGATGAAAGCCGACTTCACCATCTCCACAATCCACGTGCCGATCTCACAGGCCAATCGCTTCGGGATCGCCGTCACCGATTCCGATGGCCGGATTCGGGAGTTTCAGGAGAAACCCAGAAAACCGAAAGGCAATCTGGGCTCCATGGGGATCTATATCGGTGACCGGGAAGTATTGGTGGAGCAGCTCAAGAAACTGATCGCCGAAGGCAAGACCGACATCGGGGGAGATCTGGTGCCATCGATGATCGACCGGTTCCGCGTGTTCGCATATCCGTTCAAAGGATACTGGCGGGATGTCGGAACGTTGGAGTCCTATTGGGAGGCGAGCATGGATCTGCTGAATCCCAAAATCAGCGGATTGAATATGATCCAGTGGAACATGCGGACAAATCTGGTCTCGTCAGATCTCCTGGAACAATCTCCCGCGTATTTCGGTTCAAAAGCGGTCATCACAGAGAGCTATATATCGCAAGGCTGCCGGATTGAAGGAACCGTGATCCGATCGGTTCTGTCTCCGGGAGTGGTCGTCGAGCCCGGCGCAGTCGTGGAAGACTCGATCCTGTTTCACAACGGGTTCGTTGGAAAGCATGCGCACATCCGGAAAGTAGTTGCCGATAAAGATGTGAGAATCGGTGACTCCACCCGAATCGGATTTGAGACATCGGGAGCCGTCAACGACATGTTCCCGGATCATCTGAACACCAATATCACGCTCTTGGGTAAACACGCGATCATACCGGAAAACAGCACGATCGGTGTCAACTGCCTGGTTTATCCCAATACTGGAACCGATGATTGGGTGGGTCTGGATGTGGAATCCGGGAGAACGGTAAAGCCGGACCACCAGGCTCCAATGATATAATACCCAACCCATTTTCATGATGAGAACGAGACTGGGCGGCATTTTGGAGTTCACTGGTGAATGTGGTATAACAGGAAAGCGAAATTACCTGAAACAGCATCATTTGTGATGAGAAGCTAACAGGACAGAATGTATTTGATGGAATCTTTCAAATGGATCATAACTGTGGAATTGAGGAGTACCGAACATGGCATCCAATGTGATTGACAAGACGGATTGTTCAGAAATTCTTAACAGGGTACTGGCCAGGAACAATTATAACGCGGCTGCCCTCATCGCCATTCTCCAGGATTTGCAGCACGAACTGAGTTTTCTGCCGAAACACGTCATGGAAGAGCTGGCAGATGCGTTGAAAATTCCGAAATCCCAGGTTTTTTCTGTCGCCACATTTTACAAGGCATTCAAGATGGAACCCCCGGGAAAGCATATCATCAAAGTTTGTCTGGGAACTGCATGCCATATCAAAGGAGGCGCGGATATTCTGAAAACGCTGGAAACGCAACTGGGCGTGAAACCGGAAGTCCGTACCGAAGATGGATTGTTTTCCTACGAAGCCGTGATGTGTGTGGGGTGTTGTGGCCTGGCACCGGTTGTCATGATCGATGAAACTTTTTTCGGAAAAGTAACGCCGAAGCAGATTCCCAAAATCCTTGCCAAATTCAAGGAATGAAACAGGAGGCCACATTGCAGCTAAAAGAAGTGATCGAGCTGTTAAATGCACACGTTCTGACTGATCATCATGATCCGGACCGGGAGATCAATTCGATACATGCGTCAGATCTCATCTCTGAAGTATTGGCGTCATGTTCTCGGGGAGCACTGTGGCTGACTGGATTACTGGATTCGCAAATCATCAATACCGCTGAGTTATTTGATCTGTCGGGTGTCGTATTTGTCGGGAATCGAGTGCCGAATGAAGAAATTATCAGTGCCGCAAATGAAGAAGGTATTCCGATCATGGTCACGCGTCTGACCATGTTCGAAACCTGCGGGCTGCTGTTTCAGAAAGGATTAGTTTCGGCAAAACGTAACAGATGAGGTTAGCATTGAACGATCAAGAGAAAATCGTATTTACGAAAAATTTTTCGATAGAAGGGAGTAATTTCCAGGCCGCGGGAATGGTCTCCAAACAGATCAAGAAGATCCTGAAACAACTCAATATCGAAGGCGAATTGATCTGGCGCGTGATGATTGTAGCGTATGAAGCGGAGATGAATGTTGTATTGTATGCGGAATTCTGTGACGTCGTGATGGAGATCTCGATGGAGAAAATCCGGTTGGTTTTCCGGGATCGGGGTCCTGGAATTCCGGATATCGAAAAAGCCATGCAGGAGGGGTATTCCACAGCCACTCGGGCGATGCGTGAACGGGGATTCGGTGCGGGTCTGGGATTGCCGAATATCAAGAAAACATCCGACCAGTTCCGGATTGAATCTGAAGTCGGAATCGGGACCACCTTGACCATTGATATCTACCTTCAGAAATCCAATGTCGATTGATCAGCGGAAGGATATGTTTGAGGCCGGTAGGCCCCGGTGCCATGAAAACGATATCATGAATGATCAAAGCGGTTGAATATCGGTTGTATGTGGGAAGAACCCGTATGAAAAGTGGATTGATCATGGATTATTCCGAAGCGATTCGCAACTGGCACAGGAGGTGATACCATCCATGTTTATTCAGCATAGCAAACACTCGATCATGATCGACCGGGATAAATGTACCGGCTGCGTTGTCTGCACTCTGGCATGTCCATCTCAGGCCATTCGTGTCAAAAACGACAAAGCCATGATATTCAAAGAGGAACTATGTATCGATTGTGGAGAATGTCTCCGGATCTGTCCGCATCAGGCCGTTCAGTCCATGACGTCCAAAGGGGAGGATCTGACGGGGTTCAAAGTATTGGCCGCAATCCCATCTCCCGTACTGTATGCGCAATTCGGAGAGTCAACGACACCGAATGATATTCTTCTGGCGCTTCTGAAATGTGGATTTGACTATGTGTACGATGTGGCTATCAGTTGTGAAAAAGTCCTGGCCGCTATGGATGAATACCTCAACCGTAATACGGACATTCGCCCCATGATATCGAATTACTGTCCGGCTGTTGTCCGGCTGATCGTAAAAAATTATCCCGACCTGATCGATCATATCATTCCGATCGAAGTTCCCAGAGAATTGGCGGGTCGTCATTTACGGGATAAAATCGCCAAACGGACCGGTCTCCAACAGAATGAAATCGGTGTCTTTCATATCACACCATGTGCTGCGAAAATGGTGTCCATCCGGCATCCGCTGGGTGTTTCCAAATCGTTTCTCAATGGCGCAATCGCCATCCGGGATGTGTTCCTACCCCTTCGGACTGCTCTGAAGGAAGTAGAGGAAGATTGGATACTCCAGAAATCCAGCGGTGTGGGCATCAGTTGGTCGATCGGAAGATCCGGCGTTCGGGGATTGCCGACGAAGAAAACATTGTCGATCACCGGTGTCCGGGAGGTTATCCAGATTCTGGATGATCTCGAAGCCGGTAAGCTCAATGATATCGACTACCTGGAATGCTCCATCTGCCCAGGCGGATGCGTCGGTGGCCCGCTCGTTGTGCAGGACAAGCTGTTCGCTTCAGGAATCATCGAGAACCTCATTGAGCAATATGGCGTACGTAGCCGGATCGATCCCAAACGGGTCATCAACCATTACGAAGATGAATATTTTCTCAAAGATATGAAAATAAAACCGGAATCTCCGGAACCATTGGATATGGATTTTTTCCGTGCCGCAGAAAAAATGAATCAGATCGAAGAACTTCGCGCAAAATTGCCCGGCAAAAACTGTGGCGCATGTGGTGCTCCGGGATGCCGGATTCTGGCGCAGGATGTCGTCGCGGGTGACGCACAACTATCGGATTGTGTTTTTCTGAAAATTAAGGAGTTAACGGATGCGATTAACAGAAATTGTCGATAAACTGGGATTGACCGTCATTCATCCGGGATCCGGATTGGATCAGGAAGTGAAAGGTGGGTATGTCGGCGATCTCCTCAGCGATGTGATTGCTTCAGGAAAGAAAGGCGATATCTGGATAACGGTTCAGGTTCATGAAAACATCATTGCTGTGGCATCGTTAAAAGATCTGGCTGCGATCATTCTGGCCAAAAACAGCAAACCCCTGGAAGAGACATTGGAAAAGGCCGCGGAAGAGGGAACCATCCTTCTGTCGTCACCCCATACATCATTTGAGATCGTGGCTGGGCTTGCGGCCCTGGGAGTATCCGGCGTACGGTGAGCCTCACATCGTTCAGATCAGATTTTCATATCCATACATGCCTGTCCCCTTGTGCGGATCTGGAGATGTCTCCACAATCGATCGTCCGGAATGCCCTGGAAAAAAAACTGGACATCATCGCGGTCAGCGATCACAATTCTGCAGAAAATGTGGCGGCTGTCATGGATGCGGCGGCACGAACCCCACTGACTGTCTTTCCAGCGATGGAAATCGCGTCGCGGGAGGAAGTCCACATTCTATCGATCTTTCCCGACCTCGACTCCGCAAAGGCAATTCAGAACTGGCTCTACGACGATCTCCCGGATTCAGATGATCCGTCATATTTTCAGGAGCAGGTTCTGGCGAATGGAGAGGACGAAGTGGAAGGGTTTTGCACGAAATTGCTGATCATGGCGACTCGGTTCTCGATCAACAAAATCGTGTCGAAAATCCATGAGCTTCAGGGCGCCGCCATCGCAGCGCATATCGATCGGCAATCTTTCGGGATCATCGGCCAACTGGGTTTTATTCCGCTCCAGATACCATTCGATGCTCTGGAAGTGTCCGCTCACATGCGGCTGGCCGATGCACCCACCCGTTTTCCCGATTACGCGCACTATCCATTTATCACCAATTCCGACTCCCATTACCTCAAAGATATCGGCAGAGTGCATACCGAATTGTTCATGCATGAGCCGACCTTTCTGAACATTCTGGATGCATTGAAAAATCGCAACGGATGTCATGTGGGAGCGGGTGGATAATATGAAAGAACTCTCACTTCATATTCTCGATATCGTGGAAAATTCCATCCGGGCCGAAGCAACGATGATCGAGATCTCAGTGATGGAAAGCAGATCGTCTGATGAGTTGCGGATCACCATTACGGATAACGGGAAAGGAATGGATGCGGAAACGGTCAAACGAGCGCTGGATCCGTTTTTTTCAACGAAAACCGTCCGCCGGATCGGGATTGGGCTGCCCCTGTTCCGACAGGCGGCTGAAAATGCCGGGGGATCGATGACCGTGATTTCGGAACCGGGAAAAGGAACCGAAGTATCCGCGACGTTCCAGTTGTCGCATATTGACCGGCAGCCATTGGGTGACATGGGCTCGACCATTGCTGCCATCCTCATGGAGAATCCCAGTGCGGATATCGTATATCAGCATACCATCGATGGTGATACGTATATATTTGACACAAGACCATTGAGAGCAACGCTTCAGGATGTCCCTCTGTCTGAACCGGAAGTGATCCGGTTTATCACGGAGATGATCCGGGAACGGCAGACGCTCGATGAAGCAGAATAATTTATTCGTCAGGAGGTGTTATCGTGGGTAAATTGACAATCGAAGAATTGAGGAATATCCGAAACAAGGCCAAACAATCCATCAATCTCCGGGAAGGAACCGGACGTGCCAAGATCACGGTCCATATGGGAACATGCGGCATCGCATCCGGCGCTCGTGAAGTCATGGACGCACTGATGAAAGCGATCAATGACAACGATATCAAGGACATCCTCGTAACAAATTCCGGTTGCGCCGGATTGTGCAGCCATGAACCCATGGCCACCGTCGAATATAAAGACTCTCCACCCGTAAAATATGTGGATCTGGATGCCGGAAAAATCGTCCGGATTTTAATGGAACATGCTGTGAATGGGAATATCGTCGAAGAATACGCTCTGGCAATCGGAAGCGAAAAGATGAGTTGATTGTGTTCAGCGGTTGCTTGTTATCCGTCGTGATCTTAATGTGGATAAGGGGGTTTTATGGATAAATATCGGAGCCATTGTTTGGTATGTACTGGAACGGGTTGCGTTTCAAATGGTGCGTTCGAAGTCAAGAAAGCGCTGGAACAGGAGCTGGCCAGACATCATCTTCAGAACGAAGTACAGGTCGTCGGCACCGGCTGCAATGGGTTTTGTGAGCGGGGGCCGGTGATGGTGGTGCAGCCGGATGGGATTTTTTATCAGCAACTGACCGTCGAACATATTCCCAATCTCGTGGTGGAGCATTTTTTGAAGGGTCGTCCAGTCAAGGAATTGATGTATTCCCCAGAGGAAAAAACCCAGCGCATCCCGTTGATGCGTGATATTGGTTTTTTTAAGGATCAGGTTCTGATTGCATTGCGGAACCGCGGTCGGATCGATCCGGAACTCATCGATGACTACATCGCTCATGACGGATATGCCGCTCTGGAGAAGGCACTGTCCGAGATGACCCCGGAACAGGTTCTGTCAGAAGTGGAAAAATCGCAATTGAGAGGCCGTGGAGGCGGAGGATTTCTGACCGGTCTGAAATGGAAGTTCTGCCGCAATGCCAAAGGAACTCCCAAATACATCGTCTGCAATGGCGATGAAGGCGATCCGGGAGCGTTCATGGATCGATCGATACTCGAAGCCGATCCCCACTCCGTACTCGAGGGAATGACGATCGGTGCATATGCGATTGGTGCGAGTGAAGGTATCTTGTATGTCCGGGATGAATACCCTCTGGCAATTCACCGCCTGGGAGTGGCCATTGAGCAAGCTCGTTCCTATGGATTACTGGGACAAGGCATCCTGGGTTCCAGTTTTAATTTTGATGTCCGGGTCGTCCGGGGCGGTGGCGCATTTGTGTGCGGCGAAGAAACCGCGTTGATCGCATCGGTCGAAGGACGTGATGGTCGGCCCCGATTCCGTCCCCCCTATCCCGCTCAGAAAGGACTCTGGGGGAAACCGACCAATATCAATAATGTGGAAACATGGGCGAATGTCCCTCCCATCATCCTCCGGGGCGGCGACTGGTTCGCATCTCTGGGAACGAAGAACAGCAAGGGAACCAAGATTTTTTCACTCGTCGGAAAGATCAATAACTCCGGCCTGGTCGAAGTCCCGATGGGAATCATGATCAAGAAAATTGTGTTCGATATTGGCGGCGGTATTGCCAATGGCCGGAAATTCAAGGCTGTTCAGATCGGCGGCCCTTCCGGAGGCTGCATCCCTGCGGAACTGAGCGATACCATCATCGACTACGAATCACTGACATCCACCGGCGCAATCATGGGCTCCGGCGGTCTGGTCGTCATGGATGAAACGACCTGCATGGTCGATGTCGCCCGGTACTTCCTCCAGTTCACCCAAAGTGAATCCTGCGGGAAGTGCACATTCTGCCGGATCGGCACGAAACGGCTCCTCGAAATTTTAACCCGAATCTGTAACGGAGAAGGCGTTTCGGGAGATATCGAACGACTGGAAGAACTGGCGCGGAAAGTCAAAGAATCCAGCCTCTGTGGCCTCGGACAGACCGCACCCAATCCCGTTCTGACCACCATCAAATATTTCCGATCGGAGTATGAAGCGCATATCTACAACAAGAAATGCCCCGCAAAGTATTGCTCCAAACTGGTCGATTACACCGTTATTCCGGAGACATGCATTGGCTGTACACGCTGCGCCAAGGTCTGTCCGGTCAATGCCATCTCCGGCGAAATCAAAAAACCTCATGTCATTGACACGGCATTGTGCATCCGATGCGGCGAATGTTTCCGGATCTGCCCGGTCGGCGCAATAATCAAAGAATAATGGCCCAGTGGATTTTGCAGAGAGTGGGAGAATATAAAATATGGCTAAAGCGAAAGTGATCATCAATGGAGTGAAAGTGGTGGCTGACACAGATCAGACCATCCTGGATGTCGTTCATCAACACAACCTGGATCATATTCCCAATTTGTGCCTGGATCGCCAGTTGGAACCATTCAATTCATGTTATTTATGTCTGGTTCAGATCAAGGGAACCGACAAACTGATCCCGGCCTGTTCGACAAAAGTGATCAACAACATGGAGATCTTCACCCGCACGGATAAAGTGATCGAGGGTCGCCGGGCGAGCCTGGAACTGATCCTGTCCAACCACTATGCAGACTGTCTGCCTCCGTGTTCCATGACCTGTCCCGCGGGAGTGGATGTTCAGGGGTATATCGCACTCATTGCCAGTGGCCAGTATCAGGAAGCCGTTCGCCTGATCAAGCAAACCAATCCATTGCCGGCGGTATGCGGCAGAGTCTGCACACGGCCCTGTGAGATGGCTTGCCGGCGGAACCTCCTGGATACCAATGTCGGGATCGATTTTCTGAAACGATACGCCGCCGATTTCGATCTGGAAAAAGCCATCTACCACGTCAGACCGGATATGGCACCTCTGAAAGATAAAAAAGTGGCGGTCATCGGCTCCGGTCCGTCGGGATTGTCCGCCGGCTATTACCTTCGGATCAAAGGATACCCGGTGACGATGTTCGAGGCGATGCCCGAACCCGGTGGAATGCTTCGGTATGGCATCCCCGAATACCGGCTCCCATATGATGTATTGGACAAAGAAATCGATACCATTTTGGAGATGGGCGTCGAACTGCGGACAAATACCCGGTTGGGAGACGATTTCACGATCAGACAGTTGATGGCCGATGGATTTGATGCGGTTTTTCTGGGAATGGGCGCATGGGGGAGTCGTCAACTGGGCGTTCCCGGCCAGAATGCCGAAGGAATCCTCTCCGGAATCAAATTCCTCGAGGAGATCGGGCTGGGACAGGAACCCAGAATTTACGGAAAAGTCGTTGTTGTGGGAGGTGGCAACACCGCCATCGATTGCGCTCGCAGCTCCCTCCGGCTGGGTGCCAGCGATGTGGTGCTCCTGTATCGACGAACCCGGAATGAAATGCCGGCCAATCCGATGGAGATCGACGCAGCGGAACACGAAGGCACCAAAATGCACTTCCTCGCCGCTCCCATCGAAGTCATCACGGAAAACAATCGCGTCAAAGGCCTGAAATGCATTCAGATGGAGTTGGGTGAACCGGATTCCAGCGGCCGCCGCAGACCCGTCACAATCCCGAATTCGGATTTTGTTCTGGAGTGCGATTTTGTGTTCGCTGCCATCGGCCAGATGCCGGAACTGGGCGTATTCACCCGAAAGAACGATTCGATCCTGCCGGAACTGGGCGAAGTCAAAATCACCAAATGGGATACCATGGACGTGAAACAAGGCACATTCGAGACCGATACCGAAGGTCTTTTTGCAGCGGGGGATATGGTCACGGGAGCCGCTACGGTGATTGAAGCCATTGCGGGCGGCCGAAAAGCCGCTCACGCCATCGATGCATACCTGGAAGGTGGCGAAGCCAGACCCGAGCCCTATTATTTCAACAGCCGGAAAGACGATTTTACAACCGTACAGGAGAAAGATCTCCGCACCCACGAACATCTGGATAAAATTCCCATGCCGGAACTGGATCCCCATGAACGAATCCGGAGCTTTGATGAAGTGGAGTCGGGTTTCAGTGATGAATCTGCGCACGCAGAAAGCCGCCGGTGTCTGGAATGCGGGTGCAACACCCTCTTCGAATGTAAGCTCCGGAGCTATGCATCCGTATACAATGTGTCCGTAACCCGCTATAAAGGCTCCTACAATGAATATGAAATCGACCACTCCCATCCGCTGATCGAATTCGATCCCAACAAATGTATTCTCTGCGGCCGATGCATTCGCACCTGCTCCCAGATTGTCGGCGAGTCGGTATTTGGCTTCTATAACCGCGGATTCTCGACCATCGTCTGTCCGGAGATGGGAAAACCGCTGCGTGAGACATCCTGTATCTCCTGCGGATTATGCATCGCGACATGCCCGACCGGCGCGCTGGTGGCACGAACCCATCTTCCCAAACCCGGTCCGTGGGATCTGAAGAAAACCCGGACGATTTGTACCTATTGCGGCGTCGGATGCAGTATGGATCTGTGTTATCTCCACGATCAGATTGTCAAACCATCCGCGGATGAAGACGAGTCTCTGACACATGGGAACATGTGCCGGATGGGCCGGTTTGGCGTCGGATTCATCCACTCCCCCAACCGGTTCCTCAAACCACAGGTTCGGGAGAATGCGCAGGTTCGCACCACAACATGGTCTGAAGTCATCAAACACACCAGTGCATCCATCAAACGAATCACGAAAAAATATAAGGCCGAGCAGATCGCTGTCTGTATTTCCCCCCGATTGTCCAATGAAGAAATCTATCTGTACCAGAAATTTGCCCGGGCCGTCCTGCATACACACAATGTGTTCAGCATCACGAGTGAATTGAATCCGCAGAATCGTTTCATGGAGGTGCAGTCCACGGCACAATATCCGGATATCGAATCAGCCGACGCATTGCTCGTGGCTGGAACGCTCCTGCGCCAGAATCATACCGTGGCCGATTTCATGCTTCGCAGAGCCCGGCAATCCGGCGGCAAACTGGTGCTGATCCATTCGAGTCAGACGAAACTGGCGGAGCATTGTGATCTGTTTCTCCAGGTAAAACCCGGAACAGAATCCATTGCCGTCATGGGACTGATGAAGCGATGGCTGGACAATTCGCATATCCGGGAATCGGTGCCGGCGGATACGGCGGAGTTTGTCGCGGCAATCGATCGGATTTCCATGGATGATATTCTGACCGCAACCGGTTTGGATCTGGATTCTCTGGAGAACGCCGCAGCAATCATCAAATCCGCTTCAAAACCCGTTTTTGTGGGAGATCGGGATGCTGTGGGATACCGGAGCATCCATGATATATATCTGCTGAATGCAGCGGCGGGGTTGATCAACGCCCGGTTGGCTGTGTTTGCGGAATACAATAACTCCCAGGGAATGATGGACATGGGTGCTTTCCCGGAGTATTTCCCGGGATATCGCTCCATCTATGATCCCGAGGCCGTCAACGCGTTTGAAAAGGGCTGGTCAGTTGCGATGCGGAATATACCGGCTCCCAAAACGGATTTCCTGACCGGATTGAAAGAGCATCAATGGAAAGTGGTCTTTATCTTTGGAGAAGATCTTCCTGACAATGCCATTTCGGGAGTGGAACAGGCTCGGAGTTTGCTGAAAGATCTTGATTTCCTGATGGTCGCGGATCTGTTCGATACGGAGACCGCAAAACTGGCTGATGTCAGGATTCCGTTGTGTTCCCATGCGGAAACGAGTGGCACATTCACCAACAGCATGCGGAACGTCAATGTGCTCCAGGAAGTCATTGAACCGGTGGCGAAGATGGAAAACTGCCAGTTTATCGCCGTGCTGGCACGGGAGCTTGGCATCCGTTATAAATTTAACTACAAGTCCATGCGGGATGTTCAGAAAGAGATTTCCGAAATGGTGACGGGTTACCAATCCATCCTCTTCGATAATGCTCCAGTGACCCAACGATGGGATATCGCATCGGTACCCCTGTTTTCGAAATGGAGACGCTTCAATCCCGACTGGATTACCGTTCAGCCGGTTGTGAAAGAAACCGTTCCCACGGATTCTGCGCATCCAGTCAAAAACTGGTTCAGCCATTACTGGCATGAATTGGGATTGGATATGATGGAGTAGACGATGTTGATGGAAATAAGAGCCTGTTATAAAATTCAAAATGTCTGCGATTCTAAGTAAATACATGAGAAAATTCGCATGAATAATGACTATAAAACGATATTTTCATTCCATTGAAACAGAAAGTTAAATGATTTCTGATCGGACGCCCCTATTTTTATAACAGGCTCTAAATCTTCCCCTTAATATTCCTATGAAATTTTTAGACGATTTGTGCATGGAACCACAGAAAGTGAATTCGCACCATATGCCAACTTAACGGAATTCTACAAGTAATTTATTTTTCGTAGATCATTGACCTGCATTCTATGTAATCAATAGAATAATAAATAAAGAGGAGGTCAAGATGAAAAAGTTTACCATCTTTTCTCTGCTACTGATGGGCATTATCCATGTTGCAGTTTTTGCATCTGCAGAAAAGCCTGGTAAACCAGAATACAATACTGCCATTGAATGTTTTAAGGCAGCTCAAAAAATATCTTATTCTGAGGCATCAGCAGAAGATTTTCCCACGATTTGGCGAACCAAGTTTGATTTATTGAAACGGGCAATAGAACTTGATCCGAGATTTACAGAAGCTTATGTGCCATATGTTAAAACTTATTTTGAGGCTCCTTTGGCTCACGAGTTTCAGCATGCAGATGAACTGGATGACTTGACCGCTCTACTCAAGAAAGAACTGCAATACAATCCACCAAACGGGGATGAATTTTATCTACAATTAGTAAAGCTTGAAGATAAACGCTGGGGTTATACAAAAGACTCACTGATTAGATCGATCGATTATCTCAAGCAAGCACTCAATAAATATCCGAACTCATCGCTTAGAAACAATCTAATATTATCGATCTACTCAAATTATGAACATCTTGGAAAAGCGGAAGATGGAATTCAGTATCTCAAAATGATTGTTGAATCAAATGGATCTGATCAGACCGACAAGCATGCGTTAGAATCTCTTATCCACTACTACACTCAGGTTAATGACTACTCAAATTTGCTCAAATATAGCGATCTCTATATTGATAAATTTGGATTTAATTCTGATTGGAGTTCATATGCCATATATTGCAAAGCTCTTTCATGCAACAAGTTAAAGTTGCACGATAAATTAATTGAAATTAGTCGAAGCTATTTTTCAGAAGAAAACAAGATTTATAGAGATGCTCAAACAGATAAAAAAATCTACCTTTTTCTGAGTGAAGCGTATGAGTCAAAGGGTAATGTCGAGTTGACAACAAAATACAAGAAGCTGAGTAGGTAAAATGAGAACTTCAAAAGGTAATTCCAAGTTCTGTTTGTTGAGTTTTGTGATAGCTCTATTTTTTTATCCAATCAGTGTATTTTCCAATAATATATGTATTGATCCAGGGTACGGATGGGATACGACACATCCATTGAATGGTTGGGATAATTGTGGCCCTGAATTTGATATAAACGGGAAACCTTATCGGACATTGAGACAACCCAAAAATTTAACATCTGATCCAACAGCACTAAGCAATACTATTGAAATTCCAAAAGCTGAATGGCCGAATTGGTTACTTCTAAAGAAAAACGGAGCACCTTTAGGCCTTCTCGAATACCAAAACACCTGGAAAATCTCTAATTATCTTAAAACCATTCTTGAAAACCGCCATCACACAGTTCATTTGACAAAGTCGAAACATGATAATCCGCCATATCGGGATCGCGCTCAAGTCGCACTGGACAATGACTGCGATTTCATGATCAGTATTCACACGAATGCCATAGAGATCCCTACTCCACCTCCAGGTGCAGATACCTATGCAGTGAGTCTTTTTTATGCCAAATCTGTTTTTTGAGTGGATTATTATCGGGGAACACCACCACCAACCCCAATTGAAACTGATTTTTCACCAGCGACATGGAATGATGATTTTAAGATATGTAAAGTTGTACCACCGATTCCGTCACCAGAGAGTATGCCCTATGTTGTGGGAGACTATAATTTGGAATGACCTATCTTGCTTCGAATTCAATCTGCGTCCAAGTTGACCGGTATTCGAATAATCGGTAAAATGATAAAAAAGAGGAGATAAAGATGAAAAAACTGCTTACTTTATCATTAATCCTTTTAGGATTCAGTCAGATTGAGTGTCTCGTTTCGGGAGAAGAAAACGGGATGGTTGAATATAAAACAGCAAAAGAATGTTACGATGCAGCGAAGAAAATTGAGATCGGCGACACTGCAGACAAAGAGCGTGGTATGCTATGGGGCAAAAAGTTTGGATTATTAAAACGGGCTATAGAGCTCGATCCGAAATTTACGGACGCTTATGTGCCTTATGTCAAAACGTACTTTGAGCAACCCATGGTTCACGAATTTGACCATACCGACGAAATAAATGAAATGATCGAGCTTCTCAAGAGAGGACTTCAATACAATCCAAGAAATGGGGATGAGTTTTATTTAGAATTAGTGCGCCTAGAAGAAAGTAAATGGGATGGATCACATGATGAATCATATCATAATCGATCAATTGATTATCTTGATCATTTGCTTAAGGAATATCCTGATTCAGATAATCGCCCCAAAGCGCTTCTGCTTAAAAGTCTTCATTTAAGAAAAACTGGGAAGATAGATGAAAGCATTGGAATTCTAGTCAGAATAACTGAATCTAGTGTTGTGGATGAGAATAAAGAAGTGGCTCTTGGCGAACTAATATCACATTATGCATTTCTGCATGACTATTCCAAACTCCGGAAGTTCTGTGAGGTTTATTTAAAGACATTTGGTGAAAACTCTTCATATAGTGATGTTTCCTTGTTTTGGCTGACTCAATCCAATTATAGACTTGGTTTTTATGAAGAAGCATTAGAATCAGGAAACCGCTATATAAAGAAAAATGCCGATGATCCAAAAAGAAAGAAAACGTTAAATAGCATGTATTTAATCTTTGCCGATATATATGACATCAAAGGTAATGATCCGCTCTCGCAAAAATACAAGAAATTGAGTCAATAATCATGAAAAACTATAGAAGATGTTTTATTGTCTGTCTTTTGATCATTATGCCATTTAAGGTTTTCTCTTATTATATTTGTATAGATCCAGGTCACGGTTATTTAGGCCTAAATGGGTGGGGGAATTGCGGACCAGTTTTTAACGTAAACGGAGAGACATACAGAACCCTAAAACAGCCTAAAAACAATGATTCTGCTATTACATCGATAAATAATACAATCAATGTTGCTGAGGAAGACTGGCCTCTATGGGAAGAATTAAAAAAGAATGGATCACCCGTTGGTCTCCTCGAATACCAAAACACTTGGAAGATTGCCAATTATTTAGAGCAAATACTCATAAACAGGAATCATACGGTGATCAATACCAAAAAGACTCTTGGGGGTGAACATGCCAATCCAACCTTTCAACAACGCGCTCAAGTCGCACTGGACAATAACTGCGATTTCATGATCAGTATTCACACGAATGCACCTGGCAACGGAACAACAACTTTCGGATTGTTTTATGCAAAATCGCATTTCAGAGTGGAATACTACCGGGTGGAAACCCCACCGCCCACCCCCGTTGAAACTGATTTCTCACCTGCCGCTTGGAACGATGATTTTAAGATATGCAAAATCGTACCACCGATTCCATCACCGGAAAGTATGCCTTATGTTGTGGGCGACTATAATGCGGAACGGCCTGTCTGGCTTCGAATTGAAGCTGTGACAAAACAGGGAACACCGGCAGTACCTTTTGATCCGGATATGGTAAGATATAAAATTGCTCATCAGGGATCTTCATCGGATGAGAACAAATGGATGCCTGCAGGTAATGATCCATCGAATTTCGTAATTACGCATCGACAGAGCAAATACAATACTTGGGCAGTTGCTGCCAGATATGATATGAAGGATGAATTCACTCCAACACCAACACCAGCAACAGATCGAATTCGCAATTCTTCAGTAGATATCTCGGTTACTCAAACACCAAATATGAAGACGGGTGAGCAAGATGACCTGAACAGACAGACACCTACACCCGTTTATTTCGACGGTGTGGCTAATGTTGTACTGCGTGGACCGCACCAGAGTGATACGTCCGAAAATATTGCAAAAAGAGTGATGAGTGGTATTGCATCTCATCCCGAAACCTCTGGTAGTACATTTTTAAACGTTCAGGGCAATGGAACAAACGCAGATTGGCATTTTTATAACAGTTTTACACCACCAGAACCTAAACATCTCGATCTATTTGTTCATTGCAGTAAATGGATTGATCCAAATGAACAAGACCGAAAAGAAATACCAGTCTTTATAGTCGAGTGCGGTTTTCACACTAATGCAGACTATGAAGCTTGGCTGTATCACAATGATTGTGAGGATAATTATTTCTATATTGCTCAAGCCATTGCAAATGGAATTGACTCGATAACTGACAGTGACTTTGAAAATCGACCTGAACCTACACCCGGCTCATGGCAGCAATATGCAGACTTGGAAGACACGCCGGTTCCAGGCGATAAATTCTTTATTGATACCAAAACCATCTATGTCTATTCGGATTACAATGATTGCTGTGGTGAGTCGTATGGAAGTCCATGCGCACCTTATAAAACAATAACTGATGCCATGTGCGCTGCCTGGGATGGCGCGACCATCAAAGTAGCGCGGGGAACTTACTCAGAGCTATTATCTATTACTGGCACAGATTACAATATAATACTCATGGGCGGATATGATCCCATTACTTGGGAACGTGACATTTCAGCCAATCCCACGATTATTGAAATAGATTCAACGAATCCCTTGATATATCTTGGAGATGGAACAAAAAGCATCATAGATGGTTTTGAGATCCGGGGAAACGCCAATGCCATCGAAATTGCCAACGCTCAACCGGTTTTAAAAAACAATACGATTAGTAGTAATCACGGGCATGGAGTTAATCTTTCCAACTGCAATACAGGGATACTTACGATTGAAAATAATTTATTCAAGGATTGTAATGGTTCAGACAAAGCGGGAATTCGGATTTATAACAGTGATAATCTTGAAATTACCAAGAATATTGTCACTGCCTGTAGATATGGAATTATCTGCACGGCAGGATCAAATCCAGCAATTCGATACAATGAGTTTGCGTCCTGTGATACAGGGCTATACATTTCCGAAGTACAGCCCGACATCTGGGGAAACATCTTTACATCCAATTCGCTGGGGATCAGCGTGATTGGCCTTTATGATGCCGGGGCTATCATCAGGAATAACCTTTTTCTGGAGAACACTTCTGCAGGGATTTATGTGGCTCATGCGGAAATCGATATCATTAACAATACATTTGACTCAAATTTCAGAGGAATTCTATACACTGTGCCAACACCATCGTTGAATGAAGGGACCATCGTAAACTGCATCTTTTCCAACAATACCCATAGTGGAATATGTGCATTAAATGATTCCTTGCAGTGGCCTTATTCTACATACTGTGATTTTTGGCAGAATGGACCGGGCGGGACTTGTGATATCAGCATAGGTGAGAGTGAGTGTGATGAGATTTCCAGCGGATATGGACGTTTTAAAACAAACCCATTGTATACTGAAGGTCCAAATGGTGATTACTATTTGACACAAACGGGAAACCAGTGTGTGAATGGGGGCAGTATGCAGGCCTCAGAGTTTTTTTCAGAAGGTTTTACGACTGATCCCAACGAACAGCAAGACACGGGTGTTATCGATGTGGGATTTCATTACCGGTTTCCAACCGCTACGCCAATACCGTCCTCGACACCAACAGCTACCGCGACTCCGACGCCAACAAACTCGCCGGAAATAACACAGACACCCACAAACTCGCCAATTTTAACAAATACACCATTGCCTCCACCGACCTGTCGGCCAACATTTACCAGCCCGCCTGCCGGATCAGCCTTTATATGGCCGGATAGCGACCATTACTATTCCTTGCTGGCCCAAAGCAATGTAAACCTTGATGATTCAAGTTATTATTCCACGAAATTTCATCGTGATACGCCTACACCGGTTGTTCTGAACATCCATGTTGTCAGCACAGAAGATACAACCGGTTTCAATATGGATGTTTTTGAGATTATTCCTGGAACAGGGTTGTTTGACACCAGTAGCACCGGAACAAACCTCGGATTCATCAATGGCGTCAGCGATCCTGTATCGAAATTGATCTCCGTTATAGATGGCTCGATTATTACAGTGTCTTACGATGATGACGATCCTCCAGGCATTGTTAACAACACGTTTGTCTGGCACGAAGCCACCTGGACACCCAGTCCGACACCGGAATTCACAGAAACGCCAACACCAACATCAACATCGACACCGGAAGACACCGCTTCACCAACGAACACGCCTTCACCCATTAACTGGTCTGTTACAGACAGATATGGCTATCAGGGCGAACGGATCCCATGCGGCTGGCATGACGCCTCTGATGGAATACCGATCACCATCACCGGTGATGACACCATCGCATCATCAACTATCCCGTTTGATTTCTATTTTTATGATCAACATTATGCTTCAGGTTCTACAGTAACGATCGGCAGCAATGGATTGATCGGTTTCTCAAACAACCAGATTATTTCCAGCGCGAATCAGGATATCCCAGACTCAGATCCGCCAAATGGAACGATTTGTCTCTTCTGGGATGATTTGTATTTGACTGCTGGATCTGTTGTTTACACAAAAACCGATGGGACTGCTCCTGACCGTCGTCTGACTATTGAATGGGTTAACTCAACACATTATGCCAATCTTTCAGACGACTACACGTTTGAGTTGATCCTTTTCGAAGGATCAAACAACATTGAATTCCATTACAACGCCATGCATGGAGAGTTTGCTTGCGGTTACTCGGCATCTGTGGGAATAGAAAACCATTCAGGGGAAGACGGTCTGCAATTTTCATCCACCGGAGTTCCGGGATATATATATGATTGTCTGTCTTTGAGATTTACTTATCCGGGTACACCGACGCCGACGCCAACGGCAACACCGACACAACCTCCTTTGCCAACAATGAGCAAAGCAGGAATAGTATTATTGCTGGTATTCATGGGAATGATGGTGATTGTTTTTTCCTCTGGATTGCCAAAAAAATTGGAGAATTAAAGATAAAAAGGTCGATACTGTCAGTAACTTTCACGAGTGATCGGTTATTTGGAGATATTTTTCCGGAGGGGAAACTGGCATGAACTGGGATTGGATATGCTGGAGTAGACGATGTCGATGGAATTAAATCTTCCGGAGGGGAAACTTCCCTATCCTGTCAGACCCGGAGATGCGCCGTTCAAATCTCTGGAGCGATGGCTGGATGTCGATCGGGCTCCGGTCATCATGGAGGCCAAGCGGGAGATACGGGCGCAGGCCGTCCAGAAACTCGAACTATTGGACGATATGCACCGGGATCTGATTCGCCGGGCGCAGGCGATTCTGGAGAAGGCACAGGAGGATTTGCGGCTGCACGATGTTCCGATGTATGCCGCCAAAGTACGGGCTCGAGTATATTATCTGTACTGCTATCCCCATCGCCAGGACAGTGATTTCTTTTCGATTCTTGAGCCTGAGGAGTATCTTGTTGCGGACCCGCTTGCGCATTGCAAGGGAACATACCGGTTGAATGAGGACAGTTCCTGGACACGGCTCGATCCGGAATCCAAATGATGAGCCGGGGACGCGGAATACCAGCGTCCCCGGTGTTTGATTAAACTCGCTTCGTGATTATTGATTCGGAATGAAAGGGAATCGTCATGCAGAAGCTGAACCTGCGAACAGTTTTATCCGTCACGCTCGTGTTCTGGATTTGGTACGGAATATCAACCGCTTCCGGTGAGCCGATTTTCAGAGTGGGAGAGGCGACGGGAACTGAAACGATCGTTCCATCGGTTACGGACATCTGTCCCGTGGCTCCCGCACGAACGTCTGGGCTTCCTTTTTCGCGAGGGAGTGTTCTGGATTGGCGGAACATGTCCGGCATCGATTATATGTCACCCATTGAAGATCAGCACAACAGCGTGATCTGTTACGCATTTGCCTCCACGCATCAATTGGAATCGATGATCAAAATCCATCATGATTTATCATTTGCAAGTGATTTTTCCGAAGACGCGATTTCGGATTGTACGATTCCGGGCGGGTCGATGAATGGCGGGAATTTCTGGAAATCCGGAGGTTATCTGCAACGAACCGGTCCTGTTCTGGAATCCTGCCAGGACTGGACGCCGGGTCGGACGGAATGTCTGGATTGCCCCCAGCAGGATTTTCGCCTCAGAAGAATGATCACGATCGCTTCCGATATCGATTCGATAAAAACCGCTCTGGCGGATGGCCCTGTGGCCTGTACCATGTGTACCACTGATACGGCCACCGATTTTTATGCATATGACGGCTCGTTTGTATTGACCGGTGGCGGGGGAGACGAAGACGTGGATCATGCGGTCATGATCGTCGGGTATCACGAGGGTGAAGGCGATCCCGGTTACCTCAACGGCAATTATTGGATCTGTAAAAACTCATGGGGAATCAATTGGGGTGAGCAGGGATATTTTTACATTGAATATGATGCGGCAAAAATTGGCACCACTCCGGTTCAGTTCACGGAGTGGACGGAAAGTCTTGAAAATCGATACGAAACATTGATGTATGAAGACGAGAACGGCGCGGATGGATACGTTCAGGCTCCGACAACCATCATCTACATCTGCCAGAATTTAATCGCTGGAGTGGATGGCCGGATTACATCCGTGTTCTGGGCAAATGCAGGCAATAACTTCGATTACGAAATCCGGTTATATCGGGATTTTGATGGAGCGGTCCCGTCGAATCTGCTGACGGAGCCGATCGTGGGATCTCAGGAACCGTATGGCGGATATCTGACCGTTGATCTGCCGCAACCGGTGACGATTACGGCCGGAGACTCCGTTTATGTCTGCATCAAGCTGCATAATCCGACCGGCCCGTATCATCCGATGTCCATTCGCGGATCCTATTCCGGCCGGGCTTATGTCTCAACGGATTCGATCACCGGTCCCTATATGGAGAATCGCTCGTTGGGAATCGGACATGACTGGAGTGTCCGATTGACAGTGAACACAATCACAGAACTGGGCGTCCGGTTGTGGATGCCATCGGATCATTTCATTCCCGGAGACACCTGCTCCTGCAGAGTATCGGCAGTGAATCCAGGCCCGGAAACATACACCAATGTGCCTCTCTTTGTCATTCTGGATGTCATGGGAGTCTATTTGTTTGCACCACAATTCAATCGTTTCGATCACTACACCATCGATTTACCCGTTGGGATGGTCCATCAGGATGTGCTGCCGGAGTTTTTCTGGCCGGATGACGTTGGAGTCGCAGAGAATATTTACTGGTATGCCGGAATGACCGATCCGGATATCAGCGAACTATTGGGAAATTACGATTCCTGGAGATTCGGCTGGACTACGAACTGATCCACCGGGGAAGATTCGGTGTCAGTGGTTTTCAGGCAGATTCCCGTCGCATATCTCCCAGTACACGAATGTTGTCTGACTGAGAAAAAAATATCCGAATGGTGCTTTGTACACATGCTGCAGATTTCGATATGATGAGGTGAAATGCCGACTTGCAGAAGTTGCAGATAGTTGGCGGCAGGCAAGTCCAGATAAGTGGAATGTGTATCTTTATCGGTAATAAGATACGGGAGTTGCGCTCCGAATTTTTTTGTGAACTGGGCGATGACATCATCACGAACGCTGTAACAGCAGGGACCGATCGCAGGACCGATACACGAAATAATATCATGCGCATCACAATGATAACGGTCCATCAGAGCGATAGCGGTTTTCGCTGAAATTTCTTTCCATGTTCCACGCCATCCCGCATGTGCGATTCCGATGACCTGTTTCACAGGATCGAAAAATACCACCGGTACGCAGTCTGCTGTCAGAATCACCAGACAGACATCCGGAAGATGAGTGATCATTGCATCTGCTGAATCGATCCATGTGTCCGGATTCATCAGATCAACGGAATCGGGCAGATCTTCAGCGATAAAAATATGACTCCCATGAACCTGTCTGGTGGCAATCCATCGATGGAGCGGCACATCAAACACACCTGAAAGGGCGTGCCAATGATTCCGGATATTGTCCGGATCGTCCCCGACCCTGTAACTGAGATTCAGTGAGTCATAGGGAGCAGGACTCCGGCCACCAAATCTGGTCGTGATGAAGTGATTGATCGTGGGATATTCCGCGAGGGAATGAAATTGAAAAAAAGGTATTCCGTCAATTTGTTTCTGAATCATCCCGGCCTTCCCGTTTCTCTGATAAACACGTTGTACTCCACCCGTATTTGTGAGTTGTCAGCGGTTGGATGGCAACTAACACAAGTCTAATCATACGAATGTCAGTTATCCACCAATAAAAGCTGATCATTCATTTTTAACAGGATCGGTATTCATCTGTGGTAAAAAAACCATTTTTAAACCATGGATGAACACGGATTCACACGGATAAGAGCAATAAAATTTTTGTTTTAGAAGAGATAAAAAGATATGCCAGACCGGAGCAAGGTCATCGTGCTGATCCCATCAGAGATGTTCTGTTTTGTTTAACATCAATTTGTTGGCAACAGTAAATGAATGGGGGAACTAATCAGAAAACACTTATTTTTGACTCATTCGACGGAAGGTGGTCGGATTTAGATCATTGCTCATACAACTTAAAAATGCGATGATATTTACCATGTGCGGTTCCTTAAGATTGGGTGTGGTGTCTGATTTTTTAATCAACCGCTCTGTTTATATATAGCTTTTTTTTGGGGCGAAGGTATTGATGATTAAAGCAAAGAGAAATTCGGGTTAGAAATGTTAATTTTAAAACTCGTAATGATAATATCAGCTATAGTTTATTGTTTAATTTCCTTGATTGTCCTTTTTCATGCATTTAAAAGGAATCTCGAAACCGGATTTTTATGCCTTTTGTTGCCGTTTTATGAGCTGTATTACTTGGTCACATTTTATGATAATAGCAATAGAGAAATTGTAGTGCGATTAGGGATAGGAAGTTTAATTCTCCACATTTTGGCTTAAATTTCTTTGTTGCTGTTTAGGCTAGTGGTCTATTCCAATTAATTTTGTGAGTAGAGTTGAGTAGACAAAGTGCCTGTTACTCCAATAATGGAATTTTTACAGCAACAGAGAAAAAATATTGATATCAGGCAGTGAAGAAGATGTAATGGACCAGGTATTGATGAAGTATTGAGTGTGCGGGTAGGCGGCGTGCGGTATCCGGTATTGCACGATGGATTGGGAAGCGTGACAGGATTGATGAACAGTGCGGGGAGTCTGGTGAACACATATAACTACAAGGCATACGGAGAGTCTCTGAGTGCCACGGGGGGCCTGGAGAACCGGTATCGGTATACAGGGAGAGAATATGTGGAGTCCGGAAGCAACGGAACCGAGCTGTATTACTACCGCGCCAGATATTACCGACCCGATCTGGGCAGATTCATCAGCAAAGACCCGCTGGGCATGATCGATGGCACGAATATGTTTGTATATGTAAACAATAATCCAGCGAGCAGGGTTGACCGTCTCGGTTTATTCGGAGAAATTGAAGTTCAACCTGTAGAACTGGGTGGTCCACTCAACCCTGGACCTGATCCATATGGTACTCCTATCCCGAGAGGAAAACCGAATGGACCACCTGATTATTGGCCTGTCAATGGAAATCTATTACCCGGTTATGGCACACAAGATGACCTTTGTTCAATAGGGCCAAAGCCATATAGCTCAAATGGAATAAATTCAAATCCTTGTCTTGTCGATTGCTGTGAGGCACATGATAACTGCTATCGAAAATGGCACTGCAATCAGACATCATGGGCTTTTACTTACTTGGGTGATGGCACTGGAATCCCATGCTGGGAATGTAACAGAGAAGTTGTATCTTGCTTTGCGTTTGTCTTAAATTTTGGATGCAAAAGGTGTAACCCATGAGAAGTAAATTAATTGTTATATTGTTTTCTTGTATTTTGTTATCAGGCTGTTTTTCAATACATGGACTGCAAGAATCGCAGCTAACATTGTCGAAAGAATCGAGATTGCCTGTTTGGTTTACCATTCCGGAAAATAAGAACCGAGAAGAATTTACTATTGAAATAAATCTTTATACAAGTTTGTTTTCACAACCAGCAGAATTGGTAATGCTTGCAGACAGTCCCCAAAGAAAGATAATAAAGAAGGTTGTCGGATCTTTTAGTTGGCATCCCATTACAATAGAAAATGATAAAAACAATAATAGTACGTATCCAGAATATTTTATTATTTCTGTTGGATCTGAGAAAGAGATCTTTGAAAGTCTAGATGAAGGGAATATTGTATTTGTCACGGATGATCCAATTGTTAGGTCAGCCATAAAAAATGAGCATTAGGTGTCAGATGGATGCATAATAGGCTCAACACAAATATAGCAGATTTTTACTACAATAATGGGATTTTTTCAGCAACAGAGAAAGAAATATTAATATCCAGCACTGAAGACGATGTAATGGATCTGGTATTGATGAAATTAATCGCGAGCGGCAGGCGTTGACGGATAAATTTATGCGCCAGGCGGAAGATCAGATCGGAGAAGTGACTGACGATAAAAGATTATTGGTGGCTCAAAGTACAGAGTGGCCGTCCGGCGTTGCATGATGGGTTGGGAAGCGTGACGGGATTGATGAACAGTGCGGGTAGTCTGGTGAACACGTATAACTACAAGGCATACGGAGAGTCATTGAGTGCCACGGGGAGTCTGGAGAACCGGTATCGGTATACGAATCGTGAATATGTGGAATCCGGAAGCAACGGAACCGAGCTGTATTACTACCGCGCCAGATATTACCGACCCGATCTGGGCAGATTCATCAGCAAAGACCCGCTGGGCATGATTGATGGCACGAATATGTTCATTTATGTGCAGAATGATCCTGTGAAAAGCGGAGATCCACTTGGTTTGACAATATGGATTTGCAATAGAAAAAAGGGCAAGGATCGTAATTCAAGATGGAATCATCCCTATTTCTGGGATAGTATAAGTGGAGAATGTTGTGGCTACATTAGTCCCAAAGACAGTTGTATTGAGAATGGACCCAAAACTTCCATCAATCCAGGCGGTGATGATTGCCGACCTGTTTCCGGTAGTGAAGGGCATGAACAGGGTATATTGGACTGTTGCAACAGAACACAACGATCTACAAAGGAACAATACTTTCCAGGTTTTTATGATTGTCATACACATTTAAAAAATTGCGTGGAGGATATATTTAACTTGGATTATTCTGGATCACCTGGTGATAGGAGTGATTCCCCATGTGATGATCCCAATTGTGATCCCACTGTTGACTAACGAGGATGATATGATGTTCATCGCGCTAGAAAAAAGTCACAAAAAAAAATGGTGGATTTTATTAACTTTTCTGTGCTATCCGATTTTGACAGGAATATTCTACGACTGTAATGCTCAAACATCGAATCGCATTTTAACGAATGAAGGAATCGTACCACATTTATTTGTGTATAGTCGTGAACAAATGATGACTTTTTTAAAGACCCAAAATCTTACTAATAGCTTCACCGTAAGGAGGAATACCGCAGGGGATAAACTCATATTTTTCTCGAGTAGTAATGATGGGAATAAAAAAGTTGTAATCCTATCTGTAAAAAATGGTGTAAAAGTATTAATCCCTCCGGCTCGCGTTTCATATCTGGGTGAAGATGAAAAATTTATAGCTTGGACAAATGATCTTGAAAAGGGTGTGCACTTTACAGATGGAAGTCATCTGGAATTAAGTCGTTTTGCGCCGTTTCAGATGGATAGTAGTGGTGCCTTTTTTTTCAAAACAACACCGAACGGAACTGAAGTGAGGAGCACAAATGCACCCAGTAAAATGTTACTAAATTCACAATATTTTGCAGATAACATTTTTTATAAAGGCGATCAAATTTATCTGATGTCAAGTAATATTATCAAGAAATCATTCTCGATACAGTTTGAAATTGTATGTCAAATCTATAGGAGAGAAGAATCACAATTTAAAATATTCGAAGAAATTCATATTACACGACCAACTCCGGGAGCAAGCCCCTTTTGGGTTGAAGATATGGATCCGTGGTCTGACAATCTCTTAATTCGAGATGTCTGTGATTGTGGGAACGATGATTGGTTTCTCTTCAATATAACAACAAATGAATTAAAGAAAATAGGACAAGCCAAAACTTGTCGCGGTTTTTTTTTAAAGGAAGATATTTTGGGACAAATAAATTGTGAGTGATGAATGTTCGGATAATTAAGGAGATTTTCTGATCAAATTCCCAGAAAACAACGATCCATTTACAAACGTCTTATTTGATCTCACAGAAACATCGCTGCGTTTTACTCCAAGAAGGGGGGCTAGTAACTGCGACAGAAACATCGATATCCGGCACGGTGAAGACGGTGTATGTGAATGGCCTTGGTATTGATGAGGTGTTGAGTGTGCGGGTAGGCGGCGTGCTGTATCCGGTGTTGCACGATGGATTGGGAAGCGTGACGGGATTGATGAACAGTGCGGGGAGTCTGGTGAACACGTATAACTACAAGGCATACGGAGAGTCATTGAGTGCCACGGGGAGTCTGGAGAACCGGTATCGGTATACGAATCGTGAATATGTGGAATCCGGAAGCAACGGGACGGAGCTGTATTACTACCGAGCGAGGTATTACCGACCCGATCTGGGCAGATTCACCAGCAAAGACCCGCTTGGAATGGTTGATGGGACTAATATGTTTGTGTATGTGCAGAATAATCCGGTGGAACGGAGTGATCCTGGTGGACAAAATTCAGTTAATTGTACACCTGAAGATTGCACAGAAAGATACCAAATTGCAATCCAATTGAGTGTACAATGAGGTACGATGTCCATAATGATTCGCACCGAGGTTGGAATCCCCATTGGCATATATATATTATGCACCAAAATTTTAAAACTTGTGTTTGTACATGGGAAAAAGCGAGAAGATCAGATCAAAATGGTTGTGATTTTGAGGGTCCAGGAGACAATCCACCTCCAGGATTTGATCAAAAACCGGCAGGAAAATTAGGTGAAACAGGATGGTTTAAAATGCAATCAGAATTGTTCGGTTTTGATATTCGTTTAAGAAAAAAGGATTATTTGGAATTTTATTTTACGGATGAGATCAGAACTATACATTTATTAAGACCGGAAATTCATGTTCCATTGTCAATTGATCCTTTATTATGGCCATCTCTTCTTTGTAAAGCGAACTCATATATTGGTTTAGATCATTTCAATCTTGAGGATGAAGCCAATCTTGAGGATGAAAAATTATCTTGCTTGCATCATAGACATTTATGGTCAGACCTAAAAAAATTGGACGATTTTCTAAAAAAACATCGAATATCTGAAGAGAGCTATATAAAAATTGCTTTTTCCTTAATATCATTACGACTAGGTAATCCCAATTACTATTGGAGGCCACCTCTTTTAACTGAGAAATTACCGAGAGAGTTGATACCTGAAAGCTGGGTATTTTTAGGTTATGACATTGCTGATGATGGTCTGATAAGCGGATTGATGAACTGTGGTTACAAAAAAGACGAGAAAAGAAATTTCCAAAAAAAATGGACAAATCGATTAAATGATTTTGGCTTAATAAGTGACGTTTCATATGCAATAAAGTTTAAGGAAATTACTGATAAAAGGATTCCTGAGCATGCACCATTTTATGTTTTTGGATTGTATTGTGAGCCATATAATCTAAGGCGTTTAAACGAATAACCATTTTTACAATCCGTCAACAGAGAGTATGCCTTATGTTGTGGGAGACTATAATGCGGAACAGCTTGTCTGGCTTCGAATTCAAACTGTGTCCAAGTTGACCGGTATTCGAACGATCGGTAAAATGATAAAAATGAGGAGATAAAGATGAAAAAACTGATTACCTTTACAGTATTGCTTATAGGGTTCAGTCAGATAGAAGCACTTTTTGGTGGAGAAGAGCAGGTTTTCGTTTTGGGGTTGAATTCCGCAAAAGCTACCAGTCATCCCGAAGCATCCGTGTTCGGCGAAGAAAGCGGGACGGTTATCTAAAAACAAAGGTGAAAAAAAACTTATGCTTGTGAGAAGAAAGCCTTTCCTGATTGCGTCCGGTTTCCTCCTGATCACCAGAATCCGGATCCGTGTGATTGTAAATAAGCCATAATCTTGATAGGAGAATACAGAAATGGCAAAAAATATTTTCTGTAGAATTTTAATATTGTTTAGTTTTTTCTTTCATTCTGGCTGTTTTTATGTAGACACAGTTGCGAAATTTCACTTAAATGGTCAAATATTGGATAGGAATAGCAAGAATCCTGTAAAAAATTCTGAGGTTATTTTTATTGGGTTGCTCGAAGAGGAATCAACAGCATATGCTTCCAAGATTATAATCTCTGAAAGTAATGGTGATATTTCAACAGACTTTATTTGGAGGTGGGGAAAACTTCAATATTTCTACCCATCATCCCCGGATCTCAATTTTATCGTTTTAATATTGAACAATGAGTATATAATTGAAGCAAAATACTTACGAAATGATGAACTCCCAGAAACAGAGGATGGATATATTCTAGATTTAGGTAAAATTTTTCTCAGGCCAAAAGATGCCGAAGAAATCTGCAGATAGGGAAAAATAGGTTCTGTCGCACTTTTGGTGATTGGATACATCCGTTTGATGCTCATCCAAATTCTGCGGCCCATAAGATCATAGCCCAAACAATTTTTAATGAGCTGAAAAATATTGAGAAGTTATGATTTTTCCTGCCAGGATCAGCTATTCCTTCTGACAGGTTGATCCGCTCTGGATGCAGTTCTGTGATATTGGTAATATGAAAAATCGATGAAACTGAATGACCGGACAGCATTGATTATCATTTATGGTACCCTTTTCGGGTATTACATGTTCTTTTTCTCGCCAAAACTTCGATTTGACAGTCTCAAATACATCGAAACAGCACGATCGATCCTGTTCGACGGAGATCTGAATACCTGTAACGAGGAAAAATATTTCACTGAACCGGGATGGAATCACTATCAAGGTCAACCGATCTTTTCCACCAAACGACAGCTCATCAGCTTCATGGCAATACCGGATGTTTCTAACCGGGGGTATCATTATACGTTTTTTCCCATGGGAGCCACTATCTTCTGGTTTTTCCCGATGCTGTTCACGAAGGCAATATTCGGATGTAAATTGGAGTTTTTGAGCGGATTCCCAGACAACGGCTACTCCACACCCTATCTCCTGGCGCTGTCATACTGGAATCTCTTATGGTTCATGATCGGTGTCCGGATTGCCTATCATGTCCTTCGCCAGTTTTTCAGCATCTCCGTTTCGTTGATTTCGTTCATTGCGGTTATCGGCTGCGGGAATATCTTGCCGTTTGTTTTCATTGATGTCGGTTTTTCTCATGCGCTGGATTTCGTCCTGGTTACGGCATTTTTAGCGGCTCATGGTCACTATCGGCTGAGACCGGATCCTTCCCGAGCGTTCTTCTGGGGGGCGTTGGCTGGGTTCGCCGTGATTGTGAGATATCAGGATATTTTTCTGTTGATTTTACCGGTCATCGAATTTCTCTTCGAGCTGAAAACGGCATCTTCTTCCCGGCAGCGATGGATGCTGTCCAGAAACATGGGATGCTTTTTACTGGGTTTTTTCCTCTGCTGTGGTATTCAGTTATTGTACTGGCAGCTCTTGCATGGGGAGATTTTCCCAGCAACATCTGCGATGGGAACATCAGGGATCCCGAGCTTCAACGTATGGCAACCGGAACTCATGGCCATGTTTTTTTCACGATTTCATGGTCTCTTTTCCTGGATGCCACTGTTGCTGCCGACATTTATCGGTCTCCTGCTCTTCCCGATAATGCATCGAAGGTTAGGATTCATTTACATTTTCATTTTCATGGCTCAGATATACTACAACAGCACGAGAACCGAATGGTGGAATCTGGGATTCGGCGTGCGGCGGTTTTCCGGATATCTCATTTTTTTTATGATCGGATTCGGAACGATTCTGTCACTGATTCATTCGAAAAAAATCCGGGCGACACTCTGCATCGTACTGGTGCCTTTGCTTCTGTGGAATCTGCTGTTTATGGGAGCATATTATCAGGAGCAGCAGTCCGGCGGCACGATCATCTCCCGCCTGACCGGCAATGGTTCCCCCTATCAACCGCCGGACTATGGAATCGTTGTCCCTTCTCAGGATATGATCAAAGATATCATGGGGAGCTGTGTGGAATATTTCCGGAATACCTCCTGGATGGGTCGGCTATTATCGGAGATTGCAGCCCGTCACCCATGGCCGGAAATCAGCAGATTTCTGGTCATGATCGTCCTGTTCGTTTTTGTTTCTCTTTTGAGTGGTGCTTTCCCCCGGATCTATCGGTGGATGAATCCGGGACCTGGGATGATTGTCCTCCTGATCATCGGTCTTTCACTCGGTTGGTATACTGGATTGGCTGCGCTGGATCTGAACACGCAGGTGATTCGCGTTTGTCAGATGAAAAACCGGAAATTCACGGGAGAGACACTCCCGGTGCGACTGAACAGACACGCTCCCTATTTGGGAGTCAATGAAACGGTGCGATGTGATCCGGAAGCATGTATCCGGCTTACAAGACCGGTTCTTGTCAAGACCGTGCATGTGTTGTGGAGATCGCTTTCAAAACCTGAGCCTCAGCCAGCTCCTGTCATGATGAATCTGAAATCCGAAGAGGGAACGACGGTGCAGTTGACATTGGATACTGACATGCTCCAAAACGAAAAAAGCGTTCTGGTCAATCAGAATCTGGGGAATGAACGGTTTGAAGGACGCTTGATATATTACCGGACACCGAATCCTGAAGGAGTTCGATCTCTTATTCAGGAGATTCACTTTATCGCTTCACCGGACATGACGGGAGAGATTGCAGCAGTATGGTTTTCGGATTAGAGATCGATTCGTTATCGTTTCTGAACGAGCCTTTCGATCTCATCGATTTCCTTGGGTATATCCTGAGATAAATTTATATGCCCATCGGGAGTCACGAGAATGTCGTCCTCGATCCGGATTCCGATCTTTTCGTTGGGTAAATAGAGACCCGGTTCAATGGTAAGCACCATCCCTGGAACTAAGACGGTACTGGCAGAGAGGCTTACATCATGAGTGTCAAGCCCCAGAGCATGCGAAACAGAATGCGTGAAGTAGTGATCGATATCCCCGGGAGTTGTGATGTAACCGATGCGCAGCAATCCGTCTGCCAGACAATTTCGAGCGACCTGATTTAACTCCGTGATGGGTAATCCGGGTCGAACGGATGCGATTGTTTTTTTGTTCGCTTCCAGAACAACCTGATAAAACATGGCCTGCTCGTTGGAAAATGTTCCGTTTATTGGAAATGTCCGGCTGATGTCGGCAGAATAGTGAAGATATTCCGCTCCCAGATCCAACAAAACAAGATCCCCATCCTGCAAGGTGTCTGTGTTCTGGGAGTAATGGAGAACCGTGGCATTTTCACCGCCGGCCAGAATAGTTGGAAATGCCGGAGATATATGATGCCGGTTGAGTTCGAAATTGAAGTGAGCTTCCAGTTCAAATTCAGTCATTCCGGGAGCAGCAGCATGAAAAATGGAGAGAATGCCCAGTCGGGTGATCTCGATGGCATTTCGAATCCGCTCGATCTCCCAATCCTGTTTAATCTCCCGCAAGGATGCCATGAATGGTTTGACGGGAGATATGGTCAGATGAGGATAATGAGATCGGATTGCATTGATAAACTGGATCCGTTCCGGAATCGGTTCATTCACAGATACCGGTTCATAATCCACAATGAGCCGATCGGTCATGGGCAGGAGTCTGCTCAGGGTGTCGGATAACTCCGCAATGGGAAAAATTTTTTCAATTTCCGTGATCTGCCGGATGTCATCCATCGTGGGCAATGCTCCGAACCAATGTGCCTGCTTCTCCGTTGTCTGAGACACAAACAACCGGTTCAGGGAGGTCTGATCTGTTTTATGGATCACCAGAACAGCTCCTTTATGATTGTATCCGGTCAGATAATAAAAATTTTTATTCTGACAGTATGGGAAATAGGTATCACCGCTTCGCAACTGGGGTGTCGCTGCGAAAAATATTGCGACTGAGTGATGGGGGAGCAAGTCATGGAGATTTTTGCGATTGCTTGAAAAATAATTCGGTGCATTCTGATTCATGATGCCAATATTCCTGTCCGGTTAAAACTTAAAGGTCAATCCAACGGTGTTGGCGACCCAGCTTGCTCGAGGCCGTCCTGTGCCCAATTCAGCGGAGTGATAGACTGACTGAAATCGGACTCCCCATTTGGGGATCGGGTAAAATTCGAAGCCAATTCCCCCATTCCATCCGATATCGCGCTGATCAGCTCCCCAGTTCAAGGGTTCATGATTTTTAGCGGAGTAGAACGTGGGTCCGATCAGTCCAAAAACACGGATCCATTCCGGGAAATCGTAGTAGATCAATGGTGTCAGTGAGAGGCTGTCAATTTGCAGTGGATTCAATTCAGTGAAATGGTCATACTCGAATTCCTGGTGATCGTAAGCGATACGAAGACCTAAATGCGGCATACCCAGATAATCCACATTCATGCCATAGACCATATCATTATCCATCACGGTATTGAAATCTTCCGTGGGTGTGACGCTTCCGGCGTCGAATGATACTGCCCAGGGAGTATCAACTGCGCGGCCGATCGAGGTGGTTAGGCAAATGCCGAGTGCCAGGAAAAAAAAGAATCGATAGCTTTGATGTCTCATGGTGCATCCTCCGGGATCATAACTATAGTCATTTACACGGTTACGATCAAATAGAAATTCCGTTCAGGCAAAGGCTCCCTGAAAACAGTGACAGAACTGGAGTTGATGAAAGCGATCGGCATATCACATTGAGTAATAACGAATGGTTAAACGAATGGGTTCCCGGATTGATGTCCAGACCATGATGGTGATCCTGTGGGAAACAATCATTACCCGGATATCTTTCAGAGAGATTCTCTGGCGAGATGGATTTTCGGTATAATCAGATCATGTCTCTCGTGCATGGAATGATCGGAACCTTAACAGACCGATAAATTCTGCTTGACCTTCCCTCACGAAGCAGTTACATGACATGGATGACGATGAACACTCAAAACAAGAGGTTGATAATGGAATTCACAAAAGAAATGTTAAGAAAACTACCCAAATCCGAACTTCACGTCCACCTTGATGGATCGTTGCGTTTGGATACGTTGATCGATATCGCTCGATCTCGAAATATCAGTCTGCCCTCGTATACTGTCGAGGGTCTCAGAACCCTTGTCTTCAAGGACCAATACAAAGATCTGACGGAATATCTGGGCGGATTTCAATATACGACTTCCGTGATGCAGGATGAAGAATCGCTCGAACGAATCGCGTATGAATTGGCAGAAGACTGCACCCGGGAAGGTATTCGATATCTGGAGGTTCGATTTGCGCCTCAGTTGCATATCTCCACTCGGATGTCCATGGAGCAGGTTCTTTCGGCTGTAAACCATGGTTTGGCTCGGCATGCACGGGATTTTAATCAGAAGAAAGAAGTTCTGTCTGGTGCTGAGCCGGAGTTCCATTATGGCATCATTTGCTGTGCCATGAGAATGTTCGATCCATCTTTTTCGGAATATTTCCATCGATTCACGGAGTTACATCGATTTTCGTCACAAAAGAGACTCCACGATCTGGCATCTCAGGAATTGGCATTGGCTGCTGTTGACGCGAGAGATCGTCTGGGATTACCGATCGTTGGATTTGATCTGAGTGGAATGGAAGCCGGTTACCCCGCCGAAAATCATGTCGAAGCATTCCGTATTGCTCATCGACATTTTTTGAAGAAAACCGTCCATGCTGGCGAAGCTTATGGACCGGAAAGTATTTTTCAGGCTATCACGGATCTGTATGCTGACCGGATCGGGCATGGTTTCCATCTCTATTCGTTGCATCTGATCAAAGATGCAACGATCAAAGATCAGCAGAAATATGTCGATAAACTGGCAAACTTCATCGCAGACCGTCGGATTACACTCGAAGTCTGCCTGACGAGCAATCGACAAACGATGCCTCATCTGGAAAACTGGCAATCGCACACTCTCAATAAATTTTTGAAATGTGATCTGAGTATCTCACTATGCACGGATAATCGAACGGTTTCGAATACCACACTGACCGATGAGATCGATCTGGCCATTCAGAACTTCAATCTCGACGCTCGTAAATTGAAAAACATCATAATCTACGGTTTTAAGCGAAGCTTTTTCCCTGGTTCATATCCAGAAAAACGGCGTTATGTCCGAAAAATAATTGACTACTATGAAACGATCGAACGTGAAGCTGCCGGGCAAATCTCGAGTATTGACATTGGCTCGGGAACTCATTGAAGGGATATCATCATTCACGTTGCTTGATCAATTGGTCGGCAGGATTGACAGAGGTACGTAAATACCGCTATGGTGATTTGTCTGATATGACTGAGTGCGCGCGGGAGGCAGATCGATGAGGAGATAGAATAATGAAAAACAGGCAATTTGCTGTTGTTTTGACTCTCATTTGCGTACTGAGCAGTCCGGTATTGGGAGCAGGTTTCAGTATTTTTGAACAGGGAGCAGCCGCAACAGGGATGGCGGGCGCTTTTTCTGCGAGAGCAGATGATCCGAGTGCTGTGTTTTACAACCCGGCTGGCATCACGCAACTGGAAGGAACTCAGATCTCTGTTGGTGCAACAGTGATTTTGCCTGAGGCATCCGTTACTGATCCTGAAGGTAAAAAATGGGATGCGGACAAACAGACCTTTCTTCCTCCTAATCTATATCTGACACATCATCTAACAGACCGGTTCAATCTGGGATTTGGCTATGGTGTATATTATGGATTGGGAATGAAATGGGACAATAATGAAGACTTCTATTATCGATATGTCGTGAATGAAGTGTCATTGACATCCCATTATCTGAATCCTGTTGTTGCAATGAAACTGAATGAAAATTTTTCGATCGCAGCGGGATTGTTGTATGTCAACTCCACCGTGGAATTGGCGAAAGATATCGATTTGTTTAAGTTGTCATATAAATTGTCTCAGGATTTGCATACTCAGATTCAATTGGACAATGTCCAGATGGCATTGGATGGCGATAATGGTTCGGGTGACATGGGATTTAATGTCGCCGTACAATCTCGTTTTGATGACTGGCGGTTTGGTGTCGTTTATCGAAGCGAAGTCGAATGCCAGTATGATGGGAATGCTGATTTTACGGTATTTTCGAGTCCTTACGGACCTCAGATCGACGCGATTGTCGCATCCATATTTGGAGATACAGAAGGAGCCACCGCCATCACTCTTCCCGCATCCGCTTCAATGGGAATCGGTTACATGTTCTCTGATCGACTTTCAATGGAGTTTGATCTGAATTGGATGGGTTGGAGTTCCTATGATTCATTGGATGTCGATTTCAATTCTCAAACACTACCCGATACCGTTTCTGTGAAGGATTGGGATGATGTGTTCAGTTATCGATTGGGTGCTCGATTCAATCTCACTGATGATGTCCAACTGTACGGTGGATATCTGTATGATGAAAATCCAGTACCAGATCATACACTCGATGCCATTTTACCCGATTCTGATCGGCAATCCATTCAGATCGGCGCTGGATATTCGATCGGAAACCTGAAAATCGACGGATCCTATATGATTCTTCTCTTTAAAGATCGCGATACATCGACCTATGAATATAATGAAAATCCCTATCTCAATCTCAACGGGGATTATGAGAATTCTGCACACCTGATTGGATTTCAGTTAACATATCGAATCTGATCACGGACTCGCCTTTTTGCATCAAAGAATGCCGGGGCAATGATGGATGCCTCGGCTTGGATGAGAGGATGATTATGATCCCTGATGAAATTAAAACGTTAGTACAGGCTTTTTTATACACGACAGAACGCTATTCTCAGGAACCTGCCGTCACTTTTAAATCGAGAAATAAATGGCAAACCTATAGCTACAGTGAATATCGACGGAAATCTCTTTCGATCGCAGCGGGTTTGTCGGAACTGAATATCCAACCATTCGATAATATTGCCATTTTATCCGGCAATCGGCCGGAATGGATCATCGCCGATATGGGGATACTCTCCTCCCGAGCGGTGTCAGTGCCCTTGTATCCGACTTTGAAATCCGCTCAGATATGCTTCATTTTAAAAGAGAGCGAATGTAAGGTGATTTTTTTGGAGGATCGGGAGCAGTTTGAAAAAATACGCCCCATAATGGCGGACTTGCCCGACCTGAGATATGTTGTTGTCATAGATCCGATTGGTGTCGAAATGGAAAAATCCACTTTTTCGTTTTCCGAATTGCTGGAAAAAGGAGGTGTCGTTTTATCCAAAGCTGAAGCAGCCATCCTCCAAAGAGCTCGAAGTGTTGAAGCCGAGGATCTGGCCAGCATTGTCTATACTTCCGGCACGACTGGGACTCCAAAAGGTGTCATGCTAACGCATAAGAATTTCGTTTCGAATGGACGCAGCATCCTTGAGTCGTATGAGATACTCCACAGTGATTCCATTTTATCAATTCTTCCATTATCGCATGTGCTGGAGCGAATGGCTGGTTATTTTGCGTGTTTTATCATGGCAGGAACGCAGTATTCCTTTGCGGAAAAAGTCGAAACCGTAGCAGAAGACATGAATGCAGTATCTCCTACCATCTTTGTCGGTGTTCCACGATTATTCGAGAAGATGTATTCGAGAATTATGAATACGGTTCATTCGAGTTCTGCTGTGAAACGGATGCTGTTTAACTGGGCGGTAAAAACTGGGGATCAGTATCATCGACAACAGATCAAATCCAATCCGGGAGCATTTATCGAGTATCAATACAAATTGGCGTATTCTCTCGTGTTGAAAAAAATTCACGATAAATTCGGAGGCCGTATTCGATTCATGATTTCAGGAGGAGCGCCGTTGGAACCTCAGATTTCTGAATTTTTCAATGCTATCGGACTCCCACTGATGGAAGGCTATGGACTGACAGAAACAGCACCGGTTACCAATGTCAATCAGTTGAAGGCGTTTCGCATCGGGACGGTAGGGCGCTCTCTTCCTGGAGTTACGGTTAAAACCGCCGAAGATGGTGAAATTTTAGTGAAGGGTCCCAATGTGATGAAGGGATATTATAAAAATCCCGAGGCAACTCAGGAAGTGTTTACGGAAGATGGATGGTTCAAAACGGGAGATATTGGAAAAATCGATGAAGACGGGTATCTCTGGATAACAGACAGAAAAAAAGAGATGATCGTCACGTCAGGCGGGAAAAACGTTGCGCCTCAACCCATTGAAAATCTTCTGAAATCGAGCCGCTATATCAGCCAGATCATGTTGATCGGAGAACAACGTAACTTTGTTTCAGCATTGATCGTACCAGAATTCGAGGCATTGGAGGAGTATGCTCGAAGCAACGGGATTCCGTTCGATTCACTATCAGAACTTGTGAACCATTCTCAGATTCAGAATCTGTATCAATCGGAACTGGATCAACGAATGGAAGATCTTCCGAGATACGAACAGGTAAAGAAATTTTTAATTTTGTGTGAACCCTGGACGATCAACTCCGGAGAATTGACTCCAACTCTGAAACTGAAACGACAGGTTATCCTGCAGAATTATCGGGAACAGGTCGAATCCTTTTATCGGTAGTTACGCAACAGTCACGGATTTGGCGAGAGATCGAGGTTTATCAACATCACGTTTCAGTGCTACAGCAGAGTAGTATGCAAACAATTGTCCGACAACCATGAGCAGAAGAGGAGCGGTAAGAGGATCTGCTACTGGTAATCGAACCTGATCATCAAAAATTTGTGATTTTTCATCAAATCCAAAGGCTACCAGAAAACCTTTCCGGGTTCTTATCTCTTCGGCATTGATCATGGAGTGCTCATATAATTCCTTGTCTGATTTAGGGGGAAGAAAGAAGATCGAACCGACACCATCTTCGATCAATGCAATTGTCCCGTGCTTCATGAAACCTCCGGGCATTCCTTCTGCGTGCCGATAAGTGACTTCTTTCATTTTTAGGGCACTTTCGAGCGCAATTCCACAATAAACTCCCCTGCCGATAAACAGCCAGTTTTTTATGTGTGCGTTTCGGGTTGCGATTGTGTTAATAAATCCCTTGCTTTCATTGATCATCAATCGAATCTGTCTGGGGAGATCATTCAAGGCTTCGATGCTGTGTTGATAATCCGATTGCGACAGGACGCTGCTCTGACAACCCAGTTCGATCGCGACCCGGAGAGCGACTGCGATTTGTGCAGATGCCGCTTTCGTGGATAACACACAGATCTCCGGACCAGAAGCCTGCATGATCGAAACATCGACTTCATGGACCATCGTGGAACCCATGACATTGATGATGGCGGCTGTCATCGCGCCATTTCTTTTGGCGTATCGCAGAGCCTGTAAGGTGTCGTATGTTTCTCCGGATTGAGAGAATGCGATGACGAGTGAATCTGGATCAACCTGTGCAAGGTAATTGAATTCATCAGATGAAATGGCATAGATTTGCCGGTGAGTCAATCGCGTAAAATAATATTGAGCAATGAGCGCGACGTAATAGGTTGTCCCGACACCAATCAAGTATACTCTCGATGCTGTTTCGATCGCCTGTGCGAGTTTTAGGATCTGTTCTGAAGGAATTTGCAGAATTTTTTTGATGGTCTCCGGTTGTTCATGTATCTCCTTCAGCATGAAATGCGGATACCCGCCCTTCCTGGATAACTCCGGATCCCAATCCAACCAACTGATCTCGTGGTCGATGATTTCCCCGGAATGCAATTTTTTAATGGTCACTGAATTACGATTCATGATGACGTATTCTGCATCCCGGAGCGATATCACTCGGCGTGTATACTCTAAAATTGCATTATGATCGGAACCGATATAGTTTTCGCCATCCCCCAATCCGATGATCAACGGGCTTTCCTTTTTTGCCGCGAAAATGAGATCCGGTGCATAAGATGTGATAAATGCGAGTGCATATGTCCCTTCAATCAATTCCAGTGTTTGGCGTAATGAGAGTTCGAGATCGCTGGTTTTCTGGAAAAAGTGTTCGATCAGATGCGCGATGACTTCGGTATCGGTTTCAGAGCGAATGATATGACCATCATTCTGTAAAAATTCTCGGATACTTCTATAATTATTGAGAATGCCATTATGCACCACTGCGATATCACCGTGGCAACTCAGATGAGGGTGAGCATTGACCTGGTTGGGAACTCCGGTTGTAGCCCATCGGGTGTGGCCGATTCCTACATTTCCGACCATTTCACTGAACTTATAACGATCACCCACGTGGCGAACTTCGCCTTTATCCTTTCTTATTTCAATTCCGGTGGGCGTTATCACCGCGATGCCGCATGAGTCGTATCCACGATATTCAAGATTTAATAGAGATTTATAGAGACGAGTTGTTACATTGGAATGACTGACAATACCAGTGATTCCACACATAATTATTGGTCCTCAGTGGAGTTTAAGGTTAGAGTTGAATGGTGGTTGATAATGTGTCGAGCGCGGATTTTTGTACCAGGCAAGAACGTGTTCCCGGCACCAATCCAGCAGTCATCTCCGACGAATGAACCAAGCTTTATCAATCCTGAATCGATCATCGAGCCATTGCATGAGATGAGGACATTGCTTTGATCAATATTGATATTGACCAACACTGTTCCGGAACCGATATTGGCATTCTCTCCAATAACAGAATCGCCAATGAAACTCAGCCGCCCGATTTCTGTTTTGCGAAAAACAACAGAATTTTTCATCTCGACACCAAATCCGACAATCGAATCAGATCCAATGGATGTATAATTTCGGACTAAGGCATTATGACCAATGAAACTCCCGGAGCCAATGAAACAGGGTCCTACGATATTCGCTCCAGCTTTGATGCTGACTCCTGATTCGATCACGACGGGTCCTTTGATGAAGCATCCAGGTTCCTGAACAAAATCAGTGGCAATTTTCGACTCAAGCCATTCATTCATAACAATTTGATTGGCAGTAAGAATATCCCAGGGATAGCCAAGATCGACCCAACTCCCTTCCCAGATCGAAGCGCAGAAACCATCGGAATGAGATAATCTGCGGAGAGCATCGATTATATTTTCCTGGGCATCTTCCAGATACTTGAAGATCGTTCCCGGTAGAATGAAAGCGCCAGCGAGAATGTAGTTTCCTAAATCCGATCGCTGCGGTTTTTCAATGATTTCAGTGATGTTCATCTGATGATCCATATAAATATTTCCGAATGCTCGGGAATCATTGGTCAGACAGACGGATGCAACTGGTTTCTGAAGTGATTTAAATGAATTCATGAGACTCCGAAGCATATTCCTTGAAAACAGGATATCGCCATATAATAGCATAAAATAGTCTGATGGCTCGATTCGGTGTTTTGCGCAAAGGATGGCATTCCCAACACTTGCCGGGTATTCCTGGGGGATATACCTGACAGAAAAATTCTGCATGGGATGTGATTCAAAATATGTTGTTATTT
This sequence comes from uncultured bacterium, assembly GCA_964512995.1. Taxonomy (GTDB): domain Bacteria; phylum CSSED10-310; class CSSED10-310; order CSSED10-310; family CSSED10-310; genus CAZELM01. The sequence continues at coordinate 47,457 of CAZELM010000021.1, forward strand.
TTTCATGATGATGTCCGATGATCACTTCCGCATGGCTGATTCCAATTTCTTGAATGAACCGGCATAAACGCGCCAATACTGGTTCACCACAGATCTCGATCATTGGTTTGGGTCGAGTATCCGTTAATGGTTCCAGTTTTTTCCCTATGCCAGCCGTTAATATCACAACCTTCATCTCATCGATCCTTTCTGATGTCTATTGACTTCTGTCTCGAAAAAGCTGAATGAGAGTCAACACACTCTCTACATGAACTGATGGTTTTTCGCAAATACAATTATATCTGAGATATCATGTGCATTGATTGTCCGAATTTAATTAAAAATCCGGACAACTAACGGATGATTATTTTTTCCATTAATATGATGTGTACGGTGTAATATTCTTAGGTTGATACAAATTGTGACTTTAAGATGGCCACTATTTTGGCACATCGTCCAAGCAGTCTGCGAATTATTTTGCTGATCGTTGAATTTGTCCACATTGAACAATGAATAAATGATGAAATTTGAACTGGAATGAAAACGTACTGTCGAAGCTGGACTGGTATGCTTATTGCTAGATAACAGTCAGGAGGATGATGATGACCTCAAGAACACACCAAATAAGCTGGAACAGTGAACAGATCAATTTTCAAGAGATGGGGATTTTTGAAGCAGCACCCGTGAAAGAGCCAAATTCGGATATTGTCGATCTATACTTTGATGAGATGGGATCGATATCGACTCTTTCGCGGGAGCAGGAAATTGAGATCGCTAAAATTATCGAGGAAGCATCTTCTGTATTCCTTTACCGGGTTTCGATGTTACCGTTCATCGGCGAAAAAGTACTGCAATGGAGCCAGGAGTGCAAACGTAAGCAACGGCGATGGGACGATACTTTCAAAGTAAAAAATATTGTCGAGAATGATTCCACCAGAAAGATAATACCTGAAGACCGGGAAAAGCTGATAGCGAGAATCGATAGCGAGCTTCAGTCAATCAGGAATATTGATATGACGCATATGAAATTGGATAAGGATGTCGAATTAGTACGTCGTTTTCATCGCACGCGGATTGCTGGCTTTTTTCGGGACCTTGATCCAAGTCCAGAAGCTTTAAATGCCCTGCGAATCGAATTCAAAAGTATGGTAACTCAGACATATAAGCATGGGTGCCGATGGAATGATGCTGATCGGTATACATTTTCTCAAGCCGTTCGGGATATGACAGATCTGGATGAGTCTTATGACCGAATGATGGAAGCCAAAAATGCGCTCATCAAAGCAAATCTGCGTTTGGTTGTCAGTGTTGGCAAACGGTTTCTGAAACGCGGCTTGCCATTTTCTGATATCCTTCAGGAAGGAAACCTCGGACTCATGAAAGCTGTTGATAAATTTGATTATCGAAGGGGATATCGATTTTCGACCTATGCGACATGGTGGATTCAGCAATCGATTATACGAGCAGTAGCGGAGAGCAGTCGCACAGTCCGAATTCCTCTGTATATTTCCGAGACGGTTTCAAAACTGAATAAGGTTGGAAGCCGGCTTCAGCAGAGCTACGGTAGAGAACCAACACTTGAAGAGATCGCAGAAGCCGCTAACCATCCGATACATAATGTTCAATTATATCTCAATGTGACCAAAATTCCATATTCTCTGGAGATGCCGATAGGAGAAGAAGATGATGGGCAATTGAGCGATATTCTCCCTGACGAAAGCGTTGATTCGCCTTTGGAAATGGCTCAGATGTTGAACATGAAAAAACTCATTCAGGATGTTCTGGATACCATTCCAGAACGTGAAAAGATCATAGTGAAAATGCGTTTTGGAATCGACTCGGGAAAAGAATACACTCTTGAAGAAATCGGGAAACTCATGGGTTTGACTCGAGAACGAATCCGACAAATCGAAATGGAAGCCCTTAAAAAAATGCGAAAGCCGGCGATTATCAAGCAACTGAGCCAATTTGCATGATTTTTTCCAACGAAGCTTATTGCCCTCATAGCCGATAAGTTTTTTTTTGAGATTGCATCGGGAATCTCATTCGTAATAGTTCCTCCTTGAAACATAAAAGGCAACCAAATGAATTTGGCTGCCTTTTATATTTTGCCAGATATCGTTAAAGATTACTTTCTTTTCATTTCTTTCAGGCGATCTTCAGCAACGCGAGCTTCTTCTGAAAATGGATATTTCCGAACCAGTTCTTCCAACAGATTTCGTGCTGCTTTATCATCTCCGAGTTCCAAAGAACATAATCCTTTTTTCAATAAAGCAGGTACTACTTTATCACCGGAGGGATATTTCATGATTACTTTATTGAATTCTTCCTTCGCCTCTTCGTATTTTCGTTGTGCGTAAAAACACTCCCCAAGCCAATATTGAGAATTGTCAGCAAGGTCGGATTCTGAAAAGGCATTGAGAAAGCTTTGAAACTCAACAATTGCCAAGTCATATTTCCGATTGACATAATCATTGTAAGCTGTTTGATAAAGCTGCTCCGGTTGCTGGTCTCCAATATCTACGGGATGATCAGAACCATCCAGATCATGTTTTACAGGTGACTGATCCATGTTTTTCGTGGAATCGATGACTTGTGTGACTTGGTTGAGATTATTGGATAATCCCCGCATCGTCATTTGATATTCGTCCATCGATATCATCAGATCGGCTTGTACTTTTGACAAATGGTCGATCCTGGATTTCAATCCTTCGATCTCTGTCTTGATCTCCTCAATTTCTGCGTGTGTTTCAGACCGGCCGGTTGAGATCATGTCATTTGTACGGTCTAATTTGGCATCCAATTGATTAAATTGGGTAGCAACACATCCTGCTAATGGAAAAATGAACAGAAACAACATAAAAAACCGCGAAAAAATCATGAATCACTCCTCAAAAGGAAGTTATTGGCAGGGGGGTGCCTTGCTATGAATCAGTTATCGGTTGACATTAAACGCAGCGCGACGGTTTTTACTCCAGCAACTTTCTGCATGATCTGTACAAACTGGCTTCTCTTCTCCAAATGTGATGGTGTTGATCATACTCTCTTTGACACCATAAGTTACAAGATATTTTTTGACCGAAGCGGCACGGCGTTCCCCTAAAGCCAGGTTATATTCATTGGAGCCACGCTCATCGCAGTGCCCTTCAACAGTAACCTGAATGTCTGTGTTTCTGACCAAATATTCTGCTTTCTTTGCGAGAACTGATTTCGCTTTCTCGTCCAATGTTGATTGATCATAGGCAAAATAAATATCCTGAGATCCCAGAATTTCCTGAGCTTCTCCGAGTTTGATCAGCCGAAGTTCGTCTTCTGTTAGCGTTGGCTCGGTAGATGGCGTCTCCATGGGTTCCGTTACCTGCGGTGGAGTTTCCGGAGCCGGTTGGGGTGGTTTGCGTTTGCAGCCGGTTGAAAGCATCATTATGCAGATCACTGCAGTGAGTAATAGTATTAAGCCATTTCGTTTCATCTTGACCTCCAAAGTAGTCTTTAAAAGTTTTTCTACGACCCAAAATCAACTAGTTTAACGTACTTCCTTACAGAAGCGAGGCAATTCTATTAACTTTACATTGCGCTTTTCAATACGCAAATCAATTTCATGGCGGTATCTACCGCGACCAGCTCGGGTTGCCGCAAATACCGTACTGAACAAGGACCGGTTTTGTCAGTTGTCCAGATATATCCATGATAAATAGGCCTTTGCCGCCCGAACGAGTTGACACGAACGCCAGATGACGGCCATCTCGTGCCCAACAAGGATCTTCATTCTGACCGGAATCCGAAGTCACTGGATGTTCATCTGATCCATCGGGATGGATGAGCCAAATATCAAACATACCATCCCGCCGACTTTGATAAGTAATCCAATCACCTCGAGGAGACCAATCTGGCGATGTATTGTATGATCCGATTTTTGTTAACCGTCTCACATTGGAGCCGTCGATATCCATCACATAAATCTGTGGGGTTCCTGAACGATCTGACACAAATGCCAGTTCTCTTCCATTGGGAGCGAATGTGGGATTACTGTCAACTCCACTAGAAAAAGTGATTCTTTTCTTTGTTTTTGAGTTCACATCATAAATCACGATCTCGGGATCGCCATCGTAGCTGATCGACAGAGCCACTTTGTCTCCATCCGATGATGTTGCTGGAGTAATGTTCATTCCTCCTTTGATTAAAGAGGTGACTCCCTTTTTTTCTATATTGAGAGCGAACAGATCCGGATGTTTGTCGATGAATGAGGTGAAATAAATCGTTGAGTTATCTGAAGACCAGGCAGGGGATAAATTGATTGATCCATTTCGTGTGAGTTGAACAAGATTTCCTCCGTCCGGATCAATTGCATATATCTCTGAATTCCCGGTGTAATTCGAATTAAAAGCAATGCGGGTGTAATTGATGCCTCGTTCTCCTGTCAGACGGAATTGGATTTCATCCGCAAATTTATGAATCACTGTCCGAACCATGGAAACGGGTGTTTTGTATAGGATACCGATGATCTGTTGCCCCATCTGAACATCAAAACACCGAATGCTCAATTCCAGCAATTCCCCCTCTCCCTGTGAGATGTGTCCGGAGACAAGAGCTTGAACGCCAACCAGATACCAGGCACCGAGATCCGGATTCAGATTTTCCGTCGTGCCCGTAGGATACTCCCTGGAAATATCCAGAACATTGAATCTTCCTGAGAATTCCAGGTCATTCTTAAACGTTTGAATAATATCCTGTTTTAAAGATGTGGTATTATCCATGGAACTTGAAAAATAGGGGAGTGCGATGTCGATGCGCCGCGAGGATGTTGAATTGATATCGAAGTATATATCAGCGGCATGCCCGAGTGTTGTAAGCACCAAAATGGAGAAAATACTTATAATGAAGGAGGTTCTGTTTAGCATTTTAATTCCTTAAAGTTGACAACTGAATCCAAAATGAATCCCTAGTGTTGCTTCATTGTACCCGACTGGAAGTGGAGGAAATGGTCCAGAAACCATCACGGCTCTTATGGCAGATTGATCCAGGATGTCACTGCCGGATGATTCTTCAATGATCGGCTGAAGAACATTCCCAGATCGTTCGACGCGGAAATAAATCACGACACGTTTTGCTTCCCCTGCTTTTACTGATCCGAATGGCGGTATCCAATTCTCACTGATCTTGTTTTTCATCATATTCAGGTAATACATAAATGGAAAGTTTTCGATATCCAATTGCATGGATCCGGAAGCGGATCCTTTCCCTCCCGGAAAGAATCCATGTCCCATTGAAAATTCATGCCCTTTTGATTCTCCATTCCCACTTCCGCTAACTTCACTGTTCGAAGTGGATGCCGGTGTGCTTGCTTGAGGTTGAGTGGTACCTGGCGAGCTCTTTTTAGGTGGTGGTGTTTTTTCTCCCTTTTTTTTCAAACGCTTCAATTCTGCATCAGAAGGTTCTGTTAGATTTTTCGATTTCGGTGGAGGTTCTGGTTCCTTCTTCTTTTCTTCCTTTTTGTCTTCGATTTTTTTTACTTCCGGTTCTGTCTTCTTCGTTTCTTTTACTGGTTCTGATTTGGGGGGAGCTTTTGTTTCAGTTTTATCACTGTTAGCTGCTGATTGTGATCCACCTGGAGGCATCCAGGTGGATGATGGTGAAATATCCATCCCAGGCAGATCAAACAACGTCACATCGATGACTGGGCCGATCACGCGAGGTTTGCTATGGATGTATGGCAAAAGGATAACAACTCCGAATAAAATAAGATGAAGAGCGGTAGACAAAACAAATGGCAGAATAGGTCTGTTTTCCAATGCATCCGATATTTGATTTAATCTTTCCATTAACGTCTGAATTTATTTTCCCTTGATCGTTTTTGGTTTTGTGACCATTCCCATTGTCTTGATTCCTGATTTTTTTATAATATCCATAATTTCAACAACATATCCATATGGAAGCATTTGATCAGCTTCAAGAAAAAGCGCTTCAATCGATGAAGTTTCATTGAGTGAGCGAAGCTTGAACTCAAGATGTTCAATTGGAATTTTTCGATTGTCCAAATAGATCTGTCGATCAGAATCAACGGATAGAATGTAGCGACCTTCTGTACCTTCCGCAAACAACCGCTCTGAAGCCTGCGGTAACGCGACATCAATGCCGTGCTTCATCATGGGTGCTGTTACCATGAAAATGATGAGTAATACCAGCATGACATCAACGAGAGGTGTAACATTGATTTCATTTATTCCAGAACCCATGGTCGGCATCCGGCGACGTGTCGATCGTTCTGTTTCCTGTTGAGTGGAATTTGCGACATGCATAATTACTCGATACTTGCCAGAAAACTGGCTCTAAATCGTTCGAAAACAACAGATAATGCTCTTACTTTTCCCAAAAAATAATTATATCCAATAACTGCAGGAACAGCAGCTATCAGACCAGCTGCTGTTGTTATCAGTGCTTCTGCTATTCCTGGAGCTACTGCTGCAATACTCGCTGATCCAGCCATTCCAATCCCCCTGAATGCATTCATGATGCCCCATACAGTCCCAAACAATCCGATAAACGGCGTAACACCACCACAAGTTCCAAGAAAAGAGATACGCTTTTCCAGGATCTGCATTTCAACCATTATCGCATCGTCAAGTGTTAACTCCAGGAGAGCCATACTTCGCGGACGCAGAACCGATAATCCATTCGGTGAGTCTCTGTATGGCTCCAGCGTTTTATACCCGGATATGAAAATCCTGGATAACGGTTCCGGTTCTCGGGATCTCAATCGCTGCATCACAGCATCAAAATCTTCTGCATTTTTAAATAGAGAAAGGAATTTTGTCGAAGAGTTCATTGTTCTGCGAAACAGGAACCATTTATCGAGCATTACTCCCCAAGATGCAAGAGAAAAAAGAAGGAGTATCAAGAGGACAATTTTGGCCAAAATTCCTGATTGCAGAACGAGATTGACAACATCGTTTCCGATTGTTGGAGAGCTGTTAAAAGAGACTGTTTCAACAATTTCATTCATATCCTAACACCTTTCAGACAATAAAAAGTAGGAATTTCAGGAATTCGGATCGGATTCTTCTCTGCTTAATTGTCGGTATCGTTCCACTGCTCGATTGTGATCAGCCAATGTTTCACTGAAGATATGCCCCCCCGCATTATCCGAAACAAAATACAAATACGACGTCTGATCAGGAAAACAAGCTGCCCTGATTGAATCAACGCCAGGATTAGCAATCGGGCCTGGAGGTAATCCTGAGTGAGTATAAGTATTATAAGGATGATCTATTTTCAAATCTTTCTTGAACAGCTTCCCCCGATACTGCTCTCCCAATAAAAAAATAACCGTTGGATCACATTGCAGCGGCATTCCCTTCGATAATCGATTGTGAAAAACCGAAGAAATGATTGAACGCTCATCAGCATGTTTGGATTCTTTCTCAATTAGGGAAGCGAGAGTGATGATCTGATGGAGGGTCAATTCTGTATTGCCAGCACATTGTTGCCATATCGGTGTAAAGACTTCCTGAAATCGTTTCAGCATCTTGCGAATGAGTATTTCCGGTGTCGTTTCCTTTGGAAAGAAGTATGTATCAGGATACAAATATCCTTCCCAGCCTGTTTCAGGTTTTTCAAGCCCTTCGGTCCGAATGTGCTGCAACTCGATTGCGAAGTCGATTGCTGTTCCAAATCCCTTTTCAGCCCATAACATGGAGATTTCATGGATTGTAGTGCCTTCCGGGACTGTAAATGAATATAACTTCACTGTCCCATCCGTGAGTTTCTGCATAATCTCCAAAGGGGACATCGAAGCAGAAAATTCATACTCCCCAGCCTTGATATGCTCAGCAATACCATTCCATTGACCGATCAGAACAAAAAGCCTTGGATGAGCAATGACACCCATCTTTGCAAGTCGATATGACAATCGAGTGAAATCCAATCCACGCTCAACCTCCACTGTCACAGCTTCATTTCTCGTTCCATTTGATGTCGTTAAATAGTCATGAATATAGAACCTCAAAGAAACTAAACTGATGAAAATAATTGTAATAAAAAAAAGAAGTATTTTTATTATCTTAATAGACATTTTGGGATTGGCAGCCAACTTCTAACCTTGGCTTTTGTAGTAATCGATATAACTCTGAAGAATGACAACTGCTGACAAGACATCTTTGTGGCGTTTTCGATGCCTTCGATTCAGACCTCCCTGAATCATCGCTCGTTCGACTATTCGTGAACTCAGGCGTTCATCCCAAAAAATTACCGGTATGTTATAACGATACGACAATGTTTCGCCGAATTTTCTCGTTTTTGCCCCCATTTCTCCTTCTGTACCATTGATATGAAGGGGTAACCCAATGATAAATCGATCAATATCGTGCATCCCCACCAGTGTATCAAACTTCATCAATAACTCTAGCTCACCATTGACAATGAACGTGTCGAGAGGTTGCGCAGTGATCAACAGCAGGTCACTGATTGCGATGCCGATTCTTCGCTCACCAAAATCAACTCCTATGAAACGCTTCATATTGACTTACAACTTTCTCATATTTATTGACATTGTTTCCATTAGAAGCGGTCAACATCTTCCGGAGAACTATACCAGAAAAATTCCATCAGCCCCACTTTGCATGGAAAATATTCCGCTCTATAACCATCTTCCTTTTCTAGATCCGGTGATCTGGTCTCCGTTTATCAAGGACAATTGACATCGCCAATTTTAGCGATTCAATATACAAGCAATATAAATCATTATAGGTTGAGATTCGTCTATTCATAACGGATCGTCAGTGACAATTCCTGGAGAGCCATACTTTATTAAGCATCAAATCGTAGAAACATGCCGAGAATCATCCGTGATGGCCTCCCCGATATCGTTGAATACCCAGATCGATTATCCAGGAGTGACACATTCAGGTTTATTTTATATGACAGCACATAGCGCTATCCGGCTTGGAGGAAATCCAGACTATTAGATTTGAATTCACGGTGAAAACATCCAAACGGCTCAGTATTTTAAAAGCGGGGAATACGATGAAAAACATACCAATGTGGGACGTTATTGTTGTTGGAATGGGACCTGCAGGATCCTCAGCAGCTTCAGTATTATCCCAGACTGGATTGAAGGTATTAGCATTGGAAAGAGAGATGTTCCCAAGATATAAGGTATGCGCTGGAGGAATTACGGGGCATTGCCTGCGGACTCTCGGAATTGATCCGGTATTGATAACCGAATCCCAGATTACTCGAATCAAAGTTGATTATCGATTCTTCAGGGAGATTATCGTAGATTTCTCTGAACCGATCATGATCACCAGTCGAAGAGAAAACTTTGATACAGCACTTCTTGATCTAGCTAGATCGCATGGAGCCAGCATAAAGTTGGGAGAATATGTCACTCAGGTAAAATCTTATGATGCCCATGTGGAGGCTATCAGCAATCGGAATACTTATACCGCATCGTATATCGTAGGTGCAGATGGCGTGAATGGTGTCACGAGAAAGACCATCTGTAAACGCTTGAGAAAATTGCTCCCATCCGTCGAAGCTGAGATCGAATATCCAGATTCTATCATTGAAAAAATACAGTCAGAGATTTTGATTGATCTGGGAGTAGTAAGAGCCGGTTACGGATGGATATTCCCCAAAAAAAACATCATTTCTGTTGGATTGTCCGGTCTTTTTCATCAGAAGACAGAGATGGAGTCTGCATTCCAGCAACTTCTCAGACGTATACCGGGTAAGTGGAATGGTAATATATTAATGAAACGATCGCATCCGATTCCAGTCTACGATCCAGACCTTGTATTTGCTGATGGCAGAATTTTCTTGACAGGTGATGCGGCTGGATTGGTTGATCCCTTTTTAGGAGAGGGGATTTTTTATGCGGTACACAGTGGTCGGGAAGCCGGGAGATGGATCATCAAAAGCATCACTGATAAACAATCCCATTCTAGTTCCTATGTTGAAGCAATACATTCCAGGATTGGAACCGAGCTCCAACTGGCTCAGAGATTAGCTTACTGGGTGTACCGTATTCCTTTTGTCTTTCATTTGCTCGCTTCGAGAAACCCTCAAATCCTTAAAAGTTTCGGTAATTGCCTGCAAGAAGAAAATACGTATTTAAAATTGCGCAACACACTTCAATCTCCGTATCGATGGATCTTTGCTGGCTGTTAAAAAAAGACGCTTTGAAGGACCCGATCGAATGGATCAATCGATTTGCGACGCACATCATAACCATAGCAGTGGATATCGATCCAAAAATAACCAGTCTGCATAATGTTCGGATTTATTACCATCTCTTGCAAAGATATTAGATTTTTGACAAAATTCGGCCGTGATTTACGTTGTACCGAATCTGAAAAAAACGGATTCCTGCTCGGGAATGGCTTCAGTTCTGGTGGTTTTCTTTAGAAATCTGGAGCTTTCTAACTCAATACATTGCCATGCGTGACAATGACTCGCCAGAAAATATCAATGAAGATCATCGATAAAACGGAGTTTTTGAAGCTTGTCTGCATTATTATTCTCCTTTTATCAAATTCGCTGACCGTATTGTTCAATGAAGATATCTGGACGCATCTTAAAACCGGAGAAATCATTGTCAAGGAGTGCCAGATTCCATTTACAGATCGATATAGTTGCACTGAATATGGAAAACCGGTTCCTCCCATTGCATGGCTGTTCCAAATTCTGGTGTATCTGATTTTTTCCGTGGGTGGATATCATTCGCTTTGTGTGTTTAAAGCACTATTTTTTACTTTTTGTTTTTCAGTATATGCCTTGTATCTATTGAAAAAGCGTATTCCATTTCTGCCGATACTGATCGGATTCATCGTCTTCCTGATAGCTGCCCGTTTTCGAATCTTGCTTCGGCCACACCTGTTTTCTTTATGTTTCACTGTTTTCTTGTTGATTTATCTAAAATCTGCAAAATCTTCAGCTTGGTGGCTTCTGATTCCATTTTTTTCTTTGTGGAGCAATCTTCATGGAGAAGTTGTTTTGGGTTTCGTTATTGTCAGCGTTTTTTATATTGAATTAGTCTGGAATTCGTTAAAAAAGGCCAATTTTTTTCCATTTACCCGGAAACGGCAAAAAAAGAAAGATGAACGTCTGGGAGATACTGAAAGACTGGAATCAGAAATTCCCCCCTCGATATTGAGCCTTTTCCATTTACCAGCACTCGCGGTTTTGCTTCTGAGTTTTTTGGGAGCTTTGGCTAATCCAGCGGGTGTTGATATCCTGACCTATGGCGCAAAACACGCTTCCTACGATCTTGTATATGAGTTTATGCCATTGGACTTTTCCGTTAATCGAGAAGTCATCCCGTTGTTGATATTCGGTGGGTTATCTCTTGTATTTACATGGAAACAACGTACGTTTCACGAGTGGCTACTGATTCTGATATTCACAATATTTTCGTTTAAATATCAGCGAATAATACCATATATGGGAATAATGTGGTTGCCGGTGGTGATAGATGGTTTCAGGTGGTTCGAAGCAAGCCGCTTTACCTGTGTTAACCGTCATATCATGATCGCCATCGTCTGTATTCTGGCGTTATCGAATGCATCATTGATCGCAGAATCTCAGGTGGAACGATTCGGGTTGGGAGTGCATCAATGGCGGTTTCCTTGGGCAATTATCCGGTACCTCGATGAGAATGATATCACGGGTCCTGTTTTGAATTGTAATGAGATTGGTTCTTTTCTAATCTGGACATCTTACCCTGGACGACCGGTTTTTTCGGATGGGCGACAATTGTTGTTTAATGAACTTCACGCTCGAATCATGACATTCACTCGTTTTTCAAAGAGCCTGGAGGAATATTTTGATCATTGGGAAGAAATCGCGATGGAATATCATTGTGATTATGCTGTGGCTATTTATCAGAGTCCGGAACAACGTGGATTTGCTGAATTTCTCCGAAAACGCTGGAAACTGGTTTTTTGGGATGATGCGGCCATGCTATTCATCCGGCCCCAGTCGCGCTTTCAACCTATCATTGACCGAGACGCAATTGAGGGGATTGGTCCGGAGGGTTTCTATCAACCATTGCCATCCCATCAGGCGATTGAAATCCTGCAGCGAGTGTTGAGGCGGGATCCCAGTGTGGCTTTGACCCATTATATGCTGGCTTTCCAGTTCGCAAAGTCCAACCTGAAAGCAGAAGCAATAAGTGAACTCAATCGTGCACTCATGTTACGACCCCGTTTCATCCCTGCCCAGAAACTTTTATCTAAACTGGAGAATGACTGACAAACGACGTGTCAAGCGAATATTTCTATGTTCCGGTTAGATTTACCAAAAAGGCAGAAGTGAAATACGAATCAAGTTTATCTGGAACAGAGAAAAAATATTTCAGGTGTCGATGGCTGCATCATCAAATAGGAGTGTTGTGGCGCGAACAAAATGTTGATTCCCCCCAGGAACAGTCCAGTATACACTGATTGTCACGCGTAATGTGCGCTTATCAGTCGGCAGTCCGGGATTTCCAGGTTCGATATAATCATCGGATTCCCATGATGCAACTCCATAAGGAGAATTCACCGGATCATACGGATGATCAATATCGATATACCGAGTAAAATAATATCCTTGAAGTTCTACGATATCCATCAACATATTCCGTGTTGCGGTATCGTGCCAGCCACATGGATTCCCGTTCCGGTAGTCAATACATGGACTATTGTAATACTCCGGGAGAATGTAAGTGTATTGTGTTTCTGAATCGCCGAATGGATTATCTTGCCAGTGTATCAGGCCATAATCCAAATGAATGATCCTGTCCATTTTGGCCTGTATGAGACTCATCGCCAGATTCGTGAGTGTCGCTTCTTTCAGCCTTGCTTGGGAATAGAAAAAAAACGGTAAAATTCCCATAAATGCAATAGCCAGGATAACCATGGCGATCATCAGTTCCAGAAGGGTAAATCCTGAATTCTTTTTTATATAAAAATAGTGCATTTTCATTCTCTTGTTTCTCCTGACAAACATGATAATAAAAAAGATCAGGATTTCTGTCAAGGAACTGAGTTTAGAGCTGACAGAGATGAATTCCTGGATTCCGTATGAATGGGTTCATATCAAAAGGTATTTTTTGCGTTTTTCGAGGAGCGTTTTTCGGTTAATGCCCAGAATTTTCGCAGCCGTTGATTTGTTCCCTTTTGTTTGATGAAGAATTTTCTGAATATATAGTTTTTCCACTTCATCCAGACTCATGGCGTGCTCAGAAAGCGCATCCAATGTGTCTTCATCGAATCGCTCGAATTCAACAGGGAGTTGGGATACGGAAATTTCTGTTTCTCCCGAGAATGTAATGATCAGTCGTTCCATTAAATTTTCAAGTTCCCGAATATTTCCTGGCCAGTGATACGCGCAGAGTAAATTTAGAGTCTGGGAATGAAGTCTGGGTGAGGGGAGATTATGTTTGGCTGCAAATTTATCGAGAAAATATTTGGCCAATAATGGAATATCGCCGCGTCGGGATCGTAGGGGAGGCATGTGAATTGGAAGAATATTCAACCGGAAGAAAAGATCTTCCCGAAAAACACCTTCACGGACCTTGTTGCTCAGAAGAAAGCGAGAAGCCGATATCAATTGTATGTCGATCGATATTGTCTCATTCCCACCGATGCGTTCAAAACATCGTTCCTGCAGGACGCGCGTGAGTTTGGATTGAACGAGCAGCGGTATTTCAGTGACCTGATCCAGAAAAATAGTGCCAAGATGCGCCTGCTCCAGCTTGCCAATATGGACATGTGAAGCACCGGTAAATGCTCCCTTTTCATGTCCAAATAACTCACTTTCAATGAGATCCGTTGGGATCGCCACGCAATCAACCTTGATAAAGGGGTGGGACCGACGAGGGCTAGACTGATGGATGAAATTTGCCAGGAGATCTTTCCCCGTACCACTTTCTCCCGTAATACAGATATTTGATCCATAGACGGCTACTTGGCGTGCGGTTTTTAAAATCTGATGCATCTGTGGATCCTGCGTGATGATTGTGCTTTTATCAAATCGAGTATTCATTATTGTAATGGAATCCGCCCCGCATTATGCCATAGATTTTCAAGTCGATAAAAATGCCTGACTCGGTCCACAAACACATGAACAATAATGTCACCGCAGTCGATCAGAACCCACAGATTGAGTTGCGTGCCTTCAACATGATTGGGAATGATGCCCTGTTTTTTCAGCTCGCTTCGGATATTATCGCTAATCGATTCCACCTGACGTTCTGAAGCCGCAGAACAAATCAAAAATACATCATTGATCACACCTTCCAGATTCCGGAGATCCAATGCAATGATGTCCTCCGCTTTTTTATCTTCGGCAGCCTTTGATATCAGGTAAAGTTTGTCTTCTAGTTTGATGGGAACCTCCTTTGCAGGTGATCTGTATGATACGAAAACGCTTCGAATATCAGTTCAACATATCTATCGAATTGCCTTGTATTCATTTTAAGAGCAATCATGAATACATGAAAATCAATATCGTGTTATAAAAACGGCATGAATATGGTTCATGATGGAGAGGTTTTCGAAATCAATTCACTGATTTTTTTCTTAATTATTGGCTGGTTGGGGTTGATCTTCAAAGATTTTTCCCACATGGCTCGTGCCTTCTGATAATCGAACAGCTCATAATAAATGGTACCTAAATTTGTTATCGATTGGACATGGTTTGGGTTTTTCTGGGTAGCATTCTGGTAGGCTTCCATTGCTTTCTTTTTATCTCCCAGTTTCTGATAAGCCCGACCGAGATAAAAATGGATATCGGCGTTTTCAGGCTCCAATTCCACTGCGCGTTGCCATGATATCAATGCCTGTTGAAGCTTGTCGGTTTGATAGTAGGTACGCCCGAGTTCAATATATACTCGTGCACTTTGTTCAAGTAACAATATCTGATTGAATTGATCGATCGCTTTGTCGTAATCCGTGTTCCGATATAATGCCAGTCCCAATTTATATTTTAAGTTTGCGATAATCTTTCCCAGTGCGGGATCAGAGGGTTTGAGCCATTCCAATGGCTGATAGATGATATCTATTGCATCCTGGTTTCTGTTTGTTTTTAGATATAGATCACCCAATGCTTCATACACTGGAACAAATGATGGATCTAAAGATATGGTTTTTAAAAATTCATCTTCTGCTTCTTTAAATTTTTCCGTTTCGACAAGTAATCGTCCGATCTCGAAGTAGATCTTTGCATCATCTGGATTGAGGTAACTACTTTTTCGGAATGCACTGACAGCGGATTCGGCTTGATTCATCCGAGCCAGACAGGTTCCCAGGTAAAAGTTTGCATCTTTAGCATATTCAGGATCCTCTGAAACAGCTCTGAATGCTTTTTCAGCGGCTGCGAAATTCTCTGTCAACAGAAATGCTTCTCCAGAGTTGAAGATAAATCTAGAGGAAATATTAGCACCCGCCAATGTCCGTGCTTTGTCAAATGCAGCGACCGATTCGGTTCCGTTCTTCATCTTCAGATAAACGACGCCTCGAAGTTCCCAAAGCTGGGCGTTGGAGTCATCGATGGTACTGACAATATCCAGTTCGGTGAGTGCATCCTGAAATTCTCCATTGAGGATGAATTGATTTGCCTTTTCCAGATGGGAAGCAATTTTGAATTCCGGGTATTTCAGAAAAAAAATGTAAAATAATGCCCCAATAATGATCGTTCCTGCAATTACTCCCAGGGATAACATCGGTCGTTGAGCGGGTGCAGATGGAGGCTTTTGCTGGGATGATGTTCGAGCCGGTTGGGGATTTTTTTTAGGGGGGGGTTCGGGTTTTGGCTTGGCTCCACCCTGATTTTTTTTTGCTGTTTTTAAAGTCTGGATTTTTTCCAGCATCAACTGGGCTTGGTGAAAATCCGGTTTAATTGAAAGAGCTTCAAGGAAACATTTCTCGGCATTCCCAAAATGATCTTTCTCCAGCTCATCCATTCCCTGCTTGAACAACCGTTCAATTTGAATTTGGTTTTGGGCTTTGGGAGAACCTTTCATGTGGCGGTTTATGATATCAAGATAATATGCGATCTGCGCGTGTGATGGGTACTTTTCTTTTAACCGATATAACTCCGCTCTGGCCTTTTCTAGATGTCCATTCTCATATAATGAAATAACATCTTCGAATTTTTTCTGAAATTCGATGTCATAATCAGGGGTGTTTGCGGGAGGTGATTCTGTAGGAGCAGCAGAGTCGATGTTAAATGCTGCGGTGGCTCGCGCAAGGACTTCATCAATCTGTGGCGTATTATCTTCGGCATTACATTCAAATTCCCTGGCAAAATCATCGGTCGAGATGTCGACATTCGGTAGTGTGAGGTCTGGATCAACTCCGGATTTTATTGGCGACGTGTAAGATGACTCGACACCGGGAGTCTGATCAATGGCAATATCATCTGTAAAATCGAAAATGGGTGAATCAGATGAAAGTGATTGGCTTCTGGCGAGCCTCGAGATTATTTCCTCCAAAAAGGTCCGGGCTTCTTGGTGATCCGGATCCACTTCGAGCAATGCTTCAAAAGCCTCTTTTGCCGCTTCCCAATTTTCCTGTTCCATAAATTGGAGACCGGTTGAGAGCAACTCTTTTGTATTTTTCAGGTTAGCCAGCATGGAATTTGCGATCGCCAGCTTTTCGTTGGCTACCGCATTGGCCGGCTCAACCCGGAGTACTTTCTGGAACAGACTGATCGCTTCTTCGACTTCATGACGTTTCAGTTTATCGATTCCGATCTGGAGCCATTTATTGGGATAGATTGAGGCAGATTCATTGATTCTCATTTCTCGAGTTTTTTGATCATGAATGGGCTTGTTTTTTTTGCTGAAGCGATCGGTATCTCTATTTTCAATATTATTCACAGACAATTCCTTCTATGTGACAAAGTGTCTATCTTTTAAAATGTAGCGTCGTTTCGAGGATGTGTCAATATTTTGAAATATATCGAAGCCATATAGAGAATATTCCTATTTATATAATAACATGGAATCACTGTGTTGCATTTTTGCACTGGTTTCAGCCGGCTCTATTTATGAAAGTATACGGTTTCAACCGTATCTACCCGGGCTTCAATAAATATATTGACATAAATGATTGAAATACATATTCTCCCACTTTGTGTTTTTAGGCCTTTCAAAGGCTTTGGGAGGATATTAAAATGTTTGCAGTGATAGAGACGGGTGGAAGACAATTTCGAGTGAGAAAAGACTCTGTTATCACAATCGAAAAACTTGATGCGCAAGTTGGCGATCATCTTGAAATTGATAAAGTTTTATTGATTTCCAATGGCGAAACCATCACAGCAGGAACTCCATATCTGGAAGGTTCTTCCGTTAAGGTGACTGTTTTAGATCAATTTCGAGGGAAGAAAATCAGAGTTTTCAAAATGAAACAGCGGAAACGATATCGCAAATCTCAGGGCCATCGTCAGTATTATACGAAGGTTCGCGTGGAAGATATTATTGTTTCCTAGATGGGAGGTGACTGGTGGCTCATAAAAAAGGTGGTGGAAGTTCCAGAAACGGAAGAGACAGTCATAGCAAGCGATTAGGAGTCAAACGGTTTGCTGGTCAGTTCGTTTTGGCCGGTAATATCCTGGTACGGCAACGGGGAACACGGTTTCATCCCGGAGATAATGTCGGAAAAGGGAGTGATGACACGCTATTTGCCAAGGCACATGGGATTGTCGATTTCAGGACGCGACAAGGAAGACGTTACATCAACATTATACCTCAGAATCCCGCGTAACACTGGTTTAGGGATAGCCGCCTTAAACGGAGGTTGGTTTTAGGTCTTTGTGAGCAGTTTTGTCGATCATGCCAAAATAGAGATACAATCCGGTAAAGGCGGAGCAGGATGTGTCAGCTTTCGAAGAGAAAAATACATTCCGCGAGGAGGACCGGATGGTGGAGATGGAGGGGCTGGGGGCTGTGTTTATCTGAAAGCCGAACCCAATCAACGAACTCTCCTTGAATACCATTATCAGCGCATTTTTAAAGCAGACGATGGAAGACCCGGGTCCAAGCGGATGCGTTATGGAGCCAAAGGGAAAGATGTTGTCATTCCGGTCCCGCCTGGTACCATCGTTTATGACACTGATACAAATGAATGTATCATCGATCTGAAAGAAAAAAGTCAATTGTTTATGGTTGCACCAGGAGGTCGTGGGGGGAAAGGAAATGCTTTTTTCGCCACGGCCACCCGCCAGGCACCCAAATTCGCTCAGCCCGGCGAGCCAGGTATATATCGGAAGCTGACCCTCGAACTTAAATTGCTTGCCGATATTGGCTTGGTAGGATTACCAAATTCCGGTAAATCGACACTTATATCCATCATTTCGGAAGCCAAACCCAAGATTGCAGATTATCCCTTTACTACACTCATTCCACATCTGGGTGTTGTTCGCCGGGGACCTAACCGGGAATTTGTTGTAGCGGATATCCCCGGAATCATTGAGGGTGCTCATGATGGAAAAGGGCTGGGGGATCGATTTTTACGCCATATCGAACGTTCCGCACTTCTCCTCCTTCTTGTCGATACATCACTCACCTATGATATCACTCCGGAAAAAACACCCGAAATCCTGCTGAACGAACTTCGTTTATACCAGGAAATTCTACCCCTGCGAGTCAGAGCGATTGTTGCCACAAAGATTGATGTCCCCGGTTCCCAGGATCAAATCGGGAAACTGGAGGAGATCGCTCGTCAACTCGATCTTCACTTCCTGGCGATATCTTCAGCAACAAAACAGAATATCGACCCGTTACTGGATTTCATGGAGCGTGAATATTTGCGGTTGCGACTCGTGGAGGAACCATGAAACTCGGGATTTTCGGGGGAACGTTCGATCCCATTCACCATGGTCATCTGATTGTCGCAGAAGAATGCCGCGATCTTTTAGCTCTGGATCGAATTGTATTCATCCCAGCCAAACATCCCCCGCATAAATCGAATGTCCGGATATCATCCGGGAATCATCGGCTGAATATGTTGCGACATGCACTCGAGTATTCTCCCGAATTTGAAGCAATCGACATTGAATTACGCCGGGATGGACCCTCATATACGATCGATACTCTGGATGCGATGAGAGATGCTGGAGAACTCTATCTGATTATGGGGCATGACTCATTCGTTGAGTTTGAAACCTGGCATCGGTACATCGAGATATTGAACAATTACAGGCTTGTGGTCGTTCATCGACCTGGTGTCACACCCTATCATGCAGGCGGCTTTGCTGGAGCTGTTCGGGCATTTATACATGATCGTGTCTGGAGTCCAGGGACGATACCAGCAAGTCTCCCTCCCCATGACTGGAAGATCTGTTTCATACCGATTCCCGGATTATCCATCTCCGCTTCCCAGATACGATGCCGGATCCAGTCCGGTCGAACGATTCGCTATTTGGTTCCTCTAAAAGTAGAAGAATACATCCGTACCAATGGATTATATCAGGCCACACACCAATGTCAGGGAGACTTCAATGAAGGTATTGTTGACCAATGATGATGGAATAAGTTCCCCTTCTTTCCGAAGTCTGGTTCGCAGGTTCACCGATAATGATCAGATCACAATCGCTGCGCCTCGAACGGAAATGAGTGCTGTGAGCCATAGTCTGACGATTCGAACACCGTTGTACTGCCAGAAACAGAACATCGGACCATATCCGGCATACTCAATCACTGGATCACCTGCGGATTGTGTCAAGCTTGCTTTGGACAAATTATGTCCGGAACCTCCTGATCTTGTCATCTCCGGAATCAACATGGGATCGAATTGTGGCATCAACGTGTTTTATTCCGGCACTGTAGCAGCCGCAATGGAAGCGTCATTACAGGGATATCCGGCGATTGCCGTCTCCCTGAATAATTACCAGCCAGCAGACTTTGAATATGCATCCAGAATTACGTATCTCATTGCACAGCAAATCATGCTGTCCGGTCCTCCAAAGGGCATGCTCCTGAATATCAATATTCCTGATCTGCCGGAATATCTCATCAAAGGATTCCGGATCACCCGGCAAGTGAGAAATCTGTATAAGGATGCCTATCTTGAAGACCGAGATTCAGACGGTAATACCTGTTACAGATTGTCAGGAAGCCGCGTCGATGATCCAGATGATCCGGATTTTGATGATGCCGCCATGTGCCAGGGATGGATATCGATCACACCGCTTCGCACTGATTTCAACACGGATGTTTATCCGTCGTTCCTTCAAACGCTGATCGAAACAGAATCCTTGAAGTTTATGAATATCCGGTGATCCTGGATGATCATCGATTCTGTTTATTTCTTTCCAGGGAAAACCATACCGGAACAGAAAAACAGTTATTTCATCGGGAGCTATCATGGCAAGCTCAGGCAGCCCCAGGAATAGTACTGAATCTTCAGAAAAAGCACCTCCTCGATGGATGCTGACATTGGGTATTGGAGTCGGCATTCTGGCGATTTCATCTGCCGCTCTGCTTATCCGCTTAGCCCAGGTACCTCCGATCAGCATCGCAACCTACCGGATGGGTTTCGCCAGCGTGATATTGTGGATCATTTTTCCATTTGCGCATCATCGCTCAACCGCTTCCATCCCCTGGAAATCCGTGGTGATGGCTGGATTTTTCATTGCCCTTCATTTTGCACTATGGATTACATCCCTGGAATCGACATCGGTCGCCAGTTCCCTCGTTCTTGTGACAATGAATCCGATCATTGTTGCGATTGGATCTGCGTTTTTATTACGGGAGATACCTCCACGGGCTCTGATTTGGGGTACTGGCGTGTCGATTATCGGAAGCGGCATACTGATCATTGGTGAGGGATTTTCCATATCGAATTCGTGGCGCGGAAACAGTCTGGCTTTAGGAGGTGCGGTCGCAATGTCGTGCTATATCCTGATTGGACGATCTGCACGATCGAAGACGGACTTGATCAGTTATGTCACATGGGTGTATTCGATCGCTGCCTGTTTTCTGCTGATGTTTTCTTTTTTCTCCAGGATACCGCTTTGGGGATTTGATACAAAAACATATGCAATACTGGCCGCAATCGCGGTAATTCCACAGATCATCGGTCATTCCTCGATCAATTGGGCTTTGAAATATCTGCATGCGTCATTTTTGGCTGCTGCGATTCTGGTAGAGCCGTTTATTGGAAGTTTTCTGGCATATCTCGTTCTCGAAGAATCATTTTCCTCCTGGACTGTTTTGGGCGGTGTCCTGATCCTGGGTGGTGTGATGGCGGCATTCCGCACCGCAAAATAAAAAAGGCTGGGAATTCACTCCCAGCCTGATAGCAGTCTACAATAAATCCGGATCAATATCCGAAGGTGATATAACTGTAATCACCAAACAACGCCATTTGCGAATCCAGGAGCGCTCCCCAGAACGCCAATCCCGAAGCTGAACCCAAATCACCCGCCGGCCACGCAAAGTCGAACACGGTTGAGATAGCCGCACCCGGTTCCAATGTCGGGATATCTCCCCAGGTGGCTGTCTGTTGCCAGGATGGATAGAAGAAATAATACTGGCTCCAGATATCCAATATCACAAATAACTCGAGATCGTTGACCGTTTGATCGGTTCCATTCACCATGACCGAATCCAGTTTAAACGGAGTTTCAGCAGTGAAAAAATCCCTGCTGATCAGCATATTTACGCCAGATTTCAAGTGTCCCGGATGGCCATACCGGCCATTGTTTGCATTATCTCTATGAAATGACGGCCAATATTGCTGCTCGTTGTCGAAGGTACCGGAAAAATTAAATACAAAAGTTTCCAGATTGTTCATGATGATCTCAATATCCCCGTCCCGATCGATATCTGCGATACAGGGAGATGCGAAACCATCGTTGTTGAGTGCCAGTGGCGTTCCTTCCATGTATGTTCCATCTGCGTGAAGAATATAGAGATATCCATCGCTGCAGCCGACCACGACCTCCGGCCCGTCTGCGTTGTTGATATCTGCGATTGCCGGTGAGGAGTTGATACCGCTCTCAGACAATTGAACCGGCCATTGAGGAAGCATTGCTCCCGTATGGTCAACCGCATAGACTTTTCCTGACAGCGTACTGACAACGATTTCAGGGATTCCATCTTCATTCAAGTCGCCTGCAGCGGGAGATCCATACACTGACGCATCGGTTTCAACCGGAAATCCCGGAACTTTTCCGCCATTGATGTTGAGCGCCTGAATGCCATGGCCGGGTTCGATCATGCCATAGTCGCCATAACCAAACACAATTTCAGGGACTGCATCGGAATCCAGATCGACCAGAATCGGTGATGAATAGACTTGATTGGGAATTCGGACTGGAAATCCGGCCAATGTTTCTCCTTCACCGTTGAATACATAAATTTCACCCCAATTGAATGGTTCCGTGTCCGCTTTTGTGGCAATGACAATTTCCATCCGTCCATCGAGATTGATATCTGAACAGGCTGCGGTAGCGAACACATCTGTTTTTACATCCAGAGGCCATCCCGGCAGGATATCGCCGGTGTATGAGATGACATACACGTCATTCCCATAGTTTCCTGCAATGATTTCCGGATGAGTATCCCCCACAACATCAGCGATGCTCGGACTGCATTTGAATCCAATATCCGGAATATCCGTGGATTGTGAATCGACGAATTCGGTATCGATCAGGACGGGGAAACCATCAACGTACTGGCCGTTGTGATGGAGCGCGATGATCCGGCCGATCGATTTTTCCTTGGTTCCCAATGCTGGGTTATTGTAATACTCTTTATCATGAAAACGATCAGCAATGATCACTTCGAGATCGCCATTCAGATCCAGATCCGCAATGGCGGGAGCGTTCAGAACAAGAACGTCGTCAAATGCCTGATGTGAACCAGTAAAAACAGGCCAACCTGGGAGTTCGGTTCCATCGTGTCTGAATACATGGATCAGACCATCATTGTCGGCACACACGATTTCCAGGTTCCCATCACCGTTCAGATCGCCTGTCTTGGGAGATGAGTTGTACCCTTTCATGCTGAAAGCCGGAAACCCAGGCATCTGGGGGATCGGATTATTTACTGAAAGTTGCAGCTCAAAGGATTCCTGGTATCCGCCGGAGCCGGTCACAAAGACTGTGATGGCGACCTGGCGATGTTCGTTTGTTTCAATGGATATCGTCAGGGGATCCAGATTCATTTTCATTTCATGAGACGCCATGTCGCCATAAGTTGAGTTGCCGTCGATGATCGACACTCCAGAACCTTCCAGGACATCCATTGATATCGCGATATCCATACCGTCCATCCAGGATACATTTTTCAAATACAGGTGCAGGTTCACCGTTTCGCCGGCATCTCCTTCAAAATTGCCATTTCCCTGTTGGTCCATGATGATGAAATGGTCTGTGCGGATCAGTGGTGTTTCTGCGAGTGAATAATAGAAGTTAATGCGTCCCGGATCGAGTTCTCCATGGAATGCGGGATTGAAGGCGTCGATGTTTTCACATCCCTGCTGCATCCGGTGGAGGACTTCATCCGGGGTAATTCCGGGATTGTTTGAAATCAGGAGCGCTGCCAGCGCTGCAGCCAGTGGCGATGCCATGGATGTGCCGCTTTCTCCTTTATAGGTATTTTCAGGAATCGTTGATCGCAGCGATGTTCCGGGCGCATAGACATCAACCCACTCTTCACCGTAATTGGAGGAGTCGTTTCTGACATCAAATCGGGTCGTATTACCAACTCCGATCACACCGGGATATGAGGCAGGATAATGGGGCTCAAAATCACCCATTCCGTCATCTCCACCATTTCCTGCCGCAGCGCAGATGACAGTACCCACTGCTACCGCGTATTCAATGGCTTCGCGTTCAATCGGAATGTCATATGCATTTCCAAGACTGAGATTGATAACGTCAGCCCCATTGTCTGCCGCGTAAATGATTCCTTCTGCAACATCCCCGGGATTCGCTCCACCATCGGCCCGATCCGGGAAGACCTTGCACAGCATGAGTGAACATCCCCAGGTGCCTCCGGCAATTCCAATACCATTGTTCGTTGTTGCTCCAGCAATCCCGGCGACGTGTGAACCATGAAGATTGGCGACATCGACGTTGTCCGGATTATTGTCGCTCCCCCAGAAATCATAGCCGTTAACATCATCAATATAACCATTGCCGTCATCATCGATTCCATTCCCGGGAGTTTCCAGTCCATTCTCCCAGAATGAATCCTGGAGATCCTCGTGATTCATATCAAAGCCGCTGTCGAGAATGGCGATAACAACATCCGAAGAACAGTGTCCAATGTCCCATGCCTGGGCAGCCATGACTTTTTCCAGATGCCACTGGTCTGGATAATCCGGATCGTTGGGTACTTCGTCTGGATACAGCAGATAACTCAGATGGGCGTATTGGATGAACGGTTGTCGTTGATAGGTTTCGATCAAGGATTGCATATTGGTGCCGGATTGGGGATATAACCTGAACCATCGCTCCAATCCATTGGCAAATGATTTTCCTTTTGGGAAAACATTTTTCCAGGATTGGATCCCGGTTTCGTTCCAGAATATCTTCACATCCAGGATTGGCACAATGCCGAGTGCGCTGTCACGGGTCACCGCATTTTCAGTCAGTTTCACCAGAAAGTGATCCGATGACCAGTCAAGTTCTGATTCTCCGTAGGCTGTTACCGTGATCAGGGCACAGCTTACAAGGAATAATAACACGAATATTTTTTTCACATCGACCTCCTTAGTTAAGGATGAAGGTTATCTGAACACGTAATGGATATTACACATTGACAAATGTTTTCAGTCCAACGATTCTGCTACGTACACATTCATCGAATCCATCATGGAATCAGTGCTTATAATGGAGTATAGCCTGAAACCAGACAAAGATTAAAGTGCATTCTGATAAATGGCTATCAAATCCGTTCGTTCCATGATTCTCGGATTATTTTTCAGACAATGATCGTAATGCAATGCCGCATCCACAAGTGCCTGGATCTCGATGCCGGGAATATTGTAGCTCGATAAATAGATCGGTAATTCAAGGGATCTCAGCAAGGATTCAAATGCTTCGGATGCTTTATAGGATTCGGAGTCCGATCCTTGTACCTCGCATCCGAGTATGCGTGCAATTCTCACGAACTGAGATGGCAGGGCAGGGATGTTGAATTTGATGAGATGGGAACTCATCAGGCTGACGGCTTGAGGATGTGAAATGCCGTATCGGGCAGTCAATGGATATGCGAGCCCGTGGATGGCTCCGGAACCGGTCATGTTCAAGGCTAGTGCAGAATAAAAACTTCCCAGCGCCACATTATATCGAGCTCTCAGATTGTCGGGGTGCCGATGTGCATCGAGGATATTTTCATGGAGCAGCGCAATGGCCTGAAATGCCAGTATTTCGGAAAACGGTGACGAATTCATTGAAATGATCGCCTCAATTCCATGCGTCAACGCATCAATTCCCGTGGTGGCAGTGAGATCCGACGGCAATGTCACCATGACTCTCGGATCAATCAGAGTCATTCGTGGTGCGAGTCTCGGATGCTCAATGCTGTAAATTTCTTTGGTTTCCAAACAGCGAATCAGCATTTTGGTGTCAATCTCCGCGCCATTTAACGGTGTTGTCGGGATCGATATGACGGGAAGCCCAGGATTTGGCATTTCAAGTGCTGTAGTAACGAAATCTGGTGAAAGATGGGGATTGGTCGCCATAATACTCAGGACTTTCGCCAGATCCGTGCATTTCCATCCCCCATATCCGATAACCCCATCACATTTTTCAAGGTCGAGATCGCGACAAGCCAACGTGACGGTATGGAGTTCCAGAATCGGTTCCTGAATGGCAAAAATCTGCATTTCGGAGAAGTGATCTCGAACCATTGTTTCAATTTTATCTGTAAGTCCGGTTGATCTCATACGTTGATCGATGATCAACAAGATCCGGCTGACACCAATTTTATGGAGTTCAGCGGGCAATGTATCCAGGACATCAAATCCAAATTTCGCTTCTGGTACGGGCTTTATCTCAAATGTCGTTTTCATCTTTACTCCAATCAATACAAGTTGTCGATTTCTTCGTACGGGTCCGATAAAATTTTATCACGAGGCTATTTTAAATGTAAATGTTTATGGATAAAGTGATCATTTTGCCAGATTGGAAATTCACATGTAAGCTAGAATAGCATGTGACCAGAAAAATTTTTAATCTGGCAATATAAATGAGATTCCCACTCACGATTCGTTTCCTCGTGCTGATTCGGCCGAATGAAAGGTTTGGGCATTCATGACAATTATCTCGAAAGCCTACTTTGTGGGTGATGTGCATCTGGATCCACGATTTCCGGCCCGTGAAAAAGCCTTCTGCCGCTTTCTGGACGGAATGAAAGCCCAGCATCCGGATGCACTGTATCTGATGGGAGATATCTTTGAATTTTGGTTTGGCTATAAAACAGTCATGTTTTCACATTACTTCAAAGTGATAGCGAAATTTGCAGAATTGATTTCAGATGGCATTGCAATCTCCTATGTTGTCGGGAATCATGATTTTCATCCCGGTCCTTTATTCCGTGATGAACTGGGAGTGGTCATTTTTGATCATCCCATCCGGATTGCGATTGGAAAATACAATGTCTACCTGTCTCATGGCGATGAAATCAATATTAAAGACAGAGGGTACCTTTTTCTGAAACGGGTGTTGCGAAACAAATTGGCACAGAAACTGTTCAGTTGCATCCCCGCCGATTGGTCATGGCATCTTGGACAGCTTACTTCTGATACCAGCCGCAGATACACCTCTGCACAAGCATCCAAAATTCCGGATGATGTTTATCGGATCTTTCTGAGAGAACGGATTCAGGAGGGTGTCCAGGTCGTGATCCATGGCCACACGCATGAGTTCGGTCGAAAACTACTGGAAATTGATGGTCAACAGATCATTCTAATCAATTCAGGGCATTGGTTTCAGCCAGGGCATTATGTAGAATTCACTGAAGGAGAATTCCACATCCACGAATATCACTTTGAGTGAGCATGAGGAGTCACACATTGAAAGGAATGGCTCAGCATTTTCTGGAATTAATCTACCCGCAAAAATGTATCTTGTGTGGAGGAGACGTTTCTGCTTCAGAAAAATTTTCACGATACCTATGCGCTGACTGTGAGAGTCGAACCAGTCAGACCGATAGTCCCACCTGTCCGGTGTGCGGGAAGATAATCCCGGATCTTCGCCTGTTTGATGGTGACCATTGTATCTGCTGTGATTCACCGGAAAATAAAGTGACCGGATTCATCGCATTAGGTCCCTATCAGGACGGAGGTCAGCTTCAAAAATTGATCTTTTCCATGAAACACGGAGGGAAGACGTTTTGTGGCCGGGAACTGGGGATCCTTCTGGGTAAGAAACTGCAGAGAGAAGTATCGATGGAAGCCTGGCATGGTGTGGCGGCGGTGCCACTTCACTTCACACGAAAATGGCGGCGAGGTTACAATCAGGCGGCCATTGTTGCGCGATATTTGGCCAGATCATTGAGTATTCCATACTACGATTGGCTTCTCCAACGTATCCATCGAACCCATCCTCAGCGAGGCGGAAAAATCGAAAGAGCGATCAATATTCAGAATGCGTTTCAAACCGGAGGTTCCTGCCGGGGAGCTCATCTCATTCTGGTTGATGATGTTTTTACAACCGGAGCCACAACCATGGAATGTGCCCGTATGTTGGTTCAGGCGGGGGCTGCAGGCGTTTTCATCGCCACATGTGCGTGGGTTCCAAAACGACACGAAGTAAAATGAAGGGCATATGAACATCAGACAAACCATTTCAGATTTTGTGAAAAGCAGGATTTTGGTGTGCGATGGCGCGATCGGAACAATGGCGCAAACTAGGGGACTGCCTCTCGGCCGGCCCCCGGAGGAGTTAAATCTCACACATCCCGAAACGATAATGGAGATCCATCGGGATTATCTCATCGCCGGCGCTCATATCATAACCACCAATACATTTGGTGCCACACGGGTGAAACTCGCTCAGTTTGGACTGGATCGGCACTTTGAGGAAATCAATCGAGCGGGTGTGGCGTTAGCGCGAAAAATTGCGGGAGATGCCGCTCTCGTTGCCGCTTCCATCGGTCCGACAGGCGAGTTATTACAACCCATGGGCATCCTGTCATTGGAAGATGCGCAGAAAATCTATTCGGATCAAATTGCCATACTCAAAAGCGAAGGTGCTGATTTTTGCATGATCGAAACGATGGGAGATCTCGGGGAGCTGCTGGCTGCAGTCAGAGCCTGTTGTTCGCTGAATTTTCCATTCATGGCATCGATGAGTTTTGACGCGAATCTTCGATCGTTATCTGGCTCGTCACCAGAAGTCGCTGCAGTATGTATGGAGCCATATTTTCCGCTCGCGATCGGGAGCAATTGCGGACTAGGACCATCGGTAATGATATCGGTTGTGAAACGGTATGCGGAGGTTACGCATCTGCCAATCCTGGTGCAGCCCAACTCGGGTCTCCCTCAATTTAGGGATGGCAAGACAGAGTATGATGTCTGTCCCGGTATATTTTCAGAATTTGCCGTGGAATTGGCTCAGGCCGGCGCATCGATCATCGGAGGCTGCTGCGGAACAACACCGGATCATATTTCAAAAGCAGCCCACGCGCTAAAATCAATCGTTCCGGTTCAGCGTCATGCTGCAATGGATGTCCGCTTCGCCGCTCGATCCGGCATCGTGGAAATCGGATTCAACCGTCCGTTTGGCATCATCGGTGAACGAATCAATCCCACCGGCCGAAAAACACTGGCCAAACAATTAGCGTCTGACGATTTTTCAATGGCTCGCGATGAAGCTCGCAAACAGGTTGAAATGGGAGCCAGTTTGCTGGACGTGAATGTGGGGATCCCGGATGTGGATGAATCCCGTCTGATGGCTCGGCTCATCGCGGTCATTCAAGGATTTCTTCCAGATGTGCCGCTCTCGATCGATTCTAACGATCCGGAAACGTTACGTGCCGGGTTGAACACCGTGATCGGCAGACCCTTGCTGAACTCGATTTCCGGAGAATCTCAGCGTCTGGATGAGTTGTTGCCCATCGTCAAGGAGTTTGGTACCAATTTTATTGCACTGGCAATCGATGAGAAAGGGATTCCAGATAACTGGCAAGCACGGATGGCCATCATTCAACGGATCCTCCAGCGAGCGGAGGAGATGGGCATCCAGCGGAATCGGATTCTGGTGGATTGCCTCGTGTTGACCGTCGCCTCTCAACCGCATCAGCCGATGGAAACACTCCAGGCGGTTGAAATGGTTAGAAAGGAGTTCGGGTGTGCAACGATTCTGGGGATCTCCAATATCAGCTTCGGATTGCCCCAACGCCATATCATCTCATCGACATTCTTGGCCATGGCGATCCAGGCTGGATTGACGGCTGGGATTGTCAATCCATTGTCGGTACGGATGATGGAAACGATCCGGTCCGGGGATCTTCTGAAAAATCGCGATCATGGAGCGAAAAAATACATTTCTTTTGTCGATTCAGTTGTCACTGAAATGACAAAAACGGAGTCCATGCACGAGCCGATGCCAACGACCGATCGCATCGTGGAAGCGTCTCATCGGCTGGACCGCGTTTCCCTGGCCATCATGGATGGCAATAAAGAAAATATCAGTGATCTGATAATGGATCTGATCCATAACGGAGAATCCCCAGAGCAGGTTCTGAGCAGCGCCATGATTCCAGCCATTCAGGAAATTGGTCAGAGATATGGTCATGGAGAGGTATATCTGCCGCAATTGATTTTGGCTGGAGAAACCATGCGCGAAGGCGTCCATGTTCTTCGACCGCTTTTGAAAACATCGGAGTCATCGCTTCATGCAACCCCTGTGATTCTGGGAACCGTTTCCGGAGATATTCATGATATCGGTAAAAACATCGTTTCGATTGTTCTGGAGAATCATGGCTTTTCAGTCATTGATCTGGGGAAGGATGTGGAACAGGAACGGTTTGAAGACGCGATCCGGTCACATCGAGCGAGGCTTGTCGGGTTATCTGCGCTCATGACAACGACATTACCGGCAATGGCCAAGACCGTGGCTTATCTCAAAAGCCGTTTTCCGGAAGTTGCCATTATGGTCGGGGGTGCAGTGTTGACTCAGACATTTGCGAAGCGGATCGGTGCGGACGGCTATGCGAAAGACGCGGTCACTGCTGGATTATTGGCTGCTCAGTTGGCAGGATTGTCACTACAGAGTTGAAAATAAGGAGCATTGACGATATCTAATAAGCTCTCGATGATTTACTTACCGTTCAACTGAATATTCTGACATACGCGTGAAAGGATGAAATATGAAAGTTCGAATCGCAATCAATGGTTTTGGCAGAATTGGCCGGCTCTTCTTTCGGTCAGCCATCGATCAGGAAAAACTGGAAATCGTAGCGATCAATGATCTGACCAATATCGAGACATTGGCGCATCTCCTGAAATACGACAGCACGCACGGCCGGTTTGAAGGAGAAATCAATATCGAAGGTCAGACTTTGATCGTCAATGGCAAACCGATCCGGGTGCTGATGTGTCCGGAACCGGTACAATTGCCATGGGCGGATATGGGTGTGTCGGTCGCCGTTGAATCCACTGGTCGTTTCAAAAAAAAGGACGAGTTGATGGCTCACATGAAAGCCGGAGCGGAAAAGGTGATCATCACTGCACCGGCAACGGATCCGGACTGGACAGTGGTCATGGGAGTCAACCATCTGGATTACAATCCCATGATCCACCACGTCATCTCCAATGCGTCATGCACCACGAACTGCCTGGCTCCCATTGCAAAGGTTCTGCTCGATCATTTCGGGATCATTCGGGGAACGATGACAACCGTTCACGCCTATACCAATGATCAGAAAATCCTGGACCTGCCTCATAAAGATCTGCGCCGAGCACGCTCCGCCGCTCTATCCATGATTCCGACAACAACGGGAGCAGCCAAAGCCGTTTCTTTGGTTCTGCCGGAACTGAAAGGGAAGCTTTCCGGAATGGCGGTTCGCGTGCCGACTCCCAATGTGTCTCTCGTTGATCTGGTCGTGGTGCTCAATCAGGATGTCAGTGTTTCCGATGTGAACAATGCCCTGAAGATGGCTTCAGAAACAAATCTGAAAGGGATTTTAGGCTATACCGACGAACCGGTTGTTTCGATTGATTTCAATGGGGACGAACGATCCGGGATCATCGATGCCGCTTCAACGATCGCCGACGGAAACATGGTGAAAATTCTCGCCTGGTACGACAATGAGTGGGCGTATTCCTGCCGTGTTCGAGATCTGATCCGATACATGTACCAATAGAAGAGATCAATATGAAAACATTGATTGCTGGAAACTGGAAAATGAACCTGACTCCGGCTCAGGCCGTCCAACTCGCTGATGGAATACTGGCAGGTATCCACCAGATCCCGAATCAGGTGGAGCCGCTGATCTGTCCGCCATTTACTGCGTTATCATCCGTGTATGCCCGGATCGCCGGGTCGCCAATCCGGCTGGGAGCACAGAACATGTATCCGGAATCCAAAGGCGCCTTTACCGGCGAGATCTCCGCAGAAATGCTTCTGGCTGCCGGATGTTCGTATGTGATCTGCGGTCATTCGGAGCGGAGGCATGTTCTGCATGAATCGGATGAGATGGTTCACCGGAAAGTGCTCTGGGCACTCGAAAGCGGTCTGACTCCCATATTGTGTGTTGGAGAAACGGAATGTGAACGGGAAAGAGGACTGACATTCAATGTTGTGGAACGGCATGTGCGATCCGGACTTTTTGGCGTTTCAGAAGATAAAATCGATCGGGTTGTTCTGGCGTATGAGCCGGTATGGGCGATCGGAACGGGAAAGACGGCCACACCGGCTCAGGCTGAAGAAGTCCATCGGTTTATCCGGTCATTACTGATGCTGCTTTATCCCACATACGGTCATTCCATCCGGATTTTATATGGCGGATCGGTGAATCCCGAGAACATTATCGAGCTTCTTGCGGCTGCGGAAGTCAATGGCGCACTGATTGGTGGAGCGAGTTTGAAATCGGATTCGTTTCTGAAAATGGTGAGAGCGGCAGATATCGGATAAAACCACTTGATCATCGTCGGAATATTTGGTAAATAGCCTGCTGCGAGTGAGGAGGATATTTCGTGTTTATTCTCGTTGGATTGATACATGTTGTATTATGCATTGCACTCATCCTGATTGTCTTGCTTCAAACGGGCAAAGGATCGGATCTTGCCAGTGCTTTTGGGGGTGGTGGTGCTCAAGCCATGTTCGGTGGCGGAGGACCCGCTTCGTTTTTGAATAAAATGACGACCGCTGTGGCAGTGTTGTTCATGGCGACTTCGATTTCTCTGGCGTACATGTCGACTGGCCGTTCTTCATCGGTCATGGGCGGGATTGAAGAGACCGCTCCGGTTCAGGATATCGATATCAACGCACAGGGAACAACCGTACCGGATGCTGCGAATCCTGGAACGACAGAGCAGGAACAAGGTCAGGAAGATCAGTCCGGTCAGCCGGCAGCCAATCCTGCCGCTCCAGCTACAGACCAGAATCCTGGAGCCGGCAGCGTACCGGACAGCAATCCACAGGGTAATGCACCAGCAGCGGATAATCCTGCCGGTGGCGAAAACACAACGGGTGGAAATGAACCGGGTGTAGTGCCTGGAACTGAATAAAAGAGTGATGATCGAAGCGGAAGTGGCGGAACTGGCAGACGCGCTAGGTTGAGGGCCTAGTGGGGGAAACTTCATGGGGGTTCAAGTCCCCCCTTCCGCAGGAATATTCCATGAGCCACTGAAATGTGGCTCTTTTTTTATGCAAAGCCTACGAACCGGAACAACCAGGATATTGCCCATTTTTCTCTCTGGATATCCCTGCGCATTTCGGTGTATCTACTGCAATGCCGCTGCTTCGACCGGACAGAATACGCCATTCCAGCCGGCAGATATCCATCGAATGATCGATGAATGGCCCGATCTGAGATCTCCCGGATTCAAGGAAGTGGCATTCTATGGGAATGATCCTCGTTCTTTTCATCCCGATCAGTTTCTCGCTCTGTTAGCGGCATCGGCAACCTTTTATTTCCGGGGAGATATCTCCGGTGTCCGACTCTCCATGCGTCCCGATACAGCGTTGGAATTCACTGATTTCAAGTCATTCGGAATTCATGTTGTCGAATTGGGCGTTCAATCCATGGACGCTCATATTCTAAGAACGGTTCATCGCGGTCATGATCGGAATCAGGTCGTGCAGGCCTGTCGGCACCTGAGAAATCATCAGGTCGGGATTGGCATTCAGACGATGACCGGACTTCCGGGAGCCGATGAATCCGAGGCGTTGTTCACTGCCCATCAGGTTGCGGCCATCCATCCGGATTTTGTGCGCATCCATCCGACTCTGGTCCTTCGGGATACTCCATTGGCTGTTCTCTATGAGAAGGGGATCTACGCTCCCTGGCCATTGGATCGAGCCGTGTCGGTCTGTGCCGATGTCGTTCGGATCTACCAGTCCTATGGAATCCGGGTCGCACGATGCGGTTTTCACATCCCGGATCATCTCATTCGGGATGTTTTAGCCGACGGGCCGTATCATCCGGCATTTGGTGCGCTGGTGAAAGGAGAGATTCGGTATCAGTCGGCCCGGACATTGCTCCGGCAGAACCCCTCTCTCTGCACGATCACCGTTCCTCCTGACGAACTATCCGACTATCTGGGGCATCGCCGGAGGAATCTGATTCGATTGCGGAACGAATTCAACCGTCCGGTCACGTTCGCTCCCGAAAGAAAAAAGGGCTGTTCGCAATAATCAGCGAACAGCCCTGAGTGTCCATGGTATACTGGACAATCAGAATTCGATTTCTGTTTCACCATTCATAATGGCTGTCAGGATCGGTCCGTACGTGAGATCCTGTGTTGATTCGGGAGTCCGGCTGTAACCGATGATGAGGGGTGAGACTTCCGCTCCGGATGTGATGTTGGTCAGGAGTGAGTTACCGTTGTGGACATTGAGGCCGCATGGAACGGAGCGGGACATCCCGGAGATGAACTCCCAGGAATTAAATTCAGCATTGAACAGGACATTGATCCGGGTGTCATAGACCAGCCGTTTTTCGGGCCCGAGAACACGGGCATCGACGAGCCGGAGCTGTTGAACGGCGGTATCTTCATTGAAATGGGCGAATGATTCCAGTTCCTTCTGCATTGCGGATTCGTCGAGATGGATCATGTGGCGGCCATCCGCTTTGATATACAAATATCGGACGGCATCTGCGGATGCTTTCTGATTGAAATACAGAAAGACGCCTTTACCGCCGGTGGAGTTCCATTTTTTCATGACCCAGCCGCCGTATTGTGCCAGTCTGGAAACGTTTTCGGGAGTGACTTCGTTTTCGAGCAATGTGGTCGGACGCGAAATCGGGCGATCCGGGTGGACCGCTTCCCATCGCCGGAAACATTTTTCTTCGATGGTTTTGGATCTGAGATCGTCGATTTTCCATGGATTGACAAAGAGGGTATGGGGTGTTTCGGAGATGATTTTGTGACCGAGTTCTTCACCATAAAAAACGGGAACATGGATGCGTTCAATCCGCCGGTAAACGACATCCAGCGGAACGCCATTGACCCATAGCCGTCCATCCTTCACAGTCGGTTTTTCATCCGGTGTGATGCGGTAAGCTTCCATTCCCGCTCGTTGGAATGCCTGAAGCATAAGGATGTGAGCGGTTTCCTCTTCGCTTTCCGGATAAGGGCGGGTAAATACTCCGACACGCGGAAAGCCCTGTCCGCCGTTTCGGCGATAGAGTGAGATCAGGAGAGATGCGATTTTCTGACGGACCATCGTGGGATGGGTCGGATACTCGATCCGATCGGGATCGAATCCTTTGAGCTGAAGACGGCGATACAATTTATAGGCATCGACTGCGGGGCATGCGGGATAACTGTTGCAGCAGGGTCCCTCGACCAGAGTCGGACGGATATCGATGATTCTGCGTGGATTCTGGGGATCGATCTGGCCCATGAAGAGGATATCCAGACCGAGCAGATAACTGTGGGGGAGATTTTCATCATGACAATATTTCAGATAGGCTGCGAGCGCATTGTTGGCGACTTCTTTTACACGGTCCCATGCATTGTCCACAAGCCAAGTGGGGGATTCATCGTAACATGGAATCTCCGTCTCCTGTCCGAGACCGCCATCCGTCAATCGTAAATCTTCACCGCGATGTAACATGTTTAAATTCTCCTTATGGGATAACCGGAAACGACCGGCCAGAATGCTCAGTCGTTTCCGGTAACTGAACGATAAAAATCGGAATTACCCGATAACGACTTCTGATTTGCCTTCCATCATTGCTCCGAGCAAGGGTCCGAATTTGATGACGGATCGATCCGCATTGTCGCGGACGTGTCCCATGATCAAGGGGCTGATTTCCGCTCCCATCGAAACATTGGTCAGCAGGCTGTTGCCGTTCTCAACCATCGGACCGCAGGGAACGCTTCGGCTCATTCCAGATAAAAATTCCCATTTTTCCGCCATCGGATCGTACAGGACATTGATCCGGGTGTCGTACACCAGTCGTTTTTCACCACCCAGATCACGCGCATCGACGAAGCGCATCTGCTGAATAGCCGTATCTTCATTGAAGTCATCAAATTTGCGAAGTTCTGTTTCCATCTGAGCGGAGTCCAGAACGATCATGTGGCGACCATTGTACCGGGAATACAGCCGTGTGGCGACATGCTGAGCCAGGTCGTTGTTGACGTGCATGAAAACGCCTTTGCCACCCGTCGAGTTCCAGCGTTTCATGACCCATCCGCCGGTCTGTGCCAGTTCCTTGACAGACGCATAATTGATTTCTTTATCGAGCAAGGTGATCGGACGTGACAGTTTTCGATCCGGATATTGAGACTCAAACAATCTGAACGCCCGTTCTTCAATCGTTTTCGAACGAAGGTCGTCGATTTTCCATGGATTGATGAAGATCGTTTCCGGTGTTTCGGTCACCACTTTCTTTGCAAATTCCTCTTCGTAAAATTTAACCCAATTCATTTCCTTATATTCACGGTGGGGTGGGTTGGCCTGTCCGGGGAGATGCACGCGTTCGATCCGACGCCAGACCATATCGATCGGCCGGCCATTCACCCACAATTTGTTCTGCCTGACTTCCGGTTTTTCATCGGGAGTGACGCGATATGCTTCAAATCCATAATTTTTCAGAGCATTCAATGTCAGATTGTGAGCCGCCTCTTCTTCAGAGAGGTCGTAGGGTCGGGTAAAAACAGCTACAACCGGTTTCCGGCTGGAGTCACCATGCTTCAGCCAGATTTGCTGGAACAGGGCGCAGATTTTATCCAGGATCTTGGTCGGATGCGTCGGATACTCGACAATGTCCGGATCCAGTCCCATATATTTCAACTGACCATACAACCGGGATGCCCAGACATTCGGACATGCAGGGTAGCTGTTGCAGCACGGACCTTCTACTAGTGTTGGCCGGATATCGATGATCTTGTTCGGGTTATTTGGATCGATGATCCCCATGACCAGAATATCGAGTCCCAACAAAAATGAGTGAGGAAGACTGTTTTTCCTGCAATAATTCATGTACGCGTCCAGAGCCGTATTGGCTACTTCCTGAAATTTCACCCATGCATTGTCAACGATCCATGTTGGTGAATCCAGATATGCCTGAAGTGTTGATTCGTGGCCTCGATCGCCGATGAGTAACTGCAGGTGATCGGGAAATTGCATACAATGCCTCCTTTATACCTTTTAAACATTCAATGGTTGACGATGTTCCTGAGTCATTCAAGAACCCAATAAAAGGTTAAATCTTATCGATGTTTCCCAAAATGTCAAGGTTGGGTCGACCGGGAGGGGAAAATTCGATCGATTCAGGCAGGGAGAGATTTCACCCGAAACGGAATCTACCGGGGAGAGCAACGGGATCAATATATTTGACTCTCCCCGTTTATCGCTCAATGAGTTTCAGGCAGTCGGAACTGGATCGGCGTTCCATGCGGAGCGTCACGATCTGATCTGCCAGATGACCACCGGGAAACCGGCTCCGCATCGGTGTCCGGAAAGATATCGTTCCAATGAAATTTCCTTTGGGTAATGTTCCCAATCGATAATAATAGATTTTTTCATTCTGCCCTTCATAAACGGCACTTCCGGCCAGTAAG
Organism: uncultured bacterium; assembly: GCA_964512995.1. Classification (GTDB taxonomy): domain Bacteria; phylum CSSED10-310; class CSSED10-310; order CSSED10-310; family CSSED10-310; genus CAZELM01. Next base: position 84,614 of record CAZELM010000021.1, read on the forward strand.
TTCACTTCCGGCTCATGTTCGAGGATATAATGCGGATCAAAATACATGGCCAGATAGGTAGCCTCCGGTGTTTTCAGAAGTTGAGCCTTGATATCCCATCCTCCTGCACGCGATTCATGCGGACAATTACTATCCGGACGAAGTGCGGCCAGGGACTCGGGTAACGGCACCGTCTGAACACCCGCACAGCCATTCATGATCATCATTACGATAACGATTTTTGCTGTAAAGAGAGTATATTTCATGGATTGACGATCTCCTTTTTTTTCCGATTAAATCAACACGCTTTTTATTACAATGGGGATATGTGCGGGATTATGTTTCTCTTTCAGACCTGATACTCATTCCAATAATGCATAAAAGTGATCGATATCCGGAACCGTCACCGCCGACCGAATCAGCCGATTCAAGCGGTCCTGATCATCCATCGTCTCGATGATCTGCCGGATCGCATCCGGAACCGCTCCAAATCGCGTCTCCAACACGTCGATCACCGCGACCCGCGCATTCAGGACCGCTCCCTTCTCAATACCCTTCTCGATCCCTTTCTCGATACCCTTTTCGAATCCTTTCTCGATCCCTTTCTCGAATCCTTCCTTTCTCAGTTTTTCAGCGATGGTCATCAGCTCACCTCCCATCTTCTCCG
>CAZELM010000022.1:0-42872 GCA_964512995.1 uncultured bacterium
TGTAATGCTGGTTACGGCACATGTAATACTCGTCGCATGTAATGTAATGACCGTTGCATCGCATGTGATGTCCGTCGTGGTGTAATGTAATGCTGGTTACGGCACATGTAATGCTCGTCGCATGTAATGTAATGCTGGTTACGGCACATGTAATGCTCGTCGCATGTAATGTAATGACCGTTGCATCGCATGTGATGCCTGTCGTGGTGTAATGTAATGCTGGTTACGGCACATGTAATACTCGTCGCATGTAATGTAATGACCGTTACGGGAAATGTAATAATCGCTTATGTTGAAAGTAAGATCGTTCCAGCGAATGGTGTGGTTGCTTCGGGTAATGGGTATTGGGTGGGTTCATTCCGCATCGGTCTGGTATCCTCCCCGGCTGCTGCGATCAGATAGGAAATACGGAAAACCACTCGCTTATATTCCCTTTGCCATACAAATATGACAATATTGTCAGCATCCGTGGGAATATCCTGAAGAACAACTCATTCCCCGGAAACCCGTTGAGGAGCTTCAGATGACCGGCTTGGTATGCCCCCGATGTCGAAATCAGTTTGCATCTACCACAATGATCTGGCGGTGTCCGTGCGGCAGCCTGCTGGATGTGTCTCATGCTGCCATGTTCCCGATCGAAGCGATCGTTCAACGTCCCATGACCATGTGGCGATATCGGGAGGCACTCCCTCTGAACAATACAGCGCTCATCGTATCGCTGGGTGAACCCATGACTCCGATCATTGAAGTCCAACTCCGGAATGGTCTCGTCCGGATCAAGCAGGAGCAGTTGATGCCGACCGGATCATTCAAGGATCGTGGCTCGGCAGTCATGATCAGTCATCTTCGAGCGATCGGAATCACGTCTGTGGTGGAAGACTCCTCGGGTAATGCCGGCGCGTCGATCGCCGCATACTGCGCAAATGCGGGGATCGAGTGCCACATTTTTGTCCCTGAAGCGACATCTCCGTCGAAATTGAAACAGATCCAATGCATGGGTGCACGCTTGGTCAAAATACCGGGGAATCGAATGGATACGGCCGAGGCAGCATGGAAAATGGCAGAACGAATATATTATGCAAGCCATTATGCCAACCCATTTTTCATCCATGGGATCAAAACCCTCGCGTTTGAAATATGGGAGCAGTCAGGGTGGGATGTTCCGGATGCGATCGTGTTACCGGTCGGGAACGGGAGTCTCCTCCTGGGTGTTGCTCAGGGATTCAGCGATCTCCTGAATGCTGGAAGCATCTCCCGTCTTCCCAGATTGATCGCTGTGCAGGCTGCGCAATGTTCTCCCATTTATCATGCATGGAACCAACTGACCGATCGATCACAGATCGAGCATTCCCGAAAGACAATCGCCGAGGGGATTGCGATTTCTCAGCCATTGTGTCAGGAAAAAATCATTCAGGTTCTCCGGATATTTCAAGGCGATTGCATCAGTGTCAGTGACGAGGAAATCACAGACGCTCTCAGATTCTGCCACAGAGCCGGATTCTATATCGAACCGACGGCCGCAGTTTCAATTGCGGGTATCACAAAATTGGGAAATCTTGATCCATATGGACGTGTTGTGACAGTATTCAGCGGGCATGGCCTGAAGTCAGTCGAATCGTCCAACTATTCCCCATGAAGAGTCTGTTGATTTAGTCCCCAAATCGACATTTTTCACTGTTTCTGGATTTTTGATGTGCTTTAAATACAATCAGTTGCAAGACCCATCTCAGACAGAAAAACCCGAAAATCCGATTAAATCAACAGCTTCTGAATGGAGAAGGGCATAGATGCAGAAACCTTTTTTAAACCCTCTCCCACCGGGAGAGGGTCGCCGGCGTGCCAGCACGGATCAATCCATCACCCTGGCCGGTCGGGTGAGGGAATCGTGATGTTTCGCCACCATGGCCGGCGGGGTGAGGGAGACACACCGATACCACCGCACGGTGTGTGTGAAAAGGGTTCACAATACAACACCCTCTGAGATCAGCTCTCATGGAATATATATTGCAATCTTAAACAGGAGGGCAGGAACATGTGTGGGATTTTGTGTTCGGGCGATGGTTGTTTCATCTCCCAATATTTTAAGGAGGCAGAGGAGTTTAGCATGAGATATCTGTTTTTGATTTTATTATCAGTGATTATGATTGTTACATCATCCGTCAGTGCTGTTGTTGTGCGGACATATCCATTTGATATTCCGGAATTGACGCAATGGAATCGGGATTTGGACGGAAAATCAGGACAGGAGATCTACTCCATTGTCCAACTCAAAGACGCACCGCTTGCGGGAGATCCGGGCGCACCCCTGATACCTCATCGTCCCGTTTCATTACTCATTCCGCAGGGGGAGGAACTGGAATATGTTGAAGTTCATGCCGGTGAATGGATATCGATTCCCGGAACGCATTTTCTGGCGCCCTCTCAGCGCGTCTATCCGTTGAGCCATCCCGAACAGATTCAGCTCACCGCACCGGATGCAGCGATTTACGCGTCCAGCGACGTGTATCCGGGAGTGACGCATTCAGCTCCAAAGACTTTCTGGAGCATGGGATATCAGATCGTCACCTTCAATCTGTTCCCGGTGACGTATATCCCCTCTGAGAAAAAACTGCATCGCACCGATCGGATGGATGTTATTCTGCATACGAAACCAATTGAAAAATCAGTATCACATGTCCGATGCCGAGCGCTCCCGGAAGATCAGGAGTGGGTTCGACGGAAAGTGGATAATCCCGACGCCGTCGATACCTATCTCGCGGAGCCTCCAATCCGGGAGAGCCTGCTGAATGACCGGGATGATTACCAGTATGTCATCATAACCACTACGGCATTGGCGAATGCGGGTGGTCCCAACAATTATCAGGATTTCCTGGCATTCAAATCCACCCGTGGCATTTCCGGCACGATTCAGCGTGTGGAACAGATCTACTCGATGTATCCGGGAGCTAACAATCAGGAGAAAATACGGAATTTCTGTATCGATGCCTACGAGAACTGGAATGCGCAATATATTTTACTGGGAGCGGATCATGCGGGAGTTCCAACGCGGGGCTGCTACGCGACCGCGGAAGGTCATGAAGATTCCACCATTCCCACTGACATGTTTTATGGTTGTCTGGATGGGACGTGGGACTATTCGGGAGATGGCATCTATGGTGAAATGGGAGATGGTCCGGATGGCGGCGATGTGGATGTTTTTGCGGAACTCTTCATTGGCCGTGCCAGTGTTGATTCCAGCACGGAACTCCACAATTTTGTAGCTAAAACAATCACCTATGAAACCGATAACTACACTCAGGAATGGGCAGACAATGCACTGCTTCTGGGTGAATATCTCTGGACGGACACTTATGGCGGGGATTACATGGATGAGTTGTGGTATGGAAGCGATGCATGGGGGTATTCCACGCCACCGTATCCCTCATCCTGGGACATCGATCATCTGTACGAACGGGAAGGCTCATGGGGATCGTCCCAACTGCTCCCCAGATTGAATTCCAACAATCTGTTCTGGGTGAATCATCTTGGACATGCCAATGAAAGCACAGTGATGCATTTGTATACATCTGACGTGGATGGACTCACGAATTCCAGACCGTTCCTGGTGTACAGTCAGGGATGCTATGCGGGTGCATTCGATACGACGGATTGCATTGCCGAACATTTTTCGTGGACGGCTCATGGTGCATTCGCCGTGATGATGAATGGCCGATATGGGTGGGGAGAGATTGGTTGCACCGATGGTCCCAGCCAATATTTTCATCGCCAGTTTCACGACGCGTATTTCTCTGAGAACATCAAAGAGATCGGCAGGATGAATCAGGATTCAAAAGAAGACAACGTATGGTGTCTGGATTACAAAGCCAACCGCTGGTGCTGTTACGAGCTGAATCTTCTGGGCTGTCCGCAAACACCGATCAATGGATTGACAACAACACGGGGCACTATGATGTTTGACCGGACAAAATACGGACAGGGAGATGTTCTCGAAGCGATTGTCACGGATGTGGATCTCAACACAGATCCATCGACACCCCAATCCACCACCATCCAACTGAGGGTGGCGTCCGGGAGTGATGCTGAGACGTTGGTATTGACAGAGACCGGACCGAATACATGCCGGTTTGAAGGGACCATCCCGGTTATCAACGCGTCGTATCAGCCGGGCAATCATCAGCTCGACGTACGTGAAGGGGATATCATTACCGGTACATACACCGATGCCGCCGATGGATTCGGTGGAACACAGATATCCGTTGTTGACACTGCCACAGTGGATTTTTCGGTTCCGCTCGTTGAAAATGTGCATGTGGAATATCTGGACGATCATCACGCCATGATCTCGTGGGATTCCAGTGAACCGAGCCGGGGACGCGTGGTGTTCGATGTCGAAACACCGCCGGCTGCATTTGCACAGACTGATGCTGGGTTGAATACGCATCATGTAATCACTCTGTCCGATCTGGAACAGTGTCTGGATTATTTTTTCTATGTCGAATCGATCGATGATGCCGGAAACCGAACGATCGATGATGCCGGAGGGTTGTATTACTCCTTCACGACTCGCGTACGTATGTATGTTCTGAATGCGTCGATGGACACCGATCCGGGGTGGACGATCAGTGGAGGAGACTGGGAATGGGGGCAGCCGACCGGTCAGCCATCGGGTCCCGGAGCCGATCCCGTGGCCGGGTTCGATGGACCCAATATCTATGGGACGAATTTGCATGGCGCGTATCAGACTGGCTCTGCATACCATCTGATCACGCCTCCGTTGGACTGCTCCGCGGCGACCGGAACCAGATTGTCGTTCTATCAATGGCTCGATGTTGTCGCCAATGATCAGGATCACGCATCGATCTCGGTATCGAATAATGGCACGGATTGGACCATTATCTATGAAAGTCCCGCGAGCAATTTATATGACTATCGATGGGCTCTGAAAACATTCGATATCTCCGGTATCGCGGATGGGCAGCCGGAAGTATATATCCGATGGACGATGGGACCTGCAGTCTCGGGCTCCGTGGGAGGTTGGAACATCGATAATGTGGAAGTCTCCTATCCGGCTCCCTGCAATGTCCCCATTCTGATCCATCAGACCCATGAAATTGATGATTCATCGGGGAATCACGATGGTCAGATCAGCCCTCTGGAGCAGATCCGGATGCCGGTCACCATCCGGAATGTCGGATTGGATGCCACCCATGTGATCGGCCACCTGACAACCGTATATCCTCATGTGATCATTTCAGAGGATTCGAGTGAATTCGGAGCGATCGCTCAGGGAGGCTCTGCTGTGTCGCTGACCGATTTTGTATTTGCAGCTCAGGCCACTGCGGGAGATGGTGATGTGATTCCATTCCGGCTGGATTGGACAAGTTCTGAAACATTTGGTACCGCTGCCTTCACACATGAGATCATCGCTCCCAGACTGGAATTCCATTCGGTAACGATCGATGATTCCGGAATGAATGGGGATGGCGATGGCATATTGGATCCGGGAGAAACAGTCGTTCTGAATGTATCGATCGAGAATAATGGCCGGCTGAGTGCGACCGATGTTTCTGGAATCCTGTCAGCGGGTGATCCATTTATTACGATCAACGAAGATCAGAGTCAATTTCCGGACATCATTCCTCAGTCTGCAGCGACATGTCTGCCGCCGTACTATACAGTCACCGCTGATATGTCAACACCCGATCACACGATGACGCCATTCACACTGGAGATTGACGCATATGGTCATTCAGCTCAGATTCATTTCGATCTGGAGGTGACAACGTCATCATTCGCCCGGCGATACAATTGGGATATGGACACTGATCCGGGCTGGACCACGACCGGACAATGGGAGTATGGTCAACCTCAGGGGAATGCGGGTGATCCGACATGTGGATACACGGGTGATTATGTTTATGGATATAATCTGGCAGGAGCTTATGAAGACAATCTTGCAGCCATGCCATTGACCAGTCATGCCATCAATTGTGCGAATTATCGTAATATACAGGTCAAGTTTGCACGGTGGCTCGGTATCGAAAGCAGCACATGGGATCACGCTTCCTTCCAGGTTTCCAATGATGGTACCACCTGGCATACCATCTGGGATCATTCCGGAAGTTCCTTTGCTGATACGGAGTGGATACCGCAGACCTTTGATATCTCCGAATATGCCGATGGCGAACCAACGGTGTATCTGCGGTGGGTGATGGGAACGACCGATGGGTCAGTCACCTACTGCGGATGGAATATCGATGATGTGGAAATCTGGGCGGAAATGGATGAACCGAGACCTGTATTGGTCTATTCGGATCACACGATCGATGATTCAGCCGGGAATCAGGATGGCCACGTTAACCCGACAGAACCCATTTACATGGATGTAACGGTTGAAAATATGGGTATTGCCGGAACCCATATTGTTGGTTTCCTTTCAAGCACCAATCCCCATGTATCGATCATTGATAACCAGGCTTCCTTCCCGGATATGAGCGCTTTCGGTATCGCAACAACATTGACACCATTTCAGTTCAGTGTGAATGCCAATGCAATGGATGGTGACGCGATCGAATTCATTCTCACGTATTTCAGCGACCAGGGGAACGGCTCCCTGATATTCCAGGAAGAAGTGTACGCCGCTCAACTTGCGTTTTCATCCGTATCCGTATTGGATTTCAGTGGGGACAGCGATGGGATTCTGGATCCCGGGGAATCTGCTCAGATTCAGGTGACGCTCCATAACGCTGGCCGGATGGCTGTCGAGGAACTCACGGGCACACTTTCGTCCGGATCTCCGGAATATATTGTGATTAATACGGGATCGGCTCGTTATCCGGAAATACCGATCGGGGGGAGTGGTTCAACACTACCGCCATTCTATTCCATCTCCACTGCGACGTTTACACCCGAAGATACTCAGATCATGTTTGAGATCATGCTGTATTCAGACAATTACACTGGCGTGATCGAATTTTCGCTGCCGGTCACCCAATCCAATTTTGCTCGACGGTTTATGTGGAATATGGATACCAATCCAGGATGGAATTGCGAGGGGCAATGGGCATGGGGTCAGCCGCAGGGAGCTGCCGGTGATCCAGATTCAGCTTATACTGGAAACATGGTTTATGGATACAATCTCGCAGGCGCTTATCCGAACAACCTGTCCGAAATGTCATTGACTTCCGGACCGGTGAATTGCAGTGGTTTAGAAAGTGTGGAAGTTCGATTCATGCGATGGCTGGGTGTGGAGAGTGCGACATGGGATCATGCATCGCTCCGTGTATCGACGAATGGAACAATATGGACGACCGTCTGGGAGCATTCCGGAAATACGCTGGTCGATACTGCCTGGCAAGCTCAGGCGTTCGATATCTCTGCCATCGCAGATGATCAATCCACCGTTTACCTGCGATGGGTCATGGGAACGACGGATTCTTCGGTCGTATACTGCGGCTGGAATATCGATGATGTGGAGATCTGGGCGGAGTCGAATCAGCCGATTTCCACACCGACGCCTACTCCGACCAGTACGCCAGAACCAGAGTGTATTCATGACGGGGACGTCAATTTCAATGGTTCGATCACAGCGGGAGATGCGCAGTTGGCATTTCGGATCACGTTGGGAGCCTACTCCCCATCCTATGCCGAATGGTGCGCAGCGGATTGCAACGGGAATGGATTCATTACTGCCGGTGATGCACAGGGTATCTTTGGATTGGCGCTGGGCATCGGATCGTGTGCGGATCCATTGGAGTGACAGAAAGCGGTGAATAATGAATGATGGAGCGGGTTATTCTGGAATTCGGACTATCCGCTCCATCCGGAATCACCCTGAGAGGTATTTACTCATAAACAGGAAGGAATAAACGGGTATCATGTCCGGATCACAGAAAAAAACAATATTGAATCAAGGGAGGTCATTCGTGAAAATCAACCGGAAAACGGCTGGAATCGTGACCGTGGTCGCGATTGCTTTGATAGGTGTATTATCCTCAACTCCGTCCATCCATGCATCATTACCGGATCTGAGTAATCCGGATATTGTTCGGGCATTGCAGCATGTCGATTCTTACATTCTGGATCAGATGGAACAGAATGGCTCTGCTGATTTTCTCATTGTGCTGAAGGAACAGGCTGATCTGACGGGTGTGAAGAATCTGAAACGGAAAGAAGACAAGGGTCGTTTTGTATTCAATAAACTTCGGGAAACAGCAACCCGTTCACAGGTTTCCTTGATCGGAGAACTGAAAAGTGCAGGGATAGAATATCGGTCATTTTACATTCAGAATATGGTTTTTGTTAAAAATGGCACGTTTGATCTGTTGCTGAATCTCACAACACGACCCGATGTGGCAGCGTTTTACTCCAATAAACCGGTCGATGATCGGATCATCGAAAAGCAACCCATGGCCTATCCGGCGAATGAGACTGCCAGAGCTCCCGAGTGGAATCTTCAGCATATCGGGATTACGGATGTCTGGGCGGAAGGAGTCACGGGTCAGGGGATTGTCATCGCGAACTTTGATACGGGAGTGGACTGGGACCATCCGGCATTGATCAACAAGTATCGGGGGTACAATGCCGGACAGGTGAACCATGATTACAACTGGCATGCCGGGAGTTCGACATCGTACTGTCCCAATCCTTGCGTGCCGTGTGATGATGATTCCCATGGCACACACACAATGGGAACGATGGTCGGAGATGATGGAAACGGGAATCAGGTCGGTGGTGCTCCGGGTGCGAAATGGATTGCCTGCGGGCATCTTGATACGACCGTTGGATTTCATGATTGTTTTGAGTGGTTTCTTGCGCCTTATCGGTGCAATGAGAGTCCATCACAAGGGCTCCCCGAAATGGCACCGGATATCGTCAACAATTCCTGGGGCTGGCCGATTGAAGGCGGGGATTACCAGTATGCACCGGACATCGATGCTCTTCAGTCTGCGGGAGTATTCATGGAATTTTCAGCCGGGAATGAAGGTGATTATTGCCAATCGCTTCGGAGTCCCGGAGATTATCCCCAGGTATTGACCACTGGAGCGAGTGATGCTTCAGATCGCATCGTCAGCACCTCGTGGACTGGTTGGTGGGGTTCCAGCCGGGGACCGGCGGATCCCAGCATTCCAGGAGCTCCCAATTTTATAAAACCCGAGATCGTTGCTCCCGGATATGACATCCGATCCTGTGTTCCGGGAACGGGATATGAAGGCGGCTGGGGAGGCACATCGATGGCTGGTCCTCATACCTGCGCAGTCATCGCGTTATTATGGTCCGCTGTGCCATCCCTACGCGGGGACATTGATGAGACTCGGCAGATATTGCTCGATACGGCATATACTCAGCCAGGAGGGGCGGGGTATTGGAATCAGACATGCGGTGGCATCAATGCAGCGACTACCGTTCCCAATCATGTATGGGGTTGGGGGCTGATCAATGCGTATGCCGCGTATATGGCATTGTCGGGTGTTTACCTTGATCGGGCGGCATATCAGCCTCAGGACACAATCGGCATCACTGTCCGGGATCGAAACGCGTCCGGTTCCATTGCCATTCAGATCAAGAGCACAACAGAAAGCACATGGGAAAGTATCATGCTTCTGGAGCAGGCGACGGGTGAGTTCCAGGGTTCCATTTCCTGTTCTCCTGTCCCCGCAGTGCATGGCGATGGTCTGGTGTCGGTTTCGAACGGAGATACGATCTGGTGCAATTATCCCGCTCTGGACCAGACAGCCACCGCGATGATCGATGGCGTGGCTCCCATGATTTCCAATATCAGTGTCCTCGAACTATCTGATTCATGGGCCCAGATCACCTGGCAGACCAGCGAACCATGCCGTTCCATCATTCATTACGGACTGACATCTCCAGAAACCATTCAGGAAACGGATTCGTATGCACTGACTCATTCGGTCACGTTGACCGGTTTAACGGACTGCTCACTCTATGTGTTTGATATTGTTGCCGAGGATGAAGCCGCCAACATCACGATCGATGATAATCAGGGCAATCACCGATATTTTACGACGTATGAGCGCATCGTTTTCCTGGAAGCCAATATGGACACCAATCCGGGTTGGACGACACAAGGTCAATGGGCATGGGGTCATCCCACCGCTCAGGGTGGAGAATACGGTAACCCGGATCCCAACAGTGGATATACGGGTCAGAATGTTTACGGGTACAACCTGAACGGTGATTATGCTGATGCCATGAATTCCGCCATGTATCTGACAACCAATACCATTGATTGTTCGAGTGGAGTGCAGGTCGATCTCAGTTTCTGGGCATGGCTGGGCGTTGAACAGAGTGTGTATGATCATGCGACCGTGGAAATCAGCAACAATGGAGGAACGTCCTGGCAGACGCTCTGGTCCAATTCTGATACGCTGGATGGTGGAACCTGGGAGTATTGGCAGTTTGACATCTCTGCGATTGCGGGTGGTCATTCCAATGTGAAGATTCGATGGAGCATGGGACCAACAGATGGCGGTTGGCGATATTGTGGATGGAACATCGATGATGTGTTCATCTCTTTTGTGACGCCATGCAACCTGCCGACTCCTACTCCAGTCCATTTCTGTGAGAATAATGGAGATGTCAATCAGGATTCACAGGTAACGGCTGGCGATGCGCAACTCGCATTCCAGATCACACTGGGCGTTATCATTCCATCTGAAGTGGAGGCATGTTCTGCGGATTGTAATGGGAATGAAATCGTTACTGCCGCCGATGCCCAAAGTATTTTTGCCTCTGTATTGGGATTGGGATCGTGTGTGGATGCCATGTGATCGTCGGATGATGAGTTTAAGAATTCTCATTTTGATCTGAATCTGGAATTCTGAATGCATCGGATGGATTGGGATGATGATTGAGATCATGATAAGAAGCGTTTCAGGATAACGCATCGATGCAAACCGATAATCAGACCGTGTCTGGTCATGGATTGCATTTCATCAGTAGTAACAAAAAGATCCTCTCTTTGGAGAGGATCTTCTTTATCATATGGTATTGGATTGGTATTCGGGAAAATACCGAGTATATTGACATCACTTTCGTGGTCAGGTAGATGATGGACATGGTTCTGATGTAACCGATTCCTGCAGGAGGTTCAATATGCCGATCAAACCGAGTCGAAATGAAGAGGAATATATTGCCAGGCTGGAATATGAGAAACGAAGGAAACTCCAGCATGAGCAACAGATGAAAATGGAGCAGGAGGAGAGACAGAAGATAAAGGAACTGCATTTCATGAAATGCCCCAAATGCGGGATGCAGCTCATCGAAGTCGAGTATAAGAACATCAAGGTCGACAAATGTTCAGAATGCGATGGGGTGTGGCTTGATGCTGGTGAGATGGAACAGATCGTGAGAATGGAGAAATCGATACTCGATAAGTTCTGGAATGTTTTTGGAAAATAAAATCCTCACGATCTGAGCAATGAAACTCCATTCTCTTTCCGATCCATCAGAATAGTGGATCAAATGAGATTAATTCAAAGGTAATTCCACATAACGCGAAAAAACATAGGATACTCCAGCAGATTTTATTTCGTTTCATCGAGCTGTCCTCCTTATTCCAAAGATGCATTAAAAGGAACGAATGATCACAAGGATCCTCTGTGATCGATGTTGTAACCAGTATCAATCGTAAAGTAAACCTTTTGATATTGAATCAGTTTTCCTGGTTGAACGCAAATCTGATGATTTGAAATTACTTCTTCACGTTCCTCAATCAGTCGGTTATGTTTGATCACTGGTTCAAGTATTCACACCATTGCGGCTGCCTGCCAGCGGTATAGTTTCTCGGTAATGTCACAGGCGAGTTGATCTGATCCGATGAATCGGATCGGACATGATAGACAGGTTTCCGATATGTCCTGCCTTATGTGTTTGAAATATCGATAATTCAGATTCAAAATATCCCAGCCTCCGGATTACTGAATGAAAAAATGATCTGCCAATACGTTCTCATCCTACCGGGAGAAAAATTGGGTTTGAGGGAGTTTTTGAACGTGGAAAGGAATCCTGTTGACGTGTTACTGGAGCAAACTACGTTTGAAACAGCTTCTGTTTTCAGAGGTTAAGATCATTTTTTGTAGCTCGGAGAAGACAGATGTAAAAAAATTATCGATTGCCTGGTTTTCCCAGCAGTTTCTCAAACGGATTATTCGTGAAACCTTTTTTGGGAGGCGGATCAGTATGGATCTTTTCGCGGGGTAATGACCGGGCGGATGAGGAAGGTAATTGTCTCGATTCGGATTGCATGGAAAGTGTAATCCGATTTCGTTCTTTGTCAACTTCCACCACGGTTACCATGACCGGCTGATGAACTTTGACAATGTCATTTGGATCTTTGACAAAGCGGTCCGCCAGTCGGCTGATATGTACCAATCCGTCCTGGTGGACACCGATATCGACAAAGACACCAAAATTGGTGATGTTTGTCACGATGCCTGGGAGCTTCATTCCTGGTTTGAGATCATCGATTTTCTGAATATCTTCTGAAAATGAAAAAGGCTCGAATTGATCTCTGGGATCACGTCCCGGTTTTGCCAATTCATCCATGATATCGGTCAGTGTGGGCATCCCGATTTGTTCTGACGCATAATGTGTCAGATTGATTTTTTTCCGGTAGTTGTCGTTTTTCATCAGATCCTGGATCGTGATGTTCAGATCCTGCGCCATTTTCATGACAATCCAATAACTCTCAGGATGAACCGCACTGGCATCCAACGGATTATCACCATTGCGAATCCGGAGGAATCCGGCAGCCTGTTCAAAGGCTTTGGGACCCATTCTGGAGACATTCATCAATGCCTGTCGACTGGTGAAGGGTCCATGTTCATTGCGATAGTTCAGAATATTTCTGGCCAACTGCGGACCCAGACCGGAAACATAAGAGAGAAGCTGTGCACTCGCTGTGTTGACATCGACTCCAATGCTGTTGACGCAGTTGACAACGACATCATCCAGACTCTGTTTCAGTGCTTTTTGATCGACATCATGCTGATATTGGCCGACTCCAATGGATTTCGGATCGATTTTGACCAGTTCCGCCAAAGGGTCCATCAGACGCCGACCGATGGATACGGAGCCTCTTACTGTGACGTCGTGATCGGGGAATTCTTCACGAGCGATCTCAGATGCCGAATAGATGGATGCTCCACTCTCATTGACCATAACAACAGCGATGGATTTTGGGAGATGGAGGTTACGCACAAATAATTCTGTTTCTCTGCCGGCGGTTCCATTGCCGATGGCGATAGCTTCAATGTGGAATCGGTGGAGGAGAGAGAGGATGGTCTCTGCCGCACGGGAACACTGAGATTCACCGCCATGCGGGAAAATCGTTTCAGTATGAAGCAATTTCCCCTGTTCATCCAGACAGACCATTTTGCACCCGGTACGAAAACCGGGATCGATTGCCAATACTTGCTTCTGACCTAATGGGGGAGCGAGCAGGAGCTGGCGGAGGTTTTCCGTAAAGACTCTGATGGCTTCCTCATCCGCCCGTTTTTTCGTTTCCACTCGGATTTCCGTTTCCATGGACAGCGACAGAAGGCGTTTGAAACTGTCCGCAATGGCGATCCGGACGTGGTGCGCTGCCGGGCTGTCGTTCTGAATCACCAGGGAGCCAATCCGGCGTAAGGATTCATCCTCAGGGACGACGATGCGGAGCGACAGGAATCCTTCTTTTTCACCTCGCCGCATGGCCAGTATCCGATGAGAAGGTGCAGAATGTACCGGCTCCTCCCAGTCATAATAATCTTTGTATTTGATCCCCTCAGTTTCTTTTCCTTTAATGATAGATGAGCGAAACAGGCCTTTTTGGGAAAAAAACTCGCGCATCGACGCCCGGACATCACTGTTTTCAGTGATCCATTCCGCAATAATATCCCGAGCTCCAGCCAATGCTTGCTCCGCAGATTCCACGCCTTTCTGCAGATCGATGAACGTGGTCGCAAATTGTTCCGGTACCAGATCCGGATGCTGTTCGAACAGTGCGGCAGCCAGGGGTTCAAGACCTTTTTCCTGAGCGATTACTGCTCGGGTGCGCCGTTTCGGTCGGAATGGAAGATACAGATCTTCCAGAACCGAAAGGGTTTCAGCATCGAGAATTTTAGTGCGGAGTTCTTCTGTCAATAACTGACGTTCTTCCAGAGATTTGAGGATCGTATCCCGACGGGCGGTTAATTCTCTCAACTGGGACAGGCGATCTCGGATCGTAATGATTTGAACCTCATCCAGACTGCCGGTAGCTTCTTTCCGATACCGAGCGATAAATGGAACGGTGGCATCTTTGTCCAATAGATCGATGGTTGCCTTTACCTGGTTTGGGTGAACAGCCAGTTCGCTGGATATCTTTTGAATATATTTTTCGGAATGCGTATCGATTGTATTCATAATAATCCAAAGGAAGTAAAAAGGGATCGCAGTCGGTTATGTTTCCAGATTGTCATGGCGGCTGCGATCCCGATTCATTTTAGTAAAACCGAATCAATGATTATTGTTAAAAGAGTTCTCCCAGAGAAGAACAATAAAAGCTATTGCGGAAAATCGGTTCAAACATACCGCATGCATACTCAAAATCCATGTCCATCTGAATGTAATGTTCCGACCAGATGGTATCCGGGAAGTGTTTTTTGGGACCATATCCCCAGTGCATTCCCATGGTTTTTTCATCGCCGACATGCGTGCCGTTGCATCGGGATTCATCATTGATGCCGAGTCCCAGTTTTGTGATCAGGGCCATGTCAGGGTTCCCGCATTCCAGAATGTGCGCACGTTCATGGGCGACAGCATCGCCGTCTCCGATGATATTAATAATGCGGTTTTCTTTGATTTCATAGATCACGAGGTCATCATCGATGATCGCTGGGATATGGCCTTCTGTGCGGCTTTTGCCTCGAACATCCCCCGAGATACCGGGATATGGACCGATATTGGCACAGCCCGAAGGCAGATTGATAAATTCACCCGGACGTTGTGCGGAGCCATTCTCATTAAAAATAAAACGTTGTCCACGAAGATCGAACGTACATTTCCAGACCATGTCCTCCAGACGGAATGTCATGTGTGCTGCGACAGCTTTGGCCATTTTGGATGTCAGAATTTCGAAACGGAGGGGAATTTTTGAATAATCGGCCTTGAATCCCTCAAAATCAGCTCGAACATTGGGAGCAGATCCAAACCGGAATTTTTGCGAATCCAGTCGTCGTAGTAATTCACCGGTGATCGAAGGTCCCGTGATCGCGATGATAATGTCTTTGGGACCCCACGCATCCATTACAGCCTTCAGATCGATGGGAGTACCATTGACATAACCATCCGCATCGAACGATCCGGGGGAGGGATCCCGAAGATCGATCGTTATGATCGGATCCACACAAAAACCCACGATTGGAGCCAATTCACCAGCAACACGATGCCATTCGGCAGTCATCTCTGTCCGATGTTCGTGTCCTTCGGTTATCTGGGATTTATCCACAGGGGAATCATTGACAAAAATAATCTTTTCTCCTGATTGAGGAGCGAATGCGTCCATAATCAATTTCTTCAGATTGTATTCCAGCTTCATGAGAAGTCTCCTTTGGTAAGATGAACAGACAGAACCCATCAAGCCGCGCATTGTATCGGATATTTTATCTGAGGACAATATAAGAGTTGTAAGGAGTTGCAAACGTCACATCAGGTCATTGATTTTTTATGACCTGAGTCAACAGACGCCACAGATCGTCGATCGAATATGGCTTCGATAGTATTCCCTTGAAACCGAGCTTCTCACAACTCGATAAGGTCTGGTCGTCGGTGAATCCGGTAGACAGAAAAGCACATGCGGTCGGATCGTCTGTTAATATGTCTTTGATCGATTCAATCGCCCCTTTCCCGTAAGGAATATTGATGTCCATGATCAAGGCATTGAATGGTGTTCCGGATTTAACAGATTGTCGATACATTTCGATCGCCATTTGCCCATGCGTGGCCGTTTCAACTGTGACTCCGAGATACTCAAGCATTTCTTTCGTCACGCAGAGGATGATTTCATCATCATCCATTACCAGTATCCGCATGGTTTTGGGGATTATGGCAGGATGGGGTGCTTGTTCTGCTTTTTTTATAGCAGGCTTAATGTCTGTGGCTGGAAGATACAATGTGAATGTCGTGCCATTACCCAATGCCGATTCTGCGTTTATGAATCCTTTGTGTTGTTGTATGATCGAATAAGTTGTGTAAAGTCCCAGACCTTTACCCTTCTCCTTTGTTGTAAAACGAGATTCGAATATGTGGTCCAGTTGACTTTGTTCAATGCCTGTTCCCTCATCTTTTACTACAATCTTGATATATTTCCCGGGTTTCAGACATGAGATCTGATCGCGATTGAGCTCTGCATTTTCAAGCGTGACATAGAAATGTCCATGCAGAGGTGTTGCTTGATGAGAGTTTACGATAAGATTCGAAAAAATCTGATAGATCTGGCGTTTATCGGCTCTGACCAGCCATAGGTCCTCCGGTGCTTTCAGGACAGGAATCAAGTTTGGAAATGCAAATCCGTGAATGACTTCCTGGATAACCTGATCCAGTTTGAAATCCTCTAATTCTTGGTGATATTCCGATGAGAATGTCTTGAGCTGGTCGATCAGACTTTTCGCGAGTTCCAGAGAATTTTCCGCGTTTTCCAGATATTCTGAGGCAGGATGGTCATGGCAGATTCTTGACTTGCTGTTCTGGACGTGCCGGCATAGCGAAGTCAGGATATTGTTAAAATCATGGTAGACAGAGGTAGCTAAGCCCTGAAGGTTCTGAAGTTTTTCAACCTTTTTTTGTGTCTCCTCTCTCATCTTCCGGTCAGTGAGATCACGGATGATCGCGATGATGTAATTGGCAGTTTTTCCGGCAACCCATTTGACATTGGCTTCGACCGGATACGTGCTCCCGTCTTTTCGAATATGGGTTCCTTCCAGAAATCCGGATCCGGCAGAATGAAGTTTTGCCAGATAAAAATTCCATTTTTCAACATCGGTAATCGTTGCTTCAATATCGAAAACAGTTTTAGATAGGAGTTCGTCCCTTGAGTATCCGAGACTCTTACATGCCTGATCATTCACATCAAGGAAACGTCTGGTGGAGGGATCAATGATCATCAGAATATCACTGCTTTGGTAAACGAGATTTTTAAATAAAGCCAACGCATCCTGTTCCCTGCGGCGTTCGGTGACATCTCTGGAAATTCCGAGATACCGCTCATCTGGCAATTGAACGAGATGAGTGGAGCAAATTTTATCAGTTTCATTTTTGGTCGTATATGTGATATCCCGATTTGCGATTCCAAAGGTTTTCAGATTCTCCCGAACAAACATCAGGTCTTCAGGATGTGAATTCCGTATGAGAAAATTAAGATTCATTCCGAGGAGTTCGTCGCGTGTATACCCGGTTAATGCTGTGGATGCCTGATTAACCTCCAGCAACGTTCCATCCAGGCGAGAGACAAATACGGCATCGGGAGCGCAATCGATATATTGCCTGAATCGTTTTTCGCTTTCGATCTCTAATTTCATGGCTTCAGTGCGTTTACGTTCAGTGATATCAAATTCGATGCCATCCCATCCAATCGAACCATCTTTCAATCGTCTTGGATTTGAAACGAACTGAGACCATCGAATATCACCGGATGGAGTAAGCATTCTGACTTCAGTTCGGAATGTCGTCATTTTTTCAGCAGCTTCCGCTTCTCTTTGCACGACCATCATGCGGTCATCCGGATGAACTTTTCCATAGATCAGGTCTGCATCCGCCATCCCTTCTTCTGGAGAAATTCCGTAAAATTTGCGCACGGATTCGCTGAGATACGTGAATGTGTGGGACTCCGGTGTTTCCTGCTTCACCTGATAAATCATCCCGGAGGTCAGATTATCGTTTATCATCTGAAGGAACAGACGGCTGTCATGCAGTTCTTCAAGTGTTTGTCGATGCTCGGTGATATCCATAAACACCAAGTGGCACTGCCAGGTCTCCGATGAATCAATATGAAATATCTGAATATCCATGCATACCCAGATGATTTCTCCACTTGGTCTTGCGATGGAAATATCCATTCGATGTCGTCCGGAATTGTGTATTGCCTTTTGTAGTCCGTGTTCAAATGAATCTTTGCTTTCAGGTGCAATATATTGATAAAAATCCTGTCCATTCAAATCGATCTTGTCGCCAATCAGCATCATTCTCGCTGCCAGGTTGCAGCGAGTAATGATCCCTTTGGAATCCAACGTAGCATAGGCACAAGGATTGTTTTCATATAAATGTTCGTATTGAAGACATAAATCACTGGAATGCATCTGATCACCCTCTTCCTGTTTAAAGGGACAGCATACCCGCTTTATCAATTAATCGTTGAAATGACCCAATAAGCTTTCTCGATAGAAGCTTAGGAACTGATATTAACATTTTCCTCACAAGAGACTTATATCAATGATGATAGCAATAAAAATTCTCCTTTAGAATACCCCATGTGCACCATGGATAGACTCTAGCATATTCGTTTGTATTAAACAAGATACTATATTCAGTAATGTTGTTATGGGCTCGAGGATCAGTACTGGATTTCCGCGAGTCTTGATAATTGGTTTGGTCTCATTGTTGGAATAAAGATGAGCTGCAGATGGAATCTTGTTCAAAAAATGAGATGACTATGGGAATAACAGTGTATTAAATAGCATTAATCAACAGGCATTCTTAGTTTCAAAACAACAGAGACAGTTACTAACTCTGCTTCTCAGATGTGGTTCAGTATAACTGATTTTTTATCTCATCATTTTTTGAGGTAACTCACTGAAGAGCGTATCTGTTAACAATCGGCCATTACATCATTCGCAGTTTTTCATTCGGATGGTTCCATTGGAACGGTATTATTGTTCAGAATGAAGTGTGGGGATTTGATATCTGAGATATGTTGGAATATTATTTTTCAGATGAAGCAGTGTTTTTCCTTCCAGAAAAGTAAACTCACACAATTTCCAGAATGGAGTTTTGTTCTTTTCCATCTCTTTTCTGTTTCAATGATTTCCTGCTGTACACTTGTGGTTTCAGGGGAGGATCTGGTCGTTCAGATTCATCCATTGCCTCAAAATGGGCGAATTGTTTTTATGTTGTATCATTCTCCCAGCTCATTTGCAGAATTGATTCAACCGGAAAAACAGGATGTGTTCTTTCCTCAAGATGGTCCAATGTTCATTGTTTCTGATTTGACGCCCGGAGACTATGCGCTGTTAGTTTATGTTGATGAAAATCATAATGACATCCTGGATAGAAATATCATCGGGATTCCATCCGAACCCATTGCTTTCTCAAACCAGTATCGCCCAAAAGGTCCGCCACGTTTTGATCAAGCCCGATTCACGATCGCAGAAGGAACAGATCATTTTATGTCTTTAAGCTTGACAAAACCTCTGGGAACTCGAGGGCGATGGGGATTCGGCATGGGTTTGATCGCAACCGGTCACCTGTACCGGGAATCTTCTCCAGTGCATTATCAGTTCATTCCTGCAATCAGTTATATTGGCGAACGGATTCAATTGCTGGGACCGATGCTCCAGATGACCCTGCTGGGGAATGAGCACTACCGTTTCGTCGCTGCCAGCCGATTTCGATTTGGAGCGTATGATGAAAACGATAGTCCCATACTGAGAGGACTGGGAGACAGAAGAGATACCATTATGTCCGGGATTGGATTGGTTTATCATTTACCGGGTGATGTTAAAGGTCTTCTGCGGTATGAATTCGATATCCTGGATCGAATCGGGGGTGATTTGTGGCAAATGGAATTGTCAAAATCATTTCAGTGGACAAAGATTGCGATTTCACCCGTCATGCAGATGAATTGGAGCAGTGCGAGGCTTTCACAGTATGATTTTGGGGTACCGTCGGAAAAAGCACTCCCCAATCGCCCAGCTTATCAGTTATCTGAGAGTATCACGTATGAGATCGGTCTGAACACACGGATAACATTTGGAGATAACTGGATTCTGATGGCAATGGTCCGTGAAGAGATTCTGGATGATACCATCGCAAAAAGCCCGATTATTCAAAAAAAATATCACCTTAAATCTCTTATTTCGTTAAGCTATTCATTCTAAAAGAATGTAAATACTGCGTTTTTTTTCGAAATGGTATTCGTTGATGAAAACATGAAGAAGCACGTCTTTACTGTAATCCATGGATAGTTCTTGGAGTAACCAGTACTGCTGTCATGTTTGAGGAGCAATCTGAAACCATCCCCAACCTCCCATCTTCTCGCTCATGACTGAGTACCGATTCACAGGAAGATGCAATCGTGCCGGCTTTGATTTATTACAAACCATTCGCATAATGTCTGAATCATGCCGGATCAACGTACCAGGGAGGATCTGATGGTGATAAAAACGGATTGGGAACATCGGGGACGAGGAATATCAGTTTTTAATGCATCAGAGCAGATTATTTCGCCATGTACCACAGGAAAAACAGCGATCGCCGATGTGAAAGAAAAAGTTTCTCACCAAAGTTCGGATCGCATTGTGATTCCTTATATTTCAACACAAGCACTGAAGGATCGAGACTGCCTGGACTGGCTGATCAATGACATTCTATTGCCGGCTTATCGGAATAGAAAACCCTGCTATATAGCATTCGGGTCCGATCCCAATGAGTTTAAAATGAGGCCGATGGTCGTCCGTAATCAGGAAGAACTGAATGAAGCCACGGGTCAATTGCTGAAAGAACAGATCTGGTCATTGATACAACGAATGAGTTTGGTGATATCTCACCCGGAACACATTAACCACGAGACGAAACGTGGCGTAACTCCAGCAATGATCCAATTGGCAGAATCACTCGATAAGGCGAATATCCCTTATCGAACGAGTGAGATTATCGGGCATCGGCAGGTGGACTTCATTATTCCATTAGCAGATCAGAGATCCCTGATCATTGAAACAGATAGCCGCGAGTTTGCTGATCATTCGATGAATCTGGTCAGAAATGAGTTACTTTCAGAACCAACCGTGGCAAATGTCATTCATCTTCATGCGGGTCAGATTTTTTTCCAGCCGGATCGATGTGTGGAGTTGATCCTGCGACATATCTGGCTGCATACCCGGAAACAAACAACAAAGAGGATTCACCACAATCATTTTGAACCGGAGCTATCGCCGGAACAGGAAGCATGTCTTCATCCGAGAGATGGTGTTGTTTTAACACTGGCTCCAGCCGGATCCGGAAAAACACGGATTCTGACACGCCGCGTATCAGAATATATAAAGAATGGAATGGAAGAGAACCGTATCCTGTGTGTTGTATTCAATAAAGATGCCAGAGAAGTAATGATATCACGGATCCATCATCAGATGGGTTTTAAGAACATCATAATCCAAAATATTCATCAGACCGGTTGTGCACTCGTTCAGGGATCACCTCAAAGTCCGTTTCATCGTTTTGAAATCATTGATACCGGTGATTCGGAATACCGCAGACTCCTCCGGACAATCATCATTCAGCATAGAAAAGAGATGGGTGGGACAGAGTTTTATGTGAATCAGGCTCAATTGGAAGAATGTATTGAATTTATTGAACAATATAAACGAACATTAGCCATTCCAGGAAGCATCGACTCCCTTGGCTTTAAAGAAAATGATCGATTCCGGATCATACAGAAGATCGATGAGCTGCTTTTTAAGGAAAAGAAGATGACCTATGATGATCAGATCCTCCGATCGGTACAGCTATTATACGAGAATCCGCAGATACGTTCACATTATTGGAACCGATTCGATGCTGTTCTCACAGATGAGTTCCAGGATCTGACACCGATGCAATTTTACCTGGTTCGGTTGATCGCGATGCCATTGAACAATCTCTTTGCTGTTGGTGATGATGATCAGATGATCTATTCCTTTCTGAGCGCGGATCCTCGAAATATCCGTGATTTCAATACATTATTCAGAGGCAGCGTGATTCATAAACTGGGAGAAAACTGGCGAAGCGATCCCCGTATCGTCTCCATTTCAGCGAATCTGATCAGTTATAATCGCATGAGGTACGAAAAACCCATACGAGCGGCAGGAAATTCTGGAACAACGCAATCCGATTCCGTCAGAATTTCTAAACATGAAGAGATGTTGCATGAAGTTGATACGGTCATAAAAACACTGCAAAAATGGCATGAAGATGGATTCGCTTACAAGGAGATGGCTGTACTGGTTCGTGTTTCAAACCTGGCCAGTCTGCTTCAGCCTGCGTTGGATGAAGCGAAAATTCCGTATCGGGTGATCGGAGGGAGTCCTTTTTATACATCCGGATATGGTCTGTTGATTGGTGCATATCTGAATCTGATATCCACACCTCGGAATGCGCGAAGCGATCAGATCGGGTTATGTCTCAAAACTCCCAATAAATATCTCAGTCATGAACTGTGCCGCCAGTTGGCACATCTCGGATGGGAAAGAATCACTCAGGAATCCACGCGGTTGGCCCGATGGCAACAGGAAAAACTTCAGCAATTCATCATGGATGTCGAGACGCTTCATAAAGAGATTCTGTCCCAATCATCCCGGACATCGGATATCTTTGGCCGAATGCTGGAAACCTTTAAAATCAATGCACATTATGAGGAAGAAGACACGGGCATCGCCACCACTGGGACGGTGACCGGCCGTGAGTTTATTCGCCTCATTGAAGAACAATCCAGACACTATGACACATTTCTCGACTTCGTGGATGATTACTTTCTGAGAATGGAACGGGAAGATAAGTCAAGAAAATCAAAAACAAACCAATCCAGTGATGAAGTTCAGATCAAAACAATCCATAAAAGCAAAGGAGAGGAGTATCCATGTGTCGTCATTTTCCATGTTGACGATGGTATCATCCCGCACCAACGGGCAATTGAAACGGGATCATCTGAAGCAGAGGAGGAGGAACGCAGGGTTTTTTATGTTGCTGTCACTCGCGCCATAAAGCAACTTTTGATCACTGCTGGAGGACATCCCTCTCGATTTGTGGAAGAATTGCAGATCTCACGACAGGATCGGGAGGCGATGCACTCCAAGTCAGCTTCATCGTTGTTTAAAAGGCCATTCCTGTTACCCTCATCGCAAAGCCTGCTGTCTCGTGTTGTCGCTTTTCTCAAGGGATTATTTGGGCAATTCTGATTGGTTCCGAATCGATACCATCGTCGGATAATGGAAATGAACCGACTCAGATAGCAATCCAGGAATGATCCGGATTATGGGACCGATAACTATTTTTAAAGCGGATCTATGCACCCATCAAAGCCCAATGCTGCCTGAAAGATTCCCTGTGCATCGCCAGCGGTGATGGAGCTATCGCCATTACAGTCTGCCGCACACCCCTGTGCATAAGACGGTGTACTCATCCCCAGTGCAAAACTGAAAGCCATCTGCGCATCTCCGGCTGTAATAGATCCATTGAAATCCACATCGCCGTGATGAATACATTCCGGTGGAGTAGTTGGTTGCGCTGTTGAAGTGGGTGGATTCGGCGTTGGTGTGGCAGTCGGTGGGACAGGAGTCACCGTGGGGGTTATCCCAGGCGTGCGGGTTGGTGTCGGAGTGGGTGTCCGGGTCGGTGTCATCGTTGCCGTTGGTGTCCGGGTTGGTGTCCGTGTAAATGTCGGAGTGGGTGTTGGAGTCGCGGGACAGGCTCCCATGCAGATTGACAGATCACCATCACTGGCTTCCCAATTTGTGCCATCATGAACATAATGTGATAAATTACTGCCGGTTCCAGACATCCAGATGAACCAGCAGCCATCACCAGCCGCTCCCCGGATTGATATCCATCCGCTGTTCAATGTTACACACTGAGGAAGATTGGCAGAATATTCATAGATCGTATAGGTATTATATTGGAGCATGGTGTTGATGCGAACCGCAGTGACCGTCTGAGAGGAAATCTGGCTTCCGGGCATTCCGCCGCTGCTGGAGTAGAATGTGAGCTGAAAAGTTAAATCACTAATCGAACAAGCGCTCCATGATCCGGCATAAACGGCTTCAATCCCCCACCATCTGATCGATCCAATCGGTTGTGTGACACCCGAAAAACTTTCCGCAACTTCATAGTTCGGCTCAAAATCGGAGGTATAGGCTGGTCCGGCGATGTTTAGATTCTGATCGAATACGCTGGATGATGCGCATTCCGGAGGTTCCTGAGATGTGATCTGAATCGTATAGTTACCACTTTCGCCATTGTATCCGTCTATCACGATGTAGTAGTCGATATTGGCATCGAACGATAACCCCTGAAGCAAGGACAGGTAGGCATTGGGATAAATCGTTCCATTTGAACAGGAATCGTCATTACACGCCATCGGATATCCCGTTGTCGGGCAGACCGCTTCATAAACATAGATTTTGGTGTCATAGTTGGTCGTTCCCGTGCATAAAGTGATATCGACGGTCTGATCCGATGATGGTCGATACCGATAAACGACGTCTGGAGAAGAAGAATCGCCATACGGACAGGCTTCATCATAATCATTGTTGAAGGATGCGGTGGAACCACTGGCCAGGAATGGCAGAGCAGCGATCGTCCCCGCATTGGCACAGGTATCTCCCGGACCCGCGGATGTCGGCGTCGGTGTCGGTGTTCGTGTCGGTCCGGATGGTGTGCTGGTCGGACTCGATGGCGTATTCGTGGGAGTGACCGGTGTTGGTGTCCCCATGTGGGATGATACTGCTGCGTAACAGTCAATCTGTCCCCAGCCATACACATTATTGGGAACGCCGCCTCCGGTGGTGCATTCCGCTGTACTCGTGGAGTCTGCAGTCTGTTGAATGATCGTCCGTGTTTCAGTGATGTTCCCGATCAGAGATGGATTGGCGGACCATAACAGCGCGACCAATCCACAGGTATGAGGTCCTGCCATTGATGTCCCGCTCCAGCCGGATTCATATCCACCACCAGGAACGGATGATCGGATATTATCTCCCGGAGCTACGATCTCTGGTTTCCGAATGGATGGATAGAGATCAGAAGGTCCCCGGCTGGAATAATACCAGATGGATCCTCCCGATTGAGTAGCTCCCGTAGTAAACACGTTCTGATAATCTCCAGGAGACCGCAAGGTTGAACAGTCCGAACCTTCATTGCCGGCGGATGCTTCAACAAAGATACCCGCTGCAATGCAGTTAGTGATGTCTGTGAGGAAGCGAGAATCATTCCCGTAGATATATCCCCAGGAATTATTGATCACATGTGGTGCCATATCCGGGTTTGGACTGCTGCCATAGAGATTGGTTGGAGCAATGGCCCACTGGAAACTGGAGTGGAACCAGGCGTCCTGTCCGGTACCATCATCGGCCATGCACTTGAAACCGATCCATTTTGCTCCCGGAGCAACGCCGATATGATTGGTGCTGCCATCATATCCGACCATGGTTCCGGTCGTATGGGTGCCATGCGCTCCACCATCTCCCGGAATCGTCGGATACGTTCCGGTGGCATCATACCAGTTGTAGTTGTGATTGGCAGAAGATCCATTCCAACCCCGGTACTGATTTCGAAGCGCTGGGTGATCCCAGTCGACGCCTGTGTCACTATCCTGAACCACGATACCCGTTCCTGTAACTCCCAGACTGGTCCAGACATCATCCGCATTGATCTGAACCAGATTCCACTCCACAGTCCGACCTTCTGGTGCGGATACCGCTTGTTTCCAGGCATCTGGATCAATGGCCTGATATTTCCGGTTCAACCGAAATTCCGCCACTTCGTCCCGCTCAGCCAATTCCAGCAGAATCGATTCATCGGCTGTGACACGAATCATGTTCTGGATCCAGTAGCAATGATACACCACTCCCGCTTCCTCTAAATATTCAACCAGAGATGACTGGGTTCGAGTGGCGGTTTCTGTGAGTGTTTCATAGACATATCGCCCTTTTTCCAGTTTGGATGACAGGGTTTCTGCCAGTCGAAGATCTGCCTGCTCCTTCAGAATAATAAAAAAATCACACATCCCGTTCTGATGGATGGATTCCGAGATGTCGTCGGGAATCGAGATGCTTCCCTCGACGACCTGGAAAGGTATCGATATTAAGAATATTATAATCGTGGATAAAAAAAATCGTCTGACAGACGATATGCATGGGAACTCCATTTTCCGGTTATACAAAGTCAGTGTAGTTTTTACCATGTCAACTCTCCTTAAAATAAAAACATTACCGTGCCAATCGACACCGGAAGTATATGCAGTCCATCAGAGAGAAATCAATTTTTATTGACCGGGGAATGAGGATAAATGGTTTGCAGATCAATCCGTAAATCGGAATTTGATAATCGCCCAGAGTGCAGAAAAGCCATCCATCCAGGTGATTTTTTTCCCTTCAGAATATTCCCTGCCACTATATGAAATAGGAATTTCGTAGATCCGTTTTCCTTTTTTTAATATTTTTGCGGTTATTTCTGGTTCAAAATTGAACCGGTTGGAGCGGATGGTGATGCCCTCCAATGAATCTCTTGAGAATAGTTTATAACAGGTTTCCATGTCAGAGAGAGTGGTTCCGAACAACACATTGGTGACAGCCGTCAGGAATCGGTTTCCGATCCAGTGGTGAAGGAACATATTTTTTCGCTCTCCCGTGAAACGAGAGCCATACACGACTTCTGCTTTCCCTTTGATAATCGGTTGCAGAAGATTTTTGTATTCGTCTGGATCATATTCTAAATCCGCATCCTGAATAACCACATAATCCCCGGTGACTGCTGTCAGTCCTGTCCGGATGGCAGCTCCTTTTCCCTGATTTTCGGTGTGACGGAGCAGTTGAGCAAAATCAGCACACCGCCGCATAAGAATCTGCCATGATTCATCGACGGATGCGTCATCGACGACAATGATCTCCTTTTCAAATGCCAATTCCGATAAATCGACGTTGAGGATTCGATCGAGAATGATGTCCAATGTTTTGGCTTCATTGTATACAGGTATGATGATCGATAATTTCTTCAACAATTACCTCGCTTGAAATCAGAGCGTACTCTCCGTTTCCGACAGGATCTTCTGTTTTTGATATTCTGCGTTAGTCTCGCTGGATTCGCTGAAAACAGTGATAGTTTAGGCAGGTTGGCAAACGGAGTCAATATATTTTGGTCAGTCGGTTTGAATTCAACGGGATAGATTGGATAACATGATGGGAGGACTCAGCGCTGACCAATTAAAAACAGAATTGAGGGTGTGACGCGATAGCGGGGAATCTCGGCGCTTTTATTCA
The DNA here is from genome assembly GCA_964512995.1 of uncultured bacterium. Lineage (GTDB taxonomy): Bacteria > CSSED10-310 > CSSED10-310 > CSSED10-310 > CSSED10-310 > CAZELM01. The sequence goes on from CAZELM010000022.1 coordinate 27,264, forward strand.
TGGAGGTGTCAATTGCCCGCATTTCATCGTGTACATCATTTGATCATCAGTATCCTGATCATCGGAGGAGCATGGAGATCTTTGGGAACCATCAAGAATGCACGTCGCATTCCGGATGCCACATATCATTCTTCATCAATTCATTATTTTTATAAAGCGAAAGGGATCATACCGGTAAATCATTGTTCACCGATTTCACCCACTGAATTGTTCTCCTCCAGCGGAGAAAATGGAGAAATCCGGATCGTTCAGTACCGACCGTTCCGGGGAAAAGTCAATATCAATATCGCTTCTGCTGAGTTGCTGTCGATTTTGCCCGGTTTATCCGATAAAGCTGCACAGCGGATTGTTACTCATCGCATCATCAATGGCCCATTTCGTGATGTCAGTGACCTGCGATCTGCGGATTTGATCAGTGAAAAATCGTTTCATACGATTTTGCCCCTCATTTCAACAGATCCATTATGACAGACAGCACCAATCAAAAGGGCAGTCCACTGTACCGTCCGATGGTTCTGACTGTTTCGATTTTTATCGGCGGTATTCTTCGTGGTCATTCGGGCGTTGGACTGCCATTCGCTGAAAGTGTGGCATCGATTGTTTTAGCCTTTGGTGCGGTTGCAGCGCGTTACAGGGAAAAGAAACGTCTCAGCACTCTTATGCTCTTGATCGCGGTATTCTTGTGGGGTTCTGCATGGATTTCATCGATAGAAGGATATTTGCCAGCAAGTCATGTGATTTTTACAGCTCCTTCGGATGAAGTGACATTGGTTGGATGGATCTATCTTCCAATCGAACAGACGGATAAAGGATTCAAGCTTTTTCTCGAGTTGTGCGGTATCGAAACAGCTCCGGGAGCGATTGAATTGGTGACAGGTAAGGTTGTTATCCATGTCGCGATTCGCGATGATATGGAAAAAATAAAGGAACAATTGCGTTACGGAGCATGGATACGCGTCGAGACCGCATTGTCGCCTCCTTCAGGATATTTCAATGCAGGTGGATTTGATCAGGCTGTTTATTTTTCCCGAAAAGATATCTACTTGACTGGTTATTTGGGATATCCGGAATTTTTGACTGTATTACAGCGGAGTCCGGGTTACCATCCGTTAAAAGGTATCTTTGATCTTCGTGATGAATGGTTATGTCTGATCGAGCAAAATGTGAAACCGTGGTTTCCGGAATGGTTCACACAGCTTGGTGCAACAGAAAATCAGGTCATGAACCTTTCAAAAGCATTGCTTATTGGCGATCGAAGCGGCATTGATGATGACATGAAAATAGATTTTCAAAAAACCGGATTAGTTCACTTATTGGCAATATCTGGAATGCATTTTGCTATTGTGGCCGGGATGTTGAGTGGCATTTTCAGGTTGTTTCCATTTGGATATCGGGTTCAGGCTATCGGTGTCATTGGCTCAATTCTGTTGTATAGCATCATCACAGGGGGTAGTGCATCGGTCGTTCGTTCTGCGTTGACCATTCTGTTGTATATGCTCGGACGAATTCTGAATCGACCGGTGGATGTCTTGAATATTCTCGCAATATCGGCATTTATCCTTCTCATCGTCGACCCACGTAATTTATTTGATGTCGGATTTCAGCTCACATATTCAGCAACATTGGGAATCATTACACTGACATCTCCACTGGACAGCATGTTGAGATGGATATCCTGGCGATGGCTTCGGCAGACGATAGCAGTTTCTCTCGCGGCTCAGTTGGCAGTTTCACCTTTGTCTGCATATTTATTCAACCGAATCAGCGGCTGGGGTTTTCTGCCTTTTATCCCGTTGGCACCCGTTGTGTCGCTGGGGCTGATTACGGGGTTGATGGGCAGTTTGGTCGCATTTTTCCCGTTCCTATCCGTTTTATTATTGAGGATTCATGCAATTTCTCTGGGAGTGATTGTTATCTTTGCAGATTGGGTGAGCCAATGGCCGGGAGTAACGGCTATTCTTCCAACGCCATCGATAGTATCATTATCATTATTTATCATTTCCCTCGGTTTATTGGCAGTTTCGGCGCGATATCCAGTCACTCGATGGATATCAGTCGTGGTTTTCATTCTGGTTGTTGTGGGAGAGATGCTCAGAATGGGGGGATCGAACAACGAGCGGCTTACAATCCACTTTCTGGATGTTGGCAATGGAGATTGTATAGTGGTTCAATGCCCATCCGGTGAAAACATACTGATTGACAGTGGCGGCGTTTTTGGATCGACATTTGATATCGGTCGGAATGTCGTTACTCCAACATTGCGCCATCTGGGAGTCGACTGTTTTGAAATCGCCCTCATAACACATCCCCATCCCGACCATCAGTTAGGGATGGCATCCATTATTGATGAGTTTTCGATTCGGGAATTATGGGTTCCATCCATTGATTTCAATGATCTTGATCTCTCTCATATCATTGAGCTGGCCAAAAAAAAACAAATTCCAGTGCGCGAACTCGATGATCAGGACATCTTCAAGTGTTTAAAGCTGGATACCAATAACCGATCACTGGTTTTAGGTATTGAGTATGGAAATTGTCGGATTATGTTACCTGGAGATGCCGAACATGAAGCAGAACTCGGGCTTCTGGATTATGGTAACTGGCTTCACTCAGATATTTTGAAGGCGGGTCATCACGGAAGTCGAACATCGTCGTCTCAGGAGTTTCTCGAACGTGTAAGTCCACAGGCGATGATCATTACCTGTGGCCGAAACAATCAGTTCGGGCATCCACACCGGATCATTCTGGATCGGGTTGCTTCTATGGAATCTCAGATTGATGTTTTTCGTTCGGATCAATGTGGTATGATATCGGTCACGACTAATGGATATGAACTGGAATGCCATACTACTCTCTTTCGATATTGAGCGATCAAAGTGGAATGGGATCAAGGAAAAACAGCGATGGCACACCGTGCGAAGCCATTCCCAAGATATTGTCACTCGGGATTGTATCAATTGATTCCATGTGGCATTATTCTGGCAGATACGAATGGAAGTATGGAACTCAGACTAAAAATTTTCACTGTATCATTGGCTTTTTTTTAAGGTATTCTGTGCTCAATGGCTTATTTTAGAACAAAAAAAATTCCTTTTTTAAGCGACTCTCGGATTCGGGATGAATGCATAAATCTGTTCAAAGCAGCGGATATCGTCACTACTGAATGGAATGAAAATCAATTGCTTTCCGAGTTATATTTACCTAGTGATGTGCTTCTGTGGGCTATCTCCAAAGATTTGACAGTCGCATTTCTCGAGATCAAACGATTTATCGATCAACACCCTGATGTCGCCATATTCTGTCTCGTACCGAAAGAACTGCTTACATCGTATGAGCATAGCATCCCTGATTTCATCGAGTCTGTCATTGCTCTTCCGGCTGCTCCCGAATTTTTTAAAGAACGTCTGGATCAGGTTTTGGCGTTACAGGGATATTTTGTCCGGATATTTGATCTGGAGCGGCTGATCGGTGAGTTGAATCAGGAGATGAGATTATTCAGCAGCATTGGCAAAGCGATGGCATCATCTTTTGATTTAAATCACGTGCTGACTGCGGTAATGGAGATGACGGGGAGCAGTCTGACATCTGAAGGGTGGTCTGTTGCCTTGAAAGATGAAAAAACCGGCGAACTCGTTTTCGTGGAAGCCAGAGGAGAAGCTGGAGCCAGAATAAAAGGTCGTAGAATACCGCGGGGAAAAGGTATTGTGGGATGGGTGACAGAACATGGGGAACCGCTGATTGTTCAGGATACTGCTTTGGATGATCGGCATTTTACTGAATTGGACAGGCTGATTGGCTTTAAATCGCATTCTATTTTATGCATGCCGCTGAAATCACGGAATCGCATATTGGGAGCGATCGAATTCATCAACAAACTAAGTGTGCCATTCTCGTCTCACGATATGGAACGAATTCAAGTGCTGGTGGATCTGGCGGCAGTATCATTGGATAATGCCTTATTATACCATCACATGAACATTCTGTCAGAACGTGATGAACTGACTGGATTGTTCAACCAGCGAACGCTGGTCCGGATTCTGGATAGTGAGATTGAAAAAGCGACGCTATCACATACCTCATTGGCTTATATCTTCCTGGATATGGATCACCTCAAACGGATTAATGATCAGTTCGGCCACCTGATGGGACAGGAATCGATCCGGGAAGTCGGAACCCTCGTGGAGCGATCACTGACTGGAAATGCCATTGCTGGCAGGTATGGAGGGGATGAATTTTGGGTCATTTTGCCTGAGACGTCTAAAGAGCAGGCACTCAGCCTGGCGGAAATAATCAGATCCAGGATCGAACGTCATGTTTTTTTGAAAAAATTCAATCTGGATATACGCCTGACAGCCAGCATCGGGATAGCAATGTATCCGGATCATGCTGCTTCGTTCGATGATCTGACCCGAAACGCTGATCTGGCTTTGTTCGAAGCGAAACGAAACAACCGGAATAAAGTTGTGCTTGCTGCCAGGTAATGCGTGATAATGGCCATTCCGTAAAGAATTTATATTGAAGTTGTTAGAAAATCTTTGTGTTTTACTCAAAAAGTGTTTTCGGATAGGCTTTAGCTCAGGGAATGAATAAGAAATAGCTCCTGGAGAACATCCTGTCATGAAATTTCCGTTATGGATCATTATTGTCATTTCATTTGTTTTTTCATTGGCATATCCGGCCTGGTGGCTTTCTCAATTCAGAGCAATGGATTTGCCATCTTATTATGTCGCCGGCGTTCTTGTGCGTGAGTATGCCAATCCCTATCATCCCGATCTGCTGGTTCACAAAGCGCAGATGATCGGATTAAAATATCCCATTTACCCGTATATTTACTTCCCCATGATCGCTGTCATTTTCATTTCTTTCAGTATGTTACCGTATCCAATTGTTCAAGTATTGTGGTTTGGTATCACCGAGCTGTTCTTCATCGCGGGCATACTGATACTGAAGAAATTGGTCACTGCTCCCGGTGATTGTACCCCAAAAACAGTATCTCAAAAAAACATGCAATGGATTATGATTCTGATCATTGTGACACTCAACTGGGCTGCGCTCGCCAATTTTCTGAATGGACAGATCAATTCAGTCATTTTTTTTCTGTTCGTTGGATTTCTGTTTGCCTGCTCCCAAAGAAAAGATATTATTGCTGGTATACTTCTCGCCGTTTTAGGCATGATCAAACCTCAGCCGCTCATCGTTTTTGCCTATCTGCTCTATCGGAAACGATTTCGATGTGCGGTGACCACTGCTATCACGTTTGGCGTCGGCACATTTTTGACTGCCTGGATTGTTGGATGGTCCCATTTCATGTTCTATATCACGGAGATAATGCCGACATTCAATATGGTGAAAACATCGTTTCCACCGATCCTTATCTTCGCTCCGCCTAATTTTTCGCTGCATGGATTGATCGCACGATTGTTTCAGACGACTGCGTATGGGCCGGCATTAATCAATCTGCCGGAATTTGTGCCGATGATGTGTCGGATGGCAACGCTGCTGGTTTTCCTGGTCAGTGCCATATCAATCGTACGATATAGAAAAAATCATGATGATCGGGAGTTTGCTGTCGATTGCGCATGGTTATTGACTGCTTCCTTGCTGGTCTCTCCATTGACATGGGACCATCATCTGTTGCTACTCGGTATCCCAGGAGTTTATCTGATGGAGGAGATGCGTTGCTCCCGAAAATTAAAAAGGATCGATTGTTTACTGGTATTTTTGTGGGTGATTCTGAGTGTTCATTTTTACCCAATGAGCCCGATCTGGAGACGTCATACAGCGGTCGGCATGATTGTCATGTCCCTTAAACCGGTCACGTTGTTTTTTTTCTGGATTCTGTCAGGATATCGGTTTTTTTCTACATCCGCTTCAGCGAATCAGGCGGTCAGCAGTAAAAAAAAGTCCTGAAGTGTTGGATTTTCTGGGAATGACAGCGAAAAGCGGAATTGCGCGCCCGATTTCCGCGCCTCGCCGGCCACGTTTTCTTTCTGTTCCCTGCAACTATCAGGGGTTATTGTGATTGCCTGAAAATAAAACGTGTCTGGACTGGATACGATGACACAATCTCACCGGTGCAGAACGAGGACATCTGGCTTATCTCCCTCACCCCGCCGGCCCCATTGATGGATTGGTCCGTGCTGGATCGGCCGACAACCCTTCTATCGGCGGGAGTGGGTAAAGAAAAGATCCGCACACGCATCTTTCGTTAGATATGGCAGGGCTTTGTGCATACCAGAGGAAATCCTGTCAATACACTCTTAGTTCTCGAGATGTTTCTTCAATTGGTTTTCATCGGTACGAATCTGATGCTGGCTGACATCGAATATCTGAAGGTTGGTTCCGTGGCGTTCATTGTAGCTTTTGATAAATATCTGCGCGTAGCGGATACCGATCTCCGGAGAAATCGCTGCAATAACAAGGAAAAATGCCAGAATGGAAATAAAAACAGTCAGTTCATCCAGAATAAACATTCCGATAAAAATCCAGAACCATTTTGATTGATACCAACGCTTGCTCATTCGGATCTCCTTAACACTGCAATTGTTGCTCCCCATCCACCGGAATCTTCCGGAGCCTGATAAAATCGGATGACATACGGGTTTTTCCCGAGAAAAGAATGTACAATCTGTCGTTGGACGCCGGTTCCTCTCCCATGGATGATCCGAACTGATTCAAAATTTTTTTCAACTGCTGCTTCAAGATACGCATCCAGAACCTGCCAGGTTTCATCTGGAGCAAACGTATGGAGATCAATGACATCTTCGACAGGGAATGCGATGGCAAACCCATCATACGGATCAGCGTATGGGGAGATATCGCTGTCTGTATCATCCTGTTCCGGCATATTCTCAGAAAAATCTATTGGAGAAACTACCGATGGTTGCCTGAATTTGTCCCAAAGGTTCTGACAATGGGATGCCAGCTTCTGAATCCACGAAAAAATGCGCATACCTTATCCTGATGACGGTGTATCGAGTGTCCAATCCAGTTCCTGTGTGACTTGGCCGGTGATAATGGGCAGCGTGTAATGGCTGACCACATGATCCCAATTAAAGAGCGATGTCATCCGGTTCCGGCCATTGATGCCCATCTGGATTCGGATTTCGGGCTTCGTGATGAGCAGAGACAGATAATCCGAGAGCGATTGATCGTCTCCAGGAAGAAATAAAAATCCGGTTTCTCCATGACGAATCGTATATTGAATCCCACCGATTCGGGAGCCGATCACGGGAATGCCGCATGCCATTGATTCCAGAGGAACGATGCCGAATGGCTCCGGCCAGATGGATGGACATACAATAATGTCCATCGTGTTATATAAACGGGGGAGATCAACCGGGGAAACCCAGCCGGTTGACTGTATGAGATCATGGCGGAAGCTGGTTCGGGAATCGGTGACGTAGACCTTGAAATTGACCGATTGGTCTTTCAGCCTCCGGATACTTCGTTCAAATACGCTGAAACCTTTCCGGGTGTCGTCCGATCGGCCGGACATGAGGATTTTGAGTGACTCGGATGGCGGCTTTGGATTGAGAGGACGAAAATGATCCGTATCCACTCCTCCCGGAACGATATGAATCCGAGCGTCGATATCTTGGAATAACCGTTTGATGAATGGATTAGATACTAAAATGCCATTCAATCGATTCAGAGCGGTTCGGGTGTGGTGTGAAAAAAAAGGCAAAAACCCAAGACCGCTCCAATATTCAAAAGCAACCGGATTCATTCGATGCGGTCGTAGGGTTCCGGCCATACGCCGCAGTCCACACCACCAGCATTGAAACGGTGTCGCAAACAGTGTGTTGCCACAGGTTTGACCGGTTGGATTGTTGTGGTCCCATTCAAAGACGTTTCCTTTGAAAAGACCCATGTAATTATGGCAGATCAGTTCGTGAGCATATATTCGCAGATAGGATGGTGTTTGGGAGAAGTGGCCGATGAGATAGGGAGCCAGTGAGAATGTATTCCCATACACGATGCAATCCGGTTTCCATGCGGTCAGCTCCGGTTCCAGGCAGCGGGGGAGCGAATGAAAATTGAATTGATATGGCTTGATGGGAATGACATGAACCGGAATCCCTGGATCGCTGGAAATCCGTCCGCCTGGAATGTTCCATCGCTCCCATTGAAATGTGAAGATCTTCATATCCAGCCCCGATCGCTGTAACCGGATGGCGGTTTCCCGGAGATCCAACCAGGAACCCCCTGTCGGAGGCCAATGGAATGATTGATCCACCCAGGCGATTTTCATGATTGTTTCCGGAGTTGCTGATAGACGGTTTCGAGCCGGAGGATATGTCGGGTGGAGCAGAATTTATCCAGAAGACGCTCCCTTCCGTTCTGTCCCAATCGGGTTGCCAGTGAGTGATCGGTGAGCAGTGTTTCAACTTTTTGAGCAAACAACGACGGATGATCGGGTGGGACACAGAATCCGGTCTCTGCATCCGTCAACCAGTCTCTGATTCCTCCAACATCAAACGCAACTACGGCCCGGGCCGCTCCCATCGCTTCCAGTCCGACGATCCCGAAGGGTTCCGGATAGGTACTGGGGAACACCACGAAACGGCTCCAGTCATACCATTTCCCAAGTGATTCTGAGGGTTGATGGCCGAGAAATTCAGCAGGAACATTGAGTGAGCGTGCGAGAAGTTCCAGTTGAAGTCGCTCCGGACCATCTCCCGCGATTTTCAACTGATATGGACGGTTGATAGTTGACAGCATTTTAATGAGCAGATCAAAACCTTTCCCGGGAGCCAGGCGGCCGGCGGTAAAAATCCGGGGTTCAGCGGATGGGAGAGATGGACTGACGTCACTGGGTGGATCATAAAAATAGGGGACAACGTCCAGTTTTGATGGATCAGGCAGCAAGGGTTGAATGAATTTCTCCATATAATGGCTCATCACCCAGATCCTGGGAAACTGACGGATGACGGATATCGCATGCTTGTCAACCGCAAACCGATACAGTGAGGAGACTCCCATGTTGAAACATGTGGTTTTGAAGCAGCGGATCGAGAGATGATCATCGCAGATTTGGCGCGTATCTTTCCGGATCCGTGTAACAGAGCAGAACGGACGAAATTCATGGATGCTTTTCAGGCAGTTTCCGCAGCGAAGTAATGTTTTCAGGATCTGGAAATTATTGATGTTATGGATGTGAATGACATCCGGCCGATAATGATGGAGGATGTGATTCAGTCGGATCAGATTTTCCCGAGTATTTTTCAGAGCCTGTATCGGATGATTGCCAGATGTGAAGGTTTGAACAAAGAGTTGGTTGTCATGGCCTCGGGCTTCCAGACAGTGAATCAACCGATGGATATAGGTTTCGGTTCCACCACCCTCGATTGAATTATTGACATGCAAAATTTTCATGGATCTTTCGTCGCCAGGTGAAGGATGATACAGTCAGACATGGTGGATCGACTCACAATGGATCAAGGGGTTTATATGGAATCGGATCGAACCGCATTTCAACCAGATGTCACCGTAGCTGTATGTGTGCGAAATGGCGCTAGTACGATTTCGTCGTGCCTAGAAAGTCTGCTCAGTCTGGAGTATCCCTTGGAAAAGCTGAAGATTATCGTTGTGGATAACGGTTCAACCGATAATACGGCGGAGATCATACACAAATTCCCGATAAAAATCATCCATGAACCGATTGCAGGGAGAGGGAATGCTCGGAATGCAGCCATCCGAGCCTGTCAGACCGAGTTTCTGGCTTTTACTGATGCGGATTGTCGAGCTGCTTCCGATTGGCTGAAACAATTGATGGGCGAGTTTCAGGATCCCATGGTTGGAGCGGTTGGGGGAGATATTATCACACCGGGAGAAGAACCATTGGCCCGGTTTTATGAATTGCGGCGGATCGTATCCAATAAAGAGTTTTCAGGCAATCACCGGTTTTCTCCCCCATTTTTGGCCACTGCCAATACCATATTCCGGATGAAAGCACTGCTGGAATGTGGTGGATTCAGCAGAGAATTCATTGCGGGAGAAGATGCGGATGTATGCTGGAGAATCCAGAGTATGGGTTACGAGATCAAATATATTCCCGGAGGGAGAATCTATCATTATCATCGCGCTACATGGAAAGGACTATTGAAACAATCCATAGAATATGGATACGGTGGTGTTCATCTGTTTCATCGGTATCACCGGCGATTTCAGACCAGAATATGGATCTGGTGGGGGTTGTATGCGCGCTTTCTCATTTCGATCATCTGCATGCCATTGATATTGGTTCCTGAAACGAAGTTCCCCAGACAAATGCCATTGTTCGATGTGATTCGGTATGGCGGTCTGATCCTGGGCCGGATAAAAGCCGCGATACGATTTAGAATGCTTGTATTATAGACGAAATCGTCTTGAAAATTAACCGGAAATTGAAAAATGAGAAACAAGTTTCTGAATACAGGTTATCCCGGGTTTCATCCCATCCGGAAAATACGAATCATTTTTTCCGGATTAAGGTATGCTATTCTCTATGATGCAGCCGTTGCATACAAAGTCGTCTTGTCGATTGGCGTTCTTGGATTCTGTTTCTGGTATCGTCATTGGCTGGATTTCGAACTGGTTGTTATTTCAACCGGATTGATGGTGATTTCGGAGATGTTCAATACCACTGTCGAAGCGTTATGTGATTTCGTGGAATCCAGGGAGAACGAAAAGATCCGGATTATCAAAGACATATCTGCCGCCGCGGTTGGTATCAGCATCTTGATCTGGGTGATCGTACTGGCGTATGTGATTGCTGGCTGACTCTTCCGGAGTCGTGGCGGTCGTATTTGGGCTGGTTACGGTGACGCAATTTCATCGACGCAGAACGAGGGCATTGGGCTTGTCTCCCTCACCCTGTCGGCCATATTGATGGATTCGTCCGTGTTGGATCGTCCGACAACCCTCTCCCGGCGGGAGAGGGTAAATAGGAAATCTGCACGCACATGTTTTGTCTGATATACAAATGCATCGGGAACACCAGAAAAGATACTGTCAACACTCTCTAACCAGATGTATTTACCAGGCTGCGCTCGTATTGTTACCAGGCTGCGCTTGTATTATACGTACCTGTTTTATCCCACGGAGTATCATCTTTGCCACCGTTGCCATGATAGATCTTAACCCAGATTCGGCCGACACAGCAACATCCCTGTTTTGGCACACAAAATGCCACCCGGCGATGGCCGTTGTATAGATTCGTTGTCCGATAAAATACGGGTGTCGTGTTGCCATTGTTGGCTCGGATGACATAACCGAAGGTTCCAGTGTCATTGGTATTCACAACCGCTCTGAAATCGCTGTAGTTTTCAGCACCATAGGAATGGAAACCTTTCACTTCGATGAGTTTGGGTGCCCAGGCCGCATCTGCGTTTATACTGGTTCGGATATGGAGATAACTGGCACCGTCGGGTGTGGTGCAATGGTCCGTCGTGAATTCTTCGATGTATTCTGATGGAGCCGGATCGCCGTCAATCCAGCCGGTTGCCAGAATATTTCCACCGACATGCAGTTTTTCAGTTGGTGTTGTGATCCCGATTCCCACATTATCGCTGGCATTATCATAGTAGATTTCAGCACCTGCCGAAGATCCATTGTCATTATAAATAACCTGCGTATCCAGACCAGCGATCGGACCGGTCGTGCCCTGCGGTCCGGTGGGACCTTGTGGCCCGATGTCACCCTGGCTGCCCTGCGGTCCGGTGGGACCCTGTGGTCCGATGTCACCCTGGATACCCTGCGGTCCGGTGGGACCCTGCGGTCCGATGTCACCCTGGATACCCTGCGGTCCAATGGGACCTTGTGGTCCGATGTCACCCTGGATGCCCTGCGGTCCGGCGGGACCTTGTGGTCCGATGTCACCCTGGATGCCCTGCGGTCCGGTGGGACCTTGTGGTCCGATGTCACCCTGGATGCCCTGCGGTCCGACCGGACCTGTAGGACCTGCGATTCCCTGTATCCCTTGGGGACCAATCGGTCCCTGTGGTCCGGTGGGGCCGATCAATCCGGTTGTCTCACCCATCCATTCACCCGCAGAGCTGATCACTTCACCATAACCTGAAATTGCAATGCTTCGGGGATGGATGGTTTCATCGCTGACGTCCTGAGCATGATATGCCTGACCCACACTGGTCAGCGGCATCCGGGGTGATAGTGTTTCATCTCCGATCGTGACTTCCAGCCAGAGCGAACCAGCAAAATCCAGGTCGATGGGATTTATTTCTCCCAAAGATACATTGAACACACCCTCCTGAATCGGGATGCTGGCTTGTGTTTCAGTCCACAAGGCTGTTCCTCCAGTGTCAGCATCAAAAAGTGAGAAAGTGAATGGATATGTTCCGTTTAATGGCAACCCATCCGCATCGAATAAATGTCCTTGATAGCTGATCTGCTGCGGAATGGCTCCCAAAGTATTTATCGAACCTGTCATTAAGATGAATAGCAGAAATAACGATAATTGTTTCATATGATCTCCTCATGATCTCCAATGAGTTGATTTGAAACGTCACTGGACTCCGCCTTCATCCGACGATGATCTCAGGAATATCAAACCGGGGTCGGATACCAGTTACGTTTTGTTTCCCTGAACGAGTTTTTCCAGAAGATATCATGCTTCCGTAAAAGACGATAATCACTCTTCTGCCTCGCGATTCATTATCCAGTTTATTCCATTATGGACGGAGTGGCAATAGAGGGATGCATTAATAAAACCCTCAGAACAGAGATGGACTTCCGATATTTGAGTTGATTTTCGCATTCTAAAATTGGTATGCCGTCAATTAATTCTTGATGGTTATTAAAAATGGATTCGGATTCGCACTGTCATCGGAAGCACGTTGAGATGCCGACAACCGGTAAGCATCTGTTGGTCTGAACCTTGGCAATGGTTCGATAGAATCAGGATTCACCTGGTAATCCTCGTCTGATGTGAAGAACATACCTCGATCGGTCTGTATGGCGGTTGTATCGGTGAAAAGCCCTGTATCGCTTGAGAACATGATCCCCTGTATCGTAAATGGCGAGTTCAGACGGACCGGTCGGGCGTTAATCGGAGGAATCTCTCCGACTGTCCATGTGATATCACATCCCGGCTCCATTCGAGCTTCACCCAGAAGCGGTTTCATGTTGTTCAGTGTTCCGATTTCCGGAAGACAAACCGGTGAAGTGAACGTAAAATCGCTGTGTGACCACATGATATATGCTTTTCTTCGATAAGTGGATTGATCTGCTCCAATACCCCGAGTCTGATCCCAGACCAGATAAATACGTCCCGAACCATCCGCAGAAACATCGGGTCTCTCGATAAATTCAACAATCTGTCCGGTTGGAGGACTATTCGTTGTTATTATCTCGTCGTGCAATGAATAGACGCATTTCGGAATGTTCCAGCCTTCGTGTTTCGTATATTTTGAAATCCAGATTTCATCGAGATTATATTTTTCAGTCCATGAATGATTGCAGTCATGCTGGCGTTCACCGATCATCGCGACAACGAATGCATCGGTTCCAGGTATCCGCGTCGAGGAGCCAATCCGCCATCGAATCGTCCGCTGCGCATCAATATCCCGCATCACGTTGGATGACGGCTCTGACAATGGTGGAATCCAGGTTGTTCCATAATCGCGTGAATACCTCCACATGCCTCCCTCCCAGATCACATGAATTTCTCCGGGGATGCTCACCAGATGGGAGCCGCCGACCGGATCCATCGGGTGAGATGCCACTCCGATCGGTTCCTCAAAAAAACCATTGAAATTATTGGAATACCAGAGCTGACGCACCTTCACCTGGTAATTTCCTGAGGAGGGAGGGCCATCCCATGCCACATGCGTCACTCCATTTTCATCGATAACGATGAAAGGTCTTCGCCATGCCATTCCTCTCTGGTCACAAAATACGTACGGTTTGGTAAATTGTGGATTTGGGGAGCTGAGATCGCAGTGGCATATGGCCACTGGTCTGGGCATATGGTAGGAGTCATCTCCTGCGAGATATCCGATACAGAGGTTTTTCCCATCGGGATCAATGGCGATGGAGGGCAGTCCGGCGAACGTATGTTCCGGAGGGTTGACTGCCCCGTGATCGATCCAGGAATGATCATCATTTTCTGAAGTCAGCCAGAGCACTTCCCGGTTTCCTGTGTCGCCGATCCAGTGTTCCATAGCCATATGCACCATTCCCGATGCATCCCGGACCGTCAATGAGCATTCTGATTTCCCGAATGGATGATAGCCGAGCGACACAATTCGATTTCCAGTCAGACGTGGATGTACTGCAAACCATTTGATTTCACTGGAGACAGCCGATTCCTGGCCAAGTGGTGTGACGAAAATTCGATAGTAATATACTCCAGGCTGTTCGATGATTTTGCTGGGAATGGCCATGGAGCCATCATTCGTTCCATTAATGATGCCGATTGTGTTCGTGAGTTGCGGGTCGTCCGAGATCATGATCGATGCATTTTTGGCGGGGACGGATGTATTCCATGTGATCGCAAGATTACCGGAAGGGAAAAACGGTTCGGAGGAATATTCCGAATCGCGACGTACGACATGGACGTTGAATATAGAATGATGATCCTCAGTAATCATGGGTTGATCATCTTCGTTGTTCCAGATGGTTATCTCCGGTTCACTTTTCTTATTCAGCCAATGCCATTGTAAATAGCCCATGAAAATGAAAGCTGTCACGGCCATGCAGACTATAAATCGGATTCGCATACTTGCTCCTGGGATCTCTTCCTCAGCATGGTATTTCCTGTCCTTGTTGTCAATCCCGATTGGCATTCACCATGTGGATATGGTAAATTCAAAAAATGAAGTTACTGAAATGATATCAAGGTTATGGAGGAGTTTGTAATGAACAGAGTATATGCTATATTTTTCATGAGTTTATTGTCGGTCACGGGGATTGTGATGGGGGAGATCCCGGCAGTCATAAACTATCAGGGACACCTGGAAGATGTTGATGGAAATCCCTTGGACGGAACGGTTACGTTTACTTTTACTCTTTTTGAAAATGCGACAGAAGGCAGTCCGCTCTGGGCAGAAACGCAATCCGATATATCGGTTATTCAGGGTTTGTTCCATGTAAAACTGGGCGAAATGAACCCGATCGATATTCCGTTTGCCGACACGGTATGGCTTGAAATTGGGGTCCAGGGAGAAACATTGGCTCCCCGCCAGCAGATCACCAGCAATGGATATGCGTACCAGGCTCAAGACGTTCTTGATCAGACAATTCACCCTCAAAGCGTCCATATTATAAATGTGGGTGAAGTGATCGATGCGGATGGTCGTTGGGTGGGAGATCCATCCGGGTTAGTCGGTCCGACGGGTCCGGTAGGTCCGCAAGGCATTCAGGGAATCGCGGGTCCGACGGGTCCGGTTGGTCCACAAGGCATCCAGGGAATCGCGGGTTCGACGGGTCCGGTTGGTCCACAAGGCATCCAGGGAATCGCGGGTCCGACGGGTCCGGTTGGTCCACAAGGCATCCAGGGAATTGCGGGTCCGACGGGTCCAGTTGGTCCGCAAGGTATCCAGGGAGTTGCCGGCCCGACGGGTCCGGTTGGTCCACAAGGCATCCAGGGAATTGCGGGTCCGACGGGTC
>CAZELM010000022.1:42972-43080 GCA_964512995.1 uncultured bacterium
CGGTTGGTCCACAAGGCATCCAGGGAATTGCGGGTCCGACGGGTCCAGTTGGTCCACAAGGCATCCAGGGAATTGCGGGTCCCACTGGTCCGGTTGGTCCGCAAGGCA
>CAZELM010000022.1:43180-81999 GCA_964512995.1 uncultured bacterium
TCCAGGGAATTGCGGGTCCGACGGGTCCAGTTGGTCCGCAAGGCATCCAGGGAATTGCGGGTCCGACGGGTCCAGTTGGTCCGCAAGGCATCCAGGGAATCGCGGGTCCCACGGGTCCGGTTGGTCCGCAAGGCATCCAGGGAATCGCGGGTCCCACTGGTCCGGTAGGTCCACAAGGTATCCAAGGAGTTGCCGGCCCGACGGGTCCTATTGCCGGCACAAACGGTCAGATCATATATAACGACAATGGAAGCGCTGGTGGAGCCAATATTTTTTACAGTAACAGCAACCAATATCTTGGAATCGGAACGAGTTCTCCCCTTGGCGCTTTGCATGTTACCAACACCGCTGCGACGAACTCCGGAGATGGAATTCTCATCGGTAAAGATAGTGGGAATAATAATAGCAAAGTAGAAATCAGAGGCAGCAGTGCTGGTATTCAAACCCCATATGTGGATTTTTCCAATGATGATAGTTCTGATTTTGATATGCGTTTACGATTGGCGGACAATGATACATTGAACGTTGAAGGCGGGAACCTTCAGGTCAATGGACTGGTTAAATCCACAAATGATGCTCCTGTTCGACTTCAATTTGTCCATCGTCGAGTGCTCTTCGGCTATGCAGGGGATACGGGATTCACCGCCGGGAATACATGGACACAATTACGATATGTTTATGGTCCCTTTAGCTATGCGGTTCCATCGGTTCAATCGGGAGCTGTGCGCCGCTACCGTTTATATGCCATTTATTCCGACAATCAAACAACCGAAGGAGAAAATCTGGTTTTGTTTGATCTGGATTGCGGTACGGATGTTACTTTTTCGTTGCCGAGAACGTGGGGTGGAGTTGGCTCGGAAAATCGTGATGCATACAGTGATTGGTATATCGGCCAACCTTGCAGTGATCATGGCTACTTGTCATTCAGAACCACTCAGAGTGGAAGAACTCTGAAATTGCATTATCTGGAACTTCAGGCTTATGATTATTTCCAATAAATTTGCTGCAGCCCAGGATGACCGAAATCAGGTCATTATCATGGCAGGCAGATCGATTTCAATGATTGATATGAGAGATCTTGACCGATTTGCACATGATGGTTCTGTTTTTTCATATTGATCCGGTTCTGAAGCATGTCTGAATTCGGTCGGGTTCCGTTTTCATGTTACTGGATGTAATCCAAATCACGTGATGTTAACGATCAATTGAAAATGCCCCTGATTTTATCGATCAGGGGCACAGAATGTGTGACTGCTTATGATAACCCAGCAGTTAATTTTTTGTGCCGGAAGGATTATCGTGAAATATGGACAGTTCTATTCTGATCGTCTTTATTATCCTCTCTGCAACCATTCTGCTGCTCGTTTTTGAAATTTTTCGGATCGACGTGACGGCAATGATCTGTTTGCTGGCATTGGGTTGGAGTGGTGTCTTGTCGGCACAGGAAGTCATGTCAGGATTCTCCAGTAATGCTGTGATCGCCATGATGGCCGTCATGATGATGGGACGAGGAATATCCAGAACAGGTTTTATGCATCTGTTTTCAAATATAGTTCTTAAGAAAGTCGGAACAAATCGGTTTAAAATTAATGGATTTCTGTCATTATCGGTCGGAATGTTATCCGGTTTTATACAAAATATTGGTGCGGTTGCGTTGTTTTTACCTGGAATTCTGGATATATCCCGCCGAGCTAAAATTCCAGTATCACTTCTGATCATGCCGGTCGGATTTGCTGCGATTTTAGGCGGAACCTTAAGTATGGTTGGCTCGGGTCCGCTGATTCTCATCAACGATCTCCTGCGGCATGCCGAACTGGAACCATTTTCTCTATTCAGTACCACTCCGGTGGGAATCGTGCTGCTTCTCTCTGGAATATTGTATTTTACTTTGTTTGGACGATATGTGTTACCGATTGCCGCTGAGCATCCCAGTGCAGCCAGTGAGCAGGAAAAACTGATCGAATCACTCCACTTACCACACCATATCGCTCATTTCATCATTCCAAAAGAGAGCGAATTGATTGACAAGACACCTGAAGATGCTGGAATCTGGAAAGAATTCAATCTCAACATTCTGGCAGTCTCCCATGGACGTGATGTGGAATATGCACCATGGCGGGAGACACGGTTTGAATCCAACCAGAAACTGGCGTTGTTGGGTAGAGAGGAAGATATTGGCCGGTTCGTGTCCACATATGGTTTGTTGGGGATTGAGCAGCCCAGGTGGGTTGAGGGATTGAGCGATCCGGTGATATCCGGTTTTGCAGAAGTGATTGTTCCTCCACGATCTGAAATCCTCAATCGAACGATCCGGGAATTTTCATTTCGGAAACGGTATGCGGTCGAGCCGATCATGTTGATCAGCAGGGGAGAAGACATCATCGGTGACTTTTCCGATCATGTGGTCATTGCCGGTGATATCTTCATTGTCTTCGGATTATGGGATAAAATCAGCGAACTGAAAGCCAGTCCTGATTTTGTTGTGACCACTCCGTTTCTGGATGAGCGGAAGGACATCTCAAAAGGCGCGATGGCTATCGGGTGTTTTATTTTGGCGATTATTCTGGCATTCACGGGTGCTCCCATTTCAATGGCGTTTCTCACAGGCGCGATCAGTATGATTCTGACACGAGTGTTATCGATTCAGGAAGCATATCAGGCGATTGAGTGGAAAGTCGTGTTTCTGCTCGCCGGATTGATTCCTCTGGGTGTGGCCATGCAGAAGACAGGAGCAACGGCATTTCTGGCTGATGCATTGATGGGTGTGGTCCAGGAAAAACACCCGGTTTTTGTCCTATCATCGATTGCGCTGCTGTCAACCGGTTTTTCATTGGTGATATCCAATATCGGAGCAGTCGTGGTTCTGGCTCCATTGGTCATCAAGATGGCCGAAATCGGCGGTTTGGATCCCCGTTTGCTGGCACTGCTGTCTGCTGTCTGCGCGTCAAACTCCTTCATTTTACCGACACATCAGGTCAATGCGCTGTTGATGTCTTCCGGTGGATATTCTAATCGGGATTATCTGAAAGCAGGGGGTGGTATGACTGTGATTTTTTTGCTGGTTGTGATTGCTGTATTTTATTTCTTTTTTATATAGAATGGGTTTATGATTTGAGGTTTCAATAGAGACAATTTTATTAATTGGAGGAAATGCATGCTGTTAAAACATATTTTTCTGGGGAAAATAGCGCATAGTTCATATATTCTGGCCGGTAAGAACAAGTGCGCAGTGATTGATCCACAACGCGATGTGTCGACTTACATCCATGAGGCTCGTGGATTGGGTGTTGATATCACACACATTCTGCAGACCCATCTTCACGCCGATTTCATTTCCGGTCACATCGATCTGGCTCAACAGACAGGAGCGACGATTTATGTCGCAAAATCAGCGAACTGTCAGTTTGATCATATCGGCGTTTCTGAAGGCGATGTTATTGAATTCGAGAACATTCGTTTGACTGTATTGGAAACCCCGGGACATACTCCGGAACATGTCTCGTATGTCGTAACGGATACGAATCGATCCAGCATTCCGGTTGGTGTATTTGTTGGCGATACACTGTTCGTGGGCGATGTGGGTCGGCCTGATTTGTTTCCGGATATCGCTGCTGAGCTTGCAGGGAAGCTCTACCATTCATTGCACAGCAAACTGCTGAAGCTGCCGGATTATGTTGAGGTTTACCCAGCACATGGTGCGGGTTCGCTGTGCGGTCGTGCACTGGCATCGAAGTGGCAGACGACGATCGGATATGAACGCCTCTTCAATGGAGCGCTGCAGATCAGGGATGAAGCGGAATTTATCACCTCGCTCACTCATCGTATGCCGCCTGCTCCCGATCATTTCAGTCGAAGCAGTGACATGAACCGGCTCGGACCGGTAATTCTTGATGATCTTCCGCAGGTCGAAGAATATGGAACGACTCGATTCAGGGACTCCCTGAAGGATCCCGGAATCCTGGTTCTCGATACCCGCAACTATCATGCGTTTGCCGCTCAGCATATTCCAGATTCATGGCATATCGATTTGAACGGCAATTTCCCGACATTTGCCGGATGGGTCTTGCCGACAGACAAGAACATCCTGTTAGTCGCAGAAGATTATAAAAAAGCACTCGAAGCTGTGATGTGGACCCGGTGTGTGGGTCTTGATCGGGTTATCGGGTATCTGGATGGCGGGATAAGCGCATGGGCTGTTGCGGGTCTCAAGACCAGTTCCATTTATCTGATTTCAGCCGAAGATTTGCATGATATGATTTCCGGACATGAAGATTTTGTATTGCTCGATGTCCGGGCTCCTCTGGAATATGAGGATAACCATATTCAGGGTTCGATCAATATTCCTGTAGCGGAGCTTCGAACGCGGCATCGTGAATTGAATCATGGAAAACCGATTATCCTCATATGCAGTTCAGGAAACCGGTCCAGTCTGGGCGCTTCAATACTGAAACAACATGGATTCAATCAGATTTATAATGTTGCGGGGGGCATGTCGGGGTACAGTGCAGCGGGTTATATCAAACAATGCCGAGCCTGTGTAAATCCTCATGGTTCACGATTTGCGGACAGCTCCAATGAGATAAAAAAACATTGGGATACTGAATAGACTTGGGAGAGGATCTACATGGACTTTTTCGAACAAACTCGTTGGTCACCCTACATTGTTGGAGTTGGAATCGGCATTCTCAGTTGGCTCAGTTTCTTGATCTCCCAGAAACCACTCGCCTGCTCCACGACGTATTCCAAATTTTCTGGAATGGTTGAAAAACAGTTTTTCGGGGAGAGAGTGGTTCAAAAGCCATATTATCAGAAGATTGGTCTTGATGTGGATTGGCAATGGATGCTCGTTGTCGGGATTTTTTTCGGTTCCTGGATGTCTTCGATTTTTTCCCGAGATTTTCAATGGCAATGGATTCCTTACATCTGGGAAGCATCTTTTGGTGATCATCCAATAGTCCGATTGATCACCGCGTTGTTTGGAGGTATCGCACTCGGATTCGGTGCACGATGGGCGGATGGATGCACAAGCGGCCATGGAATCAGCGGGACACTTCAACTGGCGGTATCGAGTTGGATTTCCGCGATCTGTTTTTTTATTAGTGGAATAATAACAGCGCATATCATCTATCACTTTTCGGCATGAGAATCACGATCATGAGATCAACACAACAATTGTTAAAAGGAAAAAACTCCCGATGGTGGGGACTCTTTTTTGGAATCCTGTTTGGCTTTCTGCTTCAAAAAGGAGGCGTGACAAAGTATGACGTGATTATTAACCAGCTTTTACTGAACGATTTTACGGTTCTCAAAATCATGCTGACCGCGGTTCTTACCGGTATGCTGGGTATCCAATTTTTTAATATGATGGGATGGATCAGTATGCATATCAAAACGGGCTCCATTGGTATGAATGTTATCGGTGGATTGATTTTTGGAGTGGGATTTGCGGTATTGGGTTATTGTCCCGGAACGATCGTTGGAGCAATCGGTAACGGGTATCTGGATGCCCTGATCGGAGGCTTCACTGGTATGATCCTTGGTACATATCTGTTTGCCTGGTCCTATCCATTTTTAAATCGAACTATCTTGAACAAAGGACATTTCGGTGATTTGACTCTGCCACTCCTGCTGAATGTCAATCCATGGATCATCGTCGGACCGATTTCCATCGCCATTATCGGTTTATTGATTGTTCTGGAATATTTGGGGTGGTAAGTAAATCGTTCAGTATCATTGGGAGATAAATCAAAGAGCCAGTCCGGACTGTCGTCTTTTTTTCCTCCACATCAAGAAGCGCCTTTTCCGGACAAAACAACCGGGATCGTTTTGAGAACAATCCAGATATCGAGGAGCAGGGAGTGTTTGCGGAGGTAGAAAATATCATATTTGACCCGATCAACGAGAGATGTTGTCCCCCGGCACATGATTTGCTGCATTCCGGTGATTCCGGGTTTGATTTTCAGTCGCCGTTTTTGCCAGATATTATACTTATCGACCAGTTGCGTTTCTTCGGGTCTTGGACCGACAACACTCATGTCTCCGATCAGCACATTCCAGAACTGGGGGATCTCATCGAGGCTGGTTCGGCGCAAAAATTGACCGACACGCGTGATACGAGGATCATTTTTGATTTTAAATACCGGTTCTTCCAACTGGTCAAGATTGATCAGTTTACTCAGTTGAGCTTCCGCATCCTGATACATCGTTCGAAATTTAAACATTTTGAATGGTTTTCCGCCTACCCCTGCACGAATTTGACTGAAAAACACATGTCCCGATGAATCCATTTTGATAAGAATCATGATGAGTAACCATAAAGGAGATGTAATTAGCAGTACTGCACAAGAAAATAGAATATCAAAGGATCGTTTTATGAGTAAACTCAATTCATACATGGGTTGTTCTCTGACAGCAACGAGCGGAAGCCCATCCAGATCGTTCATGTCTGCAAAGTCGATCAGCAGATCATAGACATTGGGTACCATTTTGCAGTAAACCCCTAACTCCTCGCATATGGAAACAATCTCCAGCAGCTTAAAATGGCTGAGTTCGGATTCGGAAATGAATACCTCATCGATGTGATGACTGATTAACATCTCCTGGAACTGATCGAGTGGTCCGAGAAATGGGAATCCTTCCAGATCCCGGAGTGATTCCGAGACGGGAGCTGTGAATCCGGAAATCCGGTAACCCAGTTCGGGTTTTTCCTGAAGTTTTTTGACGACGATGCGCGCCATCTCGCCACTCCCAAGAATTAATACCCGATGGACATTCCCTCCCTGAACTTGATGCCATTGTTCCAGGCGGAGAACAAGATACCGCCATATTGCCAAAGCGATAACGGATAGTAGAAAGGAATAGAGGAAAACGAGTCGGGAGTATTCAAATCCCTTGACTCGAACAAAAAAGGTCAGCGATGTCACAAAAAGATAACCCAATGCCAGGGATTTCCATAGTCCATACCACTCGTCCATCATCCAGCGGGAACGCTCCCGACGATACAACCGAAAAAGTGAAAAAAGCACAAGAAAAAAATAATCAATAAAAACAAGTGCTTTGAGATATTCCATCAGTGGAGCGATCGGAACAGCTTTCGCCCATCCGGCTTCAACTCCCATCTCTAAATGAAATCTGAAGTAATAAGCGATCAGTACGGAAAGATTGATCAGAAAAAGGTCTACCAGGCTGATCAGGAATGTGACGAAGTTCCGATTGCGTCTTTTTTGACGAATACGGTCACGGTTCTGTTGATAGGCATCCCGGTGATATTGTTTTACATTCACGGGCAAGTCACCCCAATATCCTGGTTCCGTTCGAAGATTTCGAAATTAATGTCAAAGCACATCCTTGAATCAAGCCCAAACCCAAAGCCCATGACCGAAGCAGCATGATGAATGGTGCGGTGATTGCGAGTTGATAGCTGTCCTTTCGAACGCAATTCCGTATCTCCTGAAATCCTGCTAATATAAATAACACAGAAAAAATAATAAATGGCAAATATCCGATGATGGGTGAAGCGAGTAACACAACGGGAATCAATAATGAAAGCGGTATTTGGGCTTTGAGTGTTGGGGGAGTATGGGTATCTGACATGATTTTTTCTGGGTGTTTTTGAAGAACATAGACTTTCCAGAAACCGATTTTAAATTTTTTCAGGAAATATTTTTTCCAGTGATCAGCATGCCGATGGAGAACAATAGCCGCGGGAGTGAATATCATCCGATAACCAGCCTTGTGCATCCGGAATGAAAATTCCTGATCTTCAACAGAAGCCCCTGGGAATGACTCATCAAATCCACCCAGCGCCAGAAACGTGTCACGTCGGAAACCGGCCGAATAGGTATCGATAAAATCTATGGATTCATAGCGCGACATGAACTGATATTTCCCCTCATATTCAACCTGAACAAATCGTGCAATGAGCTGTTGCTGCTTTGATCGGTAAATACCTTTAACGCCATGAACTGCTGGATCCTGAAATGGGAGCAGCATCTTCCCGATCCAGTCTTGTTCGGGTTGACAATCTGCATCCGTGAAAAGAAGGATGGATCCAACAGCATTCCGAGCTCCTGAATTGCGCGCAGAAGCGGGTCCGGATGGAGCAATACGGATTACCCGGTCACAATATGGCTCAGCACGTTTCGCGGTGTCATCCGATGAGCCATCATCAACAAGGATGATCTGATAGCGATTGCGAGCAACAGATTGATGCGTAAGTGCTTTCATGCAATCTTCAATACAATCGGATGCATTCCGTGCTGGAATGATCACGGTGGCAAGGATTGCGTTCGTTGGATTTGGATTGTTTTGATCGATACCGTCGGACATCCATGGTCCTCCATGATGGAGACATTCTGATAAAATTATCAGAAATATCAAGAACAATTCTTTGTTTCCTCTATTCTGTCACTACGCTGCATGATATCTTCATGGCAAAGATAAACTGTGGTATTATCAAGAAGGGGTGACTAAAAGACTGAGTTCACGTTGCGTAAATCGGGGAAAAGCTTTTACAATAGGGGTATGGCTGAATTGGGAGTAGCGTTAATGATGAGTTATCAACAGAAAAAAAGGTGGTTGTCAGGATTGTTCCTGATTTTTTGTGTGGTGTCATCCTTCTCAGATGGATATTCTGATGGAAAAGTGCATGTGTTTCAGAAAGCAGAATTGGAGCAATTGATCGCACCACATCTGCCTGCCCATCGAGAGACATCTTCCGGAAAAAAAGTTCTCATCATTGGATTCGATGGATTTACCTATCGATTTCTGGATCCGGGAATCCAAAACGGTGAATTGCCTAACTTCAGAAAGATCACCGATGATGGAACACGGATTATTCTCCGCTCCACCGATTTCCCATCATCCGCAGTCGCATGGCCTGTCATATCGACCGGATGCAAACCACAACACCTGGGAATTCATTCTTTCTTTCAACTGAACTCGAAAACCTATCAATTTGAACTGGTAAACGCCAACTATCGCGAACGAAAAGCCATGTGGGAAATCCTGTCGGATCTGGGGAAGCGGAGTATCGTGATCAATGTCCCGATCACCTATCCCCCGGATATTATTGACGGCGTAATGATTCCGGGTCTTCTCAGTTTGGAATCCGGAGATTATACCGTTCCGCCATCGATTTCAGAGCCACTTCGTCAGATGGGTTACAGAATAGAGTATCAGTCCTTCAAATCAAAAATTTCACTCGGTGAAACTGCCTTTTCAGATCACTCAATGGAATATGATCTGAATGACATGTTCGATATGGAGTTTAATCGATACACGCTCAGCCGATATCTACTCGATAAAATCGACTGGGATTTTGCGATGATCGTCTTTACACTTCCGGACCGGATTCAACACAATGCGCATTCATTGGGGCAGGAGATGATCCGCCATACGTATCGGCAAATGGACTCGGTTCTGGGCGGATTGATGGCTCGCTTGCCGCCTGAGACATCTCTGATCGTATTGTCCGATCATGGATTCCGTCCGTTTTCACGTGTTTTTTACCTGATCCCCTGGCTGGTCAGTGAAGGATTTATCGTTTTGGGTTCAGACGGCCAGCCGGATTGGTCAAAGTCGATGCTCATCCCCATCGATCGAATCGGTTGCAGTGCAACATTACGATGGAATGTCAAAGGTCGTGAATCCATGGGCGTTCTGGATCCAAAAGATACACTTGAGGAATCCTGCAATTTCATATCCCTGAAAAAAGCACTGAACAAACTAACCGATTCCGATGGCAAACCCATGTTGGATAAACTCCAGATTTTGGAAACAGAAGGATCCGGTCCGGAATTATTGATAACGTTTAAAAGCGATTGTCTGGTCAAAAATGACCTCGTTCCGGTCACGCAATTCCTTGAACCATTGAACCCTCCGATTTTTGACCATGAACACGATGGAATTTGTATTTTATATCAAGAAGGCGTGATTCAAGCCAAAAAGAAATTGAACGCCTCGGTTTTGGATGTTGCTCCGACAGCATTGTATCTCATGGGAGTTCCAATCCCGGACGAATTGGATGGTCTTGTGTTACTTGAGAGTGTGGAAGAAGGGTATGCAAAAGCTAATCCGGTTAATCATAGATCAATTCCGTTGACTCGCACCAACGTAACATCATCGCCGCTGACAGATAGTGCGCTTCTGGAACAACTGAAAAGCCTTGGATATATCGGAGATTCAGCGAAAACATCATCAAACAATGAAAAATAATCCAGATCGTTCTTGGAGTATGTATATCAGAGAACGATTGGCTGCAACAAATCAGCATCAACTCAATCGGTAAGGAGGAGATTATGAAAAATTGCAATCAAAGCAGTGGCAATGTGGGATCGTTCGGTTTATCCGGATTCATACTGGGCATGATGGCAGTATTCTGCCTGGGATTGGGAATCGATACTCTTCAGGCTGCAGAGACATTGCCATCATGGACTCTCGGTTCATGGTGGAAATTCACATCGATTGTCGATATGGATATCACCATCGAAGCACAGGGGATCAGTGCGAGTTTCGATATTGCCGATGATAATACCCAGTATTCACTTGTCAGCACTGAGCAGAAGACCTTGTCACATGGTACGATGGCAACATATGAGGTGTATCGGCTGACGTATTCAGCGTCAGCATCCGGATCCGGTACGGTGACCTATTATACGTTGGAAATCCCTGCTGAAATCCGGAATGCAACGATCACGGGAGAGTGGTGGGTTGATACGGCAACATTGGGGACAGTATATTTTTCACGACATCTGGAGGGAGAACTCTGGGCGGACATGCCATCGGCAGCATGGAGCCAGGTTGGAACAGCAGTCCTGGATATGAATGAGGAATATGAACCACCAGAAGATCTGATGAACTTCCCCTTGGATGTCGGCGATGAATGGACACAGGATGTATCCTTTTTCATTTATGGACATTACATCTTTGATGTGGATATCGGAATGGGACCGATGTATCAGGAAGATGATTTCGATATGGAGCAATCATTCAATTTTGCTATGTCTGTTCCCAACCAAGAAATGTTCCAGGATATGATGACGTATGTAATCATCGGTGATGAAGCTTCAACCGATACGATGCTTCTTGGCAATTATGCACCTGAAGCTCAAACACTGGCCTATCATGAAATTAAAAATTATGATTCCGGTCAGGGTATCGTTCTGAATTCAATGTCACGGAGAATCGATGACTATTATCTCGCACCTGCAAGCACCCCGACTCCTATTCCTACGCCAACCGCAACCCCAACTCCGGCAATGAGCGGGATCGACCTGCAGTTGAGTCATGAGATGTTTCATACCGGTGATAACTTCATCTGTACTGCAAACCTGTATAATACGGGAACGGAAATTGTTGTGACTGAATTTATCGCCTTGGACGTCTATGGTCAGTTTTGGTTCTGGCCGGATTGGACAGAAGATGTAACCTTCAAGGTTCGAACGTTGGAAGCCGGAGCCGCCATCACGGGTGAGTCAGTCATCGAATTTGAATGGCCTCAGGTTCAGGGATCTGCCAGGAATCTGAAATTCTGGGCCGCACTGGTGGATCCGGAAGGGAATATTTTCGGATCATATGATATGGTCGAGTGGGGTTATGAATAGCAGGTGGGGTTCAGTGTTAACAGAAGGATGACTGCCTTAAAATGAATGGAAAACCCAGGATAGATACGGAATATTTCCTGAAACGGCGAGTCCGGGAGTATGTGTTCCAGGAGGTTTTGGGTTGCGGTGGCATGGGAGCGGTCTATAAAGCCTTTCACACACGTCTGAAGGCCGACCGTGCGATCAAGATCCTGCCTCCGGAACTGGCTTCAAATGTTCAATTCAAAGCCAGATTTGAAAAAGAAGCTCAGATTCTCGCCCGGTTGAGTAATCCCTATCTGACTCAGGTTTATGAGTTTTTTGAAGAGAATAACCATCTGTTTCTTGTCATGGAGTTTGTGAAGGGAGACAGCCTCAGTGATGTACTTCAATACACCGGGATTATGAATGTTGAGCGAGCGGTGAAATTCGTCCGTCAGGCATGCACCGGTTTAGCACACGCTCATGGCCAGGGAATCGTTCATCGGGATTTGTCTCCCGATAACATTATGCTCCAGACAGCAACAGATGGTTCAGAAACAATAAAGATCATTGATTTTGGAATTGCAAAAACAGAGCCTCGCGTTTCCGATGGCTCAGAAAGTTCGTCCTCCAGTAATCTTACCAATCCCGGTGTTTTTATTGGCAAACCTCAATACTGCTCCCCCGAACAAGCCGTTGGAGATCCGATTGATCCACGAAGCGATCAGTATTCACTGGCGTTGATCCTTTTTGAAGCATTGACCGGTGTTCCGGTCTTCCAGGGGTCAACAAATCTCGAGCTTTTAACGATTCGTGTTCATAACAATCCGCCCAGATTGAATGAGGCAAATCCCGAATTAACATTTACAGATGAATTGGAACAGGTAATTGATAAAGCTCTCGCTCGAGAACCATTCAACCGATTTCCGGATGTCATCTCTTTCAGCCTGGCCCTTCAACAGGCTGTGAGTACCGATGACCATCGTCATGGTGAAAAATTTTCCCATGAAAACGCACATCAAACGGATTCAACAAAAGATCAACCCCTCAAATCGGATGGTTCTGATCCCTCACATACAAATAATCACAATAGAAATCTTCAAAAACCGAAAACATTTCCCACTGAGACATCCATAAAGAGCGTTGCCACCAGCTCCGGAACGCCTCCCCAATCATCCTCCAAAAACGCCACATTGAATCTGGAACTGGAAGAACCATTCGCAACCTTCACCGCGGAACAGGTGAAGCATTCAAAACAGATACCCAGTTCCCATTGGACACCTCCGACGCCAATCAAACGGAAACCGAGACGGGACGCATATAACTTACCCAATAAGAAACAAACTCAAAAACGGTGGCTGAATCTACTGTCCATCGGCCTTGCTGTGATGTTAGGAGTTTCAGGTGGATTCTGTATCATCCCCAATCCATATCGTGATACTTGCCGGAAATCGATACGATCCACGATTCGACAAGCCACTGGAATCGTCCAGAATTTACATTTTTATAACGATAAATCGAAAAGAGTGGATCCGGCAGCGTCACAGAAAAAACCTGTCCCACCATTGCAGGACCGGAGTATTCAATCGAATGGAAACATTGGGTCAGAGACGGATCAGGGACCCTATCTGGCTTCTCGACGAGGTATTATACCGCCCGAAATTTTGACATCTTCCACACCCGATATTCCTGCGGTTTTGGGTAATGTAACCTTGCCCGTAAAAGTTATCGTGCAAGCAGTTATTTTAAAAGATGGAAAAGTCGGGAGTGTCACGGTGATGAATCAGGGAGATCCCGACTTCGATCAGGCTGCGATGAATCTCATCAAAACATGGACATTTCAGCCAGGAACTCTGAATGGAGAACCCGCTGATATTATTCTCGACATACCAGTGTCATTTGACCGATAGTTCACAATGGATCAGAACAGCCACTGCCGGCTCCCAGTGCATAATAAAAAATGAGCTGAGCGTCACCGGATGAAACAATCCCGTTTCCATCACAATCCGCTGCGCAGTATTCCTCATACGTGGATTGATAAGAACCCAGTGAAATATAAAATGCGACCTGACTGTCACCCGAGCTGACCACTCCGTCGCCATTCACATCTCCCGTATGCATACAAATGGGTGTTGGAGTAATGGTTGGAATTTGAGTGGGTGTGTCCGTAGGGATCTCCGTTGGCGTGTTCGTCGGCGTATCTGTCGGGGTTTCGGTTGGCGTGTTCGTCGGCGTATTGGTTGGAATGGGAGTCGGGGTGTCCGTGGGGATCTCCGTTGGCGTGTTCGTCGGCGTATTGGTTGGAATGGGAGTCGGGGTGTCCGTAGGGATCTCCGTTGGCGTGTTCGTCGGCGTATTGGTTGGAATTTGAGTGGGCGTGTCTGTAGGGATCTCCGTTGGCGTGTTCGTCGGTGTATTGGTTGGAATGGGAGTCGGGGTGTCCGTGGGGATCTCCGTTGGTGTGTTCGTCGGCGTATCTGTCGGGATATCAGTGGGGGTATCTGTCGGGGTTTCGGTTGGCGTGTTCGTCTGCGTATTGGTTGGAATGGGAGTCAGTGTATTGGTTGGAATTTGAGTGGGCGTGTCCGTAGGAATCTCTGTGGGAGTATTCGTTGGTGTATCGGTCGGGATCGGAGTGGGCGTATTTGTAGGTGTGCTGGTAGGTGTGCTTGTTGGAATGGGAGTCGGTGTCTGGGTGTTTGTTGGTGTTTGTGTTGGTGTATTGGTTGGTGTGGGTTGGCACGGTGTGTCATTGGGCAGAACCGAGATATCATCAAACAGTGCGCTGTCTGACGTACTGGAAGAACGGGAGGAAAATCGAAGCCGTATATCCTGTCCGATGTAGCTGGTCAGGGATACACAATTTTGCAGACATTGTCCGCCGGAGTTGGCATGTGAGCTTACCAGTGTTGACCAGGATGTTCCATCATTCGTACTGATCTCGATGATCGGTGATAAAGAAGCGAATCCGGTCCATGAATAGGAATAGCGAAGAACGGGATTGGAAGCCCCCGATAAACTGATACAAACTGTCCGAGCCTTGGAATAGGGATATCCTGTTCCAAGCGCCATGGCGTAATCCCCCGTTCCACCGCAGGGACTCGCAGATGTAATATATGGACCATTTCCTTCACATTGGTCCCATAAGGCCGGGAAAATGGAACAGATCGTTCCGCTTTGAAACATGGATCCAAAGTTACTCTGAAAGCTTGTCAGGCAGGAGGAACCCCCGGAACAGGTCGAATCGACATTGAGAAAATCGATCCAGAGTGCATTAGAGTTCCCTGTGGGGTGGTCCCACATCACATAATTGATGCTTCCAGATGTCAATGGAACTGCCAACGTGTTACAGGAGCCAGTGCTGATGATCGTCGTGTATGTAGTCAAGGATGGTGCAGTTGTGCAGTTGACACTCGTGGAAGTTCCCCGTTTTACAGCAACATTTGCATTGGCGAACTGATAATAGGTGAAGTTGAGCGTCGAAGTTCCCGAACAATTGCGTAAATCGATCATGATGAATGGATCTTCAGAGTATGTGTTTGTCCGCAACGTTCTGCCGGACATACACAATGGCGTATTTTGAGAATCTGGAAGATAGGGATTGTTGCCCCAGCAGACTTGTGGCGGACCCGTTTGAGAACTGGCAACGCCATCATCAAAATTTTCCTGATAAACGACAGATCCGTGACAAAAAGAGCTTGCGAACAGGAATACAAACTGAATTATCCCAATTAGCATCATAAGCGATTTCATTTTTCCCCCTCCTGAAATGCATTACTCGGTTGAATTCTCGTCAACCAGTATATCTGAAACCCTTCTGGACCTCCAGTATTATCGGAATGCTATCAGAATGGATGGATTTTATATGAAACCATCCGGATAATGAACATGGAGACAGAGTTGTATATTTTCAAGAAATTCTATGGAGGACATTTTATGGTTCAGATTTTTTTTGTGATGATATTGCTGATGTCAGTGATTGGGATCTGTCTAGCAGATGTCTCGAAATCTGAAAACATGATCACGGTCGGCACTTTTAACATGCAAAAACTTGGAGAAGTGGATGATCCCGATAGAATAGAAGCATTAGCTGACATCTGTGCCGGATCGGATCTTCTGGCAATCCAGGAAGTATATGAAACAGGGAAAGGTGTTGAAAATCTCGCACGAGCCATGGGCGACCAATATCAGTGGGCAGTATCTGATGTAACCACACATGAACGATTCGGATTTATCTGGCGTGAACCGGTTCAACTACAGGAACCGGCGAGTTTCGTGGAGGATTTGGAACTTGGCCGACGGCCGTTTATCGGGAAATTCAAAGCCGGCTATTTTGACTTCCATATCCTCGTTGTTCATCTCTTTTGGGATGGGTCCAAAAAGACCTATCCCCACTCACGAGGTGTCGAGATCAAATTGCTGGATGACTGGCTCTGTCACAGAAAGGATAACGAACTCGATTTGATCATGGTTGGGGATTTCAATGAGCCGAATATGTATTATCGATTCTCTTTCCCACCGCCGCATAGCTCCCATCATGCTTTTTATGATCTGCTGAATCGACATGAAATGATGTCTGTCAGCCTGGAGAAGGCGGTCCCAACCAGCATCACCAATCAAAACATGTATGACCATATCATATTTAATAAATCTCCTAACTTTTGTCAGGAATTTGCCGGAATCGAGTATGTTCAGATATTAGAATGGGAGAAACAATATGACAAAAATAAGGATGGTTATATGAGTTGGGACGAGTACGAGGAGGCTCGAAAACGAATTTCCGACCATCGACCCGTGTTCGCCAGGTTTTACATTGATCACCCGGATGACGACTGATTAATCACTTATTTGTCAATTGTTATTTTTTCCGATGCTGAGTGATTTTAATTCCTCCACCTGAAAATGCACCCGCACCGATGAGGAATCCGAAATCGTACCACCACCCGGTATTATTGGTCTCATAGATTTGGATATCACTGATGATGCCAAAAACCAAAGCAACGACAGAAATAAAACCATGCCATAATCCAGCTAAAAAACCGGCTTGAGGAGGTTCTGGATTTTTGGGTGGTTCACGTCGCCATTGGGAATCCGGACCGGCAAAGCAGCCTGTCATAATTGATAATATGGCTGTAATAATGATCATTTTTAAAAGAATCTGAACTGACATCGTTAAACCTTTCATCATGTGAGAACCGGATCGGTTTCGGGTTAATCAAACGAATCAATGCTCATATGATAATAAACAGACGATAGTATTTCAATGCTGTTCCATTCGTTATTCGGGAAATCAACAAGCATTACGGATTGGCTAACGGGGAACGATCTTGTTATATTCCAATAAAAATGAAGAAACCAGAATTAGGATCGTACCGGTAATGATGATCATGTTTAGAAGAAAACGAAGATCCATTCCGCAATCAATGTAATTCTGTTCGATGAGCTGAACCAATGGGAAACCGATCATGCTTATCGAAAATCCCAGCGTCCCTGCCATTGCTACGGATGGGAAAGATAATCCTAAAAAATTTCCCAGACCGTAGGAAAGGAGAATGAGAGACCAGAATTGCGTGTTTCCCGTGATGGGCAACCAAGTGTATAGGCTTATCGTGAATAATACTGTAATAAATAAGGTGATAAAGGTTTTATAGATGTATAAGCGAGTTCGTTCTATGGGCAGTGAATCCAGAAAAGAGATAGATCCATGCTGCCTGTCATGACCAATCGTAACAGCTCCCAATGTTGCAGAAATTCCCATTGTGATAATGAAGGATGCGGAATAAAAAACAGAGCTGTTGATCAGACCGGATCGGATCGATAGCACACCTGAAAAAAGGACCGTAAATATAATGACAGACAGATATATGAAACTAATGGGTATACATTCTCTCAATTCTTTGATTAATAGATTCATAGGAAACCTCTCATATTTAAAGAAGTTGGGGTATCATAGAGGATTGCTGTGTCGTTGCTGACCATGCGTGGAGCCCTGCTCTGTCGAGATACAGGTATGTCTGGGAATTCATCCATCCCAGAGGCCGGACACCGGAGGCAATGATCTGAGTACTACCATTACTCAAGTCAAAAATGACAATGTCGGAGTCAGATCTTCGATAGCTGAATGCAACATACCGGGCATCGTTTGTGATATCAAGATAGTTGACCTGATTGATCGCCACTACTGAATCGTTGATTTTAAATGGAAAAGAAACCAGTAATCGCTCCTGGGTCTCAAAAACACCGATCTCTGCCCATTCCTCATTTTGATGCCGGACGAAAACGAACCGATTGTTGTCCGTTGCCCAGAACGGAAATATTTTATCTGTTCGGGTTACTCCCAACGGAATTTCCTGATTATCGGGTGTTTTCATGATGAGTGTTCGTAACTCACCATGGATGTCTGCATTGCTGTGGAACTCCCATTTATGATCCGGTGACATCAGCGGGATATCATCTCTGGCAGAGACCGATTGCCAGGTTTGATCACCGATTGTTTTATAAAAGTATCGAAGAGCTTTGGTTCCACTGGCTGATTGTCCAGTAATCATTTCGTATTTTATCAGGTGTCGACCATCCTGGGAGATGGAACATATCGAGGTCAGAGGATTTTCAAGCTCTCGTTCCAATCGTCCCCCGGATGGTGAAAAGAGCCCTAGTGCGGTAGTGTGAGTGTCAGATTTATAGATACCGATCAATTGGTCATTGATCGGATGCCATCCGATATACTGAATTGGCTCCTCTTCATCGGTATCCAGTGGAAAAAATGTCCGAGTCTTAATGTCCAATACTTCTGGGTTTCCTTCGTTATAAATGACATCATCTGCAGCCGAACAGGTTGAATCCGTCCGAAGTAGAATGGATTGGCGAGAAAAATCCTCTTCTGTTCGTGAATTTTTTTCATATTCCAGGAAGTTAAATGAACCAAGCAGATTTCGATTGTTACGAAAAAAAATAAACCGCCCGGAAGGTGATCCGTTTCTGAACTGAGAAGCGATCTGGAATCGTTTAGAGATCCGTTCGGTATTACCGGTTGTAAGATCAAACTGATAATACGGATTCAGCCGATTCGACAGAACGGAGGTCCCTGATACAGATGCATTGTAGATGATGGCTTGCTGATCTGGGAGTATGATTAGTTTATTAGCATCAGATAAAGGGGGAGTCTGATAAAAATCATTTTCATACTCGATTCTCATCATAATCGCGATTATCATCACGAGACTGAGAACTCCAATTGTTGTAATGAAGTTGCTGGATGGAAATCCTCTGCTGATCCGTGTGATTCTATAGATAGATATCACCACTAACCCGAATTCTAGTATCAGCACATATCCGATTGGTGAAGGTAAAAACCACAACCAAAATACGCGAATCAAGTTGAAGATCAGACATAATGAAGCAGGAAGCAGTATTCCGAGAAGCATCGCTGTAAATCCATATCGGCAGATCGATGTTGAAAACATCGTACAACACAGGCACAGCACGATATAGTTAACGAGTAAAGACATATCTTCTGGATCGGTAAAAAAGTCTGTAAATCCGAAACAGAAGAACAAAAATAGCGAAATAGCGATTGAAATGATCAGAGTTATTACCGCAACTGTGAGCTTGATCCAACAGATCGTGTGAGATGCAATGGGAAGAGAATCAATAAAATAATTGCTGTCACGATCTCTTTCGGTCGATAATGCGATAGTGACTGCGCCCCCCGCTACAAACATCCAGATGAATGCAATTGGGGTCATCAAGTGGTCCATGGATATTGTTTCATTCTTATGATGATTGATCGAATGTATAATCGTTATTATCAGAATCAGTATTGTTGAGATAACCAGTAAACTTCTTTGTTCATGTAATTCCTTGAAAAACATCGTTTTCATACACTTGTTCTCCGTTATTCGCCTTAATGTGCAATCGACAGATAAATTTCTTCAAGCGGCATATCAACAATCTCTATGTTTCCAGCAGCCACCCATTCATCCCGATAAGCTGGCTCATAGCAATCAGTTATGTATACTGTATATTGTTGATGCTCATGCGTTGAGTGAATTTTTAGATTACTTAGCGGCTTTGGAAGAGAATTATGATGCCATACGATGATTTTTTTAAAGTGTTGCTTTAGTTTTTCAATGGATTCATTTGCCAGGATTCGACCATCCTTGAGAATAGCCAGTTGATCTGCAAACCCTTCGATCTCATTGATACTATGAGTCGTCATAAATATGGATGTTTCTGACGTTTCAATATGGGAGATAAGTCCCGAAAAAATATCCTTGCGTGCAGCGGGATCGATCCCCGAAAGGGCATCATCCAGGATGATCAATTTGGGGCGATGTGCTAGTGCGAGTAATAAAGCTAATTTCGCTTCCTGACCTCTGGAAAGCTGGCGAATACGTGACGAAGGGGACAGATTCAAACGTTTCATCAGATCCAACGCGTAGCTATGATCCCATGTGGCATAAAACCCTTGAACGAATTTCATGATCTGAGAAATCGACATCCATTCGATCATCCGAGGACGTTCTGCAACATAACCGACCTGAGCCCGTATGGCAGTTCCGTTTTTATTGGATTTCAATCCAAACACATAGGATTGTCCGCCATCGGATTGAAGCATATCCAGAAGGATTCGAATCAAGGTTGTTTTCCCGACACCATTGGGGCCAAGCAGAGCCAGAATCTGATTCTGTTCCATCTGTAATGATATTCCTGACAGAACATCTGTTTTCTTGAATTTTTTTCTGAGACCGTCCGTTTCAATGACATAGTTACTCATTGTTGATCTCCTCTGATTCCTGGTTATTGTTGATCTGTCCATAAATCTCTTCCAGTTTTGTCATAAAAATATCTGATGTCTGTGTACGGGTGAGTTGAAGGTGATAAGCTTGTACAATAGGCTGCTCCATCATCCGTTCAACAATTGATTTGCGATGAGCGAATTGTAATCCGGTATCACCGCTGGAGATATAACTGCCTTGGCCCGGCCGGGCTTTTAATAACTCCTGTCTCTCCAGTTCCCGGTATGATTTCGCTACGGTGTTTGGATTGATTTGCAGTTCGATCGCCAGTTCGCGAACCGTTGGTATACGATCTCCAACCTTTAAACGACCCGATGCGATTTGTGATTTGATCTGGTCAATTATCTGAATATAGATCGGGATGCCTGATTTTGGATCTACTTTTAAAAACATTGTCACCCCCTTTTCGAATTACTGCTCCTGTTAAAAGCTGATTTTTGTTCAATTATCTTGTTGAATTTATGATACTTCAAAGCGATTGTCCTATTCTACTAATACAATATATATTTGCCGTTGAGGGTTGTCAAGGATTTTTTGAAAATTGTGAATTCCTTGTGTTTCATTTTATAAACGCGATCGAATCTCTTGCATAGAATGGCGTTATGTGGAATATTTTATGCGAATCATGCCCCATCTGAAACTGTGTATCAGCTTGCTTTACATTCATCTTTGGTGTACTAATGGGAGGACGTTCGTGGCATCTGCGTTAAGGAGGTTGAGCTGTAATGACAAAAGACCAGATTATTCTCGCGTTGATGTTTATTTTGATAAGTTTGAATGGTGCGTATGCACAGTCGATGGAAAACATGTCGCCGTTTGAAGGATTCCCGGAAGAAACGGATTTGGGGGAATTTCTGTGTAAATTGACATGGTGGCGGGGATTACCACCTTGTCTGAAAGAGTCGGTTTTTTCTTCAGGATATAGCTATTTCCCCACTCGCCAGAAAGCCCGGATTGTTGTCGATAGCTATGCGATGGATGGGCTTTATTCCCGGGAGCTATTGATTGCATACTTCGGAAGTTTGAGCACCGGAACGTATCGACCGGTACCATCGGTCACACCGGGGAGTTATTGGGATTCCGCGTATTTCGCTCTTGTGAAACTGGATCACCGTGTTCAAGCCAAAAAAATGATGATGGATATCGTAATGGATCAGGGTTGGGCGAAAGGACGTTTCCCGGACGAACGATATAAAGCATTATGGGTTTTAGCTGATGAACGCGTACTAACATTGAAAGAATACAAGCCGTTAGTCGAATTTTTGGATCAGGAACTCCAAAAATCCGATGTAGATATGAACTGGGTGAATGCTTTGGTTCATTCATTGTCCAGTTACCGTGAATGGAATGAAGAACTTTTGCCACGCTTCCGTAAGGTCCTGGATGCAGGGAAACCGGGAACATTTAATACCGTTCTCAAGGCTTTTTTAGATTTCGATGTTCCCGATGATGCTGAATACATTCTCTCAAAAGTATTAAATGCTCAGATAACAGACATAAACGATATGAAGTTATTTATTCGAGCTGCCTATGTCCTCGATGATGAACTGGCGTTGATTAAGCTGAAGGAGTTTGCTGCAAAATCCATTGAGAATCCTGACCTGAAAGGATATATCGAAAACACGCTTCAGCGTCTGGAGTGGTATGGCAACTGGGAAATCATGGACAGTCAGGATACCTGGGATGCCGGGCTGAATGGAGAAAAAATCATGCTGAAGATGAACCACTCCCTCGACGAAACCACCGATATCGCGAATTTTTCGATGGTAATGCAGATCAATGATCCGGAGGAATTAAAGCCAATCGGTTTCGATGAGTCCTATGATTCCAATAATGTAACGTATGAAATAACACCGAATGAACTGGCTTTTAATATTTATAATCCAGTGACAAGAAAAACATATACGAAACGCTTTATCATCGAAGCGGGTACGGGGATGAATGAAGGTAAGTTCAAATTGAAATTCCCTGTTGACGGTGAAGTTGATAAAAAAGGACAATCCAAATACGGATTCATAGAAATCGAAAAAATCAGCTAATACACGCGTTGGATATAGATGCCCGGCTGACAATTCGCACGCCGGGCATTTTTCTGTTATCAGGAGGGAAAGAATGAATTTGGATTATCGTGCTCTTGGATTTAAATCCGGTCTGGAAGTACATCATCAATTGGACACAGAGAAAAAACTCTTCTGCCGATGCCCCGTAAAGTTAACTAACCGTGCTTTTGATGTCGAGGTCTTGCGACATATGAGACCTACGCTGAGTGAACTCGGAGAATATGATGGCACGGCGCTGATGGAGTTTAAGACAAAAAAAGAAGTCATTTACCGTATTTTTGGGGATTTGAACTGCACATATGAAATGGATGACACACCTCCTTTTTTAATCAATCAACAAGCACTGGACTACGCCATTGAAATTGCTTTGATGTTTGGTATGAGCCTCGTTGATGAACTCCATGTGAGCCGGAAACAATACCTGGATGGTTCCATTCCGACTGGATTTCAGCGGACTGCAATTATTGGAGTAAATGGCACTTTTCCCATGCATGGCAGGATCATCCGATTATTCCATCTGGGTCTTGAAGAAGATTCTTGCAGGGAAGTCTCCGATGTCGGACATCGAATTACCTTCAAAGCCGATCGCCTGGGTATCCCGCTGGTAGAAGTAGTGACTGCTCCCGACTTTCAGACACCCCAGGAAGTCGGTCAAGGAGCTGAAATGATCCGGCGAGCACTCTGGCGGACCGGCAAAGTTCGCAGAGGCCCTGGCTCTGTCAGGCAGGACGTTAACGTCTCCATCGAAGGCGGTACACGCATCGAAATCAAGGGAGTTCCCCGGATCTCTCTGATTCCAAAGCTGGTCGAGAATGAAGCATATCGGCAATATAATCTGCTAAAAATAAGGGATGAATTGCGCTTGAGGGGAATTTCAGAAGAAACCATTGGAAACCGCCATGTTGATGTCACTCGGATGTTACGCGGAGTCACGAATAAGCTTCTGGATAATGTGGACCGGATTGAAGCCATCCGGCTTAAAGGTTTTGGCGGGCTTTTATCGCGAACAACTCAGCAAGGAGTTGTATTCGCTGATGAATTTTCAGGGAGAGTCCGGGTTATTGCTTGTATCGATACTGTCCCCAACCTGCTCTATCACGACAGTGCCGGCTCGGAAGGAATACGTGATGGCATCTGGAGACGAATTCGGAATCGCCTGGATGCAACCCACCACGATGCTGTGTTGCTCGTTTTTGGCAAACCCGAGGATGTGGAAACTGCTGTCTCTGAAGTGATCATACGAGCCCGGGAAGCGACCCGAGGAGTTCCATCCGAAACTCGTCAGGCGAGGGATAATGGCACAAATGATTTTGAGCGGATATTACCTGGACCTGATCGTATGTATCCGGATACCGATCACCCGCCACTCGCGATTCATGCCCCCCGCGTCAATGAGATCAAAAAAGCTCTTCCCGAAGCGCCATGGAATCTGGAGGACCGCTTTCGTCAGGCTGGACTACCGGAAGACGCAGTAAAAGAACTCGCGTTATCTGATTATCTGGACATTTATCAGCGGGTGAGTCTCACATTTCCTGCCTGTGCGAAGCTCGCTGGAGAACTGTTTGGTCAACGGATAAAAAGCTACATCCGGAAGGGATTGCCGGTAAACGCCCTGACGGATGAACATTTCATGGATTTTTTCAAATGCTATGAGAGTGGATTGTTCTTCCGGGAAGCCATGACCCCCATTCTGATATATTGGATGAGCTTTCCAAAACTGAAATGCCGACAGATTCTTAAAAAGCTCGATATTCAGCCAGTGATGGATGCGGACATCGATGACATCGTACAGAAAGCGCTCAATATTCAACCGGTCAAACCTTTTCCGGGAACTGAAGCGAGAAAACGCTTTGTAATGGGAACCGCGATGAAACGATTGCGGGGGAAACTAGCGGGTGTGGATCTGTCGGGGAAGATTGATATGAACACCAGTGGAGCAGAGCAGTTATCCTGAGTGATATTGGAACGGATTTGTCGCATATCACGTCCGGTCCATGTCCGTTTTTCGATGACTGGAGATATTCTGAATTGATGGTGCAGTGATTTGCTGCATGTTAAAAGAAATTTCTTAAATTGCAAGTTCGCGCGCCAGATTTTGTATCGATCGGGCAGCGGTCTGGAATAATGCCATTTCCTGACTGGTCAATGGTGGCACAGCACTGTGTTCGA
The DNA here is from genome assembly GCA_964512995.1 of uncultured bacterium. Lineage (GTDB taxonomy): Bacteria > CSSED10-310 > CSSED10-310 > CSSED10-310 > CSSED10-310 > CAZELM01. Next base: position 67,772 of record CAZELM010000022.1, read on the forward strand.
TTCCTTTTCTTCCAACAATCATGGGCAGACTCAGAGCGATATCTGTGATACCTCCAAACCCCTGAGTATCCGTCGATACGGTTAACACACTGGATTCGTCGCGTTGGATGGCTGTCAATATTCGTATCACTGTTTGAGCAATACCGTAATAGGTCGCTCCCTTCCGCTCGATCACATTCTGACCCGCTTTCAATACATCATTGAGTATCTGATCCTTATCGTCTGCACTGAAAGTGAGATTGAGTTGCCGTGCATATTCGTCCATCGGAACAGCACCAACATAGGCATGGCTCCAGAGTGGAACGGATCCAGGACCATGCTCTCCGATGATATAGGCGTGAATATTTCTTGGATCGACATGAAATGTATTTGAAAGCAGGTGACGGAACCGGCTGGTATCGAGGAGGGTCCCGGAACCGATGATCTGATTTTTGGGAAGTCCTGATTTCCGGAGCAAAAATAAGGTCAACAGATCCACCGGATTTGAGACGACAATGAAGATCGCGTTTGGATTTTCAGCGGGAAGAATGTGTGCAAGCTCTTCGAATATGATCAGATTTCGGCGAATCAGGTCGGTCCGGTGTTCTCCGGCGTGACGCTTGACTCCCGCTGTGATGATTACAATATCCATATTGCGGCAGATACCGATTCCGCCGCCTTCGATATCGACGGGTGGAATAAATGACGCGCAATGCTGGAGATCCATTGCTTCGCCGATCGCTTTTTCTTCTGTCCTGTCGCATAGGATGAGCTGATGAGCAATCCCTTCGACGGCAATGGAGTAGGCAATGGTCGCTCCAACTGAACCCATTCCTATGATACCGATCTTCATACGTGATTTGTTTTCCTTTCTCGATATGAGTTACGAAAACGGTCAGAGTTATCGTTTGATTTGCTGTAAGAAGGCTTCAACCTCTGGAATGCCGCCCTGGAAGATCAGATATCCATTATACGGTTCTCGTTCAGTGATCTCATCAGCAATGGGGGTTAACATCATGTCACCGACTTCGTTCAGGTTGCTCGTATGAGCCAGAACCCAACCCAATTTCACATAGGCGGCTTCCGGAAGCATATTCCCCGCAGGAACAACGCCCAATTGCAGCATTTCGCGGCCAGTTTCATACACATACATCTGAACATAACCCCATAACGTCTGAACAGTCATGAAAATAGCGACACCCGCATCATGTGCTCGTTTCAGCGCTGCATACAACGGCTTATTGACATGACCTAAGCCCGTTCCAGCGATAACAATGCCTTTATATCCATGTTCGACCAATGCATCGATTATGTCCGGTTGCATGTTGGGATAATAATAGACAATAGAAACTCTCGGTTCAAACACGGCATCGATAATGACATTTCGATCCATTCGCCGTTTCTTGTAAGAACTACGAATGGGTGTAATTTTTTCCGTTGTGACCATTGCCATGGGTATATCACCGATTGTTCGAAATGTCGATCGATAACTGGAATGCATCTTCCGAACCCGGGTTCCGGGGTGGAGGATGCCATATTGATCAGAAGTGGGACCAAACATACATACCATGATCTCAGCAATATCACCATGCGCGGCTGCAAAAACAGCATGACGGAGATTCAATGCTGCATCGGAAGAAGGTCTGTCGGAAGATCGTTGCGATCCGACCAGAATGATCGGGACAGGCGTGTTCTGAACCATAAAAGATAAAATAGAAGCTGTGTGATGCATGGTATCTGTTCCATGCCCGATGACAATCCCATCGACACCGTTCCGGATTTCTTTGCCGATGGCTTCGGCAGTGCCGATCCATTGTTCCGGACCCATGTTCTCAGAAAATACGCCAAACAGCTTCTCTGTCTTGAGATTGCAGATATCGGCCAATTCAGGAACCGCACCATATAGTTCACCGGGAGTGAATGCAGGGATGACAGCTCCCGTACGATAATCCAGACGGCTGGCAATCGTACCCCCTGTCCCCAGAAGCGTGACATGAGGTTTTCGTGGATCGGACGGAAATTCCGATTCCGGAATTTTGTAAATCGCTTCCTTGAAATTGACTTCTGTCGCGCTGATGATGTTGTCTGCACGGATACCGATGTTGTATCCATTTTTCAGCTTGATAACAATATGTTCTCTATCCGCTGTTTCTGATCGGGGTAAGATGATGCCTTCAAAACGTCCCTGACGAGTTTCCAGAACAACATCTGACCAGACACGAATACCCAGCGTCTTCAACTGGTGGAGTGCGTTTTCTTTATATCCTTTATATACAATGGCGTCTTCCTGCATAATCACTCACCTCTTACCGAAGGGGTAACATCATCACATACCAGACGGGCTTCCGAACAGAACAAACGAAATGGTTTTAGTGGTCTTTCACTGGGAAGTCAAGGCGTTGACAGGATATAATCGGAAAATGTTTGCTCAGAAAAGAACCACTTGATAGGATCTACGTTCGAGGGATTTCCCGTGAGAATCATTCAGCGGATCATTTTATGAATGAAAAAAAGGAGAGTCAGATGAAATCGTTTTTAACCTCATTGATTCACAAGTTCGGGCGTGATGTTGATTACCTGGACATCCGAGTGGAAGAATCGGAATCCTCAGTGATCGGATTTCGAGGTAACACCATAGAAACATTGCGCCAGTCATTTGAAAAAGGTGGTTGTGTTCGTGCGTTGTATAAAGGAGGTTGGGGATTCTCGACGTTCAATAGTCTGGGAGAATCCGATATCGAATATTTTATTCGATCTGCCATAAAACAGGCGACACTGGTCGGAAAAGAAAAGAGCATTCTGGCAGAAGCCACCATCGTTGATACTGTCATTCCCCTCCAGGTGATCCACGATCCGAGGGATGTCCCATTGGCCACAAAAGTTGATATTCTGAAAAGATATAATGACCAGATTCTTAATTCCGATCCACTCATCTTAATGTCATCAGTCTCCTATTCAGACAAATATTCGCATACGTGGCTGGCTACATCGGAAGGCTCATATATCGAACAGGAACATATTGATATCGGAGGTGGTCTTGCTCCAATCGCGGTTAAAAATGGCCAGACGCAGATTTCATCGGTTGGATTCGGAAGCTCCAATGATTTCCACGTAATCCTTGACCATGAATCGGAATTGGATCGGGTGTGCAAGAATGCAGTAGCCTTATTGGATGCGCCGGGAATCAAGGGTGGAACCTATACCGTCGTCGCTGATCCCAAACTGGCGGGTGTTTTTGTGCATGAATCTTTCGGCCATACCAGTGAAGGCGAGAAAGTATATGAAAATGAAAGCCTTGCAAAAATAATGAAACTTGGTCGCAGCTTTGGGTCCGGCATTCTGAATATCTACGACTCCGGTGTGGATATCGGTTGCCGAGGCGCTTTGGTGTATGATGATGAAGGGGTTCAGACAGAACGGACCTATCTGATACGTGAAGGTGTTCTTGTTGGGAGACTGCATACACGGGAGACAGCGGGTAAGATGGGGGAGAAGGCAACTGGGAATGGCAGAGCGCTGAGCTTCAAATATGCACCGATTCCACGGATGAGAAATACATGTATCGAACAGGGGGATACACCCTTTGAGGACATTATCAAAGATATCAAACTCGGTGTTTATGCTGTTGACGCTATGGGTGGTCAAGGGGGTGAGATGTTCTCCTTCACCGCTGGACATGCATACATGATCCGGGATGGCAAACTTGAGGAGATGGTGAAAAATGTGACTGTCTCCGGGAACCTGTTCGAGACTCTCAAGAACATCGATGCCATCGGCAATGATTTCCTGATTCATGACGCGGGTGGCGGCTGTGGAAAGGGAGCTCAGTTTCCATTACCCGTCTCATCCGGTAGTCCGACGATCCGGATTCAGAATGCGGTCATCGCCGGAATATGAATCGATTGGGATCATTCCCGGATTGCTCCAGGGAAATGGATAGTCATTGATCATCCATGGCCAATTTTATGCCATCGCGAAAAACGAGTTCAACGATAGCCTTCCGGCTTCTGTCAAATACACCCCTTTCGCTGAATGTCATGACAGGTCCAGATGCCAACAAGAAGATACTCCTCAAGTCCGATCCGGTTACAATAGGCACTGATGCTCATTCCAGTCTGCATTTATCAGACCCGCTGGTCTCTTTTCATCATGCTGTTCTGTTTCAGGAAGGTCCATGGTGGGTCTGGAATGATCTGGACAGTGAAAATGGCAGCTTTCTCAACGGCCGTCTCATCAAAAAGCATGCCATTTTCCCCGGCGAAACGATTCTGATTGGTCAAACCCTTTTGGAAATGAAGCTTCCACCGGTTGATCAGACTGACCATATTGTGCTCAGGGAGGGAGAATGGGTCCAACTCCCCAGAATGATTGCTCATGAACTGAGAAATTACCTTCAGTTTTTGGATATCAGCGTCGATCATCTCAAAAACGATCCCGAAATCGAGATGAAATACCATGGAGAAATCTGTTCCATGAAGCTGGCGAGTGAGAAGATCGATGAACTGGTGCAGGCTCTTCGGGATGGCTGCATACACCCCTCCTTTCAGACAATCAATCTGGTGGAATTGATATGGGAGCAGTTATCGTTTTTAGAACCGATAACAGAGGCTTCCGGTGTCCACCTTCTGACAGACATCCCGGAATCTGCTGTCGTTATCCAGGCAGATCCGAATCAGTTAGGCAGATGTATCATCAACATGATAAAAAATGCGTTCGAAGCATGTGACTCGGGTGATACGATTCACATCCAAATCACAGAGACCGATCAAACCATCCTGTTATTCATTAAGGATACGGGTTCTGGAATGTCTCCGGAAACTCTCTCATCAATCTGGGTTCCCTTGTTCACAACAAAACCGAATGGAAATGGTCTGGGAGCATTTATCTCCCGAACGATTATACTCCGCCATCATGGCACTATCACAGCGGAGTCGGAACTGGGCAAAGGTACTCTGATTAGAATTGAGCTACCGAAAAATGATGGAAGAAACACGTAAATCCGTTCGAATACTGGCGATCGATGACCATATTGCCGCTCGGAACCAGTATGCAACTTGTCTCAGAAACATATATCATCTCGAGTTGGCAGACAGCGCTCAGGTGGCACTCGAGAAAGCGAAGGTTGCGCCTTTCGATCTATATATCACAGATCTCATGATGCCTGGAATGGATGGTATTCAGTTTATTCGAAAACTGAAAAAACTTCAGCCGGATGCCGGGATCATTGTTGTGTCACAAACTGAAGAAATCGATCTGGCTATTGGTGCATTTCGTGAAAAGCCCCTGGATTTTTTGCGCAAGCCAATCCGAAATTCCCTGCTTCTCAATGCAATAGAGAAAAATCTGGAGATGAGACAGCTCCAGTCGAAACTTGCTGTATTGACATCGGTATCTGCAAAGGATGCCAATTGTCCGGAACCGGTCTTGGGAGATAGTCCGGAGATGAAAGTTTTCTGGGAAACGACTCAGCAAATAGCCCAGTCCACGATCAATCCTGCTATCCTGATTTGTGGCGAATCCGGTACCGGGAAAGAAGTGGTGGCGAGATGTTTACATCAATGGTCGAACCGGACAGCTGGTCCATTCATCGCCATGAATTGCGGCCTGCTGTCTCCGAATCTTACAGCCAGCGAACTGATGGGTGTGGAGAAGGGGGTTGCCACTGGTGTTGAACGAAGTATTGGAAAATTCCGTGCGGCAGATGGCGGAACACTTTTCCTGGACGAAATCGCGGAGTTGCCTCTGGATGTTCAGCCGATGCTGCTCCGTGTGCTGCAGGAACGAGTCGTTGTACCGGTCGGTGGATATACGGAATACCCCGTGAATATTCGGGTGATTGCCGCAACGAACAAGGATCTGCGGCAACTCGTTACACAGAGGTTGTTCCGTGAAGATCTGTTTTACCGTATCGCGGTTGTTCGTTTGGATGTCCCGCCATTGAGAAATCGAAAAAGCGATATCCTTGCGCTACTTCAGCACCTTTATCGCCGGCATGGAGGCAGTGGGATTTTGCCGATGAGCGATTCTGAAATCAAGCAATGGATAGCTTACGATTGGCCCGGAAATATCCGCCAACTCGAAAATGCCCTCCTCAGCCGCATCATCTCCGGCAACCCGATCAATCTCACACTGTCAGCCGCAACGTCACTCGACTCCTCTCGACCGGATATGCATGAATTCATCAAAGGCAAAACGTGGGAACAGATCAGATCAGAAGTGTTTACCTGCTCACTGAATCAAGCGGAAGGCAATATCCGACAGGCCGCTCGTGCACTCGATATTCCCAAATCCACACTCTGGGAGTTTTTTAAGAAGAATCAACCGATATCTTGAACTAGAGATCACTTGGGTTATGAAGAATCGGATGAATCGGATGAAATCGAATGGATTTCCTAAACGGATTATCCTTCTGACAGGTTTTCGACCCTTTCTCCATTTTTCGGAGAACCCATCAGAACGCATCGCACGTCACCTGAACGGAAAAGAGATTGGACCGTCATACCGCGTTGCCGGTCAGATCCTGAACGTCGCATATTCAGACTGCAAAATGTTTCCGACATTGATCAATCATATCGATGTGCCGGCCGCAGTCATTATGACGGGACTTGATTCAAATACGAATGCAATAAAACTGGAGCGCATCGCCATCAACATCGAAGATTCCATCGAACCGGATGCAATCGGAGACCTGGCTCGGAATCGACGTATCTGCAAGAATGCTCCGGATGCTTTTTTTTCAAGATTACCATTGGAGCAGATACAATCGGAACTGGTGAACAGTGGCATAAAAACAATCATCTCGAATTCCGCAGGAACGTATGTGTGTAATTCATTGTATTTCAATATGCTCCTTCGCTTGGATCCATCCATACCATGTGGATTCATCCATCTGCCGATGATCAGTACAGAGTGGACGGAAGTGATAATGAGAGATGCCATTTTTCAGTTGATCCGGTCTGTGATCAGACATTTATCGGGGATGACAGCAAAGTGAACTCATGAAAAAGTCAGAAACAGGTTCATGGTCATCCATACAGAGATGAGATTTTCGAGGAACTATTTATGAATATAAAAAATTTCGCTGATGCTCAGACATTTTTATATAATTTCATCAATTACGAAACAAAAACGAGTGTTCCCTATACCAGTCGGCACTATAATCTTGAAAACTTCAGAGAATTCCTTCATCTGCTGGATGATCCGAACGAACGATTGCCATCAATCCATATTGCCGGAACAAAAGGGAAAGGTTCCACATCTGCTTTTACCGCTTCAATGCTGCAGGCGTTGGGGTATCAGACCGGTTTATATACATCACCCCATCTCGTGAATATTCGTGAACGCATGCGGGTAAATGGCAAAGCCATCTCCGAACAGGACTTTGTCCGGTGGACGCAAAAAATATCCGAGACACTTGGCTGTTCTGACCGGATAGCAGCAGATGGATACCGAACCACTTTTGAACTGCTGACCGCGATCGCATTCCTGTATTTTCATTCCCTCAATCTGGATTGGGCTGTTTTTGAAGTCGGGATGGGTGGCCGGTTGGACTGTACCAATGTGATAAATCCATCTGTTTCTCTGATAACCCCGATCAGCAAGGATCACATGGAGAGTCTTGGAAATACTATTTCCGGGATTGTTCTTGAGAAAACCGGAATATTACGGGAGAACATCCCGGCCGTCATCGCGAAACAATCGCCGACGGCATGGAAATGCATCCGGAAATTCGTTGAAAATAAAGATATTCCGGTGATTTCCGTGACTGACATGACACGGTATCGGATCAGCCGGGTCACTCCCGAAGGATCCATCTTCACGGTGCGGATTCGTGGAGGCGTCGAACTGCATGATCTGGAGATCAAACTCCCAGGGATGATTCAGATCGAAAATGCAATTCATGCGATAATTGCATTATATGAGCTCCATAAACAAGATCGGATCATCTGGGACGAATCGTTGATACGTAAGGGATTGATCAATACCCGATGGCCGGGAAGACTGCATTTCCTGAATCTCGGAGAATGGTTTCCGGGGAGTTTTCATGGCCGGGTGTTAGTGGACGGGGCACATAATCCTGCTGCTATGAGTCGGCTGGTCAAAGAACTGATCCGTTTTTTCCCCGGAGTCAAGCCAACGATCATACTCGGGGTTCCTTCAAATAAAGATGTACGGGGGATATTGACGAAAATCGCACCCATTGCTTCGGCTTTCATACTCACCCGATATCAAAACAGCAGATCTATGGATCTCCAAACCTTGAAAGAGGTGGCCAGCAACTATCACAGCCAGATTACAACAGCGGAGAATCTCCAGGAAGCACTGGTTCTGGCCTCCAAATTGACACCGAAACCGGAATTGCTGGTGATCACGGGATCGCTATATCTGACAGGCGAGCTACTGGAGTTGGCTGGACTCACGAATGAAGCGTTGAATCTATGGTAAGGGAGGATAAATGATGCAGGAAAAAATCGATGCGGTGATACTTGCTGGAACCCACCGATCCAGTAAACGATTGATACGGGATAAGAATAAAGCCTTTTTGGAACTGGAAGGGAAATCATTGATCACGCATGTTACCGAACAGGTGCTTCAGACTCCTCAAATCCATAAAATCATCGTGGTCGGTCCCAGGGAAGAACTGGAGATCATGTTGAAGCCACTGATCGATTCCGATCACCGGCTTCGAATCGTTCAGCAACGAAGCAGGATGCTGGAAAACGTCTGGAATGGATTTCTGGCAACCTTTCCGGATGGCAACAATCTCCCGTTTAATCGGGAAATCAATACATTGCTCCTCGGCGGCCATCTTCCCATCCGGAACGAAGCGCAATTGTATGTATTCTATGCTGTGTATGCTGCCATTGCCGCTCAGATGGCGAAAGACCATTCCACGGCATTGAGTGAACGGGCTGTATTGAGTGTGATGGAACATCGCTTTGATGAGTTTCGGCAACGATATGAACGCCGCGAGTTTTTCATGGGCCGGATCAGTGTCAATACGCTTCTGACATCAGGGCATATTCTGCACGATACCGATCAGGGGATTTGTTTTCAGAGACCGGAGCTTTTTGAATTTTTTTGGGACTGGGAGTGTCGATTCAATAAAAAAATCATCGTTACGGCATGTGACCTCCCATTGTTGACCCATCAGGCGCTCAGTGACTTTGTGGATCGTGCGTCGGCTCGTGAGGAAGATTTTATCTTTGGTGTCGCAACCTCCGAATTACTGGAGCATTTCTACACGGGTGATAATGGCCGGCCCGGCATCATCCGTCCCTACCTCTGGCTTCGGGAAGCCAAGATTCGTGCTGCCAATCTGATCCTGGTCAAGCCAAATCGGATCGGAAACAAGGAGTTAATCCAGGAAAGTTTTGGAATACGAAAGATGACGGAATGGGGGAATGTTCTGAGCATGATCTGGAAACTGGTATTGCAGAAGAACCGGTATCAGACCACCCGTACAGCATTAATGCTTCAGACAGTCGCCATGCTTCATCGAAACAATTATAAAAAAGCGGCGGAATGGCTGAGACAATACATCCGTACCGCTCGGCTGGAAGATATTTTCAGCCGGTTGTTTATGACTCAGTTCAAACTGATTACGGTTCAATATGGAGGTGTCTCTTTGGATATCGATACCGAGGAGGATTACATCCGGCTTTCAGAAAATTATCGCTATTGGTTGCAGCTTCAGGAAAAACTGGCTTCTGAATTTGGACGCCAGGAGCTGTAAGATCAGCATTCCCCGATTTATCAAGACCATTGCCATCAATAGTCAATGGTATCCACAGCCTTAAAAACCGATCACTGTGATTCATCGCGGCGTCTGTCGTGAAAATCGTATCTTCAATAATACCCATAACGCGATAAAGCCATCCTGCCAACGAATCTTTTTGCCTTCTTCGATCGAGCGTGGTTGATATTTGATCGGGATCTCTGCGATCGGGATCCCTCGGCGCAGAATATAACCGGTGACTTCCGGGCAGAATTCAAACCCCATGCATTGAAGCGGAAGCGTTTTCAGGAGATCACTGTCGAACATTTTATAACAGGTGGGCTCATCCGTCAGCCGGCTGCCGTAGAGCAGATTTGCGAAAAGTGTCACTCCACGACCCCCAATCCAGTATCGCAGATACGACATCCTGGAGTTCGACAGGATCCGGGAACCATAGAGAACCGGGAGATCCCTGCTTTGCATCTCCTGAATCATTTTCACAAAATCCTGGGGATCGTATTCCAGGTCCCCGTCCTGAATGACAGCGTATTTCCCGCGAATATGTGGAATAGCCGTCCGGATGGCCGCGCCCTTTCCTTGATTGACGGAATGGGTGAGGATGGTGATGAGTGGCGATGCGATAGTTCTGAGAATTGCTGGGGTCTGATCTGTGGAGCCGTCATCGACGATGATCATTTCCAGATCGATCGGCACACGTTGCACCCGGTCGACAATGGTCAGAATCGTCTCTGCCTCATTGAGAATTGGTATGATGACTGTGAGAAGCGGCTTGGGTTCATTCATCGCAGCTTGAGAATATTATTGATTGTGTTGATCTGTCAATAGGAACGGCTGTTTCGTTGTTTCCGGAGATCTTTCGGGTGAATGAAATGCGATGCTTGACACTTCCCGGATAATTCCATTTAATATCAATTCCTGGTTTTTATTTGCAGAAAGGGAGTGATATGCAGATCTCAGTTGTAATGCCAGCGTTCAATGAAGAAGCAAACATCGAAACGACTGTCCGATGTTGTTTCGAGGTCGTCGCTCGTTATTGCGATGATCCGCAAGTCGTTGTAACCGATGATGGATCGACGGACAACACGCCATCACGTCTTCTGACCCTGGCTCAGACATTCCCCGGATTGATCGTAGAAACGAACCGACCCAATCAAGGATATGGTGCAGCGCTGGCTCGGGCGATGAAACGATCAACAGGAGATATTGTTGTCTCCCTGGATTCAGACGGCCAGTTCGATATCGCCGACCTGGAATCACTCCTTCCACAATTCACCGATGGGATTGACATTCTGACAGGATACCGGAAACAGAAAAAAGATTCCTGGATCAAAGTCTTCGGTGATCGTGCCATGAACCGGATGATTCGCCTGATGTTCTCCATTCCATTCAAGGATACGAACTGTGCATTGAAGCTGTATCGTGGTGATGTCATCCGGAAAATGCACCTGGAAGCATCCGGATTCCAACTCCCAACGGAAATCGTCCTGAAATCGTATTTTCTGGGATTGAGCGTCCGCGAAGCTCCCGTGAACCATTACCCGCGAAAGGCCGGCAGATCGGGTTTGGCAATCATCCGGACATCCTGGAAGATGTTCATCTTTTTATTGTATCTTCGATTGAAAATCTGGTTGTTTCAAACGGGTGTGATCAGGAGTTTATAGCCATGAACCGAAGCAATATCCATGGTGTCATATTGGCGGCGGGAGAAGGCGCCCGGCTTCGACCCTTGAGTTTTCAACAGCCCAAACCGCTGCTTCCGATCTGCAATAAATCGATTATTCAACACCAGATCGAATCCATGAAAGCGATTGGTATCAGCGAATTTTTAATCGTTGTGGGGCACCTGGGGCGTCATATCATGGATGAATTCGGGAATGGTGCAGCGATGAATATCCGCATCCGGTATATCATCCAGGAGAAACTCCTGGGAATCGCTCATGCCGTTTACCAACTCGAAGAAGAGGTCGATGGACCCATCCTGCTGTTTCTGGGCGATATCTTTTTCGTTCCCCGGCATCTGGACCAGATGCTCAAACTGTTTGAGCAACATCATGCATCCGGCGTATTGGCTGTGAAACAGGAGCTTCATCCCGAGTATGTCCGGCGTAACTTTGCAGTGACACTTCATCCGGACGGCCGGATCATCCGGGTCGTGGAAAAACCCCGATATGTAAAAGATAACCTTAAAGGGTGCGGGATTTATTTATTCGATCTGCCGATCTTTGATGCCATTCGCCGGACACCCCGGACAGCCATGCGCGATGAATATGAGATTACGACCGCCATTCAGATTCTGATTGATGATGGATATCCTGTGTTTCCGGCGGAAGTGGTGGACTGGGATATGAATGTCACCGTGCCCTGTGATCTTCTGGACTGCAACCTGAAAATGCTTCAGCATGATGGACTCAGTCAATTGATCGACCCGACCGCAGCTTTAGTTCCGGGCACGCGTGTCGATCATTCGGTTATCGGTGCAAATGTTGCTGTCAAACATCCGATCAGAATAACGCATTCATTGATCATGCCGGGGACTGTGGTGGATTCGAATCGGGATCTGGATCATGTGATCCTGTCGGCGGAATCGATGATTCAATGCGCGACGGATTAGGAGACCGTATGTCTCATAACCTTCGGTATATCTCCGTTCACGCAGGTCATGATGCCAATGTCACCGTGATGGATGACCAATGTCAAGTCCTTTTCGCTGCGGGTGAAGAACGCTTTAACAGACAAAAAATGTATGCGGGATTTCCAGTAAAGGCCATTCGATATGCCGTGGATCACTACGGACCGTCGTTTCTCCACATAGCGACACCGCGGATGAGATTCAGAAAGAAAATTTTACGGGAGCTGGGATTCTTCGCAAACAGCTTCCGGAAAAACCTCGCTGCACCCCGATTCGGAGTCTGGCTTCAGAATGGATTCAAGAAGCTGTTTATCGGACGTACACTGGAGCAGGATGTTCCCAAAACCGGCATAGATCTGGCATGGCCGGTGTTCAATGTCGAGCATCACGATGCGCATGCTGCGGGAGCTTTTTATCATTCCGGATTTGGCTCCTGCTATGTGATGACTTTGGATGGGGAAGGAGACGGGTACTCCTGCTGCTTTTACCGGGCGGATCATCAGGGACTCCACCGGTTCCGTGCATTTTATCACAATGAGATCACCTGCGGCCGGGATTATGAAAAAGTGACGGCCATGCTCGGATTTCACCCACTCCGGCATCCCGGAAAAATAACAGGTCTGGCTGCATTCGGTCGACATGACCCGGATTGTGTCCACACGCTGGAACATTATCTCAAAACGAGCTGGCGGGCAGACAAACATAAAATCCTTTCGACTGCCGATGCATATCAGGTGATCACCACCGATGGAAAAGCCGCCCTGATGAAAGACCGGGAGAATATCTTCGGGCGTTTTTCGCGGGAGGATATGGCATTTGCCATCCAGTATCTGACAGAAACAACGGTTTTGTCACTTATCAAACAGCAAATCCCGCGGACTGCCAGCGAAAGCATTGCCTTGTCCGGCGGTGTGTTTGCCAATGTCGCTCTGAACAAAAAAATAAAAGATCTGGGATTCAGCAGTATTTTCATTCAGCCGGCCATGTCGGATTGCGGGCTTTCTCTCGGCGCGATGTTGTATTCGCATCCGGATAAGTCGCGCCTTCAGGGTATATCGAATGTATTCTACGGCCCGTCCTATACTCCGGATGAGATTAAGATATTGTTGGAGTCGCAGGGTATCGCTTATGAAGCGCCTGATGATCTCCCAAACGTAGCCGCGCACCTGCTGGCCGACGGAAAAGTGCTGGCTCGGTTTGACGGTGCGATGGAGTATGGACCGCGAGCTCTGGGAAACCGGTCGATTCTGTATCATGCCGGTGACAAATCGGTGAATGACTGGCTGAACAAGCAGTTGAACCGGACGGAATTTATGCCGTTCGCTCCAGTGATTCTGGAGCGGTTTGCGCAGGAATATCTGGTGGGATATACAGGTGCGGAACGGACCGCCAAATTCATGACCATCACATTTGAGTGCACGGAAAAAATGAAACGGGACGCTCCGGCTGTCGTCCATGTCGATGGTACCGCACGACCTCAGGTGCTCGGACCGGATGATAATCCGGGATATGCAGCGATATTGGAAGCCTATTATCAGTTGACAGGCATCCCGATCCTGGTGAACACGAGTTTCAATATGCACGAAGAACCGATTGTGATGACACCGGAAGACGCATTGCGGGCATTTTACGCGAGCCATCTGGATGCGCTGATTCTGGGACCGTTCCTGATTCGGGGGTCACGAGCCATGCGTTGAACCTGACTCACGCGATGACCGCTTACAGTCGCAAGATGATTGCTCACAGTCACAAGATGACTGCTCACAGCCACAAGATGACCGCTTACAGTCACAAGATGACCGCTTACAGTCACAAGATGACTGCTCACAGTCACAAGATGACCGCTCACAGTCGCAAGATGACCGCTCACAGTCACAAGAT
>CAZELM010000023.1:0-75294 GCA_964512995.1 uncultured bacterium
CGTCAGCTCGTGTCGTGAGATGTTGGGTTAAGTCCCGCAACGAGCGCAACCCCTACCCTTAGTTGCCATCAGCTTGGCTGGGAACTCTAAGGGAACTGCCGGTGATAAACCGGAGGAAGGTGGGGATGACGTCAAGTCCTCATGGCCCTTATGCCCCGGGCTACACACGTACTACAATGGCCGGTACAAAGAGTTGCAAGACTGTAAGGTGGAGCTAATCTCAAAAAACCGGCCTCAATTCGGATTGAAGTCTGAAACTCGACTTCATGAAGTCGGAATCGCTAGTAATCGCGGATCAGCATGCCGCGGTGAATACGTTCCCGGGCCTTGTACACACCGCCCGTCACACCACGAAAATAGGTTGCACTAGAAGTCGCTGTGCTAACTTGCAAAAGAGGCAGGCGCCCAAGGTGTGATCAATAATTGGGGTGAAGTCGTAACAAGGTAGCTGTAGGAGAACCTGCGGCTGGATCACCTCCTTTCTAGGGAGCGATTCCATCGAAAGATGGTTTCTATCCTGGTCGATCTTCGCTCTAACTGAGCGCGCTTACTTTTTATACTAATGGCCGTAGTGGTAGAATCCCGACGGTCCTAACTTCGGGCCTATAGCTCAGATTGGTTAGAGCGCGCGCCTGATAAGCGCGAGGTCGGTGGTTCAAGTCCACTTAGGCCCATATAGTTTCTCGGGGATGTAGCTCAGATGGGAGAGCGCCTGCCTTGCACGCAGGAGGTCGTCGGTTCGAACCCGTCCATCTCCACCAGAGTAATGAAAAGTTCTTTGAAAACTGAATATTTCAGGGTATCTGCAACGCGAAATGAATCTTTAATGTGATTATGACTATGATATTAAGATTGTGGTCAAGCTATTAAGGGCAAACGGTGGATGCCTTGGCGCCAAGAGACGATGAAGGGCGTGGTAAGCTGCGATAAGCTTCGGGTAGTGGCAAACACACGTTTATCCGGAGATCCCCGAATCGGAAAACCGGACGGAATTTCCGTCAGCTATACTTGAATAAAATAGAGTATGGCGGGCAACCGGGGGAACTGAACCATCTAAGTACCCCGAGGAAAAGAAAGCAAATCGCGATTCCCGGAGTAGCGGCGAGCGAAATGGGAATAGCCTAAACCGAAAGAATGTCAAGTTCGCAGATTTTGTTCTTTCGGGGTAGTGGGATAAGATTTCACCAAACTGCGATTTGGTGCTGGAGTTACAAAATTGATCTCTAGTTGAAATGTCTGGAAAGACATGCCATAGAGGGTGATAGCCTCGTAAACGAAAGATATCAATCTCCAGGTCAAAATCCCGAGTACCACGGGACACGAGAAATCTTGTGGGAATCTGGGAGGACCACCTCCTAAGGCTAAATACTCCTTGGCGACCGATAGTGAACAAGTACCGTGAGGGAAAGGTGAAAAGTACTCCGTTGAGGAGAGTGAAATAGTACCTGAAACCGTTTGCTTACAAGACGTAGGAGGGCATCAGAGACGTAAGTCTCAGGCCTGACTGCATACCTTTTGCATAATGAGCCGGCGAGTTACTTCTATGTGGCAAGGTTAAGCCGATTAAGGTGTAGCCGAAGCGAAAGCGAGTCTGAATAGGGCGATAAGTCGCATGGAGTAGACCCGAAACCGAGTGATCTATCCATGGCCAGGGTGAAGCGATGGTAACACATCGTGAAGGCCCGAACCTCTACAGGTTGAAAACTGTTAGGATGAGCTGTGGATAGGGGTGAAAGGCCAATCAAACTCGGAAATAGCTGGTTCTCCCCGAAATAGCTTTAGGGCTAGCCTCGCATGTTAGGTATCGGCGGTAGAGCACTGGATGGACTAGGGGCCCCAACAGGTTACCAAACCCAACTAAACTCCGAATGCCGATAACACTTAGTGCGGGAGTCAGACCCCGGGTGATAAGGTCCGTGGTCGAAAGGGAAAGAGCCCAGACCGTCAGTTAAGGTCCCTAAATATAGGCTAAGTGGCAAAGGAAGTAGAAGCGCTTAGACAACCAGGAGGTTGGCTTAGAAGCAGCCATCCTTTAAAGAAAGCGTAATAGCTCACTGGTCAAGCGAATCTGCGCCGAAAATCCAACGGGGCTAAGTCTATTACCGAAACTGCGGGTTTCTCTTCGGAGAAGCGGTAGGGGAGCGTTCTAATCGGGTTGAAGCCAGATTGAAAAAATTGGTGGACTGATTAGAAGTGAGAATGTCGGCATGAGTAACGATAAAGGGGGTGAGAAACCCCCTCGCCGAAAGTCCAAGGTTTCCTGAGGAAGGTTAATCCGCTCAGGGTTAGTCGGACCCTAAGGTGAGGCCGAAAGGCGTAGTCGATGGGAAACAGGTTAATATTCCTGTACCACTTTAATAGCGTTTGAGTGATGGGGTGACGCAGAAGGATATACCAGCCCGCGGTTGGAAGTGCGGGTCCAAGCATGTAGGGTGAGTTCCAGGCAAATCCGGAATTCGTATAACCTGAGATGTGATGGGGTGTCCGTAAGGACGGAACTGGTTGATTCCATGCTGACAAGAAAAACCTCTAGCGAGTTATTGAAGTGTCCGTACCAAAACCGCCACAGGTGGACAGGATGAATATTCTAAGGCGCTTGAGAGAACCCTCGTTAAGGAACTCGGCAAATTAGCTCCGTAACTTCGGGAGAAGGAGCGCCTCTTTTAGTGTAGTGCCTCGCGCATGAAGCTGAAGGGGGCCGCAGAGAAATGGTTCAGGCGACTGTTTACTAAAAACACAGGTCTCTGCTAAGTCGCAAGACGATGTATAGGGACTGACGCCTGCCCGGTGCTGGAAGGTTAAGGGGTGGGGTCATTCTGCTTCGGCAGGAGAAGCTCTAAACCGAAGCCCCAGTAAACGGCGGCCGTAACTATAACGGTCCTAAGGTAGCGAAATTCCTTGTCGGGTAAGTTCCGACCTGCACGAATGGCGTAACGATCTGGACGCTGTCTCAACGAGGGACTCAGTGAAATTTCAATACCGGTGCAGATGCCGGTTACCTACAACAAGACGGAAAGACCCCGTGAACCTTCACTATAGCCTGGCAATGGATTTTGGTGCAGTATGTGCAGGATAGGTGGGAGGCTTTGAACCGTGGGCGCTAGCCTACGGGGAGCCGTCCTTGAGATACCACCCTTGCTGTTTCGAAATTCTAACCTAGGACCGTGAATCCGGTCCAGGGACATTGCCTGGTGGGTAGTTTGACTGGGGCGGTCGCCTCCGAAAATGTAACGGAGGTGCCCAATGGTTCCCTCGGTGCGTTTGGAAATCGCGCTATGAGTGTAAAGGCAAAAGGGAGCTTAACTGCGAGACAAACAGGTCGAGCAGGTGCGAAAGCAGGGCTTAGTGATCCGGCGGTTCCGTGTGGAAGGGCCGTCGCTCAACGGATAAAAGGTACTCCGGGGATAACAGGCTAGTCACGCCCAAGAGTTCACATCGACGGCGTGGCTCGGCACCTCGATGTCGGCTCGTCGCATCCTGGGGCTGGAGTCGGTCCCAAGGGTTGGTCTGTTCGCCCATTAAAGCGGCACGCGAGCTGGGTTTAGAACGTCGCGAGACAGTTCGGTCCCTATCTGTTGTAGGCGTATGAGATTTGAGGGAATCTGCCCGTAGTACGAGAGGACCCGGGTGGACGAACCGCTGGTGTGCCAGTTGTCTCGCCAGAGGCATTGCTGGGTAGCTACGTTCGGTCTGGATAACCGCTGAAAGCATCTAAGCGGGAAACCAATCCCAAGATTAGATCTCACTTCTGTGCAAGCAGAACTAAAGGCCCCTTGGAGAATACAAGGTTGATAGGCCGGTTGTGTAAAGGCAGTAATGTCAAAGCTTACCGGTACTAATAGGCCGTGCGGCTTGACCACATTTTTTTATAACTGAAGCAGTTGCCTCGGCTCAGCCGAGGCAACTAACTTCTTTCTTCAATGCATGATTAATACCCTGAGATATTTGGAAATAGTTTTTCCCGGTGACGATAGCGGAAGGGCCACACCCGTTTCCATTCCGAACACGGAAGTTAAGCCTTCTGGCGCCGATGGTACTGCAAGAGCCATCTTGTGGGAGAGTAGGAAATTGCCGGGAAATTTTTTTAGAGCCCGATTCGTCGGGCTTTTTTTTTGCCTAAATCATTCCCATTCACGATCAATATATACCTGTCACTCTGCGTCCCCTGTCATATTTTAAATCAAAACACTCAACCTTTTGCTTCATCCCTCTATTGCACTTTTCAATTATCATTGTAAACTAGCTCTCGTTTTTTTCCCGATACCGAACGAAGGAGGTAATCATGTCTGGTCATTCAAAATGGGCTAGTATCAAACACAAAAAAGCAGCCGTTGATGCGAAACGAGGAAAAATATTCACGAAAATCATCCGTGAGATCACGATCGCCGCTCGCCTTGGTGGAGGTGATGTTAACGCTAATCCTCGATTACGGATGGCTATCAGCAATGCCAAAGGCGTTAATATGCCAAGTGATAATATCAAACGCGCCATCATGAAAGGCACCGGAGAACTTCCCGGTTCCGTTATTGAAGAAATTGTTTATGAAGGCTACGGCCCTGGTGGAGCGGCTTTGTATATTGAAGTCATGACTGATAATAAAAATCGCACCGTAGCAGAGATTCGGCATATCCTCACCAAACACAACGGCAACCTCGGCGCATCAAATAGTGTTGCATGGAAATTTGAAAAAAAAGGTGTCATTTATATCGATGCCACTAAAATCGAAGAAGATGCTCTCATGGAAATTGCCATTGGTGCTGGAGCCGAAGATATGCGATTAGAAGATGACACATTTGAAGTCATTACCAATTTGGCTGATTTCGAAACCGTAAAAACCGCTCTGGAAGGAAAAAAACTCGAAATCAGTCGCTCAGAAGTCACCATGCTCCCGAAATCGGTGGTCAAACTCGACGGAAAACATGCCGAACAATTATTGAAAATGATGGAAAAACTTGAAGACCATGAAGATATTCAGAATGTATATTCTGATTTTGATATCCCGGATGATGTCATGCAAAAAATCTCCAGCAATGAATGATTGTTGTTCTGATCCTTATATCTCCTTACCAGGGAATTGGGGTGTTCGTTGAATACTCATCAGCCTGGTGGGATTTTAGGGATTGATCCCGGATCGCGTCAGACCGGATATGGTATAGTCACGACGAATGGGTATGACATTGTCTGTGAACATTATGGATGCATTCGGCTTCCATCTGTATTGCCTCTTCCGGAACGGCTGGCTTTGTTTTCATCAGAATTCGAAATAATTATTGATAAATTTCATATTTCTACCATGGCCATCGAAACGCTTTTCACAGCAAAGAATATTCAATCTGTCTTTAAGCTTGGGCAGGTTCGTGGCGTCGCGATTATGATCGCATCCCGTCGAGGATTGGCAGTTGCAGAATATTCTCCAGCCTCTGTAAAATCCGCTGTCGTAGGTTATGGAAGGGCTACCAAGGAACAAATTCAATTTATGGTGCAAAAGCTGTTGAAACTGCCTTCCATTCCAAAACCCCAAGATGCCGCCGATGCTCTCGCCATCGCCATCTGCCATTTGAACACAATCAAGTTTCAAAAACGCATTTTCGATAGATCATGATAACTTATATCGAAGGATCATTACTGGAAAAAAATCCGAGTTCCGTCGTGGTTAAAACGGGTGGTGTCGGTTTTTTTATCGAGATTCCATTTTCGACATTTTATGAGCTTCCAGAAACTGGATCAACGATCGGTTTATACATTCATACGCAACTTCGGGAAGATTCGATTCGGTTGTTCGGATTTAAAACACTTCTGGAACGGCAGTTGTTTTTGTCTTTTCTGTCGGTATCCCGGATTGGTCCTAAGCTGGCGTTAACGATTTTATCAGGAACGGAAATCGATCAACTGATATTCGCGATCCAGCACAACAGCTCCGATACATTGGCATCCATACCGGGTATCGGTAAAAAAAGCGCAGAACGGATTTTATTTGAGCTTCAAGGAAAAACAGAATACTTGAAAGAGATTGCTCCAACGAGTTCACCACTATCGTCTATTGATACGGGCTTTACACAAATGGAGGAAGTTCTATCAATACTGGAAAATCTTGGGTATAAACGGAAAGATGCAGAGCAAGCGATCCGGGATATCTTGGTGAAATCAAGTTCTGCTCCTGAAATCGGGCTAATGATCAGAGAATCTTTACGGATCTTGTCGGGCAGAGGATAGTTATGCTTCGAAATATACTTGATCCATATAAGCAGGAAGAAGAGCCTTCGGAGAATATCCGCCCTAAAACACTTAAAGAATATATCGGGCAAGATAGAGTCAAAGAACAACTCGGAATTTATCTCCATGCTGCTAGGCAACGTGGGGATGCTTTGGATCATGTATTGTTCTATGGCCCTCCTGGACTCGGCAAAACGACTCTCGCTCAAATCATCGCCTATGAACTGGGTATCCATATTGAAATAACATCCGGACCTGCCCTGGAGCATCCGGGGGATATTGCAGCAATCTTGACCAACCTAAAAAAACGCGACAGCCTATTTATCGATGAGATCCATCGACTAAACCGAGTTGTTGAAGAAAAATTGTATCCTGCGATGGAAGATTTCCGTCTTGATTTGGTTATGGGACAAGGCCCTGCCGCTCGGCTGATTCCTCTCCCATTGGAACCCTTTACTCTTATCGGCGCTACGACGCGATTCGGATCGATTACATCACCCATGCGGGATCGATTTGGCATCATTTTACGGCTGGAATTTTATACGATTGACGATTTGGTTCGAATTGTCACTCGAGCCGCTGCACTTCTAACCATACCTATATTACCGGATGGTGCTTTGGAAATCGCTCGTCGATCTCGCGGTACCCCGCGGATAGCCAATCGGCTTCTGAAGCGGATTCGAGATTTTGCTCAAATAAAAGGAGATGGTAAAATCACTCGTGAGATTGCGGATATGGCATTGAATATAATGGAGATCGATCATGAAGGATTAGATCCGATGGATCGGCGTTTGCTGACGATTATGGCGAAGAACTATGGAGGTGGACCAGTTGGAATCGATACCCTCGCTACGGCTCTCATGGAAGACCGAAATACCATCGAAGATGTCTTTGAACCATATATGATTCAAAAGGGATTCATACGCCGCACTCCCCGTGGCCGCCTTCTATCCGAAAAGGCATATGATTATTTGGGACTTCCTAAACCATCCTCGTTGGCCATACCGGAATTGCCGTTCGATATGGAAATTGGAACATAATCGAGTGAATCACCAATTGCGAATTGACGATTTTGACTATCATCTTCCTGCGGAATTGATCGCACAGCGACCTGCAATGGAGCGGGATAGCTCTCGATTGATGGTGTTATCCCGGCAATTGGACCACATCTCCCATCAGGTTTTTTCCGATCTCCCCAATTTCCTTCTCGATGGCGATCTTCTGGTGATGAACGATGTAAAAGTGATTCCGGCTCGGATTCGCGGTCATCGAAAGACGGGTGGCCAAGTTGAAGTATTCATCCTGGATGGATGGAAACAGAAACCGGATCGTTTTTTACTGTCACCCGCTCGAAGAATCACACCGGGTGAAATCCTGAAACTCCAAAATGACTGGTCTTTGACGATTTTATCCAGAGAGAATGGTGTCTTTATGGGACAGATTGAAGGTCCGGGCCAATTCCAGGATTTTCTTGCATCGTTCGGCGAAATGCCTACTCCTCCCTATATTCGAAGGAAAGGCAATATGATCGAACGGGACCTGGATCGAATGAGATATCAAACGATATTTGCGAATAATTCAGGCGCAGTCGCGGCACCGACCGCTGGGCTTCACTTTACTCACCACCTGATGGCTCGATTGAAGCAGAAAGGGATTGCAATCTGTTATGTGACACTATGGGTGGGATGGGGAACATTCCGACCAGTGAAGAACGAACTGGTAAGCGAGCATGTCATGGAATCAGAACACTATCGGATTCTTCCAGAGACGGCACGATTGATCGAGCAAGCAAAAGCGGATGGCCGACGAATTGTTGCAGTTGGCACAACCACCACACGAGCATTGGAAAGTTGGGGTAGGCAATATCCGGATTGCAGAGCGGTAGACTTCAGTGAAACGGATATTTTTATCACTCCTGGATTTGAGTTTAAAATCATCAATGCGTTAATCACCAACTTTCATTTACCGAAATCGACATTGATTATGCTGGTTTCCGCATTCTTGGGTCGAGAAAAACTATTGCATGCCTATCAGATTGCCATTGATAACCACTATCGATTCTATTCTTATGGCGATGCAATGCTGATCGAATGATCAGGCTTTCGCGATTGTTTTATAATAGATTCCCTTTTTGGATAGTTTTGCGGACAGATGCTGATTCTGGAAATACAGATCCCCTGATATGTTCTTCTGGTTTTATTATAGTATTGAATTTTCGAAACTCCTTCAGTCTGAAATGACAATTTTCTAAATAGGATGAAGTAAGACTGATCGGTAAAATACAGAACATGGTCCAGTAAGGCTCATTGCTATGTTTGGAATGGAGAAAATCAGTGTCCACATTCAATATCATCTCACAATGCGCTCATTCAAAAGCCCGAAGAGGTCGATTGATCACTCGGAAAGGATACATTGACACGCCTCAGTTTATGCCTGTCGGTACATATGGAACGGTTAAGGCGATGACACCAGAAGAGGTGTCTCAACTTGGTGCTCAGATTATTCTTGGAAATACGTATCATCTGTTTTTAAGACCCGGTCATCGACTGATCCGAACGCTGGGTGGACTTCATCAGTTTATGAATTGGAAGCATAGCATCCTGACTGATTCGGGGGGATTTCAGATTTTCAGTCTCAGTAAGCTGGCTGCTATTAAGAGTGATGGTGTCGAGTTTGCTTCTCATCTCGATGGATCAAAATTCATGTTTAGACCGGAAGACTCGATAGCGGTTCAGGAAGCCCTCGGTTCTGACATCATGATGGTGCTGGATGTGCTGATTTCATCGACAGCTCCATATGGGGAAATAAATGAAGCAGTGAACCGAACACTGGAATGGGCTAGTCGATGCCGGGAATCCTGGTCTGATCATTCTGCTCAGTTATGGGGTATTGTACAAGGGGGTCTATTCAAAGATCTTCGGCAATTTTGCGCAGAGGAACTGATTAAGCTGGATTTCCCTGGGTATGCGATTGGGGGATTGGCAGTTGGAGAGGAGACTGAGCACTTGTATGATATCACTGGCATCTCCGCGGACGCACTTCCTGCTAATAAGCCAAGGTATTTGATGGGCGTTGGATTGCCAGAAAATATTCTTGAGTGTGTTTCGAGGGGGGTCGATCTGTTTGACTGTGTGATTCCTACTCGAAACGCACGTAATGGAATGCTGTTTACACCATATGGAAAACTGATCATACGGCATACCAGATACAAAGAAGATCCATTGCCAGTGGATGAGTGTTGTTCGTGTTATACTTGCAGGAATTATTCCAGAGCCTATATACGCCATCTGCATATTTCAGGAGAAATATTGGCAGCACGGCTATGTACAATTCATAATCTCCATTTTTTTATGCAACTGATGCAGAATATTCGAGTGGCGATCGAAAATAATCGATTCAATGAATTCAAAACGCAATTCCTAAATAACTATTATTCAACCGATGATGAGCGCTGGGAGGAGTAAAATTTTCAGGCTCATTCCCTTGACTATTTACGCTGCTTGTAGCATTCTTCTGGCTCAGTTTGCCCGGTTGAGTTGGTAGATTTTTCAAGGGCGATTACATTGGGAGGTTTGATGGTTGCTGATATCGTTCATGCAATGAGTACCTCCGGTCAGGGGAATGCAGGAAATGGTGAAAGCCAAATCATGTCGCTCATTCCCTTGGTCGCGATCGTTATCATTTTTTATTTTCTTCTGATACGTCCACAGCACAAGGAACGAAAACGCGTTCAAGAGATGTTGGACAGCCTGAAAGCGGGAGATAATGTGGTAACAACAGGAGGCATTTTAGGTACGATTCATAGTATCGACAATGATATTGTTCAGTTGAAGATTAGTGATAAAGTAAAGATATCTGTTCTCCGAAGTTTTATACGCGGTCTTCATGATGGGAAGATAGAAAAAGATTAATCCCCAGGAATAAATTTATAATTGGAGAGAGGATATTTTTTGTAATGTGAAAGGAGCCCTGCTTTGAGTAAGATCGATCTGAAATGGCGTATTTTGATCATGATTATATTGATCGGCATTGGCTTTTTTATGGTTTATCCTCCATGGGATCCAGACGGTGATGGTCCAAAGCGCGGGAAAATCAATCTGGGACTGGATTTGCAGGGCGGAATGCACATGGTCATGGATGTAAAAACCGAAGAAGCGGTCCAGGCGGAGTTGCTATTATCGAAAAAATACTTCGAGTCACTCTGCCGGAAGGACAAACTCAAGGATGTGACCATTGATACAAACAATGAAACATTTGCCCTTTCAATGGCATTCTCAAGCATGGAAGATCGAGACCATATCATGAATATGGTCAAGAGCGAGGGCGGATTTAACGTCTCTTCTTCTGCCCACGATGGGAAATATTATATCGATGCTGTGATGGAGCAGACTCGGATCGAAACAATCAAAGACAATGCGCTTCAGCAGGCATTGATGACCATCAGAAATCGAGTGGATGAATTGGGAGTTTCAGAACCGATCATTCAGCAACAGCAGAGTCTCACTGAGGGATCGATGCCGAGAATTCTTGTGCAACTCCCTGGTGTCAAAGATATTCAACGGGCAAAAGAAATCATTGGACGAACGGCATTATTGGAGTTCCGGATTGTGATTGATGGTCCAACAGAAAAGACGACCTTATTAGAATCTCACGGAGGCAAAGTTCCAAAGGATGCCAAATTGTTTGAATCGGAAACTCGGGAAGGATCAACCCAGCAAATATATTATCTTCTTGAAAAAGATGCGGAAGTGACCGGAGCTGATCTGGATTCCGTAGATATTTCGAAGGATGAATATGGAAAATATGCTGTATCGTTTACGCTGAGCCGGACGGGTGGAAAAAAATTCGCCCGGTTGACTCAGGAAAATATGGATAAAGCACTGGCTATTGTTTTAGACGGAAAAGTCCAATCCGCTCCGATCATCAGAGCACGGATATCGCGTGATGGCCAGATCACGGGTAATTTTACATTTGAAGAAGCGAAGGATCTTATGATCGTGTTGCGATCCGGCGCATTACCCGCTTCGGTGGTCCCGTTTGAGGAACGGACAGTGGGACCATCCCTCGGTCATGATTCAATATCCCAAGGTCTCAGGGCTGGATTGCTGGGTTCAATGATCGTTGTTGTATTCATGGCTATCTGGTATCGAACATCCGGGATTATTGCGGATATCGGTCTTTTTATCACGATTCTTCTGTTATTGAGTTCGTTGGCCAGCTTAAAAGCGACGCTAACGCTCCCAGGAATCGCCGGCATTGTTCTCACGATTGGAATGGCCGTAGATGCAAACGTGCTGATATTTGAACGGATCCGTGAGGAACTCCGCCAAGGTAAAACAATCAGAACAGCCATCGCGATGGGATATGATCGTGCATTCATCACAATCATGGATTCCAATCTCACAACATTGATCGCTGCTGTCGTTTTATTGCAGTTTGGCGTTGGACCGATACGGGGTTTCGCTGTGACATTATCGATAGGTGTTGTTGCAAGTATGTTTTCAGCTCTGTTCATAGCGCGCGTCTTGATGGACCTTGTGCTTGCAAATCCAGCCTCAAATAAGCTCTCTATTTAGGTCGTTGTAATCAGGAATGAGGATTTTGATATGAATATCTTCAGAGATGCAGATTTTGATTTTATCGGGAAGCGGAATATTGCCTTGGCAATCTCATTGACATTGATCCTTGCTGGATTGATTTCAATTTTTTTTCATAACGGATTGAAATATGGAATCGATTTTTCGGGCGGGACATTGATTCAAGTAAAATTCAATGAACCCACCACAGCCGAAGATTTACGTAAAGCTCTCCCTGGTGATGAACTCGGGTCATTCACGATCCAACAGATCGGTGCAACGCAGGAAAATGAATTTCTGATTCGCCTCTCTCTCGCTGTTGAAAAGGACGTTGAGCATTCCCCGACCACAATCGTCTTTTCAAGTCTGGAAAAAACATATGGTGCTGGGAGCTTTGAGAATCGTCGCACAGAAAGTGTGGGGCCAACGATCGGAGAAGAGCTGAAGAAAAGTGCCACTGGAGCGATAACCGGTGCTGTCGCACTGATGTTGATCTACATCTCAGTTCGTTTCAGATTCACATATGCTATTGGTGCCATCCTTGCGTTGGTCCATGATGTCCTGATAACGGTTGGCGCTTTTTCTATTGCGAACCGGGAATTCAATTTGCCAGTTGTCGCTGCCTTATTGACCATCGTCGGATACTCGATCAACGATACGATAGTCGTATTTGATCGAATCAGAGAGAATCGCCGAATCATGCATAAGGACAGTCTGGAGCGTATTATAAATGTCAGTATCAACCAGACATTGTCTCGTACAATCCTGACTTCAGGAACCACGCTGTTTACAGTGATCAGCCTGTTCCTTTTCGGCGGAGAGGTTATCAATGATTTTGCCTTTGCCCTACTAATTGGAATAACAGTGGGAACCTATTCGTCAATCTATATTGCGAGTCCCGTTTTGATCTGGTGGAAAGCGCTTCAGAATATTCAGAAAAAGACACCAGCTAAACAACAATCCGCTTAGTATACAAATCACATCAACTGAGTGTGAGCGAAACTGAGCCGTGAATGATGGCAAAAGTGGTGCTTTAGAGTGAGTTGGTGCATACTGGGAGATAAAAACTGAAATATGCAGGCATTTCGAGGAACGCTCGAAAAAGCATATTTGCCGTTTAAACATTTACCTCCTCAATTTACATCGAAAATATACGATTTTGTCGATCAGAATATTATCGGCCAGAAGATTTCGACGGGTGAAGGCTACCTGGAGTATTTGGGTGATATCGTACCGAGATTATCTTCCCTGAACCTGGATTATCAGACTGTGACGGCCGGTATTATCTGGAATTTTCTTCGATTGGGTGACCACTCGGGGAAGATCGTAGAAGAATTATTCGGGATTGAAATTGCAGAATTATCACGACGTGTCGAGAAATTGGCAACTCTTGATTATCGAGCAGGAGAAGATATCCAGGCGGAGAAATTCAGGCACCTGATACTGGCGCTGGCACAGGATATACGAGTTATATTTATCCGTCTTGTGGATCGAGCGCATGTCCTGGCCAATGTTTTCCGCTATCCTGTCGATGATCCCATCAAAGAGGCTTTGACTGCCCGGGAATTGTTTGCACCCTTAGCCAATCGGCTTGGCATCGGAAAGTTGAAGCGAGAACTGGAGGATTTAAGTTTAAGTATATTGATGCCGGATATATACGATGATTTGAAAAAGCGCATTGACGCTCGTCGGGAAGATTCAGATATATATCTCGCTGATATCAAAACGATCATCGCTCGTCGACTTCAGGAAGAAAACATCTTAAATGTCACCATAAAAGGTAGATTGAAACATATTGATTCAATTTATAGAAAAATGAATCGACAAAAAATCTCCTTTGATGAAGTATATGATATTATTGGTATACGTGTAATCACTGAATCGATTAAGGATTGCTATTCGGTATTGGGCATTGTTCATTCGCTGTGGAAGCCGATTCCCAAGCGGTTTAAGGATTACATCGCAGTGCCAAAACAAAACATGTATCAATCCATCCATACATCAGTGATTGGACCATCCGCAAATCCTCTCGAGATACAAATCCGGACATATGAAATGGATCGTATATCGGAGGTTGGGATTGCAGCTCATTGGCGTTACAAAGAAAATGGAACTCTGCACCGGGATGATCAAAAGTTTGCATGGCTTCGCCAGGTTATGGAATGGATGAATGACAGTAAAGATCCAATCGAAGTGATGGAGATGTTCCGGGTCGATCTTTTTCCGGACGAAGTCTATGTTTTTACACCAAAAGGAGACGTTCGTAGTCTAGCAAAGGGAGCAACCATCGTCGATTTTGCATTTTTAATCCACACTGAAATAGGACTTCGGTGTGTCGGAGGCAAGATAAATGGCCAGATGGCGCCATTAAGAACGATCCTCAAGAATGGGGATATCGTTGAGGTGATCACTGGAAAAAGTAAAGGACCCAGCAGAGACTGGCTTAAGTTCACACAGACAACCCTTGCTAAAAACAGGATACGTCGATTTCTTCGCGAACAGGAAAAAAGCCAGTCCATTCAGATGGGTCGTACAACATTGATAAAATGTTTCCGCAAGCATCAATTCCCGATAAAAAAGATTATGCAGTCAGCCAAACTTTTGGAAGTAGCGATTCAGTTTGGATATAAAACGATCGATGAATTATTTGCAGCGATCGGATTCTGCGAAATCTCAGAACAACAAGTTGTTAATAAATTTTCACTTGGATTAGCTCAGTCACCATCGGAAAGTCAGTATCAAAGGAAACATGCCAATCCGGATTCAAAATCCGTAAAGATTGGTGACATGAGAGATTTAATGATTAGGTTCGCGAGATGCTGCGAGCCCATTCCAGGAGAAAAAATAGTTGGATTTATTACACAAGGGAGAGGGATTGCAGTACACTCGGCATCCTGTCCGAATATTCGAAAGCTCGATAGCAATCGAATCGTGCCAGCCGAGTGGGAGGCAAGCGACAAACCATCATATCCTATCCGGATTCTTTTTCATGGATACAATGTACCATCCCTGGTCAATGATATCTTGAAGGTATTTATCGAAAATGGAATTCAAATTTTGTCGCAACGTATCAACACACAAAAGAAAAACAGAACTAAAGTATCAGGCGAATTTTGCATTGAGATCACAGAACTGAGCACAATTGAAACGCTTATCTCAAAGCTACGTAATGTAACCGGTGTGAATTATGTTGCGCGAGTATTATTTCGATAGATATATTGATATACGTCTATCGATATAAGCGACATCGTGGATATAGCAGTGTTAGCGGAACGAATCAGCTCCGGTCCACTTTACCCGCTGAAAGGCATGCTGTGCAGACAAGCATTCGTTTATGTGTACCATTCAATTTCACTCGGATCTTGTGGACGTTTGGATTGAATCGGCGTTTGGTGAGATTGTGGGCATGACTGATTCGATGGCCGAATTGTGGAGCTTTTCCGCAAATTTCACATTTTCTCGACATTGTTTCTATCTCCTCTCTCACATCCCTTCCCGGGAAGTCAGGAGACTAACACTGCTTTTGATTGAAATCAAGAATTATTTGATCTTTGGACGAGACGTCATCCAGAAAAGAGCTTGACAAAAGCCATGCGTGCTGTTATCAATTGAATTGATTATGTATTTTTGAAATTCAAAAAAATCGTCAACCTATTGTTTTTAATATAGGAGGTTGCATTGTTTAAATTTGGAAAGGGCAAACAACTCATTGGCCTTGACATCGGGACAAGTGCTGTTAAAGCCGTTGTGTTGAAAGAGCAAAATAGGCGCTATTCTCTGCAGAATTTAGGCATTGCACCACTGCCGCCTGAAGTGATTGTTGATGGAGCAATCATGGATGCGTCTATCGTTGTTGAGGCGATTCAGCGGATCCTGACAAGCCAAAAAATCCGAGTCAAAAATGTTGCTATTTCGGTATCCGGGCATTCGGTAATCGTGAAGAAAATAACACTGCCGAAGATGTCTCAAGAAGAACTGGAAGATTCAATTCATTGGGAAGCAGAGCAGTATATTCCATTCGATATTGAAGATGTCAATATTGATTTTCATATCCTGGAAAATCAGGCTGATTCAGGAAATGAGATGGAAGTGATTCTGGTTGCTGTGAAAAAGGAAAAAGTTAACGATTACACAAACCTGATTCGCCAGGCGAATCTGAATCCTATGGTTGTCGATGTGGACGGTTTTGCTCTCGGAAATCAGTATGAGATCAACTATGGCATTGAACATGACAAAGTTGTTGCTTTGATTGATATTGGCGCGGGAGTAATGAATATTAATATCATGCAAGGCGGCAATCATATGTTGTATCGCGATATTTCCATTGGTGGGAATCAATTTACCGACGCGATACAAAAAGAATTGAATGTCTCGTTTGAACAGGCGGAGCGATTGAAAACCGGCGAAAAGGTTGATGATATCAATCAAGAATCGGTCGTCGAGATTGTCAATTCTGTTGCAGAGGATATCAGTCACGAAATCCAACGCTCTATTGATTATTTTAAGGCAACTTCCTCAACATCGGGAGTTGATCTGGTTGTTCTAACAGGTGGATGCAGCAAATTACGAGGCGGGCAGATTGCCAAATTTTTAAGTGACCAGCTTCATGTAGACGTGATGATTGGGAATCCATTTCAAGGCATTACTGTGAATGAAAAGAAGTTTGATCCCGTCTGGATACAAGAGGTTGCACCTTTATGTGCGGTGGCAGTGGGCTTAGCCATTCGGAGAGGTTAAGATGATTAAAATAAACATGCTTCCACACGAGAGGAAAAAAACCTCCGTTGTGGCAATAGAATTAATTGCTGCAAGTTCGTTGATCTTGATCGTTATTGTTGGAATAGGCATATGGTGGCATTATCTGGAGACGGTTAAAGAGGAAAAGCAGGCCTCAATTAAAAAGAAAGAAAAAACCGTTGAGGAATTGCAGGTTATTATAGACCAAGTGAGTAAATATGAGAAGGACCGAGATGTTCTGCAAAATAAATTAAACACGATTGATACACTGAAAAACAATCAAAAGGGTCCAGTGAGATTACTTGATGAATTGAATCGGCGATTACCTGAACAGGTTTGGATTATCCGGCTTCAAACTGCTGGCAATTTAGTCACCCTGAGAGGGTTTGGATTATCACAGACGAGTATCGGTGATTTCATGGGTGCGTTAGATGTTTCCCCTTATTTTCAGGATGTAAGACTAAAAATTTCGACATTGAAAACCGAAAGAGATCGAGAGATGTATGAGTTCGAGTTAGATTTTAGAACTCTGGTATAAAGGAGTATCTATGCACTGGATCGAAACATTGGAAGCATATTCTCCATGGCATCGATATGCTGTGGTAGTGGTGATCTTGGCTGCATTATGTGGAACATTTTATATAATGGTGTATGACCCTGCTCAGGAAGAGATTGCGAAGCTAGATAAAAAAATATCGGAGCTTGATGCGCAAATAAATAAAGGACTAGCAATGAAGGATAAGTTGGAGGAGTTCAGAAAAGAAGTTTTCCAACTCAAGGAAAAAATGAGACTTGCCGCTGAAATACTGGGGAATCGTCCCAATGTTGATCTCTTAGTAAAATCAATGGAAAATCTTGCGTCGCAGTGTGGTTTGGTCGTACAAAGGTTTCAGCCTCTTCCTGAACGAAAAAAGGGTTTTTATGGTGAGATTCCGGTCGGTCTGAGTATTATTGGGGGATATCATGAACTTGGGTATTTTTTCGATAAAATCGCGTATGAAGCCCGAATCATGAATATTACCGATCTTCAAATCAATAGTATTTATAAGGTGGGTGGTCCATCAATCTCGGCAACATGTGTTCTCACCGCATTCTGGTATCTCGCTGAATAAGCAAAAGAGGGTTAGCCATGAATTCATTACTAATTAAACCCCTAGCCTCGATTCGACGCTGGATTATGTTGGCCGTTTGTTTTCTTTTAATCGTCGGCCTGTTCACTAATCTGGTTTATTCTCAAGAGGCATCGGGTGGTGCTGCTACAACCCCGGAAGCGGTGGGAAGTAGCACGCAACCAGCTGAAAATCTGCCACTCGCCCCAACCCCGGAGCCTGTGACCGAAAATCAATTTCATTACAACGCTCAAGGAATGCGAGATCCATTCGTTTCTCTGATCATTCATAATCAAGTGCCACCAAATCTAATCGGATTACCAGCAATGAAAATTTCTGAACTTTCTCTCCAGGGAATTCAATTGGGGATGGGCGAAATTGCTATTATTTTGGGATCAGATGGCAAAGTGTATTCCATGCGAGAAGGTGATAGTGTTTTAGATGGAAAACTGATTGAGATACAGCAAAACAAGATAGTCTTCGAACAGATAATTTTTGACGCCTTCGGTCGAGAGAAGGAAAAGAAAACGATCGAAATCTACCTTCATCGTAGATAGGAGGAGGCTTAATGGGTTCACGATTACACCATGGGAAAATAAGCTCATTCATTACATCGCTCTTTGTCGTTATGGCAATGATCGTCAGTAGTGGAATCACTGTTGGAGCTGCAGACAAAGAGGATGAAGCACAGTCTCTGATCAGCCGGATAGAAATTCGAGGTACGAGCAACGGCGAAGAATTATGGATCACCGGAAATCAATCCTTGGCTCATTCTGCTTTTCTTTTGTCGGATCCTCATCGACTGGTTTTGGATATTCCCGCAGCGACACTGGCAATTAATGAACCATTCATCAAAGGGGAATACAACTACATTGAATCGGTTTCAACGCGTACAATTACCGACACTTCGCGTGATCTTGTCCGTGTTGAGATTGTCATGAATGATGATTATCCATATGTAATTTCAAGTTATGATCAAGGATTGATCGTAAAATTTGGAGAAATTTCTTCTGGCAATGTTATCGAAACTGCGGATGCATCTTCCTCAGAAACCGCAGCAACTCCACAAGCTGAAAAAAATCAACAACCAGCACCCGGCGATTCACAATTGTCAGAGGCTGAGCGCGTGTATGGCATTACTGCACCAGTGGAATTCAAAGGTAAACCGATTTTTCTGGATCTGAAGGATGCTGATATTCTTGACATCTTCAGGCTCATCGCTGAGGTCAGCGGCTTTAATGTTGTTGTTGATCCGGATGTTTCTGGGAGAATTACCATTCGGATGGACAATGTTCCGTGGGATCAAGCATTGGAGGTCATACTTAAAAATCAGGGACTGGGAAAAGAAATAGAAGGTAATATCATGCGAATTGCCTTCAACAAAAAATTACGAGATGAACACGTTCTTAAAATGCAACTCGAAGATGCCAAGCGAAAAGCGTTACCGGTTGAATCAATCATTTTGTATCTGAGTTATGCCGATATCAATGATATGGAAAATTCGGTACGAGTATTCCTTACCGAGCGCGGCAGCATCATGAAAGACCTGAGAGTCAATGCGTTGATCGTAAGAGATATCCGTGTTGCGCTGGATAATATTACGGAACTGGTCCGCATATTGGATGTCAGGACGCGGCAGGTCGCACTCAATGGACAAATCGTCGTTACTTCCAAAAATTTTGCACGAAATTTGGGTATTCAGTGGGGCGGCAAATTTACAGCCGACATCAAACATGGTAATACAACCGGTTACCGATTCCCAAGCCATTACACCATGGATTTTAGCCAGAATGGCGGTTATGCAGTAAATCTACCGGCTGGAGACCGGATGTTGGCCATGAACTTTGGAAATGTTTTGGATACCCTTCAATTATCCGCGGTTTTGACTGCCTCCGAAAATGAAGGTTTGGCTAAAACAATCGCTCGACCCAGCATCACAACGATGAATAATGAATCTGCAACGATCTCAAGTGGTGATCAAATCCCATATCTCGTCGATAATGGTGATCAAGGTGATCGAGTAGAATTTAAAAGTGCCAACACCTCGCTGAATGTGACTCCTCATATCACAAATGATAACTGGATCAGTATGGATATCTCCGCAACACGCGATTTCCCTGGTGAAAATTATACTGATGCAGGCGCGGCGATCAGAACAAATCAAGCAACTACCAAAGTTCTCGTTAAAGATGGCGATACACTTGTTATCGGTGGTCTTAATGAGTCGAATCATAATGTCAGTACGCAGAGTGTTCCCTGGCTCGGCAAAGTTCCAATTCTGGGATGGCTATTCAAAAATGACAAACGCACCGCCTCATTTACCGATTTGCTCTTTTTCATTACTCCTCAAATCTTAGAAGAAGGGGAGCAAGTCACTCGGAGCGATACTTTTTAACCCGCCGGTCTCAAGAAGTGGAGAAAATGAAAGAAAAAGGAGGAAATGGGTGATGAAAAAATCATTGCTTATGCTTTCTATGATATCAACAATCGTCCTCATATCGGTCGGGTTTCTAGGTTGTGGGGATGCGGGCGGAGCCGCTAAAAATGTCTCTCCCGTTGCTATTCAGATTAGAGGATTTGTACCTACATACAAGCCCAGCGATGTATGTGTGGGATATCCATGCTCATTCCGAACTGATACGGTCACAATCCAAGTAGATTCTTTTTTAATCGACCCCGATCCCGACTCCGGTGCAGCATCACAATATACGGATGTAATCATCACTGGTTATGAAGTGAGTTTTTTCCGAAAGGATACCGGTACTGCTGTACCTAAAACCTTCACTGAAAATGTCAATGCCTATCTGTCCGTGAACGCATCCGTTGCCTTTGAAATGATCGTGTGTCGAGCCGATATGAAGAATATGATACCGCTATCCTACCTCTGGTCACTTGGATATGAACCCGATACTGGATTGGATATGATCCATACAACTTGTAAAGTAATTGTCTGGGGTCGCACATTGGCTGGCCGGGAAGTCGTTTCCCCTCCCGCATATCTGACAGTTGATTTCGCAAATTATAATGAGGACGGTTCACTATGAAATCTGTATTATCATCTTTAATAATTTGCTTATGTATTGTTCTTATCGGGTTTGCTGGGTGTTGGTACAAACAAGATGATCAACATCATCCAACCGGCCCGGATCGAACAGGGGTTCAAGGATGGACCATTCTGATGACTATTACCCCATCAACCGTACCAGCGAATAACTCATCGACGCTGGATGCAGAAATCAAATTCTGGGATTTGGCAGACAGGACTGGCGTTTCAGGACAGAATATCTACCTTTCGATCTATAACGCAGATGGAAGTTCACCTGCACTTGCATCAGAAGTTCACTTTGCGGATGGTGGAACGACATTGCTCGTCACAACCGATTCATTGGGATTGGCTCAGGCGAGGATGTATGTTGGATATCTTTCCAGGACAGTGACGGAAAAGTTTTATATCCTGCGTGCGGAAGCGACCATCGATTTCGATAACAACGCTACCGATATATGGAATACCCACCTTTTCCGTCTCTATAATCCCTACTGGGCAACACCTACTCCTATCCCGACTATTACGCCTACCCCCACCCCTCCAGCGACTCCTTGACCTGCTCATTCACCAACCGTCTTTAAAACGATTGAGTCGAACTGACAAAATGAACACAGATACTGACAAGTAGTATCTGTGTTTTTTTTGTCAAAAAAATTGATATTATCTTCGAATGTTAAACACTACCTACAACAGGCATACAATGAGATCGATCCAATGCACGATACTGAATCGCTTCTGCAAGATGTCGGGGTTCAATCCGCTCACACTGATCCAGATCAGCAATGGTTCGAGATACTTTCACGATTCGATCATATGCGCGTGCGCTTAATCCCAACCGTTTCATTGATTGTTCCATAAGGCTGATGCAATCGGATCCGAGCGCACAGAACTTCCGGATTTCCCGAGGTACCATCTGTGAGTTGGACGTTGTGAACGAGCGTCTTCGTGCTTCCTTTTTTTTGGGTTCCTGGCGTTCGTTGAATGATTCCAATCCAAATCGACGCACTTGGATCATCCGTGCTGATTCGATACGGCTTCGTATCTGTGTCGAAGTCTCTCCCAATCGCTTTTGAGTGAGTTCATGAAACTTGGCCGATGCTACTTCGATATGAATATCGATTCGATCAAGCAATGGACCGGAAATTTTACCGAGATATCGATCGATCTGTGCTGCTGAGCACCGGCAAACGCGCTCCGAATGGGAGCGATATCCACAAGGGCATGGATTCATTGCAGCAATCAGCATGAACCGTGCTGGATAAGTGAGTGTTATTTGTGCTCGGGAAATTGTTACTTGACCATCTTCGAGTGGTTGGCGCAGAACCTCCAATACATGCCGTTTAAATTCCGGTAATTCATCCAGAAACAAGACACCGTGATGTGCCAAGCTGACTTCTCCTGGCATCGGATACGTGCCGCCACCGATCAATCCTGCATCTGAAATTGAGTGATGTGGTGCTCTGAAAGGTTTTGTTGTGACCAATCCAACCGCTGGATCCAATTGTCCGCATATTGAATGAATCTTGGATATATCAAGAGATTCTGAAAGCGTCAGAGACGGAAGGATGGTGGTGATCCTGCGCGCCAACATCGTTTTTCCGGAACCGGGAGGACCGATCATCAAGATATTGTGTCCACCTGCGGCTGCAACTTCCAATGCCCGTTTAGCGTGTTCTTGACCCTTTACGTCGGCAAAATCAATTGGGTAATCCTCCGCAGTCAAAATCGCATCCAGAGATGTCCGCGAAGCCGGTGGTATGATGACGACTCCATTCATGAGATCAACAACTTGCCTGAGATTATGTACTCCGAAAACTTCTAAACCCTCGACAACAGCAGCTTCTCGAACATTTTCCATCGGGACAATGAGCTTCTTCCATCCTTGTTTATATGCACCCGCTGCGATCGGTAAAACCCCACGGATCGGTCGTACTTTCCCATCCAGCGACAGTTCTCCAATGAACACTGCTTCGTCAAATGTGCTTTGTCTGATTACTCCCATTGCACATAACAATCCAACCGCAATCGGTAAGTCAAAGGATGAACCTTCCTTTCTGAGATTCGCTGGAGCCAAATTGATTGTTATTTTCTGGAGAGGAAACGGATACCCACTCGACGTGAGAGCTGCATAAACACGATCTTTGCTCTCTCTAACAGCAGGATCTGGAAGCCCCACAGTCAGAACTCCCGGAAGTTGTGAATCATGCATGTATATTTCGACAGCGACAGATTGCGCATCCACACCTGAAATCGTGCAGGTTTGTATTTTTGCCAACATTTCGACCTCCTTATGGTTAAATTAAGTCAGGCCACTTAAACAGCAATAGCAGTGCCATTACGAGCATGCTGGATCTTATTATGTAAAGAGGAATTGATGGTGCCTGTCGACAATCTGGTCGGATACCGGACGCATCTGTCCAAAACAACTGGGAACAAAACAGTGAAATCTACCCACCGCAACAACTCTGTTTTTATGTTCAGTGGTTTTGGCAAAACCAAAATCATTCCTTTGTAATTGTTGCGTTGAAGATCATCAAATTCTGCTTCATAGCCTCGTCTCCAGGATTATCTTGAATATTCATCGCAGACTTTTTACTATTAAAACACGTCATCGTGAACGCAATTCGTCAACATCATCACAATGACTATCCAGGAGGCTCATTGGGATTGTGTTTGGTTGTGGTAATGAAAAAGTTGATGATAAGGAGAGTTGATCATGAATAACAGGGGTGATTTAATTTCAGAAGCACGCCTCTTGGTATCGATTGGAAGAAACAAGGAAGCTCACGATAAGTATCGTGAAGTATTGGATATTGATCCGGATGACGAGGAAGCACAGGAAGGATTCAGACGTACTTTTTCTCTTCAACTTCACGAAAAGAAAACGAATAGGATTCACCATAAAAATCGAATCGCGATGATGGAAGTGTTTCGACGAATCCTGATCATGCTTTCCGCAATGGCCGAAGCGAGCAAAAATATAAAAAAGCGTCGTCAAGGTTGATGGAGGGTTCATTTTATGCAAACATGCATTCTCGTGATCCATGGGCCAAATTTAAACTGTCTCGGTTTGCGTGAGCCTGACCACTATGGTGGTCTGACGTTGATTCAGATCGATAATATTATTCGTGCTGACGCTTATCGTCGTAATATTTCACTTGATATTCGCCAAACAAATATAGAAGGAGATATCATCGCATGGATTCATTCTGCTTCTGAAACCTATAATGGAATAATTATCAATCCTGCGGGATTCAGTTACAGCAGCATTGGAATCCGTGATGCAATATCGTTATCGAAACTTCCGACAATCGAAGTTCACCTCTCCAATATCCATGCTCGGGAATCATTCCGGCGAAACTCACTAATCGCGCCTGTTTGCATCGGTCAGATCTCTGGATTTAAAGAATCAAGCTATATACTTGCCTTGCAGGCTATCATTCTTCATCTGGAAAGACCCGGAAAATGTTAACATGGACAGCTATCATCCTTCTGTTTTACGGAAATCGCATGACTCCTTTCACCTTCACCTCTGCTTGGGAAAGATGTTGAAACTAACATGGGATGTTCGAGGAGTAACTTATTAATTTCACTAAACGGATATACAAGACACATGAAATTCTTGAGCGCTATCAGCTCGATGCATTAATCATCACTCATGCTGCTGATATTCGGTATTTTTGCGGACTGGACGGCATGCGAAGTGGTTTGATTCTGTCACGAGATGCGAGTTATCTGATCATCGACTTATCAAACATCTTAAATATTTCACCCATCCGGCATAATATCAAGATCATCCATCAATCCTCTCCTTTCTTGATCCAGGACATTCATGATTTATTAAAAAAAAGGAGGATCAGAAAGGTTGGGATAGATCCATTTCACTTCACTTATCAGGATCATTTATATCTGAAAAGTGTAAACCCAGAGATTAAAACAGTTCCAATCTCTCGGGAAATTTCAGATATTCGTTCCGTAAAGGATGCCATCGAAATTCAGATTATCAAGAAGGCCGCAGAGTTAACGGTATCTCTTTTCCATCGAGTGGAATCATGGGTCCAGATTGGGATGACCGAAAAGAAACTTCAACAGCTTCTGGTACAGGAAATAATTGCTACAGATGCAGAGTATTCAGCATTCGAACCTATTGTGCTGTATGGGCGGAACACCTCCAAACCCCACGGCCGTCCATCGAATGTAAAATTGAAAAATGGTGATATCGTAATGGTTGATTTCGGTGTGCGTAAACAAGGATACCATTCCGATTGCACTCGAACATTTTCAGCATATAAATCGAGTGCTCGACAAAAGACTATTTACAAAGTAGTATTGGATGCATTGAATGCCGGACTTGAGAAAGTAAGACCGGGCATTCGTTGTTGTGATATCGATGCGGCCGTGAGGGCTGTCATTCGTCAGCAGGGGTTTGACTGTTATTTCAACTATCCAGCGGGACATGGAATTGGATTGGAGATCCACGAGGCACCTTTTATGGATCCTGACAATGAGAGTCCCCTGAAAACCGGAATGGTATTCACTCTGGAGCCAGGTATCCTGATCCCGGGGTGGGGTGGTATTCGGTTAGAGGAAATGGTTCTTGTGACGGCAACCGGAATGGAATTGTTGACGAAAATGAACCGGGATCATTTACAATTAATTTGATAGTAATGCAGGAGGATGCAGAATGATTGATACCAAGGAATTTAGAAATGGTTTGAAAATTGAGTATGAAGGAGAACCTTACATCATCATTGAATGCCAACATGTTAAGCCTGGCAAGGGAGTTGCTTTTGTAAAGACAAAAATGAAAAATTTGAAGACAGGCACAACACTGGAAATAAATTTTAGATCAGGCGATAAAGTAGAAAAACCAGACCTTGAAACACGAGCGATGCAATATCTTTATAAAGAAGCGGATCTATATTACTTCATGGACATCGAAAGTTATGATCAGAAACCACTCACAGAGTCTCAGTTGGGTGATACCAAGAAATACATCAAAGAGAATGAAACGGTAACTGTACTTTTTTATAAAGGATTGCCTATTTCAATCGAAGTCCCGCAGAAAGTGGAGTTGCGTATCATTAAATCTGACCCAGGCATAAAGGGAGATACAGCACAAGGAGCAACCAAGCCAGCAGTATTGGAGACAGGAGCCATTGTCCAGGTCCCGTTGTTCGTGGAAGAAGGTGAGATTATCCGGATTGATACGCGAACGGGTGAATATCTGGAACGCGTTCGGTAGAGAAAATGGGGGGTCTGATATGGATATCAAGCAAATAGAGCAGATTGCAGTGATTTTAAAAAAGGAAGATATTGAAGAATTTGAATGGAAAGATGGCGGTTTTTTTCTGAAAATGAAACGACGATCCGCTTGCAGCACCGTTCCCTCTTCTGCCATTGCGCATCAAAGTCAATCCAACAAAGAAGATATTATCGAGATAGAGCCAATCAAAACGGAAGATGTTCCTGAGGCAGGCAATATCATCATCACATCTCCGATCATCGGTACATTTTATCGGGCACCCTCTCCCACATCAGATCCATTTGTTCGGCCTGGAGATAATGTGGTGAAAGGACAGGTCCTATGCATCATTGAAGCGATGAAGCTTCTAAATGAGCTTGAAGCGGAATTTCCGTGTGAGATCATTAAGATTCTGGTTAATAATGGCCAATCGGTCGAGTTTGGGGAGGCATTATTTGAAGTGCGACCGCTCGTTTCCTGAAATGACTTCTATCAGGACGGTCCTCAGGAATTTTGACTGTCCGATTTCGATTCACAAACCGATGTGATGAAAATGAAACGTATCGGTCAGTGAAATGTTTTGATACTGAAGCAATGCCAGCATAACAGGATGCATGGAAATCGCTGGAGATTTACAGCGGAAGAAATTATGGAAAAGTTGGTCTTTACTCCGACATGGAATGAAGCGGAAAACATAGAACCATTGATCCGAGAAATCATGAGTGTCATGGAGGATGTTCATCTGCTTGTCGTCGATGATTTTTCACCGGATGGTACTGGGGATATTGTCGACCGATTATGTTCGGAACACTCACGCCTTCATGTCCTCCATCGATCCGGACCACGCGGAAGGGGATGGGCGGGAATCGCCGGTTATATTTGGGCGCTTGATCACAACGCACAACGAATTGTGGAGATGGACGCGGATTTTTCTCACCAACCCAAGTTTCTCCCGGCTCTTTTTAACAGCTTGGATAACGCCGACATGGTCGTCGGTTCACGGTACATTACAGGCGGTAGAGATCTGCGTCCTGGTATCCATCGTCATATCATCAGTCGATTGGCGAATTTTTATCAACAAAAAATGTTCCACGCTCCCATCAAAGACTGTACATCAGGTTTTCGTGCTTATCGAGCTGAGGTGCTGGAGCGAATTGGTGTTCGAAAATTGAACACGTGGGGTCCTGCGATCCTGTCTGATGTGTTATATCGCGTCATTCAACATCGGTTTCGGATCATGGAGATCCCGATTGATTTCCCAGACCGCTCAAAAGGAGAATCGACTCTGACTCCCAGAATATTATGGGAAGGTATAAAGAATGTGGCATCTCTCCGATTCAGGGGCACTGATGACCCAACTCCCTGAAGATCTTTATTCCATTTCAGATCTGGTAAAAAGCAGGTGATATGCTAATAAACCAAATGTCACAATGACGGGGATTATTTTTGTGCTGTGATGAAAGAGCAACTCGATGATGGTCCACTGTGACTGGGGCATACTCAAAGTAGGTATATTCAGAAAATAATATGGAGTAGGCAGGGCACAGAACACCCACGGAATCGTCCATCGTAATGATTTATCCTTGAACAACAAACTGGAAAAGACCGGCATGAGGAGCACATAATGATGTTCCCAGACATACTGATATGTCAGAAAGTAGGAACAGCTCCACATGCACAGGGCTTTTTCGAAACAGAAGTGTTTTGAAAAGAACGTGGCGCTTGCCGCAATCATCAACACCACTACTGTCCAGATTTTTAATAAATAAGGCAGAATACTGGAATCAAAGGAACAGGTGTGCCAAACCGATGCGACCAAAGACCATACTCCAAAGCTGTTGGGACCTGTAGCAATGAATTTGCTGCCAAAATATGAGAGAAACTCTTTGAGTGTATCCGGAAATCTTATGAAATATGGTGCAGAGACAAGGATGATGCTGGATACAAGGATAATAATGGTTCCATATCGCCGTAGCCGAATCCATACCGGCAGAAATAACAGTGTATTGATTTTCCATAATACAGACAGGATATACGAGGTGTCTCGGAGCTTTTGATTGGCATTCCGAAGAATCATCACATGGAGCAATGTCACCGTTACCATGGATTGCTGCCCGATATGCAGTTCAATAAAATATGGAGAGTATGCCAACCACATAAAGGCTGCTATTATTTTCAGATGTAAAGGGTTATCCGTTCGACAGAGGAGCAGCAAATTGAATCCGAATAATAACTCAACACATCCGATCCAGATCCAATAAGATGTCCATGGGCTTAGAATGGTAAGCAAGTAGCCAAAAGTATACGCATAAACCGGCAGATATCTGAATCCTGAAAAATATGGAACAACAAGAGTTTCATTCCCCAATGTTGATTCACGAACACCATAATATATGGGCTGTCCAATCGAAAAATAATAACCAGCTTGATAGATCGAAAAAAAGTCCAATCCCCTGGGAACTCGATCAGAATCATGGAAGAAAGGATCCCAGAAACCGCGAAGCGTT
Organism: uncultured bacterium; assembly: GCA_964512995.1. Classification (GTDB taxonomy): domain Bacteria; phylum CSSED10-310; class CSSED10-310; order CSSED10-310; family CSSED10-310; genus CAZELM01. The sequence continues at coordinate 28,434 of CAZELM010000023.1, forward strand.
GTATCTTCTTGAGGATGACTCAGCGTTCCTGTCATATTGTGGCCCGGTAACCACTCAAACGGTTCCGCCACGAGAGATACAAGCATGCTTCCATGAATCGCAACACCCAGTAAGACAATAAAAAATCCGAGTAATCGAAGATTACGCAACATATTTTATATAGATAGATGATGTGCTGATGAGCCACTCGATAGGATTAGTTGAAACCGATATCATGTACATGTAATTGAATGAATTCACGACTATTCCAGTAATTGATTTCTGGTGTAGCTACGACAGATAGATTTCTGGCTTGCCGGATGGAATCAAAGTGCCTTCCAAATCCAAAAGCGATTGCGTCAATGGTTTTTCGTCCATCGGTTAACACCAATTTTATATGGTTCCCATCGGTTCCGACGAGGCGTGGCGGATAGCGTGTTTTCAGATTATTTATCAGAAAACGGGGTTTTGGGTTTCCGAGACCGAATGGAGAGATTCGATTCAGTGCTTTGATCGTACTGAAATCGAGGTCATTGAGTGTGATCACCGAATCAATAACACTTCGGGGTATCAAATCCTGTGGAGTCAGTTTTTCTTTTGCGATTCGGATGCAACCTTCTTTGAAAGCTTGAATATTGTGGGCTGCCACTCGGAATCCTGCAGCAATCTGATGACCGCCAAATTCAATGAGTTCGTTGTGCAACTCTCCCAGACAATCAAATAAGCTGAAACATGGTATACTCCGTCCGGACCCTTTTCCGATGCCGTCTTTGATGGAAATAACGCAGGAGGGCCGATAATATCGATCGGTGATCTTTGATGCAACGATTCCGATCACTCCTTCATGCCAATCTTCTCCGGAAACAATAATAAAAGGATCCGAATTCAGATCCATGTTGGCGATTTCGCTTTCGACACGCTGGAGAATTTCTTCTTCGATGGACTGTCTTTTCTGGTTGATTGAATTCAGAGATTGTGCCAGATTCTTGGCTTTTTCAGGAGATTCTGTTAATAACAGCTCCAATGCTTGATTGGGGGATCCAAGTCGTCCCACTGCATTCAAACGGGGACCCAATTGGAATCCGATGGCGAATGGATCCAGTTTCCGGCCATGCGCGACTCCAGCGACCTTCATCAGAGCTCTCAGGCCGGCGTGCGATGTGTGTGCCAGCGTTTCCAATCCAAAATGCACCAGGATGCGATTTTCACCGATCAATGTAGAGACATCAGCTACCGTACCTAAAGCGACCAATTCCAGAATCGTGGGTAACGGGAAATCGAGGAGACGTTGTGAGATGAGAGCCTGGACCAGTTTGAAAGCGACACCGATTCCAGCCAGGTTTTTATCGGGATATTGAGAGTTCTCCCGCTTTGGGTTCAAAATGGCATGGGCTTGAGGCAGCGGTCCATTGGGTTCGTGATGGTCAGTGATAATGACATCAATATTATTTTTGTTTGCATACTCCACAGGTTCATACGCAGTGATGCCGCAATCCACCGTAATCAAGAGAGAGGCATTGACTTCAATGGCGCGATCAACCGCGATAGTGTGAAATCCATACCCATCTTCGAGCCGGTTCGGAAGATAGGTGAAAATTTCCAAACCCAGCGATGGGAAACATTGTTTGAGCAGAGCTACGGAAGTGATACCATCGACATCATAATCTCCACAAACAAGAATTTTCTCTTGATTCCGCAAAGCCAGACGAATCCTGGCTATCGCTCGGTTCATATCATCCATGAGATACGGGTCATGCAATCGGGACAAATTCGGATTCAAGAAATTCTGAGCATCATCCATCGTTCGTATGTTTCGTTGATAAAGAACATCCGCTACAAAACGAGGGATATCAAATTTTTTTTGATATTCTTCAACAATGTGCTCTTCAGGAGGCGTATACTGCCAGATGGTGCGTGGAAGTTTCTTGTTGTGCAAGTTTAAACCTCAGGATATCTATCGCATATACTGAAAGATGACAATTTTGATACCACTATTTCAGTTTAGGCTGTTAATTGTTATAAAATCAGAAAAATATTGTCTCAATTTTTCTATAACCTGCGGCCACATATAATTCAATCGAACATATTTTTCTCCATTGACACCGAGTTTTTGACAAAAGTCCGCACGTGATTCCAAGAGACGCAGAGCCATCACGAACTCTTCTTCGTTTGTATAATATAAACCAGCGTTGGATTTTTCGCAATGATCCACAAGAACAGGGCACCGACCATTGGCGAGAACGGGTTTCCCGGCCAATAATCCCTGTAACAGAAGGATCGACAAGCTCTCAAATGGTGATGGTACCACAACCAGTGCTGAATGATCCAATGCAGGTTTTATATCTTCGTCCGGGATATAACCGAGAAATCGTATCTGCTCATGATCTATCTGATCAAGTCTATTCTTTCCGGCAAAAATAAGTGAGAGCTTTGAGCCGGTCTTTGTAAGATAGTTGGTAAAAAAATCAATCAGCTCCGTACAACCCTTCCCGGCTTCCACCCTCCCGATATACAGGATATAGGGTTGAGAGATACCATATTTCTCAAGAAACGTCCCGGAATTCATCGATGGTTCCGGTATCTCGACCCCCGTTCCCAAAAGAACCTGCAATCGGTTACAGACTGGATATGTTTTCTGAACAAACGATTGTTCCTCTTTAGTCAGATACAATAACCCCTTCACTCGGCGATACAACTCATGATAAATCGAAAAATGGGCGACTGGTTCATTATGCGCTGTTGGAATGAGGATTGATTTTTCAGGATTGATTTTGGAACCTTCCACGGTGGGGTAGTATAAATACGTGAAAAAAAGCAAAGCATCGTACTGAGTATGATATTTTTTCAGATACTGGATCAGATCATGGGAGATTGGGCCTTGCATCAGGAGCCATTTCTGTTCGTCTTCGGATGTCACAGGCCGAGCGAGCAAAGATTCTGTCATGGCATTGAAACATTCCATTTTTCGGGGATAATCGACCGGGAACCGCATCACCGGAACACCATTTATCCGGCAAGCTCCAGACGGGTAACTATTCTCCCATGTGACATAATCCTGAGCGCATGTCGTGGCTACGGTGACATCGAAGTCTGATTGGCAATGCTCCGCCAACCATCGGCAATACAATTCCGCACCTCCATCAACGTCCATTCCATATCGTTGGATAATGAAAAGCAATTTTGTTTTCTGAATAGCATCAGTCATGAATTTGAAATTGCCCTAGGAGTATTCCATTCCGGTAGATGGGGAATGGGGATTGTTTTACTGCCAACCGTTTCCCGTCAGGATGGTAGAGACCGAGAAGCATTTGAAAGCTTCCCGAGGCAATATTCGACGGGATTGCCACAGAAACATCGAGCGGAGCAAGCTCCTGTGAATTGATGCTGACATTGAACCTGATGTCAGACTGGAATTTCTGCCCTTCCGGCCGGACAGCTCGCAACAGATCCTGAATGACGAGGTTGGGTTGTTGAAACAACCGGTCTCTGGCTGTGAAAACATGAAGGAAAAGCTTCAGGTTATCCGGCGTGTGTTCAGTGCAACTCCAATATAGTGTCACGGGAACGTGAGATAATTTTCTGGATATTTTTGGCGGAAAATCACAGGCGATTAATTCGATACCCCTGTCGAATGTTGAATGACAGTGAGTACCGGATAGTGACGCTCCAAAAAATTTGATCGATAGTTTTCGAGGATCCTGCATGCCGGTCTGGAGATCCACCGGTTTCCATGGTGTGCCGGAGAGAGTGATGGTATGGACCATGGGGCCGGAGTCTGGTAATGGCAAAAATACTCGACGATGATTACCATTTTTAAATGAAATCAAGTAGTTACAGGAGTTATCGATGGTCACATGAATCGTCTGAGTGGTCCCGGAATTGAGAGCAGATTCCAGTTCCATTTCTATCACCGCTTCATTATTCCCTTTCAAAAAAAAAGTCGCTGATTCGCGAGCCCATCGAAAGGGTCCGGAGGCATCGTGTTCGATCTCAAACCATCCCAACCCCAATTGCCGATCGTGCTGGCCGATTTTTAAAATGGGCAGTACTTGGAAGGGTGTATACCAACCACGTCCCGGGCATGTCACGCATTCAGGAGGTGGTGTAGGTGTTTTCATCCTGGATCGAAGATCCCGGTATCGTGGTCCATGCCAGATTTCCAGGAATGATTGCTCATGAAGATTTCCCATTGGAGGCATGGCGCAACAGGGTCGAACGCTGCCATCCGTCGCAAAATAAGGAACATCCCATGGAAAATAGCAGTCTTTAAATCTTACTGTCCTGTCAGGTTTCGAAAGATTCGGATGTGTTGATAGGGGAGCTTCATGAAATTGATCGTCTGGCCATAGTTCCACGCTTACGCCCAGTTCAGCACCCACCCTGCGAGCTTCAATCAAACAATCCCGACCCAATGCCTTATCCCTCAGAAAAACAGATTCCTTTTCAACAGGTCTGAACTCCCCCATCGCCTGCAGCGTAACGGATTTTACGAGATTTTGATGCGCAATCCGGATCAGATCCGGCAATTCCCTGATATTCCTTTTCATCCCGACCATTGAAAAGTGCAGATAGGGTGTCTCGGTATGATATGCTTTCTTTAATTCATTCAGTACCCGGATATTTTCCAGGAGCTTTGCAAAGTCAGCTCCACGTATACTCTGATAAGTCTCAGGTGTTGCCGCATCCAGTGAGATATTCAGGTCATGCAATCCACCTGTAATCAGCATCTCAGCGGCTTCACGAGTCATCAGGATGCCATTTGTGGAGGCATTTACCAGGACATGCTGGCGTTTAGCTGCTTCAAGTATTTTTTTCACGGCATCGAGATCCAGTAGAATCTCTCCATCTCCAACCAGATCGATCCGGGAAATGTGCGGAACGACTTCGGTTATAATTTTATCCAGTATTTCGGGTTTGATTTTCTGATTGGCTGGCGTCCGGGAGATTCCTGATGTCTTTGGACACATGATGCAATGCAGATTGCAATAGGTGATCAACTCGATGTTAATCGCAACAGGAAACAGAATCGAATCATCTGTGAAATGATTTAAATATTCTGGACAGCTTTCGAGGAAGGAGGAATTCAAGGCATTCGTTCACTTATCTGAACTGCTCCGAGTAAAGCAGTATGCTTGCCTGCCGGGCGGTCGCTTCGAGAGATGGGAATACGATTTTTGGTGGAGTTATCCGGATATAATCCAATATCAATGCGATACTCGCCCGGATTGAGATTTTCAGGTATGTGAAGATGGCTTTCATAGGCGACAAAGATTCCTGTTTTCCATTGTGCACTTGGAATTCCGTTGGAATGGAGCAATTCGTCTGCCTGGAAAAAGTCCTTACGTCCAATACCGAGTTTTCGTTTGAGTGGAGTAGATACCGGGGATGAATGATTCAGTCGGGTAAAATGGAGAAACATTTTTAGATTGGTAGTGGTCTTATCCAGGGATCTCCAATAGGTAATAAATCGGACGGTATCACCGATCCGCCAATTCTCTGGAGTGACTTCAAAGCCCAATAAAACTAATTGTTTTCCGAAAACGACTTTTTGGGGCCAGCTTTCCAGCCATATCCGATTGAATTTGATTCCGAGATCCCGGGAATCCATTGTATTTTTGACCGCATCGCACGGCCGTATCGAATGAGAGACATTGATTTCTGCTTTTAACACTTGATCTGAAGATATCGGATTGAGTGGATATTCCAAAGTCGTCCAGTTGTCTGATGGGAGCTGAAATGGGAAGACCTGATCTGAATCAATGATAATGGTTCCATGATCTGGTGCGCCGGGAAGTTCTGATTTTCGCAGTTGGAGAAGCAGAAATTGATCCGATTTTTTTCTGGAAAGAAACAAAACAGCCCGATCGCGACTCCATCGATAATCTCGTTCCTCATGTTCCAGATCGAACCATCCAGGGAAAAAATTCATCGGATGATCGTTTGCAGTCAATCGGGAACTGGAGTAGATGATTTTTCGCCAACCCATCCCAGGGCACTTCCGGCAGGCCTCTGGAGGATCTCCGGAAATGAGACGTTTCCGTAACTCTCGAAAGGCTTTGCTATACCAGATTTTATGAAAGGGTTCATTCTTGATGTTTCCCATCACGGGCAGTTTCGCACAGCATGGTCGGACATCGCCATTGGTCGTGATAAAAGGCGTCTCCCAGAGGAATGAACAGTTTTTCCGCCATAGAGCAGGATCTCCGGGTGGGGGAGCCTGGCCGGCTAAAAAGGGTCCGAGGTCATGGGGATCGGAGAGCACATCCATCAGTTGTTCAGGCCATAGATTCAGGCGTAGGTTTCGCGCCTTGGATTCGATCAGGCTTTTATATAGTAGCTCCTCGGCTTTATCTCTCTGATGCAAAAAGACGGATAATCCCTTCATGGCTTCCACTTCCTCTCCCATAGCCTGAACGGTTATCGAATCTGCGCCGATCTCCTGAGCCAGATTTACAAGTTCTGGCAGTTCGTCAATATTGTCCCGCATGGCAACCATGGAGAGGTGAATATGCGGGGTTTGTTTGTGAGATGTTTGCTTGATATAGGTCAGTGATTGAATATTCTGAATGACATGTGCAAACGACGCGCCACGAATTTTTTTATACGTTTCTGGTCTGGCGGCATCCAGCGAAAAATTGATATCTGCCAGATTCAGTCTGACCAGTTCCTGCGCAATCACTTCGTCCATCAATTCTCCATTGGAGCAGAGCGTGACGGGCACCTTGAAATATTCCGCTCCTTCAAGCAAATTGAACAGCAGATCAGCGGCAATCAGAGGTTCACCGTCTCCAACAACATCAACGCGTTGTACATATGGAACAATACTCGAAATGATGTAATCCAGAATATCGTTTTCCATTTTCTGATTGGGTTCACTTCGGTGTGTTCCCAATGTTCTCGGACACATGACACATTTCATGTTGCAATAGGATGTCAATTCGATCTGGAGGGATTTGGGAAATGGAATCCGATCACTGGCCATATAATCCAAGTAAATATCTGATTTTTCCAGAATGTTTTTTTCCGGCACTGATCTGCTCCTCTATTTTTTGAAAACCCCAAAATACATATGACGTACTATCATCATGCAGGTATTGCATACAATAGCTCTGAGAATCATATTCAGGAGCAAGCTCCAAATCAATATTGATATTATAAATGGATATAACATACTATGATTTATGTGTTTTTATAAAAGCGTGGACGGGAATGAGTCTACGAACTGGAGACCCATATCAGTCAATCGTAGAAACAGGTGATCGTCAGGTGAATAGAGGATCAAAAATAATAATATGTTCGAGTGTCGGATTATTGATTATATATGGATATATTTTTTTTTCATCACCTCCGATTGAAACGTATCAGGATTATTTTCACCGATCGGCTGTGTATGCAATTCGGGCTCAATGGCAGGCCTTGTTATGGGTGCCGGCCATGCTGGGTATCACCTGGGGATTAGTGCATATTCCTCAGATTCGACGGACCATCCGAGCAATTGGCCGTATCTGGAACAACGTTCCAGACGCTCCGATCACCATTGCCTTCCCGATCGTATTTTTTCTGGAGAGTGCAGCGACCTCTTATTGGATGCTGGGTGCGACACCTCGCATACTCGATGCATTCAATTATTGGTTTCAAGCCAGAAATTTCACCCTTGGGCAATGGTTCGCCATAGTGCCGCCGGTACCGGAGTGTTTCCGATTTCCGTTTATCATAATGGAAAATGGGAGATGGTATGGTTCTGTGTACCCCGGGTATTCCCTCCTGCTGACCATCGGTATGCTTGGGGAGGTTCCATGGCTGGTGAACCCGATCCTGGGGGGGATTTCATTGTATCTCATGATTCAGACCGGGAGAGAACTATTTGGAAACTCAGTTGGAAAAGGAGTATCCGTACTGGGCATTATGTCTCCATTTTTCCGGATGATGTCGTCGATTTTCATGGCACATACCACTGGCATCTGCTGTGTCATTCTCTTTATCCGGAATATCATCCTCTGGATTCGAGAAAAAAACAAAATAAGGCTGAGAATCCCATTGCTGGCTGGCGTTGCGCTGGGATTCATTTATATTACTCGTCCCCAGGCTGGCGCGGTCGTTTGTGGCCCTTTTTTACTGTATGCTCTGTTTCAACTTCGAAAATCGTCATGGAAGCCCGTTGCAGTATTTTTCGCTCCTCTTATTGCTGCATATCTCTTTCTGGGATATTACAATACACAACTCACGGGAGATGCATCCATCAATCCACGATACTATGTGGACCCCGGCCGGCGATTGGGTTTTGGAGAGGAGATCGGAGAACCACTCGCAGGTGGGGTTCGGAGTGGACATTCTTGGGTGAAAGGATTATCCAACATCAATACACTCCTGACGCTCTGGAACAGTGACATGTATGGATGGGGTGGATGGAGTATTTTCGGCGTGACGTTTTTTTTGTGTGCCGCCGCTGTGGGATTGGGTAGAACAGAACCGATCATCTGCTTACTTGGAACGACTATTTTTCTGAACATCGGGCTTTATTTTTTTTATTACACACCCAGCCCCAACTTTGGTCCTCGATACCTCGCAGAAATCATTCCATCGAGTTTCTTCCTGACAGTCATCGGTGCCCAAAAACTCAGGAGATGTCTCCTGCAATGGATAAAAAATTCGGAATTGGTTGCGGCTTTCACCGGAATGGCACCATTGGTCCTGATCATTGGCTCCTGGATGGTGTTTTTGCCCATGCATACGACACATTATGGCATTTTACCGGAAACTCTTTCCAGATCGGATATCCCCTCCATCCCGGGCTCCCACCCATCAATCCTCGTTATTCCTCCGGAAATCTATAAATTGAATGTATTCACTTGGAACTCCCCCGATTTAGATGGTAATCTATTTATCCGTGATCCGGGTAAGGAACAACTGGAAAAACTCCAGTCCTGTTTCCCTGACAGACAATTTTATCGTTTGGAGGAAGAAGAAACCGGAGAAGAGCGAGTTAGACGACTCATTCCAATCCATCGAACAATAGGAAACAATCCATGAATATCATTGGTATTTCTTGTTTTTATCATGATTCAGCCGCTGCTTTGGTGCGGGACGGGGAAATCGTTGCCGCTGTTCAGGAGGAACGGTTTACGCGTAAGAAGCACGATCCGAATTTCCCGGGCAGAGCTGTCAACTACTGTCTGAAATCGGCTGGACTGACCATGGATGACATTGATATCGTTGCATTCTATGACAAACCCCTGGTGAAATTTGAGCGAATTCTGGAGACCTATCTGGCGTTCGCTCCCGCCGGTATCACTTCGTTTATCAAAGCAATCCCTCTGTGGCTGAAACAGAGGCTGGGAATGAGAGACATTATTCGAAAAGCATTGAATTATGATGGAGAGATGATATTTCTGGAACATCATGATTCTCATGCCGCATCAGCGTTTTATCCCAGTCCATTTCAGGAGGCTGCGATTTTAACGATTGACGGGGTCGGGGAGTGGACGACGACATCATATGGTGTAGGGAAGGGTCATGAGATGCACATCATGTCCGATATCAAATTCCCTCATTCCATCGGTCTGCTATACTCCGCGTTTACATATTTTACAGGATTCAAAGTGAATTCCGGTGAGTATAAGGTTATGGGACTGGCTCCATATGGCGAGCCAAAATACCTGGACAGGATCATGAACGAGCTGATCGATCTGAAGGATGATGGATCGTTCCGGCTCAATATGAAGTACTTCAATTACTGCACCGGATTGACCATGACCAACAAGCGATTTGACCATCTGTTTGATGGACCTCCCAGAGAACCCGAATCGGACCTGACACAACGGGAGATGGATCTCGCCAGATCCGTTCAGGATGCAACAGAACTGGTCATGCTTCACCTTGCACGACAAATATATAAGGAAACAGGCCAGGAGAATCTGTGTCTGGCAGGTGGTGTCGCTCTGAATTGTGTAGCGAATGGCCGGATCCTTCGGGAAGGACCATTCAAGCAGTTATGGATCCAGCCTGCGGCCGGTGATGCGGGTGGAGCCTTGGGAGCTGCTCTGTTTGCTTGGCATCAATACTTGGGCAATCCACGCCAGGCAGGAATTACCAGGGACTCCCAGAAAGGCTCCTATCTCGGCCCTGCATACAGCTCCTCAGAGATAAAAAAATTCCTCGATGAAAATCACTATCCCTATCACACGGTTTCTTATGACGAATTGCCTGAAGTGGGCGCTCATCTGATCGAAGAACAGAAAGTCGTCGGCTGGTTTCAGGGGCGTGTGGAGTTTGGACCTCGGGCATTGGGAAATCGATCAATATTGGGCGATTCACGATCTCCCAAAATGCAGAAAATCATCAACCTGAAGATCAAATTCCGGGAGAGTTTCCGGCCGTTTGCGCCTTCGGTTCTGCTGGATCGTGTCAGCGATTACTTTGAGTTGGATCGCGCCAGCCCATATATGTTGCTGGTCGCACCGGTTCGTCGTGAAATACAGCGCGCTATGACTCCCGAAGAACAGGAACTATTCGGAATCGACAAGCTGAACGTTGTGAGATCATCCATTCCAGCCGTTACACATATCGATTATTCTGCTCGGATTCAGACCGTGGATAAACAGGACAATGCGCTGTATTACAATATGATCAAAGCGTTTGAGCGCCGGACGGGATGCGGTGTGATCATCAATACATCGTTCAATGTGCGTGGGGAACCCATCGTGTGTTCACCCCGTGATGCCTATCTTTGTTTCATGCGCACTGAAATGGATTATCTGGTCATGGAGAATCATGTTCTGGAAAAATCACAACAACCGGCTCTCATTGAAGACAAAGATTGGCGGGAAGAGTTCGTCCTGGATTGAAATGACAAGAGGAGGCAGCTATGTCCATGTTTACCGATGTTATCAATGATCTGAAAAAGCTCGATCAAAGCCCTCCGGTCATGCGGAAATTTGGTATTGTACTGGGAATTTTGCTTGGCCTGCTGGGCGGATTGATTGCATATAAACACAGTCAGGATGCAACAATTTTTACGGGTTCAGTGATCACATTTTGGAGTTTGGCGGTCCTATCGTTTCTGATGGCGGTCGCATGTCCGGCACTGTTGAAACCACTCAATACCGGTATGGTGATTATTGGAATGATGATCGGCTGGGTCATGACCCGAATCATATTGGGAATTATGTTTTATCTGATAATTACACCAATGGGCTGGTTGATGAAACTGATTGGAAAAGATCAACTCGGATTGAAGATCGACCGTTCAGCAGCCACATACTGGATACATCGTCCACCGACACCATTTGACCGGGACAGATGTAAACGGTTGTTCTGATGAGCAACGCGGGTTGAGAAAGGAGATCATGTAATGCCTGAATTGAAAGAGAGCGGATCCCCTGTCAGACAAAGAAGAGAACCATCATCACCCAATCTGATGCGTGAATTTTGGGACTTTTTGAAATATTCCAAGCGATGGTGGCTTCTGCCGATTGTCGTGATTATGGTTTTGTTGAGTGCTTTCATACTTCTGACTGAAAGCTCAGCAATCTTCCCCATGATTTACGCCATCTTTTAAGCGGATTTTGGTATTTGACGAGGGTTTGATTCTCCCATTTTAAGAGGATTTCCCTGTTTTATTTTTTCCCCGAATCGATTTCTCTGATCTTTTTGAGAACATCCTGTTTTTGGGGAGAATATGGATTGTCACGTAAAAATGCTGAATATTGTGCCCGGGCCTCGGCAGGACGATCGAGTTTGATGTATGCATCGGCCAGAAGAAGCCGGTCTTCACCCAATTTTCTCGGATCAATCAACAGGGATTGTGTCATGGCAGATTCGCATTCGGTCCACTTTTTCATCTGATAGAATGTTTTTCCGAGCCAGATGTGATTTTCTGCAAGACCGGATTCCAGATCGACTGCTTTCTGGAAATTCGTGGCGGCTCGTTCAAATTCGTTTTTCACATAATAATATTTTCCGAGGTGAGTGAAAGGGAGTGGGTCCTTGGGATTCTTCTGAATGGCGGTATCCAGGTGCGGAATTGCCTGATCGGGTTGTTTCTTTTGCAGATAAGCCACTCCCAGATAGGTGTGAGTTCTGGGAAAATCAGGGTCCAATGAGAGTGCCTTCTGGAATATCGAAATCGCTTTTGAAGGATTTTCTTTCGCTAATTGCTTTTCGCCTTTTTTAATGAGCGCCAGCAATCTGCGAGAAACAGGATAATCAACGGGCATATAGTATGCGCTGGTATCCGCTTTGCCTACTCCCTGATGCAGATTGATCTCCGAAAACCGAACATCATAATACACCGTGGAAGTAGGATTCGGGCCGCCGATAGAGACTTGAGTGGAGTAGCTCGAGAAGCCGGATCGATTGATCTGCAGGGTGAATGTGCCGCCGGGGAGCCCCCGGATGCGATACTCCCCATGATTATCCGTATTGTCTGATCCGAGTTCATTTCTGCGACTGTCATATAACCGGACCGATGCACCATGAACCGGTTTTCCCTCTTCATCGGTGATCACGCCCTGCAATTCATAGGCCATTATCTGAGCCGTTATGAAGATCAGGGAAAAGAATGTAATCATTAACCTTTTATTGTTCATCGATTGCCTCCCGTCTACATTCTCTGAAATCATCCTATGGATGTTTTTCTAAGAGTATGATCGGAAATAGATTAAAAAGTATGTCCGATAATGAATGACCATCGATCACTCGGATCATCCGAGTTCCGGAGCATATTATATCCATAATCAAGCCCGACGGGTCCGACGGGTGTCATGAACCGGATACCCAGACCGATCGTTGCTTTTATCTCATTCAGGTCAACATGTTCCACAGAGTCCCAGACATTGCCTGCGTCAGTAAAGATGACTGATTGCAGCCCCCAGAATAGTGGCACCCTATATTCGATATTTCCAAGCAGTGAAATATTTCCCCCGATCCCTTCCAGTCCGTATCCATATTTGATAATCCCCGATGGTTTGGGACCCCGGAGTTTTTCATACCCCCAACCCCGGATTGTTTTGATCCCTCCCAGCTTGAATTTTTCCTGAAACGGGAGATCTCGACCCCATCCGGCTCGGAATGATAATCCCAGAATTTTGTTTTTGGAAAGCTCATTGAAAAGCGTTGTTTCGAGTGTCGTGCGTGTGAAATCGATCTCGGAATTGTATGCGGGACGACCGAATTCGATCTGTAACGATAACAGGTGCCCTTTTTTGGGATCCCTGGGATCATCTCGAGTATCAATCAGAATCCCAGGGCTGAGAGAACCGATTTTTACGGAGTTACGATAGTCCTCCGGGATGGATGATCCGGGCTGTATGTCCCGGGGACGATCGTCATCAAACCGGTATTCCAGGAAGGTGCGGGAGTATTTGCTTAAATGGTATGACCAGGTTGCTCTGCCACCGATTCGATAAAGCTTATAACCGTTTTCTTCCGTGATATTGCGGAGGAGTCGGATTTCAAACTGGATCGGATAACTTGCAAATTCCGGCTCCCGATAACTCACTTGGGTTTTTTCCGATTTTTCCGAAACGAATAGTGAGTTGCCCAGATACCGGTTGGTTCCATATAAGTTGGTAGTATAAAAACTGAGATATCCATTGAATCCGATATCCGTGCTGTACCCAGGACCTGACTCCAGAAACAAGGTCGGCCGTTCTTTCACCGATACAATCACTGTCCGGCGGATATCACCATTTTCACCGGGCAGTGTACGGGCTTGCACAGATGAGAAAAGTCCTGTTGCCGAGAGTTTTCGTTGTGCATCGAACAGGGTTTCGAAATAGAAGGGCTGCCCTTCGATTTCCGGAAGATTTCGTTCCAGGAACTGCTGTTTCGTTTTGCGAAAACCCGTGAGCAGGACTTTTCCGAACCTGGAGGGTGTTCCTTCCTCGACTTGTATCGTCAGGGCTGCTGTAGCTTTCAACGAATCAATCTGTATGTCGGGTCGGATTGCTACATCCGCATACCCTTTCTGTTGGTATCCGGTGATAATCCGTGCCACTCCTTGCTCCAGCTTCTGCTGATTGTAAGGCATTCCCGGCGACAGCTCCAAGATATCCATGACGGCTTCTGAACTGAAAAGCGTATTCCCCTCCACGACCACCGATTCAATGATGTATTTTGCGCCTTCATTGATCGCGATGACCAGATTGACACGATTGTGCAACTCCGAGTCGGATGTTTCTGATGTAGTGATCGCCACATCTTTATATCCGTGATCCAGGTAATACTGCAGCATCGCCTGAATATCCATTTGGAAGATGTCGTAGTGATAAATTGACCCCGGCTTTGTCATCAAGAGCTTCATTTCAGAGAACGTCCGGGTATTGATATCCTGATTCCCGGTGATTGTTACACTGGCTACGGTAACTTTGGGTCCTTCCTCTACCTGGTAGTGAAAAATATGTAATGATTCATCCTGTGTGTCCTGTTCAAGATTGACTCTGGCATGGGAATATCCCCGATCCCAGTACGATCGTTCGAGATTTTCCCTTCCTTTCCCGAGTAATTCATCTTCGATGATGTCAGTATCACCCAAAGAAAGGATATCGAGAATTGTCTGAGGTCGTTTTTCGAATCTGTATAGCCACCAGTCGGCATTCCACCAATGTTTGGGTGCACTGATCAGAATTCTGGATCGATCCCCTGCATCGATACGAACCGTAATATCTATGGTGTTTTTATCGAAATCGATTTCTGTTTCGGGGCGATAGATCCGCGCTGACAGATACCCTTTTTTAAGGAAGTATTCCCGGAGCCGCTCCTGGTCGTTTTTAAGTGTCCGGTTCAGATAGCGCAATCCCGGTCTGGACTTTACGATCCCTTGCAGCGTTTCATTGTCGATCGCGTGGTCTCCTGTGAATGTGACCCGCCGAATATGGGTGGGTTGTTTCTTGTTGATCCGGAAAACAACATCTACTGTTTTGTTGTTATAATTTCTGTCAACCGAAGCAGTGACACTGCATCTTCCATATCCATATTCCACATAGAGCTGTTTGAGCGATTCCACGGTATTCTGAAGCTTCTGTTCAGAAAAGACTTCGTTTTCCGCTAATTCGCACTCTCTCATAATATCCTTCAGGGAGATCCGGCTTTCAATCCCATACGCAAAGAGATAACCGGTCTGACTTCCCTTAAACTTGAGCCGGTGGACGATCCATTCGGGTTCCAGGTGAAATGTTACGGCACACCCGTCGAGGAACGGCCGAGTCGTTACTCGAATTTGATTAAACTTATTCAGG
Organism: uncultured bacterium; assembly: GCA_964512995.1. Lineage (GTDB taxonomy): Bacteria > CSSED10-310 > CSSED10-310 > CSSED10-310 > CSSED10-310 > CAZELM01. The sequence continues at coordinate 43,649 of CAZELM010000023.1, forward strand.
AGACTGAGATAGCGGATGCTGGAACGGATTTTTGTAGCCGTCAGCATTTCGCCTTCATGAACATCCAATGCATCCAGAACACTCTTCTGTGCGTAGGGATACGCGCTTTCGATCCGGACATAGCGGACCGGCAATCCGAGATAGTCGCTCGGCGTCGAATGTGCAGCGGTGATCCATAAAATGACCGCAATTTCAATCAGTCCGCCGGTAATCCACCATCGGCTCCTCATCGGAACTCCCACCGGAATCGCACAGATCCCCCTACTGCATTTTCTTCGTTTTTCTGTCCGACCAGATACAGATTGTCTGATATTTTGTACTCGATCATCAATATATCACCCGTTGCCGCTGCGGCTCTGGAGTATAACACTGTGAGATTCGGTCCGAAGCTTTTCTTGACAGTAAATTTCGCCGATGGGCTTTCATCTGTTTTTGAAAAAATGGGATCAATACTGAATTCATCGAATCCCATCCAGTATTTGAATCGTTTTTCGAGTTCATCCTGAATGGAACCCGTCACATAGGCAACGCCACTGGCCAGATAATCCTCCGAATCCGTACTCGACTGCTCCCGTGTCTTCCCGATCAGCAGTAAAGACCACAGATCGGGATCGCTGAGTGCGGGAGTGGAATAGGGATGAACATCCAGATCGGAAAAAATTGCGCCGATAACCTCCAATGCAACCCGGTATTCTCCAATCTCTGCGGAAGCCAATGCATCGATGCGGGGATTAATCCGGTCCGGATCAATAAAATCAATCGTTGCTCGCTCCAGATCAAATTGTCGGCCCTGATAGATGATTCGACCTTCGATCGCTTCAATCCGTCCGAACAGCTTCGGATGATGGAGATCACCCTGGACTACCAATTCCACTTTCATCTCCATCTTGGCCAGATTGTTATCGATACGGACATTGTCCGGAGCCAGGATACTGATCTGCAGCTTGGGATTGAATATCGGTGCCGGTCCTGGGATCGACACGGTTTCGCGGTTCTTCAAGGAAAGTTTCGCTCGGGATTCACTGATGATCAGTGTCTTATAGTTTATTCTGGAATTGTAATGCATGCGGATGATATCGATATTCCCCTCCAGTAAAGGAGCCGTCAGATCTCCCAATAGCTTCATGTCGAGATTCCCTTCGGATTTGAAACCTTCCGGGAATTCGAATTCGATCTTATTGGAGTGGATTTTCAGATCCATCAGCTCAGGTAAATAATGCCGCATGCCAAACTCGCCCGTGACCGACAATAAGGAGCCACCCGCGTTCCCCTCAAAATAGCTGACAGTGGCCAGTTTATGATTGAAATCAATCTGTCCATGAAAATCTTCCAGCCAGATATTGAAAACAGGAATCTTGCTGTAAAATTCCTGGACTTTCAGCGTCCCATTGATATTCGGATCTGCGGCAGGACCCTGTAATGTGATATCGAAGCGGATCTGTCCCTTGGGGTTTTTCATGAAAGACGTAAACCGTTCAATCCGCTCGATCCGTGATTGCCCCGCCAATGTGAGATCCAGATCTCCTTTGAAATCGATGAAACCATCCAATACCGCCTGAATGTCCGGGCTGTCAAGGTGGATATCCTGGATATTGACCCTGGAGCTGTTCACCGTCAGGATAGTGGGATTTCTCAGGTTGATCTGATACCCCTCCACCATCATCTTCATCGAGTGAATGTCGGATTTGACCATCAGGGAGTCGATATTACGGATATCCCAGTCGACGTGAACGGTTCCATCGATCTGTCCCGTAATCTGTTCATTCCATGTATACAATGGAGATGCAGCGATCAGTGTGTTGATCGGCAGTTCCGAAATGTCTGCAAAAACGTGAGTTGGATAATCACGGTATAGGATGGTCTGACCCGATGTCTGAATCCGAGCACCATCGATCAGTCCATTCCACGTAACCGATGGATAGGTGTCAAAAACAATCGTTCCAGCGAGATCCGCCGGACCAGTTGCATCGTCCCGGATAATTAAATCCGGCGTAGTAATCTGGAAATCGGCTCGAACCGGAGATGTATCCGGGATACACCCCACCCGGATATCCGCCAGGCCGTTCAGAGGTACGGGCTGAGCCTGATTCAAGATCGCCAGATCGATGCTCTCTCCATCCAGACGCCAGTCCATCGGTCCATGGAATGGGATATCACCCTCTACGACGATCCGGCCTTTCTTCGGATAAGCAACAGCATGAATATCTGAAAGTCCCTGAGCGGACAGAACATACTCTCCCGTAACAACACCCAACGGGATTTTTGTCAGGTGGAAGTCGCTGATTTCCGTATGACTCGGCGTATGGTTTCGGGAACCGGGCGGTGCGATCACCAGCGTGCCTCGAGCGGTACCATCCAACTCCGTCTTGAGCCCGATCAGTTCGCGGAGTTCTTTCAGATCGATATTGGAATAACTGATTTGACCGGATTCCAGCAGGTATCCATTTTGGGGTGAGAGTCTGCGCTGGAGCGTCAGATACCCATCCATCTCCCCGGAAGCTACCTGTAATGAGATGTCATCGATGGAAATATTCCGGGAGGTCACGAATCCGGCGGTTTGGATGTGAGTCAGAACGGAATCCCCATAGAACATCTCCGGCATCATCGCCAGGAAGGAGACTTCATAATCATGGGGAGAGCCTCCGAGTGATCCGGAAGCATGGATCATCCCCTTCATCTCAGGGAACCGGGCGGGTTCAACCAAGTAATGCGCCAATCGGTTCGTAATATCGGAAATATCCGATGAATAGCCATATATGTCTCCCGCCAACTCATCAGAATTGATGAATCCGCGGATAAGTTCCAGACGAATACCATTGTTTTCTGCTTTGGCATACGGGATGATCACATTCTTGCCTTTGATCACATATTCTCCGGATACCATCAGTGGCGTGTCGGTGATTGGTGGTGATTCGCTTCGGGGAATCACCGGAAATACTTCCTCTCCACTGACGATGCCGGATACTTCGATCGTATCAGGAACGAAACTGGAGGATTTCACCGAGGCACTGATCTCGGCATCGAGGGGTATCAGCAAGGGCAGTTGCTGCTCCTCAGACAGTTTCAGAATATCCACATGGGAAGCTACTCCCCGCAGATCTATACCTTTTCGGTCGTTGCTGACAAAGATGGAGCCGGATCCTTCAAGGACGCCTTTATATGCCGTTCCGTTTATTATCGGAAAATGGAATACCCGGTTGATGTATTCGATGGAACATTGGATGGAGTCCAGGGCAAACCGGTCGATGTCACAGTGTTGTCCGAACACAGATCCTTCGATATGCAAATCGGTTGCAGGGCCTGTACCGCAGGTTTTTGCGTACAGTTCCCCGGCAAAGGGAGTGCTGAGAAACAGCGATTCTGTCATCTGCTCCAGGGATAACCGAAGATTGGCGGTGAAATCCAGTTCCGGTCGTTTGAAGTTAGTCAGCGAGCAACTCCCGTGAATGGCGGTTTCAGCCGATGTCGTGATGACAGAGATCATAGACCGGTGTACACCATCTCCCCAGACATCGCCTTCGATCAAAAGATCTGCAACCGTCTGCAGGCGGTTTTCGATCGTCGTTTCAACCGAAGAACCCATTGCGGTAATGTGAATCTCATGACGGTTCGGTCGATATTCTCCGGTGAAATTCAGAAATGGCACGACCAGATGAAAATCGGATGGCTCATAATCGAACTCAAACTGGATCCCTTTGATATGAATATGGTCCAGGCGGATGGTATCGAATATCTTTCGGATAACTCGGTCGTCACCGCTATTCGGTTTGTCTGATTTATGTCGTTTGCGGCCGCAATACACATTGCTATCCTTGTCTTTGTCGAATGCCAGCCTGAAAACCGGATTCTCAATATACAAGTGTCGGATTCGGATTTTTTTCTGGAGCAGAGAGAGGGGATCGAACACACAGAAAATCTGATCGACGGACCCCATCGGTTCATCACCAAACCGTGGATCATTCGCAATGGCAGCGTCCTGAATGTTCAATGTTCCCAGGAGTGACAATTGAAAACGACGGATGGTGATGTCGCGGTGGATCGTCTGACTGAGATGGGCTGTCACCTTGCGGATCACCTGATACTGGATACCCGGAACGTGAAGAAGTGCAATAAGCGTCAGAATGATCCCGATCATCATCCAGAAACATAGTTTCAGTCGGCACCAGAGAACACGTTTCCATGATCGTTTCAGTGGATTGGGAGCAGGGGACACGCGATTCATGGTGCAGTTTCTGTATTCAACAACAGGGAAATTTCCGGATGATGATGGAATTGCCGGCGGAGTGTTTCCAGGAATGATGCCGAGTCAGAAACATTCAACCGGCGGATGCGATCCAGAGCATATGATATCTGGCCTTTTAGGTTTTCGATGTTGTTGGGGAGGATAAACGGCAGATCATCCATCGCCCGTTTCGATTGCTTATGATAGATCTCATCCAGATTCAATAAAATCATGCGGCAGAATATCTGATACTCCTGACTCGCTTTTGCATTGTTTCCGGCCAGTTCGTAAAGTTGGGCAAGATCGAAATGATTTTCTCCGGAGTTGTCGATGGCGATCTCCCGTTCCATCTCCCGGATGGAATCTGTCAGATATGGGATGGATTTGGAATGAAGCGCGATCCGTTGAAGCAGGATGGCAAGGTTCCGGTGGATTCGCTGATAATCGGGGTGGTGTTCGGTGATTGAGCGAAAAATGGTGAGCGCTTCCGGGTCTTTACCCGCTTGAGACAGTGTGAAGGCATAATCGTAGTTGGCAGGCATGTTCCACGGATTCCACTCCATCGCACGGCGATAATACACCAGGGCGGTATTCAGATCCTGAGCGGATGCCTGTTTGGCCTGAAAATAGGTGATATCCGACATGACAGCTCCAAATAAAATCCATGATCCCCATATTCCGATAACTCCCAATGATCCAATGATTCCCGCCGTCATCCATGGATTTCCCCGACGGCAAGACGGGAGCGAAACGGGTGGAGACGGAACCGTCAATCCCATGAACAGGAGCAGCATGAACCATGATGAAAACCATCGGGCATTGACGCACACCAGGTTATGCAGCAGGATGACACTCACTGCCGCGCCGATCATGATACCACTGAAATCCAGTTCCCGAGATCGAAATTTTTTCCATACGGACAGAAAGTAGGCGGAGAGGAGCCACATCAGCAGAAAAAATCCGATGATTCCGGACTCCACAGCGGTCTCCAGATATTCGCAATGGGCATGCTGGAGATTTTCCGCATGTCGGAACATCTGAAGAAATCCGGGATCCCGGGCAGCAGGAAAGAGTATGGGAAAAGTGCCCGGACCGGTTCCCAAAACCGTCCGGAAGATGGAACCCGATTGCGTGATGATCGATGCTGTTCCCTCCCAAGTCCATATCCGGAACCGGTTGGTGTCCAGAAACGATTGAATGCGATGGGGCATCAGCAGCAGAACGAGTGCGATGGTCAGTACAATGCCCATGGCAGGGATGAAGCGATACCGTTTGAGGCGGTCGGGATGGAGAATAAAACAAAAAATGAATATCGTACCGAAGACACCCAGAAAAGCAGCCTTGCATTTGGTAAGACCGAGGCAGAGGTTTAGAAGGCTGAGATTGATCGCTAATAGGATGCGTTGATCCAATCGATTCCGTTGATAAAACAAAATGATTGTCGCAGCCATCGCGAGTATCAGATGGGGAGCCAGGAAATTGGGGTGTCCGAATGTCGCGAACACGCCATCCCGGAACGGCCGTCCCCAGGCGATGGGATCGAGCCCTGCGATCTGGAGCAGACCGTACCCCGCCGCAGCCAGGCCCGTCCATGCTGTGATTATTATGGATCGTTGGCGGATCGTGCGGGTGGGTCCGATCATTGGGAGGATGCAAATTACCATCAGCCCGGGCAGTATCCGGAAGAGTTCCAGCCGTCCGGCCCAGGGATACCGGGACCATGTCATGCTGAGCAGTGTATAGCTGATCAGAGCGAATGCCGGTAGTTGAAGCGGTGACCGACTCCATTGTGTGATTTTAAAATGGCTGATCAGATACCCCGTAATCATCAGCAGGAAGATCGTCAGAATAAATCCGATCAGTGTCTTGATTCGAGTGACTTCCGCGCTCCATGGATAAAATGCCAATGGGATTGCTGCGAGCAATATATAGAGGATATATTCAAAGATCTGAAGCAATCTTGAAGGGTTCAATGGTGTCTCCCACGGTTTCCAGAAAAAATTTTACCACGGTTAGGGTGAATCGTCATCCTTAAACTTGGATTCATGATCTTCTGTGTATATCGTCTCATAAACAGAAGAACCGATGTGGATGGAGAGAAAACCAGTATCCACCTTTTGTGAAAAGCGTTTTCATGTTTTCTGGATTTAATCTTTATCTCCGAACGAAGGATTTGAGATTGAAGACAGAAGAAGGCCTTTGATTGTGCCATATTTGATAAACCTTTCATGCATGAGCCTGGGATGATAATCTGACAAGCGAAACTCTCTAATGTCACCCATTCCGGGCTTCGAGAGCCATCCGGTTGAGAGAGTTCAATCCCATCATTAGACCATGGTTGTCAATTAAAGAACTTCCCTTGATGAATTAATCTTCTGTAAGCAACTGGAAAACAGTTACACATTTTTTCCTATCAGGCTTATTGTCTTGAGAATACAAAAATGGTATGATAAATATAAGTTATTGAATATTTTTTCAAGGATGACTTTCGAATGAATACGACAGCAAGAAGGTGTATTCTATTTTTTTCTATACAGATTCATTGATGGATCAAGTCGTTTTTTTCAGTAATCTTCTCATCAGGAGGGCTTAATCGGAATGATTTTACTGGGATGGTTAATCGGTATTTTCATTTTTTGGAGTATTTTTCTGGGAATAAGACTCTGGTATTCTCATAAAAAACCGATTGATACCAATACACTCATGGATAAAATTCAATCCCCAGATCAGTATGAAATTGCATTTTTACAAGGAGGAGCCAAACTGGTCATTATGTTGGCGTTTTTTAATCTCCTAAGAAGCGGATTTTTGAAAAAGGTTACATTCGACGAGTCATATTCGAGCATCTATCATTTTCACGCAATACCGGATACAGATAAAAGTTTCTTAAACGATTTAGAGATGGAAATACTTCAGACATTCAGCGAGGAGAAAAAATTCGACCTGGAGAAGCTTCTGAAGCTGCATACCGTGGAAGAATATTATCAACGTCTGTCACAGTCAGGCTTTATATATTATTTGAAAAATGTAATCGATGGAATTTGGTGCTGTCATAATCTTTTCAATAAGATTGCAGTTGTATTCTATCTTGTTGCCGGCACTCCGCCCAATTTCTGGGTAAAGTTGGCAATAGGACTATTCATAATGATCGTGTCCTGTATTGTGATATGGCGTCTTATATTTAATCAACGTAATTATTTTGATGGTAATATCATTACTCAGAACGGGAAAAAGTATATCGCACTTTTTGAAGAAAACGTCTTTTCTTTGCCAGATGTTACATCAGATACCGTATTTCAACAAATGATATCAATCAGCCCATGCGGAGGATGAGAGCGTGAATGCTGTTCGATTGCCTACACGTGTATATCTGGATCTTACATATACATGCCCATTAAAATGCAAGCACTGTTATTCTTGTTCGGAACCGGACTATGATTCGAAAAACGAACTGAGCATTAAAGAAATCGAGCATCTCCTTCATCAAATCCGTTCGCTCGGTGTAGCACATTTGATTGTCTCTGGAGGTGAGCCATTTGCCCGGAAAGACATCTCAGAACTCTTGGATTTATTTGGAATCCAACCATTTATAGTGTCCATTCTCACAAATGGATTGCTGATTGATAGCTGCGCGATAAATAAATTGAAAAAGGACGGATTGATCATTCGGATCGGAATTGATGGAATAACAGAAACAACTCATGATTATGTGCGAGGTTCCGGCAATTTCCGTGCTGCTCTGGACACCTTCAGAATGTTGAAATCCGCCGGTATTCGGAATCGGTCAGTTCACATCACCATAAATAAAATGAATATCTGTGAAATATTAAAGATCCCGCTTTTTCTCAATGAAATCGGTATTAAGGATGCAGTGATCAGCACAATAAAACCCATCGGCCGTGTGATCAACTATCCGGAACTTCTCATCGAACCTTCATTGCTCCCCATCATCAAACACCGGATATATCTTATCAATTATAATCGAAATATAGATTTTCATATCTATAATCTAAGGAATTGGACAGGGTTGGGTTGTCCGGCTGGTCATACAAAGTGCAGTATTTCTGCTGATGGTAGAATAAGTCCATGTGTTTTTCTCGGTGAAGAATATCTCGGTGGAAATATTCGGGACAAAGAACTGATCGATCTATGGAACCACGATGAAAATATGACCAGCATCAGAAATCTTCCCAGCGGTACCGAGTGTTCAACGTGCGGTTATTTTTCGCTCGGGAATGGGGGATGCCGAGCGCGTGCCTTATATTATGGCCATAGCATTACCGGAATGGATCCGTATTGTTGTGTGATAAAGACCCTGCAAAGTAACTCCGTGTTTTCACAAAAAGGAGGCATCAAGAATTCCATCATGGATAGAGATTGCAATTAAAAAAAGCATGGTCACGCGACCCAGCCGGTTTTTCAGGAAAACCGCTTCATTGCAATACATTGCTTCGGATGATTCAAATCTGTGAATTCGTCGGTGAGATTTTCCATGTCGATGGATAGCCTTCAGAGAGAGTGTTATTTTTCGGGGGAATATATTATAATCGCCTTTGTGATCGTTCGATGGGAACCTGTTGATTGTTAACTACTGTTTTTATCGAGGTGCTAGTGTGAATTCACAATCTAATCGGCTGAATCGATCTGCATGCCTGCTCATCGTATTATTCCTTGCGGGATGTCAATCACTGGATCAGTTTAATCTCTCGGATTCAATGAGTGTTAAAAAATTGAAACAGGGATCTGTATCGGCCAACGGTTTGTTTACCAATGAATTTTTTGAATTCGAGTTCCAGACACCGCCCGGATGGAAGTCAACGGTGAGTGATCCACCGGCTGTTTTGCTCTGCCGACCCACTTCAAAACAGATCTCAGAGTCTTCGATGAGGAAGTTTACCGATATCCAGCTTATGACCCGGGAAATCACTGACTCCGAAAAGATCGTGGATGTCATGGCCGCATATGCAACGAATCACCAGTTTGAATTGATTTTAGAGCGGAGTTTTTCTATCCCGGGCGCTGACTCCAGACTGGGTATTTTTTATGGAGACGAAAAGGGAGATGCCATCAAGCTGATGACATTGTTTGCGATCTTTGACGGTAAGCTGGTAATCCTTCAGTGTCGGGCATTGAAATCTCATTTTGACAAGATAGAATCCGCATTCACTCAGGCACTTGATTCTTTCCGGATCCTGTCTCAACCGATTATAACCCCCACTCCAACGCCCACTCCCGATCCATCTGACCCGCAAAATGATACTTTCATTTACATCATCAAAATCGGTGATACCGGTTCCGCGATCGCTGAACGTTTCATGGGAGATGAAGGTCGAGCCTGGATCATCATTAAAATGAATGAGCTGACGGAGTTGAAACCGAATCAGCGCATCAGTATTCCCCGATACCTGACCTACCGGATTCAACCGGAGGATACTTACGAACGGATTGCCAATAAATGGCTCGGTAACAGCAGATATGGAACACGAATCCAGGAATACAACAAATCAACAATGTTATCAGAAGGACAGACACTATATATTCCCTTGTATTTGAATGAAGAACCGCAACCCGGAGAAGGATATGTCAATCTGTCGCAACGGAAATTCAAATCCGGAGAGTATGTTGATCAATTGATGACCTATAACGACGGGAAACCGCTCGATAGTATCGGTCAGGTCAAAATACCGATTTTTCTGCTCGAAAATGTCTATAAATATACGGTTCAATCGGGTGATACATTGGCGGGAATTGCAGCTTGGCTTACCCGGAATAAAGATAATTACAAAGAGATTGCCAGTGTAAACGGACTTACCGCACCCTATAATCTGACGGCGGGGCAGGTGTTGAAAATCCCGGGTCACCTGGTATCTGATCCGGATGTGTTTAACAAACCCCGGCCGAAAATGCCGCCCACGCCGGTACCACCCCCGGCTCCAGCACCCAAACTACCTCAACCAAAAGAAGCAAAGAAAGATATTCCAAAAGAACCTCCGATACCCCCGGCATTTTCCGCAGCAACACCGACTCCTCTTTCCATTCCCATTGATAAAGATGGATTGTACGATATCGACTGAGATTTCAGGGGCTATGGGAGAACAGATATGATTACCGGATTCAACACGGAAGTTAAATACAATGATACGGTCTTCCACATTCAGACAGAGGATCGCGGACTCAAGGCCGCCCGAATCGATACGATTATCTACCGGAGCGGCGGAGCGGTGGTTCATCGAAAAAAAATATCCTATCAGGATATCCTGTCGAGTGAATGCTTATCTGAAGCGATCAAGGAATTAATGGAGGAGATTCATCAACGGACCATACATGAAGTCCTGAAGGGACTCTGGATGCTCCCCCCCTCCAAAATCCCTTCACGTTCATTCCAGGATGTCGTGATGCGATATCTGACACTGCCGGAGGATGTCACCGGTTTGCGTTAGAACCCCGCCGTTGTTCGTATAGAGAAGCGATCATCCGATTGGCAATCCGTTTCCCGGATTCTACTCCCGGCTGATCAAACGGATTGATCCCCAGGAACAATCCCGCATAAAATGTTGCCATTTCATAGAGATAGATCAATTGACCAATGGAATAGGGGGTCAATCGGGGTATGATGATGCTGAGATTGGGTCTTTGATTTTCCGTCAGCGCATTGCGGGTTCCGGAAAGTTCGATGTTGAGAACTTCCCCCGCTTTCAGCTTTGAAAGATGGATAAACGGGCTGGTATCCCCGATGCCTGCCAGTGAACCCTCTGCCCGGAATTCACTTATCTCGAGAAATGTAACTACCTTATCATTCGGGCCTTCGTTATAGAGCTGAAGTTGCGAGTGCTGATCCGTTGCTCCCAAGGCTTTCACCGGAGTTTGCCCGTAAAAAACATCGTTTCCATGGATGTCTGATTTCTTACCAAGACTTTCCGCCCATAGCTGACGATACCAATCAGCGAAATCCAGCAATGCATTGCAATAGGGCATCATCACGGAAATCGTCTTGTTTTTTTGCTGCATGAAAAACGTGTGGATGGCTGCAAGCTGCAGGGCCGGATTCTCTTCCATTTCACCGGACCGGCATCGCTCATGCATGCGTTGAGCACCCGCCATGATTTCCTGGATGTCAATCCCAAGCATGGCAGCCGGGAAGAGACCGACGGGAGTCAAAACGGAAAACCGGCCACCGACGTCGGAGGGGATATCCAGTGTCCCCCAACCTGCCTGCTGGGCGGTTTGCCGGAGGTATCCGGAGCACGGATCGGTGATGGCGATAACGCGATCCGGAGGAATATCCATTCCAAACAGGTGTTGATACTGGTAAAAATTACCCCATGTTTCAATCGTACCGCCCGATTTGGTGATCATGATCAGCAAGGTATGTTCATCCCGAATGAGATCCGACAGGCCGGAAAGATATTCCGGATCGATATTGTCGGAAACGAAGAGACGTGGAACATGATTTCGCTTTTCTGGTGGCAGCAAATTATGGAAGGGATGGCAGAGCGCTTTGAACAGCATCGTGATACCCAACGCCGATCCACCAATTCCGAAAACGACCATATCCTCCCATCTGGCTTTATGAGTATCGGCACAGGCAATAATCGACTGTAGGGCAACCGTATCAAAAGGAAGTTTGACAAAGCCGATCTCTCCCGATTGACAACGCTGACTGGCTTCCTCAAAAATGCGTTTTGAACGGTTCTGCAAGTGCTGATGTTCCGGAATACTGATACCATGCGTTGCTCCGGTCTTCTCGGAAGAACAGTTTGAAAAATCAATGCGAATGTCTTCCCCGTAACCTGATTTAATTAAATTCATGTAATCTCTCCTTTCTAATCTGGATCCTGCTATTCGACACCTTATTGTATCGGTACTCATGCATGATTGCATTCCCAATTCAGCCATTAAATAATGATTGATCATATATTCCCGACTCGATGAGATGGTGGGAATCGCCGGGAGTGGCGTTGCGGGAATTGGAAAAAGCAGTGAATTTGTTCCATAGCGGGAATTGGTATTCGGGATGAATGTATTAAAAACGGCAACAACTCAGCGGATCATGAGAACGAACAATAGAAAATATTCAGAATTCGGTACATGTTTGTCGTTGGTCCTGATCGGGGTATTTCGTATCTGGCGATTATCTCGGTACGATCTATTTTATGATGAAGCCATCAGTTTGTATGAAGCGGTTCACTGGAAAAATGTTTTTTCAGGATATTACGTCGTTCATCCTCCTTTATTTTTATTCCTCATCAGGCTATGGACGGTATTTTTCGATAGTGTATTCGGATTGCGTGTTTTTTCCTATGTTTTAGGAATGATCAGCGTTTTGCTGCTTTTTCGGATCGCACATCGAATCGGTCCGCCACGGTTCGCATGGATGACACTATGGCTATATGGGTTCGCTCCTTTTCCCATCTATTATTCGCGTGAAGTTCGTAATTATGCTTTGTTGAATATGTTGTTCCTGTGCAGTTGGTATGTTCTGCTCAAAGTATTGGAGAAACCGAATCGCAGAACTCTTGTGACATTAGCTGTAGTAAACAGCCTGCTCCTCTATACACATTATTATTCCATATTCAGCCTGCTGGGACAAATGTGGATCATTTTATCCACAAGATCATACAGGATACCATTGAAATCAGTTTTTTCAGCATATCTCGTTTCGTTTGTATCCTTCTTGCCATGGTTGCCATGGATGTTCTGGGTATCTCACCGGTTTATGCATCAAGGACACTATATCATACCTGATCTGAATGTTGGGATGATCGGCCGATCTGTCCGATGTATCATTGGCGGATATGAAGCACCATCTTATCTGGCGGATGCCTTGTGCGTAATATATTTTTTTTTGATGACTCTTTGTGTCTCCACGGAAAAAATGAAAAGACGGTTGCTGATGGGCATGTTATTTATTCCACTGGTTATCTGCATCATGATCGGAATTGTGAACGACTATAATTACTTATGGCCCAGATTTTTTGTATTTTTGTGTGGGCCGATCATTTTAGGGATCGCATCAGGGCTTCAGAAACTGAAATCCCCCTATCAATATGTGCTCTTTGTTGTTATCATTGGTCTGCAATTATTATCTCTTTCATTTCAATACAGAAACCAATTCAACAACATTTATTGGGGAATGGGCGTTCGCCCCAAAAAAGAATGGCTTCGTTCCTCTCAGTTCATTGCAGATCATTTTCGGGAGGGAGATGTCATCGGGCATACATGCCTGAGTTCGTACCTGCCTTATTGGTACTATCTGAATTATACGAAGAATCATCCCCATGGAGTGCTTATCGATATAAACAGAGATCATTGGGATTTCCTGATAAGCCAATATGCAACACCGGAAATCGCAGCGGGTTATGGCGAGTTCATCTGTGAATGGCGTGATTTGATTTCCGGTCAGAAACGATTATGGATCGTCGGCTCAGATTGGGATATCGATGAATGGGGATCATTTTTCACGGAATATAAATATAATACACTCGACTTTTTCATGGAACGATATCGTATTGTTTACGCAGAACCATTTTATGGAGTTGCTGTTTACCTATTTGATCTGGAATCAGCGAAATGATGCTCGTGAGAAATTGAGTCTGTTAGGCTGAGAGCGTCTATATAATTTGTGATTGCTTGCAGTTTTGGAAAGCACTGGTTCTGTAACAGAATATTGGTGTAAGGCATAAAAAACAATGGAAAATATGTGCTGTTTCAACTTTAAATCGAAAACTGTTTCGAAATGAAACAGGTAAAAAGTTGTTTCGAAATGATGCACATACTCACTCAAACTGCCAGGATGCACGATTTACCGTGAGAGACTGTGTATTTTCAGTAGTACCCGAGTCCTGGAGTGAAATAGCTTCTGTTTCAGATGAATGTGTGTCATAGATATATTATGTCATAACATATTGATTTTAAAAGTATAATACTGATTGGCGCCACTGTTGCATTAACTAAATGCGAATGGCGAAGGTCGCCAGGAATCAGTGAAGCATTTTTAAAAAGGAGTTTGATCATGAAAACGAGATGGATGGCATTATTGATGGTAGTGATTGGATTGGGTATCGCTTCTTACAGCATGGCAACTGTGCCGGCTGAAGCAATTCTCAGCGGAACGGTTTATTCTGCAGAAACAGGTGATGTGGTTGAGGGTGCGCTGGTTTTTGTTCGGATCTGTGTGAATGAAGGAGAAGGCATGCATGGAATTCATACCTACTCCGCAACAACCAATGAAGCCGGAGAATATGTGATTTCTGGAGTACCGGAAGGCGAATGGACTGCCGTAGCACGAAAGAAACTGGTCGGACGTGACGAAGAAACCGTTATCATGCAGGCTGGAAACGAAACAGTTATGGATTTTGAACTGGTTCCGGCTGAAATTCCCGGAGGATTGATGCATCATCTGCGGCATCATGGTGATCAAAACGAATAACGTTATTAGAATCTGCCGAACGCACCGGAAATTCGGATCACGAATTCCCGGTGTTATTTTTTAGGGTATGTTTTCCGCGAAATCAGGAGCCCGAGAAACCTCCAGCACATTTTGTTTGTTACACCGTTCTTGTGTATAACACCGTGTGGAGGAATGATTCTGAACGAGTTAATACAGGTAAAATTGAAAGTTCATCTGATGGGGTCGCGGGAATTGATAGAGCGAATCGTTCCACGGATTCCGCAGGATCAGCATTGTCAATTGATTGTGGAAAGCAGGGATGCATTTCCCGAATTACTACCGACTGATAGTGACGTGTTTGTTTTTGTCATCACGGGAGATACGTTGGCTTCTGTTTTTGCTTGGGCAAGAACTCAGAACAAGACATTTGATAAACAGATCGCCATCGTATCTCAACACGTTCATACCAATGACATCGTTCGGCTGATTCGATTCGGATTTTCAGAAGTGTTTGATATTTTTGAGGATTTGGCATTGCTGAATGAATGGATATTGCATCACTACGAACAGAAACTGATAGCTGCTCAAGAACAAATATCTTCCATTCGAAATAGTATCCCACAGACGGTGATTATCGGAGAGAGCGAGAGTATGAAAACCGTACGCCGTTTGGCTGGAGACGCTGGTCAATACTCGGATATGACGGTTTTGTTACAGGGTGCCACCGGTACTGGGAAGGAGTTGGTCGCCCGGTACATCCATGAATCATCCGATCGATCCGCTGGTCCATTTGTTGAGGTGAATTGTTCGGCGATTCCAGAAACGCTGATGGAAGCGGAGATGTTCGGGTATGAAAAAGGAGCATTTACGGATGCCAGGCGAACGAAACTGGGTTTTTTTGAGATGGCGGATCACGGAACATTGTTTCTCGACGAAATCGGATTCATGTCATTGAATCTTCAGAATAAAATGTTGAAAGTCATTGAGGAGAAACATTTCCGGCGGATTGGGGGAGAAAAGGAAATCTTTGTCGATGTGAAAGTAATCGCTGGCACGAATATCAATCTCGATCTGGCAATCAGTAAAGGAGAGTTCCGGTCTGATCTCTATTACCGGCTGAAAGTATTTACGATCCGGATTCCATCGCTCCGGGAAAGACCAGATGATATTCAGCTTCTGGCTGAGCATTTTCTGGATGCAGTCTCACTTCGATACAGATTAACTTTGCAGGGATTTCACCCCTCCACCAAGAAACTGCTTCAGGATTTCTCCTGGCCGGGTAACGTACGGGAGTTGAAGCATGTTGTGGAACGTGCGGCCGTCCTGGCTCGGCATGGCCGGATCCTTCCATCGCATTTGCCGGAAGAGATGCAGATGCTGGAGCAAGAGAGTGCGATTTCGCCAATTTTAAAAGATACCGAAAAATTGTGTATTCCTCTCCCTGCGGACGGAATTTCCATCGAGACCATAGAGCGAATTGTGATTCGGGAAGTTTTGAATCGATGCAGTGGCAACCAGAGCCGGGCAGCCCGTTTACTGAAAATCTCCCGGACACGATTACTCCGGAAACTGTCTCCATGATCCATCCGATGATAATTGTTACTTGGAGCGTCATGCGAACGGCATTGGTGATCTTGCAGACGATCAACATCTGGCTGTTGTTGGCATCGCAATTGCTCTATTCCCCTTTAGAAGAATGTTTGAAAGGCGGAGGATAATATGGAAACAGGAAAAATGAATAAAACACATCACGTCGTACCCCTGTATCTGGTGATGCTCCTCGTGATGATTATTGGATGTGATGGAGCAATGGACGTCACTGGCCCCCACTACCCCGGATCGGCTGGAATGTCTCAAGAAAGAATGAGGCAGAAGAATGAATCGGAGCAACCCATTTCGACAACTCGGACCAGAACAATAGGTTTACCATTCTCTCAGACAAATTTTGATTCGAGACGCAATAACGGCTGGATGGCACAGAGATACAATGAAATGTTCATTCCGCAAGAAGAAGGCGGACGTCTGACATTTGGGAATGGCAGTCTGTATATACCGCCGAACAGCATCGATGCCAGCAAAGTGATTTGGTCGCAGACCTATATGGTTCGCGGAAACCTTCTCAAAAACATTTATGATTTCGGCCCATCTGGTACCACGTTCAACCCGCCGGCAGAACTGACATTGAGTTACTGCAACATGGGTCCGGTCATGCCTGCATCATTGACACTGATGCTTTTCAATGAAGAGACGGGCGAATGGGAGCCTGCGGCTCACATGACACACGATCCGGCGACTCACACATTTACCGGTCCGATTTACCATTTTTCACGCTACTCTCTCTCCGGAAATGGGCAGGTGCTTCGGCCGAAAACCATCCGGTGAAATATCAGGCGTAAACCATGTATCAAGAATGGCAGAATATCCTCTACCAGTTGGAGAATGGAAAGCAGCACCCGGATTGCCTGATGGAATTGATTCATCGAAGTGAGCTTCTGATGATTCGCACCGCTGTGAGCCCGGATATGGGGAGTATCGAATTTATCGCCCGTTTTTTGGAGAGCATCCCCTGGTATGTGTTGCCATCTGAAGCCGGAGAACTGCATCTACGGTTGCATCTTCGATATGGACGCATCTGTTTCCAGATGGGAGAATGGGACAAAGCGGCAGACATTTTTTCTCGGGCATTACAGTCCCACCACGTTTTTGAGTTTCACCGCCTAGCAGCTTTGGTTTACATGGAGTATGGAGAATTAAACCGGAAGCGGGGCGATTTGCAGCACGCGCTGGATTGCCAGCAACACGCACTTACACTGGCTCGGGAACACCATCTGATACTCGAAGAAGCAGATGCCATGAATAATATGGCGATCGTTTGCATTGAAATGGGACGTCTGAACGAAGCAGAAGAATATCTCTATTGCTGCCTGGAAACCGCTCAGCACCTGGGTGATAGTCGTTTGCAGGGGCATATTCATAATAATCTCGGTGTCATGGGTTCGATGCGGAGTCGGTTTGATGATGCAGTCGCTCATTTTATGCGGGCATTGCCATGCCGGGATCTGGCCGGAGACATTCGTGGTTTCTCGGAAACCTGTCACAATCTGGGCATCGTAATGATGGAACAGCAGCATCTGAACGAAGCTGAAGAATGGCTTCAAAAAGCCATGGATTGCAGTGTGGCCATCGCCGATCGCGCTCAGGAGACCACGATTTTATTGACCCGTGCGGAGTTGGCACTCGCCATTCGGGATACCGGCTATGCCATGTCATTGGCAGAAGAAATTCTGCAGCGGCAACAGTCAATGACCGACCTGCCGGGTATCGCAGATACGCATCGACTGATGGGGAAAATTCTGATGGCGCAAGGCCGGTATCCTGACGCAGAGTTGATGTTGAGGAAATCATTGGAAGGTTTTCGTGGCGTGAATTTCCCATTGGGACAGGCGGAGTGTTTGAAGGATTTGGGATTATGTCTGCAACACCAGGGACGACAATCCGAAGCCATTCCGTTGTTTCAATCTGCGCAACAGATTTTCCGGGAACTGGGAAACACTGAAGAAGGGGAAGATATCCATCCGATTCATTCATAATGCATCGAATGCGCAGATCGCCTTATCCACAGCCAGAATCCTTGTCCGGATTGTGTTCCAGATCATATATCCGCAAAAAAACGACAGAAACAGTACGGCAGCGATACCCATCCACTCCAACATTCTGAGTGAATGCGGTGGTCGGGGCTACCCGGCAGAATTCTGAATCGCGGATCTTATTGAATATACCCGAGACTCTGAAGCTCTTTCCGAATGCTCGAATCAACTTCCGGCGCTGAAGGGATCACACCTTCCATGGGCTGCCACGGATATGCATCGACCCATTCAACGGGATATCGCGACCGGAATGCTCCCGTGAAAAAGGTGGTTTGCGGTGCGCCATCCAGATTCTTTGCGATCGGTAATCGCATCAGAGCAGCTCCTGTCGGCATGATATCCTGGATGCGAATCTCCTGAAGATCCGGATTGGATGCGACGCCGGGACCGGAAAGGATGAATATTCCGGGAGGAGAATGCCAGTGTTGACCCGATCGGGGATGCAGAATCATCTTGACGACTGACGCCAGCGGAAATTCCAGATCACGATATCGCACCGTGGACTGGATCGCAGGATTGGATCGCATCGTCAGATGAACGATTTCCGACATCGTATCGCCTTTCTGGATCTGTTCGAAGAACGGCTGTCCATCCACCGTTATCTCTGAAAGTTGTCCGATCAGAGTTTGCTGGATATCTGCCAGATGATCAGCTCCCTTCTCTGAATGCATCGAAAGCCCACGTACCAGGCCCGGAGGATATCGTTTGTTGTCCCGGATTGCCGGTTGAGGCTCAGCCGGATTCCCGCTCCCAAACCCGATACCGGTTTTTTGCAGCAATGCATTCAGATCCAGGCCTTCGATGTAAGGCGGCAACTGCGTGACTGGCTCCATTCCATGGTCAGATACGATCAAGACCGCACAGCGATCTCCCATCGTTTCGATCAGCCGTTGGAGATAGCGGTCGAGGTATCTGTAATAGGATATCACCAGACCGTGCTGATCCGGTGGAATATCCGGTCCAGGTGCGTCCGGGAGAACATCCTTCAGATATTCATGCTCCAATATATCAATCCCCCGGATAAAAACAGCAGCGATATCGACATTTCCCTGACGTAACCAGTGATTCGTGCAGTCCAGATAGAACCGATCCGTCTGGAGTTGTCTGAACTGGAATTCCGGAAGTCTGATCGGATGCCGATAGGGGTTCAGTTCCGAGATTTCCTTCTCCAGTTCAGCCCGTTCTGGCCGTGCGATTTGAGCCAGTTCAGAAGCTTGATTTTCAGGAGTCATGATTCGCGCGAGATCGGGAAAGTGTGCTCGATTGGATATCAGCGTGCCATTGATATCTTCCGCTGGCCAGGTCGCCCACCAGTTGGCAACGAGAAACCGGGTGGACTCCCCCAGATTCCATAGCGCTGGAACGCGCCGGAGGTTGCTCGTGATGGCCAACTGCCCCGAACTGTCCGCTCCTTCAGACAGCCAGTTTGATATACCATGATTTTCAGGGAGCATCCCGGTGGCAATGGTGGTCCACAACATCACCGAGACGGTTGGATACAACGTCTTGAGGCGTGCAGCAGAACCATTCCGGATCAGACGGTCCATGGTGGGCAGATGACCCGCCTCGCACAATGGCCGAAGCACATCCCAGCCCACCGCATCCATACCGAACACCAATAATCGTTCCGGTGCGTCTGCCGCTATGGGAGCGTCCGTCTGTCGGCAACCTGGAAAGAAAGCCGCAATCAACACCACCCAAACATAGAGATATATTCTTCGCATTCTCATAATCGATCCTTACGGACCAGATAATAGGTCATGGTGTCCGGGATGAACAGATTTGGAAACACCATGACTTGAGTGTAATACTGATCAATCAACTCGATGAAGTCTTTCCGAGTGTTTTCCGGAATGGGTTCGAGAACCGGAAGCGACAATGAGAAGGATTTATCACCGTACACAAGCACCGGGGCATCCTGTTGGATTATGTAATCGTTCATGATATCAAAATTCAGGACACGGTAGTATCGGCACATGTCGGTCGACCATCCGGCGAACAGATCAGACCCCGCCATTCCGGGCAATACATCGCGGTCCGCTTCGGCGGCGACCAATGCGGAATCCGCGGAAAAAATCGCTTCCTCCGGCGCGGTGTGTTCCCGGATAAAAGCCGCTTGTTTCCATAACGCGACCAGGGCAGGCTGGCCATCGATGATCCCAATGGACGCTCTCCCATAGGAAATAAGCGTGAGGAGACACCCTGCGATGAAAAAGCCTTTTAAAAAACTGCGATTTTCGGATGTCAGCGATTGAATGGCACGATTCCATTCCACAGCAACGAGTCCGGCGATCAGGGGCAGGATGATCGTCTGATAGGAAACCTGATAAATCTTAGCAATGCTGTGTCCGGTCAGAATTGCCATCGCGATCGCCCAGAGGATTCCCAACGGTGATCCAAGGTTCCGGATCGATGCATGCAGTGGCTGGGTGAAAAGCTGCCGGAAATAGCGAAGCCCGATTGGTATGAGCATGACCCAGATCAGAAAATAAAACCGTATCAACTGGGAGGTCGCCTGCATCTTCTGATGGAGATTGGCAGCCAGATTTCCGGAATGCAGGCTGAGATTCATCCCGAGCAGATTGAACCACAGGCGATCGATGCCCACCATGATCACAAATGGCACACATATCGCCGTCAGAACTCCAATCCCAACCAGCAACGGAATGAATCTGGCTCGGTTGTCAGCACCTCGGAAAAGGATATACATCCCTGCCAGAATCAATGCAGGGAGAGCCGTGATGCGCGTACATACCGTCAGCACCAGGAATCCCATCGCCAGACTCCCGCTCCACACCGACGGACGGATTTCCCTGATCAGAAACCAAGCTGCGGTAAACAGCAATGCACTGGTAAATGCATACAATCGGGTGATCGAAAAAAAATAGAGTTGAAAAGAGTTGCTGGCGATCAATGCCGCTGTTATCAGCGCTGCTCCACGATTTCCCAGGTGATGGGTGATGCGAAGCAGGAAACCGGTTGCGATCAGCCCCAAAAGCAATGATGTGATCCGAGCCGTCAGTAACCCCGGGCAAATCCATTGAAATAAGCCATAAAAATACGGATGAAGCGGCGGTTGAAGGAAAAAGAAATCCCTGTATGGGACGTTTCCCTGAACCACTGCCCGTGCGGCATACACATACGCGCCTTCATCCAGATGGATTTTTCCGGCAATCAGATAGACACCACTGATGATCAGATACAGACCCATCAGGCCGATCATGACAGGTTCAATGTACCACTTTTTTTCTGAATGAATGGAATCCATAGGCAACCAGCAGCAAGCAAAAGGTTAGAGTGAGTTTTTCCAATGTTCGTGACAACGGAAGAT
Organism: uncultured bacterium; assembly: GCA_964512995.1. Lineage (GTDB taxonomy): Bacteria > CSSED10-310 > CSSED10-310 > CSSED10-310 > CSSED10-310 > CAZELM01. The sequence continues at coordinate 65,239 of CAZELM010000023.1, forward strand.
TGCGATAACGAATCTGAATGGAATGCCTCCCCGCAGGCACATCAAACGCGATCATTCCCGTATCCGGATCAGGGAAGAGTTTCATTTCAGTCCCATTCACAGTCGCCGCCCATCCTTCAAAATAAAATTGATTGAATCGGATCCGAGTCGCTTCAGTGGCAGACAATGAACAGGTGATGTCGATCGGAAGACCGGTTTGCTGAGTGATAACAGCATTGCCCGACAGAACATCGAATGTCTGCGGCATGATCGTCTGGTTTCCGATCTGCATGGTTTCTCCCGTCCAATACTCGACATCCGGCGCTTTCTGAAGCCAGACGGATAACTTCTGTTCCATCTGTTCCCGAGTGAATCCATTCTCCGGAATCTTTTCGATCTGGAATGACATCGGAGATTTAGGTGGGAATCGTTTGCCGACAGCAACCGGTATGAACTCCCCAGTGCAATGCGTATGCGAAACCCTGCTGATTGTAAACGACGTCAACTCCGTCTCGCTCAGATTCAGATACGCTCCCACCCGGCACATATTCACAGAAAAGAGTAAAACAACAGCTCCGGATCCGGTCAGAATCCATGGAGCAGATCTCGGGAAGCGTTGGATAATGGCTGGAGCCAGTGCGCCTCCCAGAACCGAAACAACCAATGCCGGAATCTGCAATAACCGATAGGGGAACTGAAGGAGTGGCAATAAAGGGATCGTCTGCCACACTTTGTCTGAACTCCCAGTCATCAGAAACAGCGATATGATCCCGATTCCAGTCAGACTGTAAATCGCCATTGCGGAAAGATCGGTCTTTTTCAGAACGGAATAGATCGCCGGAAACCCTGCGAGCATAAACAGGATTGCCACGTTTCCGATCTGAAAAGAGACGGTATCTCCGGCACCTTTGACGCTGGCACCAAAGTTCCAGTAGGTGGAAATCCATTGGAGCGGATGGATGAACTGCTCTTGATAATTTGCGAATCCCTGCGTCATCCCTTCCATTTGCACAAGATGCCGACTCAAAAAAGCACTCGCCCACCAAGGAGATGTCACTGCCAGACCGAGTAAAGTGGATGCACTCGATTGAAAGAGGAAGGGCACCCGATATGAGGCTCTGACGGCCAGTAAGAGGATCCAGATCGCGTAAACCGGAAACTGAATCACCGCGGATGGATAATGAGTCACAGATAAGGCTCCCATACCCAGAATCATCGGAATGGATATCCACTGTGGTTTTGTCTGCCGGGCGCTGGTGAAGATGATCCATAAATTCAGCGGCAGAAGTGAGATTGCAGTATACTCATTGACATCGCCCCGCACATACAGATCGAATATCCGGTATGGGATATACGTGTATAAAAGTCCGGACAGAAGCCCCCCCCATCGTCCCCAGAATTCTTTTGCCAGACAATAAGCAAAAAAGGATCCCAGTATCGTGACAGTGATAATGGAGAGTTTTGCGGAGACGATCGTTCCAAAACCGGGAAACTTGAAGATCTCGGTCAGGAAGAGAAACAGCACAGGGAAAAATTCCAGAAACGGCAGCCCCAATCCACGGGCAAAATCGGGAAACCATCGGCACAGAGGTGCGCCATGGATGATATTGGCATGGAGAGCAGTGATCCGCCAGAGCAATTGCGCTTCATCATGGGACCAGAAAAATCGATGGTCATACAACGGGTGAAAAAGCACCTGTGCCGAAATAGCCAGTAACCCGATAATGATCCATTCTGTCTTTTTATTGACCTTCTGTTTCATACCAGTGCATCGATCTGTGATTCGGTGTTGGAGTATGGGCAGCACTCACTGCCCCGGTCAGCATTCCCTTATCCCTGTCTGATCCTATTCGGAATCATCAATAGAGGTCAAATATCATTCTTCAAATGATCAAGATATGATATGCTCTGTTTTTTAGGAGGAGTAAGGGGTGCTTGCAGATCGTTTGTTGGGAATAAAACACCGAATTACCGAATCAGCCATCCGAGCCGGCCGTGATCCGAATAAAATCAAGCTGTTGGTCGTTTCAAAAACACAGACGATGGAATCTGTTCGGGAACTCGTGCGCTCAGGTCATGTCCTGTTTGGGGAAAATCGAGTGCAGGAAGCTGCATTGAAAATCGCTGCATTGGACTCAGCGATCCAATGGCATCTGATCGGGCATCTCCAAAGGAATAAAGCAAAGCAAGCGGTTGAGTTGTTTCAGATGATTCATTCTGTGGATTCTGTTCCATTGGCTGAAGAGTTAGGCAGACGATCGCTGAGTCACGGGAAAATTCAGGATATCCTGGTTCAGGTGAATATCTCCGGAGAGAAATCAAAATCGGGGATATCGCCCGACCGTTTATTCCAATTGATCTCAACGATACGAACACTGCCTGGACTCGCTTTCAAAGGATTGATGACGATTCCGCCATTTTTCGATCGCCCGGAGGATACCCGGCCGTTTTTCCAGCAGTTGAAGAGTCTTGCGGATCAGATCAAAACCCGCCAGGATATGGATGAATCGGTTGAGATGGAGTTGTCGATGGGGATGAGCAATGACTTTGAGATCGCGATCGAAGAGGGAGCGACCATTGTCAGAGTGGGAACGGCTGTTTTCGGATCTCGGTGAAAGGGGGAGATGTGGACAATACGTTGATGACAACAGTGAATGTTGGCGTAAATATCCTTCTGATTCTTTTTCTGATGAAGCTGATATTGAAACCGCGTGAATTTTATTTCAATCCGGTGCTGGGCGCTGTCGATATGGTAACAGCTCCGATCCTGAAACCCTTGCAGAAGATTTTTCATCCGACCCGCATGGGCTGGGATTACACGCCTATCATGGCAATCATCGGACTGGTGCTGCTCAAAATACTGGCGTATGTGGGATTTCGGTCGATGGGTACGGAATTGGCGATCCTCCATAGTATTGTGGAATTATTCCTGTTTATGGTGCAATTTTTCGCGTTCAGTGTACTGGTCGTATGCCTGTTTCCTGTTTATACGACGAATCCGCTGGCGAATTTTTTGAATGGTGTGGTTCGTCCGTTCGAATCGTCGCTGGGAGGTCCTTTTCGTAATAAAGATCGGGTACATCGGCTGGTCTTCGTGTTGATCTGTTTCATGCTGCTTTCGACATTGATATTGCATATCCTGACACCGATGTATATCCAGTTGGAAAATAAAGCCAAGACAGAATCCCTGCGATATAAGGATTATCTGCTTTCCGGCAAAATATTCGCACAGTCGTTCTTGGAGATTCTCAGAAGTGTTGTCTCCATCTATCGATTTATTATGTATATTTTAATCATTGCTGCTGTTTTGTCCTGGATGAATCTGGATTATCGGAATACGCTGGTCAATGTGATCTATGCCATCTCAGAACCCATCCTGGCGCCCATCCGGCGAGCGTTACCGACACTGGGCGGATTGGATCTCAGTCCATGGATTGCCGTGATCATTTTGAAAATTTCGGGAGATGCGGTAATGAAACTGATCGCTGAAATGATGCGCAGATCCGCAGTGTAATACCTGCAGTAATCAACAGCGCTTGATCGGATCATTGGAGGTTCTATTCGTATCCTCGCTGTAAAAACGCATGCGATGGGAGATGTCCTGATGGTGACTCCGGCTATCCGCGCACTTCGTCGTCATTTCCAGGAATCGGTCATTGATGTGCTGACAGGGGAGTGGTCAGCACCGATCCTCCATAACAATCCCCATATCAACCGTGTGATTGCAGTTCCAGACGATATTTTTTTTAACCGGAAATGGCGGGAGCTGATCCGTCTGATCCGGCAGCTTCGGATTTTCCAATACGACCTGGCACTCCTTTTTCAGCCGGCTCTGCCGATTCGTGTTCTGGTGAAGCTTTCCGGAGTGACCCGGATTGCGGGATTAACGCCCGGCTGCCATTCAGCCTTTTTGGATACACCGGTTCGCTGGCGACCGCGCCGCGATCGATATGTGGTGGAAGATTTCCTGGACGTTGTCCGATCACTCGGGATTGCCGATGATGGGACCGAAATGGAAATCCATACGGATTCCAGCTCGGAACAGCATATTTCCGGTCTGATGCAACAGAATGGGATTCAGCGGAAAACGTATTGTCTGCTGTGTCCTGCCGGCGGCCGGAATCCGCGCGATATTGTCCGGCAGAAAATATGGTCTCCCCAGAAGTATGCCGCTTTGGCTCACCGATTGTTGTCAGACGGAATTCCCGTGGTCGTTTCCGCTCATGAATCCGAACTGCCGGATATCCGGGATGTCTTACGTGTGGACGGTATCATCGATGTGACGGGAAAGGTTTCCATTCCGGAACTGTGTGTGTTGGTGGAAAATGCACGATTCCTGGTCACCAACGACTCCTTACCCATGCATATCGCGTTGGCGGTCCGATGTCCGGTAGTGCCGATTTTCGGTCCGTCCCGGGCACGGGCTCTGTTACCACCTCAAGGTATGTTTATTTCTCTGGAAGCGTCTGCTGCCTGTGCGCCATGTTACGATAATGAACCATTCCCACATTGCCATCGGTTCGACTGCATCGATTCCATTTCACTGGAATCGGTCTGGAAAGCGGTGACGGATGTCGTGGAGAGGTGGAGTAATGACGGAAAATAAGCCTTTTGTTTCAGTCGTCATTCCAGCATACAATGCCCGAAAAACAATGGGTGAATGCGTGGAAGCTCTGAAAAATCAGTCCTATCCCCATGACCGGTATGAGATCGTAGTCGTAGATGACGGCTCTGCAGATGATACCGCAGATGTTGCCTCCGTCGAGCGTGTCACCGTCATCCGTCAGGGCCAGAACCAAGGACCGGCAGTGGCCCGGAATACCGGTGTTTCACGATCCAGGGGTGATATCATCTTGTTTACAGATGCAGATTGCATCGCAGCTCCTGATTTCATCGATGAAATGATGATGCCGTTCAGCGATCCGGCTGTTGTGGGCGTGAAAGGTGCTTATCGTACGCGCCAGCACAGACTCTGGGCACGATTCGCCCAGGTTGAATTTGAGGAACGATATTGCAAGCTGGCCAAAGCCGAATCTATCGATTTTGTCGATTCACATGCCGCCGCATTTCGGAAGGATGTGTTCCTGGAAGTGGGCGGGTTTGATCCGCATTTCCCGGTCGCAAATAACGAGGATGTTGATCTCTCATATAAGATCGCCGGTCTGGGATATCACATGGTATTTAACCCCAGAGCCATTGTCTATCACACGCATCCGGATACCGCCTTAAAGTATCTGCGGATTAAATTTTTCCGAGCCTATTGGCGGATGCTGGTATACCGCCGGTTTCCGGAAAAAATCGTGTCCGATACCTATACACCGCAAACGTTGAAATTACAGATAATCACCGTTGCGTTACTGTGCTTATCCATCATCGCCGGCTGCTTTTCACCGCAGCTTCTTACCGTGATCCCTTATCTGGTCGTCGTATTTCTCCTGTCTGCTATCCCGATTTTCACCCGTGCAGCCAGAACGGATCCCATGATTTTATGGTTTGTTCCCGCCGCCATCACATTGCGTTCCATCGTATTCGGCTTGGGGGTGTTTTTAGGATTTCTTTCACAGAGAAAACGCGATCTGATGATCCCAATGTTATTACTCGTCGGAGATATCACTGCGGTGATGATGGCCTATGTGTGCAGCTTCTATGTGCGGACGATCGCGTTGTCGCCTTTTTTAAAACCATTCGATCATACACTGGAGCTGTATATTTCATTGTTCCCCCTGGTGCTCCTGATCCTGATCATCTCCGCTCATGCACGGGGATTGTATCGATCGAATGGAACGATGGAGGCGTTCACCGAATTCGCCCTGGTCACCCGATCGGTCTCATTTTCTGTCCTGGCTATCATCACATTGTCATTCTTCTGGAAGTGGGATTACTCCCGGTCGTTCATTCTGCTCTACTGGATTCTGGCGATCGTGCTCGGGAATCTCATGCGCCTGGCCATTCGAGCCCTCCAGCATCGCATGCGAGTCAAAGGATACCATGTGATCCGTACTGTGATTGTGGGAGGGGGCGAAACAGCGAAACTGCTGACGCGCCGGCTCAAGGATGCGGAGCGAACCGGTGTGAAAATCATCGGTGTCGTCGATCATCTCCCACCCGATGCATGTGATCCGGATTGGCAGGATATCCCCTATCTGGGACCCATTACGGAACTGGACGAAATCATCAGGCAGTCATCGGTGGATGATGTCTTCATTGCCAAACCGGATCTGCCGCATAAAGATATCCTGGACCTGGTGGTACGGTGTGAAAAAACCGGAGCTGGATTCAAGATTGTCTCGGATCTCGTCAACATCGTGACCGGTCGTGCCGGATTATCGCCCCTGTCAGGCCTGCCCATCGTCGATCTCAAAGAGGAACGGCATGATTGGGGCCGCCGGATGGTGAAACGCCTGGAAGATTTAATTCTGGGATCCGTGATATTTGTGATCACGTTGCCGTTCATGTTGATTTTCGGAGTCATCATCCATATCAGTATCCTGGGTTCAGTATTGGTCGAGGAGGAACGGGTCGGCCGTCATGGCAGATTGTTCAAGATGATCCGTTTCCGGGTGGTCTCCAAAGGATCAGCATCATCTCAGCCGGAAACGCTGATCGGCCGGTTTTTGCGCCGCACATATCTGGAAGAACTCCCGCAATTGCTCAATGTGATCCGGGGAGAGATGAGTCTGGTAGGTCCCAGACCGGAAGTTCCCGAAATCGTGGCATCATATGAGGTATGGCAGCGCAAACGGCTGGCTGTCGCTCCCGGAATCACCGGACTCTGGCAGATCATTGCTCCCGGAGATCGGCCCTTGCACGAGAATCTGGAATACGATTTCTTTTATATCAAGAATTACGATATCTGGATGGACCTGAGCATCCTGTTGCAGACCATTCCAATCATCTTACTCGGGAAACGGTACGGAAAACGGTGATCAGCATCGTGATTCCGACATGGAACGGCCGGCATCTGCTCGCACCCTGCCTCAACTCCCTGCAACATCAGACCGATGACCAGTTCGACGTGATCGTGGTGGATAACGGATCCGAAGACGGCACAATGGAGTGGCTCCACCAGTTGAATTTCTGGAAAGAACGGCTGCGCTGCATCCGTCTGGAAACGAACCGGGGTTTCGCCGGTGGTGTCAATGCCGGAATTCAGTCCGCGTCAGGGGAGTGGATCATTCTGATGAACAACGATACCTTCGCAGATCCGCATTGGATTGAATCGCTGCATCGGGCTGCGTGTGAATACCCGGATTATGCAATGTTCACATCCAAAGTATTGATCCATACACCACCGTACCGCATCGATACCATCGGAGATGGATTCACGATCGCCGGATTTGGATACAAAATCGGCTGGATGCAGCTCGATGATGGCCGGTTTGAAACGGCTCGCCGGATATTTGGAGCCAGCGGGTGTGCGTCTTTGGTTCGCCGGGAGGTTTTTGAGCGGATCGGGATGTTCGATGAGGACTTTTTCGCATTCGCCGAAGATCTGGATCTCTCATTTCGTGCGCTCCTGGCAGGATACAAATGCATGTTTGTTCCCGCTGCCCGAATTTTTCACGCGGTACACGCAACAGCCGCTCCCGAAAAAACACTCTTCTGGTATCATCGCAATATCATCTGGCTGCTGTATAAAAATCTGCCCGGCAGGCTGATGATGCTGTATGGGTTCCACATTGGCTTCCATCATCTGCTGGTTGGTCTCCGGAGCTTCATACAGGGATGGTTTCGATTGTATATCCGAAGTCTCTGGGCAGGTATCACCGGTTTGAGCAAGATGCATTCCAGACGACGGATCATTCAGAATTCCCGAAGGGTTTCCATCTCCGAAATTCGTCAAAACCTCACCGGTAATTGGATTCGGGTTCATTGGGAGCTGTCGTCGTGGCGCCGGAAACGATCGGAACGATCCGGATCGAAACAATAACCCGGTTAGGGATTATCCTCTGGAATACCTGTGTTTCAGGTCAGCGCTGATCGAATGTGAGAGTTGCTGGAGCGTCCGCATATATCCCGTGAGCGATTCCGATAAAACCGAGACGCCGATGTCTTCGTGCATGTTTTCTCCCAGCGGCTGACAGGGCAGACACAATGAAAAGCAGTTGAGATCATACTCATCATAGAGCCAGGACTCGTCCGGATCAGCATCCCGGATGAAGACCGGTTTCGGAATCATTTCCCGGATGTAGCTTTTGAAATCACGTTTCCCACCGAATCGAAGCAGGCTTCGGGAGTTGTCTCTCTCCACAAAATAATTCTCGATCGTGTAATCGGACGTGCCGTAATGCGCTTCCGTCAAGTCAAGCGTAATGACCATCTCCAGATGATCAAAAATGCTCTTTTCCTTCAGCATATTGACCGTCTGAATCGCTCCTTGGGAGCTGTCCTCTTCATCACCCGTAAAACTGATCAGCACCTGAGGCGGCAGAACATCCGCGAGCATCTCTTCTACTACAATCGCATTGCATGCGGAGTTGTCGAATGTTCCGTGTAATTCATCATCACGGAGGGTGGCATAGTAATTGGTATACAATGAGTCGATATGCGTGGAGATCAGAATCGTGGGCCGATCCGGTTGAAAGTGATGGTGATGATAGATTCTGGCCAGAGATTGATTTTCCAGAATGTCATATTCTGAATGGGATAAGACCGCTTGAATGGAATCGAGGCGATCGGTTTGCGTAAAACAGACTCCGTTATCGGAACATGGAATCGTCAATTTTAGAATCTGGGATAAAATCATGTTGGATCTCCAGGGACAGCCGGTGAACGGACGATCGAGCGAGGACCTGTATTGGATGATCGGCCTGATCCGGAATTCATGATGGAACGATCTCGGGGAAAGTGAGGCAGAAACGGCTCCGAAAGCCATCTGCGGCACAGGTTCAGCGTATTGAGCCATTGGTTGACGACGAGGTATTCATCTTCAGTATGGGGATGATAATATCCGATGCTGAGATTGACACCGCAGATATCCCGGCAGAGCGTGACAATATCGGTGTAATTCGATCGATTGGGCTCATGGTATCCGGTAACTTCACGAATGTATGCACGGAATGAATCCGTGCCCACCTGATAGCACTTGAAATCGTGACCGTTTTTCCGGTCCAGTTGTACCGCGAACCGATGGGTTGTGTTGATTGTGGTCGCAATTTTCTGATTAGATCGATCATTCATCAGCCATTGACTGGCAGTCCCACCCAATTCCTCGCCATTGGTAATCAGAATCGAATGCCCCAGATCTTTCAGGAGCCATACGATGGCGCAACCGGCTCGGTCATCCGCGCCAAGACCCCCGTTCGCATTCCAGATGATATCATTGACGTGGAGGAGCTTCTGGGGTTTATTTCTGCCTCGGAAGTAATAGGCATCCCAGACCGTATCGGCATGAGCGACCAGTAATACACGGTCCGTCCGGTGACCCTCGATGAAAAGAAACTGCTCCAACCCCTTTCCATAACGCATGGCTCCCGGGATGCCGGCAAATTGAGCGAAAACCTCGTCCGAGCTTCCGAGTGGGATTTTCAGGAAGTTTTTCAGAACAGCGATTTCTTTGTTCATGGAAAGAAACTTTCTCGATCATGTACCAGTTTAAATGAGTGTCATCTATCTCGGTCGAATATGATCCATTGCCGGACAGAAACAACACTGTCCCCATCCCGCTGGATCAACAGTCGGACATTACTACAGACAAAGACATCTGCTCAACGGGATTTTTTTATCGGATCCACGTCTTATATCCCGCGCACCAGCACATCACAGCACCATCAACGTGTCCGGCGGGGTTAAGGCATGCTTATTCCGATCCTCATCCTCACCGATACACAACACGAACGTAACCAATTCCCGCCTTTATCCTCAATCCTTCTCCCGTGGGTAGAAGGAGGAAAGAAAGGTTGGTTTGTGCCGGATCCTTCTTTACCCTCTCCCAACGCAGTGTCCGGGAGAGGGTCGCCGGCCGGTCCAGTATGGATCAATTCCTTGACGTGGCCGGCGGGGTGAGGGAATCGCGTTATTTGTCGGTTTCGCACCTGGATTCGCCATCGTGGCCGGCGGGGTGAGGGAATCACGTTA
>CAZELM010000024.1:0-32623 GCA_964512995.1 uncultured bacterium
CAAATACGCCGACACGGACACCGACAAACACGAACACACCCACACGAACTCCCACACCCACAAATACGCCGACACGGACACCGACAAACACGAACACACCCACACGAACTCCCACTCCCACAAATACGCCGACACGGACACCGACAAACACGAACACGCCCACACGAACTCCCACTCCCACTAATACCCCAACAAGCACCCCTACTCCCACTAACACGGTTACACTAACGCCCACACGAACCCCGACAAATACGAACACGCCGACGCGAACGCCCACACCCACAAATACACCGACACTGGCACCAACCAATCCGCCGACAGACACGCCACCTCAATGTATCCATAATGGAGATGTGGATCAGAATGGTGTTATCTCTGCCGGAGATGCACAGATGTCATTTAACATCGCATTGGGGATCTATTCCCCTACATTTCAGGAGTCCTGTTCTGCGGATTGTAATGGCGATGGAATCGTTTCGTCTGGCGATGCGCAGATGATCTTCTATGCCGGATTGGGAATTGGCAGTTGTCAGGAGCCGATAATCTGAGAGGGCGGGCACTATTTCAAATGTTCAAAATCTGAATCCCTCACCCTGCGGGGTCACAGGGAAAAACCTGGATGGGCTGGATACGGTGACGCGTTCTCACCGACGCAGAACGAGGGCTTTGGATTTTTCCCTCACCCCGCCGGCCGAACGGATGAATTGATCCCCGCTGGGCCAGCCGGCGACCCTCTCCCGGTGGGAGAGGGTAAATACGGATCCCACCACATTCCCTTCACCCTCCGGGGGGAAGGGGATTGGGAATGAGGATGGCACCAGAAGAAGAAGGGTCCTGTATATATGCCCTTTCTCATTCAGAGGCTGTTGATTTAATCGGATTTTCGGGTTTTTCTGTCTGAGATGGGTCTTGCAACTGATTGTATTTTAAGCACATCAAAAATCCAGAAACAGTGAAAAATGTTGATTTGGGGACTAAATCAACACCCTCTTCATGGGGAAGGGCTGGGGGGATGAGGTCAAAAAGCACGGAATACTCTTCACCTCATTGGACTGCAATCACATGGAATAGTGTCAACACCCTCAGAAAAAAATGTCCGGAGTTTCAGGGATTCGTCAGGTCTGGGGTTGCTTCCAGGCAGGATATTTTCCGGTATCGAGATCATGGTTCTCTTTTGCTTTTGCTTCCGCAGGTTCGATAATCTTCGGACCGATCGATGCGAGCAACTCCCGCGTATCTTTATAAATGTAGATGGGTAACACCCACGGATGCTGTTTGAAATTTTCAAACACTTCGTACTGAACATGGTCCTTTGCGGACAATGGCTGAATTGTTATGGACGGCAGATGGGACAGAATATCGCCCAGTTGATCCGGCAGGTTTTTTTCGCTGGTGATATCCGCGATGATAAATCGTGACCAGCGGCTCAATGTGGATATGGCCTCCGACAGCTTCAGATATTCGGCTTTGGAGAAATCGAACAGGACCGGGAAATAATTTCGTTTGCGAAGCGCTTCACGGATGGCATCGACGACGTCCCGCCGATGAGGCGGAAATTTCCCGAGTATCAGCACAACATTGGACATGGATGTGATGGTGTCAAAGATGGAATGAACGTTCTGGTTGTGGATGAGGAAATATAAAAACTGCGCCAGTTCCAGATTGTCAACCGTTATATCGGGATCGGTGGACGATGTGATGATCAGATCCTTCTGAATGGAGCCGTTGAGATTGAGATCCCATGCGGAGATGCCATAAATCCGGCAGCCGCTGATCGTTGCATTTTCCATATTGGCTTTGACGAGGCATGCCTGCTGCAGATTGGTTTCCCGTAATGTCGCTCCAACCAGATTGGCTCGGCTGAGGTTGGTTTCGATCAGAGTGGCATGGGTCAGATTGGCCCGGATCAGTTCCGCCCGGATCATGGTCGCCTCACTGAGCAATGTGCCGACCAGGGATGCTTCATTCAGATTGGCTTCACTGAGGTCGGCTTTGATCAGCATCGCCTTATTCAGAACCGCCAGGTTCAGATTAGCTCGTTGCATATTAGCGCCGATCAGATCCGTTTCGATCAGTTTGGAGCGAAAGAAATCGGTCTCGATCAATTCAGCGCCGCCGAGATCGGCCCGTGTCAGATTGGCATCACGGATTTGCGCTCGGCTGAGATTGGCACGATTGAAATTGGTATCGATCAGGACCGCTTTATTCAAAGAAGCGCCGATCAGGCTGGCTTTGCTGAGGTTCGCATCGCTCAGATCGGACACGCTGAGATCCGCTCCATCCAATACTACACGATCCATCATGGCTCCCCGAAGATCCGCATCCCGGAGGTTGATATCCTTGAGGTAGACGCCGCTCATTTTGGCTCCCCGCAAATCCGCTCGCTGATCGTCGTCCTCCTCCGATTCCACCCATCTGGCGTGTTCAGCCAGAATGTCGGAGAGATTTCGCCCGTTTATGGTCACATCATTTGGGCTTCGGTATTTTTCCATCATGTTATCTCCACAGCAGCAGAGAAATAATAGTAAGCTTTATCATCTTGGCCTCTTTTCAGACACATTTGTAATATTATACTGTTTGACTGGAATGTGGGTCAATGATCTGCGAAAAATAAATGGTTTATAGAATTCCATGTTAGGGGGAAGATTGTTCGTGGGAGTAGTTGAAACGAGCATGATGATGTTCGATCCCGTTGATATATTGGAATTAAAGCGGCAGGATGCCGCTTCTACATTGAAGATTCCTCCCGGATATTTAATCGTAAATACTGCCACCGATGAATTCACGCAGATGGCAATCTCCCGGGATCATGCTTACGGAGAGGTCTGCCTGGGGGACGACGGAATCGAGGAGCCGCCGGACCCGCTCCCCACGAATATACGCATCCAATCGCCCTTGATTCAGGAACCATTCGGGATCCGGGAAATCATTCCTCATACTGCTTCGCAATACTGGCAGTTCGAATGACAATCCGCCGTTCATGACATAATCGACCGTTTTGATATAGGGGATCATGTCGCGGAGTTCGCCTTTCCGGACGAAATGCCAGTGTCCCAGGGTCATCGTCGGGCTGTGGTTTCGATGGGTGCGGTCCCGGAGCATTCTCCGCATCATCCGGATATCCGTGCCTTTGGTATAGATACCATCGCGGCCGTCTCCCAGTTTGACCATGCTCAACGCTTCGATGAATAACTTGAATTTCAGCTCAGACGGGACGCCGGACGTCATGGGTGGATACAGACCATGAAGACTGTCTAGCAGGAGAATTTCATCGTCATGGATCTGAAGATCCTGGGCTTCGGTGATGCTGATACCACGTTTGAAATCATAGATGGGTTTCCTGATCCGTTTCCCTTCCAGGAGCTGTTCGAGGTGCTGGTTGATCAAATCCAATTGAAGCGCCTGGGGAGTCTCGAAATCCCAATCACCAAACGCATCCCGAGGGTATTCCGACAATCCTCTGAAGTAATCATCCAGATTCAGGGCACGGAATTTCAGATTATATTTTGCCAGTTTCTCGGCCAATTTGGTCGTTGTCGTTGTTTTTCCGGAGGAAGATGGACCCGTCACCAGAAGAACGCGGACATGTCCTTTGGCCAGGAATAACCGAACGACGGTATCGAGTTCTTTTTCGTATTCTGCGATTGAGGCGTCGATCAGATCCTTGAATTTTCCGCTCAGAACCCATGCGTTGAGTTTTTGGACCGTCTCACAGTGATGGCTGACGTTCCACTGCCAGAGTTCCTCCATCTTTTCACGGGGAAACCCGGTTCCACCAAAATACTCCGGCGCGATCTCTTTCTCCCGGACTTTGCTTTTGCCCCACCGGTATGCTTCATACACGTCAGCGGTATCCACAAATCCGCGGCTCCGCAGAATATGGACCACATAATCCTGAACGGTTTCCACGTCCGGCGGCGTATCCCGGTTGGTAAACGATTTCTGAGCGTTCAGGCACATGATGACGTCATCCGTCAACAGGTTGGCGATCTCCTCATCGCTCTTGTTTTTGAATGTGGAGTAGATCGTGTCGGGAATGATGTCCTGTGCGAATCCGCCGATTTCCTGAGCCGCACGCAGAATCGCTCTGGCGATGCGCGGTTTTTCAAATGGGACCCGAGCGCCGGTCCGTTTCGTTATCTGTGCGATCCTGTTTTCCACTGCCATGATGGGGTGTCTCCTAATGCCTTGTTAAAAATAGCTTTTTTTTTATCATTATGCAACAGTATCGTCCGGATATCACCCAGGGATTTTCCCGCCGGTCATCCGCATCGTTGATTCTTCCATCGGAACCATTTCGGGGGAGCTGAAAATACCGGGCGGATCTGAATGGTTTCAGCTTTTTTAACCGGACCACCTTTCGGTGATGTATTTTGTTCTCAGTCCGGAGACAGATACGGCTCAATTCTTTGCAAAATATTGGACATGTTAATATGCAAAAATACATCTTACGACCGGGTGATTGCGATCTATTGCCGCAAAAATATTATCATTGAGAAATTGTCCTGAAAAGTGACTTATTTTGACCATTTCAATGAACTTTTCCGGTTATGGAATTGATCTTCATCGTCCGCTTTTGGTGTCAGTCATCACTTCGATTTTCACGTTTTTTTTGTGTTGACCTTTATATTAAACTTGGTATGATCTGTACTGTTTATGTTGCCCGACGGGTTGGTTCATTGGGACACATTTTCACTTTCAAGGTTTCCAATCATAATTGGACAGCCGATTTTTCCATAAAATATTTCTTTCTAAATTTTCATCTGACGAATTACAGAATAATGTGGTGTAATCATAATTTTCATAATTCAATCAAATCGATGGAGGACACTCATGTGCATCGAAGCGTTCATTCATGAAACAGTCGCAAGACATGGAACATGCCGTGAAAAACTTTTACCCATTCTGCAGGATATCGTAGCCAAAAAGAGATTCCTGGAACCTGAAGACATCCAGATCCTTGCCGAGAAGATGGGAATTTCATCGGCTGATATTTATGGTACTGCGTCTTTTTACTCGTTTCTGGACATCGTTCCCAGAGGGAAAAACATCATCCGCGTCTGCAAGACAATCTCCTGTGATTTAAAAGAAAAATCGAATATCATTGCGACACTTGAAAATCATCTTCATATCAAAGTCGGTCAGACAACCAACGACAACAGATTCTCGTTACTTGAAACAAACTGCCTGGGACATTGTCACGAGGGGCCGGTCATGCTGGTCAACGATGATATCTACACATCATTGAATGCCTCTCAGATACCCGGCATCCTCGAAAAATATTCAAAATAATAGGTGAAACATATGGATAACTTAAATAAAATGCGAGAAAAAGTGAATATGATTTTTGCCATTACCGATTGTCAGAATCTCCTGAAGAAAACACTCCAGGAAGATGCTGAAACAATCCTCCGGAACCTATCCGAATCGGGGCTTCGCGGTCGTGGTGGCGCTGGTTTTTATACTTCGATGAAGTGGAAGTTCGCCAGGGAAGCCACTTCGAACGTCAAATATGTCCTGTGCAATGCAGATGAAGGCGAACCGGGCACATTCAAAGACCGCGAAATACTCGCCAAAGTGCCGGAAAAAGTATTTACCGGCATGGCGATCTGCGCTCATACGATCGGCGCAAGCGAAGGAATTCTATATCTTCGGGGAGAATACAATTTTCTCAAAAACGAATTGAATCAGAAAATAGACACGTTCAACCAGATGATCGCTGCGCTTGGTCTTTCCTTCAAAATATCGCTCATCTCCGGAAGTGGTGCTTATGTGTGCGGTGAAGAGACTGCGATGATTGAATCAATGGAAGGCAAACGGGGAGAACCCCGCAACAAACCACCATTTCCGGTGGCCAATGGGTATCTGGGCAAACCGACAGTCGTGAACAACGTCGAAACACTGGTTTACGTCACGATGATCATGGATATTGGGCCGAAGCATTTTTCAGAGCTTGGCACCAAAGATTCCAGGGGAGGGAAAGTTTTTTCCATTTCTGGAGACACTCCCATTCCGGGAATATATGAATTGGAACTGGGTATGACACTGCATGATTTTGTGGAAATCTTCGGAGACGGTGATACCAAAGCGGTGCAGGTTGGAGGAGCCTCGGGATTTTGTGTTCCCCGCCGCAAATTCAAAGAGACCATCATTGGTTTTGAAGGAATACCGACGGGTGGCTCCATGATGCTCTTCAACAGTACCCGTTCGATGTACAATGTCCTTCATAATTTTCTGGATTTTTTCTGCGAGGAATCCTGCGGACAATGCACGCCGTGCCGTGTCGGCTGTCAGCAGCTTCTGAAAGGTATTTCAGCGGTCAAGCATAAAGAAAAAGAGGTATCATATCTGAACCAGTTGAAAAAGATGTCGACAACAATGTCTGTCGCATCCAAATGCGGCCTGGGACAATCGGTATCGAATGCATTCAATTCAATCGTTGATAACTTTAAGGAAGAAATCATTTTTTAATTTGCTATAAGGGGAACCACTGTTATGTCAAACATGATATCCATTGAAATAAACAATACACCACTTCAGGTTCCAGCCGGAACGACCATTCTGGATGCAGCCAAGGAAGTCAACTTCCACATTCCGACACTTTGTTATCATGAGGACCTGTGTGTCGAGGGCAACTGCCGGGTGTGTGTCGTTGAAGTGGAAGGAGCCCGGACATTGCAGGCCGCATGCGCCACACCGGTTGCTGCCAAAATGAAAATCCAGACCAATTCACTGAAAGTACGGCAGGCGCGAAAAGATGTAATCGATCTTCTGCTTTCCGAACATCGCGGGGAGTGTACTTCCTGTTATCGCAGCAACAACTGTGAACTCCAAAAACTGGCGCTCGAATATGCTTCTCCCGAGAATCCCTATCTGGATGTTTCGATCAGAAAGCCGATCGACCGCTCTTCGCCGGCCATTCAAAAAGATGACAGCAAATGTATCAAGTGCCAGCGATGTGTCAGAACCTGTACTGAACTTCAGGGAGTCAGCGCACTCACGATGGCACACAAGGGAGACAGGGCGTCTGTGGAAACCATGTTCAATCTCCCGCTCGCTCAGGTTGTCTGTACCAACTGCGGACAGTGTGTCAACCGATGCCCGACCGGTGCTCTGGTCGAACGGAATTACGTGGAAGACGTATGGAGTGCTATCGGTGACCCGAAAAAACATGTCGTAGTCCAGACCGCTCCCGCGGTTCGCGTCGGACTCGGTGAATACCTGGACATTGAACCTGGGAATCGTGTGACGGGGCAGATGGTGACTGCTCTCAAGAAGATGGGTTTTGATGCTGTCTTTGACACCAATTTCACTGCTGACCTGACCATCATGGAGGAAGGCACGGAATTGCTGACCCGCCTCAAAACTGCACTGGTCGACAAGAAGGATATCGCGCTGCCCATGTTTACGTCCTGTTCTCCCGGATGGATCAAATATATCGAACATGTCTTCCCTGACCTGCTGGATAACCTCTCCACCTGCAAATCACCCCAGCAAATGTTCGGCGCTTTGGCAAAAACCTATTATGCAAAAAGGACCGACGTCGATCCGGCCAATATTGTTTCCGTTTCCGTGATGCCCTGTACTGCGAAAAAATATGAAGCCAATCGCCACGAGATGACCTCAAGCGGATTCCAGGACGTTGATTATGTGTTGACGACCCGAGAGCTTGCCATGATGATCAAGCAGGCCGGTCTTGATTTCAAACATCTGGAAACCAGCAAGTGTGACAGCTTATTGGGTGAACACACCGGAGCAGCCGTGATATTCGGTGCGACCGGTGGGGTTATGGAAGCTGCCATCCGGACCGCTTATGAGATCGTCACCGGCCGGGAAGTGCCCTTCAAGAACCTGAATATCCTGCCCGTCAGAGGAATGGAAGGAATCAAAGAGGCGACGTTGAAGATCGAGGGGACGAAAGCAGAATGGAATTTCCTCGAAGGCGTGGAATTCAAAGTGGCCATTGCCCATGGACTCGCCAATGCGGAAAAAGTGATGCTTCAGGTTCGCAACGGAGAGTCACCCTATCACTTCATCGAAATCATGGCCTGTCCGGGCGGGTGTCTGGGAGGCGGCGGGCAACCCATACCCACGAATCCAGAAATCAGGCTGAAGAGAGCCGAAGCCATTTATAGTGAAGACGAGTCTCTGCCTCTGAGAAAATCGCATGACAACCCGGAAGTAAAGAGAATTTACCAGGAGTTTCTGACAGAAGGACCATTGGGTCATAAATCGCATGAACTTCTGCATACCCACTATTACAGAAGAAATCCAAAATGATCATCGATCACGATCGCATCGCTACTGAGCTTGATGGTGATCTTGACGCCGATAAGACATTGGTTCGGGAGATTCTTTGTAAAGCCAAAGAGCTGCACGGAATCTCCCACCGTGACGTCCTGATCCTCCTGAAGGTACACGATCCTGCATTAACGCAGGAATTATTTGAAACCGCAAAATATGTCAAAGAACAGATTTACGGAAATCGCCTCGTATTGTTTGCTCCGCTCTATATCTCGAACTTATGCAATAACGAATGCCTGTACTGCGCGTTCCGGAATCAGAATCAGACGCTGCCCCGCCGAGCCCTCTCCCTGGAAGAAATCAAAGCAGAAACTGTCAGCCTGATCGAGCAGGGGCATAAACGAATCTTGCTGGTCGCCGGTGAATCCTATCCGAAAGATGGAATGGACTATGTGATCAATGCCATCAATACGATCTACAATGCCCGATCAAAACAAAAAACCGGCAATATCCGCAGGGTCAATGTCAATATCGCTCCTCTGCCGGTCGACGACTACCGGAAGCTGAAAGATGCCGGTATCGGAACGTACCAGTTGTTTCAGGAGACGTATCATGAGGCGACGTATAAGAAACTGCATATCAGAGGTCCCAAATCACATTACGACAAGCGGTTACAAGCCATCAGCAATGCAATCACGGCCGGTCTGACCGATGTGGGGATCGGCGTGCTGTTTGGTCTTTATGATTATCGCTATGAAATCCTCGCGATGCTTTCGCATATCGCGTATCTGGAATCAGAATTCGGCATGGGACCACACACCATTTCAGTTCCCCGACTGGAGCCGGCTCATAATTCCCCGCTCAGTGCGCATCCCCCCCACGCGCTGAGTGATGATGATTTCAAAAAAGTGATTGCCGTTCTGCGTCTGGCCATACCTTACACGGGTATCATTCTCAGCACCCGTGAAAGCAGTGCCATGCGGAAAGACGCATTTGAGCTGGGCATTTCGCAGATCTCCGCAGGATCAAAAACCAATCCGGGCGGTTATCATGCCGGTCCGACCAACTCCAATGAAGATGCCGGCCAATTTACGGTCGGCGATACCCGGCCTCTGGCGGAGGTGATTAAAGACATGGTGAAGACCCGGCATATTCCGTCATTCTGCACGGGATGTTATCGGTTGGGGCGCGTCGGAAGCGATTTCATGGATCTGGCAAAACCCGGTCTGATCAGACAACACTGCCTGCCCAATGCGATATTCACGTTTGCAGAATATCTGGAGGACTTTGCGGAAGGAGATGCCGGACGGGAGTTATATGAATCAGGCTATCAGCTTATCGAAGAAATGCTGACGGATTTTCCGGACACCCGATTGCAGGCCAGAATCCGATCAACGATCAACCATATCCGAAGAGGAGAACGAGATATCTATTTCTGATGAACTATGACTGCATGAAATCACTTGTTGATACATTGAGATCGGAAACCAGACCGGATAAGGACCGGATTGTCTCTCTTCTGGCATGTGAAAAGAAGGACGTGACCGATTATCTGTATCAGACAGCCTATTCTGTCAAGGAAACCTGTCTGGGACGAAGGGTCTATTTCCGGGGACTGATCGAGTTTTCCAACATCTGTTCCAGAAATTGTCTCTATTGCGGAATCAGAAAAGACAATGGCAACTGCCGCCGCTATATCATGCCGATACCGGAGATTATTGAAGTTGTCAGAATGGCGGATACCTTCCGGTATGGTTCCGTCGTTCTGCAATCCGGGGAGCGCAATGACCAGAATTTCATCGATGATGTCAGCAGAATGCTTGAACAGATCAGAGAAGCCACTCAAAACAGGATTCGAGTGACTCTCTCCTGTGGTGAACAGACGCTGGAGACGTACCATCAGTGGTTTTCCAGGGGAGCCCACCGCTATCTGCTGCGGATTGAAACAAGCAGTGAAGACCTCTATGCGAAAATACATCCTGAAGACGCGCATTATTCATTCCGGAACCGGCTCCAGTGTCTGCTGGATCTGAAAAAGCTGAACTATCAGGTCGGTTCCGGGATGATGGTGGGTCTCCCCTTTCAGACGCTCGAGGATATTGCGGATGACATACTTTTTCTGAAGGATCTGGATGTCGACATGATCGGACTGGGTCCGTACCTCGAGCATGACCACACGCCGCTGGTCGACCTGGGTATTGCCCGGAATACATGGCCCGTCTCCATCCGATTCGAAAGAACCCTGAAAACGATTGCCATTCTCCGGATCATCATGAAAGACATCAATATAGCGGCTTCGACCGCATTGCAGGCAGTTGTTCCGGATGGCCGGGAACAGGCGCTCGGAGTTGGCGCGAATGTGCTCATGCCCAATCTCACGCCGATGACGTACCGTGCAGATTATCAGCTTTACAACAATAAGCCGTGTATCAACGAACAACCGGATCAATGCCGTTCCTGTCTGGAATCCCGGGTGCAGATCAACGGAGAGGAAATCGCTTTTGATGAATGGGGAGACTCGCTCCACTGGAAAAACAAACAGAAAAAAGGATGATGTCCGATGACCTTACGAAGCATGCGTCCGCATATCGGTATCTTTGGTAAAAGGAATGTTGGCAAGAGTTCATTTATCAATTGCCTTTCCAGCCAGGATGTCGCCATTGTCAGTCCTCATGCGGGAACAACCACCGATCCGGTCAGAAAGACTCTGGAGATTTTTGAATTGGGTCCTGTTGTTCTGATCGATACTGCCGGGATTGATGATTGTGGTGATGTCGGCGAAAAACGGGTGAATGCCAGCAAACGGATCATCCGGCAGGTCGATCTGGGCATCATCCTGATCACTGACAATCAGTTCGATGCGTTTGAGCAGATGCTGGTTTCTCAGTTCAGCCATTATCAGGTACCTTTTTTGGTCATCCACAATAAAGAGGACCAGATCCCGCTCGATCTGGATTTCAAAACCGATACCGAAACAAAATACCACTGTCGGATCGTGGCGTTCTCATCGGTTCAATGCCCAGATGACATGTTTCATGACGTGGTCACGGCGATGCGAGGACTGCTTCAGACGACTCCGCTGCAAACACCATCGCTGTTTGGCGATATTGTCTCTGACCGGGATATTGTTCTGCTGGTGACGCCCATCGATGCGGAGGCACCGGTCGGACGCATGATACTGCCCCAGGTTCAGGCATTGCGAGATGCGCTGGATCATCATTGCATTGTCATCGTCACGCGGGAGACGGAACTCGAGTATTGTTTTACGCACTTGAAAATACGCCCGAAACTGGTGGTGACGGACAGTCAGGCATTTGCATTGGTGGCAAAGGTTGTTCCGGACGATATTTTCCTGACGAGTTTCAGCATCGTTCTTTCGCGGTTAAAAGGGGATTTCAATACATTTGTCGAGGGAACGAAACATATTGCTGAGTTGAAGGATGGAGATCATATTCTGATTCTCGAATCATGTTCGCATCAGGTTGTCGATGACGATATCGGGCGGGTAAAACTTCCCAAGTGGATGACGGCATTCACGGGTAAAAAACTGCATTTTGACATTGTGGCGCATCAGGACATGCCGCCCAAAGAAATGCGGGAATATGCACTGGCCATTCAATGTGGCGGGTGTATGGCAACGCGAAAACAGATTCTGAACCGGATACAGATTGCTGCCGACCATGACATCCCGATCACCAATTATGGAATGGCGATCGCCTATCTGAACGGCATATTCGATCGTGCGCTCCGGCCGTTTCTGGAAAATAACGAAACGGGGTGTACTACATCCTGAATTTAATAAATGATCAAGCAACGTGCGGGTGAAAAGAACGCTCGACATGTATGAGATTGTCCGGCGTCGGGGTAATCACAGAGTTAAAATATCGATTGCTTTTCCAGGTTGCTACGCTGCTCATCAGGTGGTAAGATCTGGTCATGACGGTTTATGGAGTCTCATTAACATATGAGTGTAGATGAGATAAAAAACAGCAGCAGCGGCATGCAAAGAATTCAATGTGGATCGATTATTTGTTTTTGGTTCCACGGTTCGAGGGACTCGCACAATGCTAAGCGACCTCGACTTCCTGGTAGAATTCAAAAATCCCGAAGACAGACCCACGAAGCGATTCTTTGGTCTTCTCCATCGATTGGAGGATTCGTTTCATTGTAAAGTAGATCTGTTGACTCAAAACGGATTGAAAAATCCATATTTTAAGCGTCGGGTTCTCGCTGAAAAGATGATAATCTATGAAGGATGATCTTTTCACTTATCTGCACGATATCCGTGAAGCCGGTTTAGCAATCAAGGCATTTATCGCCGGAAAAACTTTCGCTGATTATCGAAATGACGATCTGCTGAGGAGTGCAGTGGAGAGGAAGTTTGAAATTGTCGGAGAAGCCCTCAGCAGAATCATGTTGAAGGACGGCTTAAGACAGAACCGATTGACTGTTTTTTTAAATACTTTAAACTATAATTAGTTAATCTGCTTTTTATGAAAAAATACTCAAAATGCAGGGGGTCGGAAAAGTGACATCATATATATTTCGCGTTGTAATCGAAGAAGACGCATTTGAAGACGGAACGATGGCTTATCATGCTTATTGCCCCGCCCTCAAGGGAGCGTCAACGTGGGGATATACGGAGCGAGAAGCCCTGAAAAACCTCCAAGAAGTGGTTGAAATGACGATGGAGAGTATGCGAGAGCACGGAGAAGAAATACCGGAATCCCCCGATCAGGACGTGACTATCCGGCAGGAACCATTAGTCAGTGTTACGGTATGAGCGAGATTGATTTTAGCCAACTGCGAAGCCTGAGTGCCAAACAATTTATTTCCGCGTTAATGCGAGACGGATTTAACCTTGACAGGCAACGAGGAAGTCACCAGCAATACCGCCACCCCGATGGACGCCGAGTAACGGTGTCTTTTCATAAACCAAGCGATACGTTTCCCCCCAAAACCATGAAAAGTATGATCGAACAAGCAGGCTGGACGGGAGAAGACTTGGAAAGATTGAAAATATATTTTTAATTTGGAACCATCCTTTTCGGGTATTGGGAACGATTCGTGTAAAATCAGCCACTTGACTATTTTGACTAACAATCAAAGCCGGAATAGTCCAACAGGTTGATCAATAATCTTTGCATAGGCATCACAAACAGCGTAAACAATGGAATTTGCCTCATTTTGCGTGTTGTATTTACCGTATGAAATACGTATAGCCGATTTTGCCTGTTGCTCGGTTAGTCCTAACGCAAGAAGCACATGTGATGGCTCATCTTTGCCGGAGATGCAAGCCGAACTCGTGGACACACACATTCCTTTCAGATCCAGAAGGCGCATAAGCGATTCGCCGGAAACGCCATCAAAGCCGAGGTTGATTGTTCCGGGAAGACGCATCTCAGTATCTCCATTGATCCGTACAGAGGGTATATTCTCTCTGATACCTTTTACGGTAGCATCTACCATTACCTTTAATCGCTTTGAGGTGGCATCCATTTCGCTGACACTTTCCTCAATTGCGTAACCCGCCGCCACGATTCCGGCAGCATTCTCCGTACCTGCACGAAGCCCGTGCTCTTGCTCACCCCCGAACACAAGTGGTGATAATCCTAATCCGAACCGCTTATACAAGATTCCCGTGCCTTTTGCTCCATTGAACTTATGAGCGGAAGCGGTTAAAAAGTCGACTTGCAGGTCGTTCACATCGACCGGAATATGACCGACGGCTTGCACCGCATCAGTATGAAACAAAATACCTCTCCCTTTCAGAAATTGTCCTATTTCGCTAATGGGCTGAATCGTACCAATTTCATTGTTGGCAAGCATAATCGATACAAGTTTTGTATCAGGTTTAATTGCCTTCTTGACATCATCGACCGAAACCCGCCCCGTATGATCAACAGGTAGAAAAGTAACCGCAATGCCACTTTTTTCAAGCGCACGGCAGGCTTTCAGGATAGAGTGGTGTTCGATAGAAGAAGTTATAATGTGTCTCGGTTCGTTATAGTAGCTCTCCGTTATGCATCGAAGCACCCAACTGTTCGCTTCCGAACCGCCGGAAGTGAAAGTGATTTCTGGGGGTTCTGCGCCGATTGCCACAGCCACTTGTTTTCGAGCTTGCTCTATGGCCCGTCTGGCGTTTGTTCCAAGCGAATACTGACTGGAGGCATTACCGTATTGTTCACGTAAAAATGGAAGCATCTGCTCGAAAGCACGGTCAGATATTCGTGTCGTAGCGGCGTTGTCAGCATAAATCACGATATCACCTCATCAGAATAATGTACAGCCTTGCTCTTTATACTCTTCAACCTTTGACAGGAGGAAATCTGCGTCTACCTCCAGATACGTGGCAAGACAGTCAAGGCAGTAGAAACGCTTTGAATTTTTGTCAAGCAGTTTCTTGGTCAACCCGATTTCGTTTCTGTTCAATGCTTCTTTTCCGCACAAATAACAGTTTTTCGTCTCCACACAATTACCCCATATCTTCAGAGTCAGGTCTGACACTGAAGATGGGAATATCCTTACCGCGGTATTCCACATCAAGCAGCCCCAGTTGATACTTGATGGTGTCCCTCATTTTGCGCGCCCTGTCGAGGCAGTAACGCTTGAACTCACGGACAGCGATGTCGTTAGCATTGCGAACATGAGGGAAAAGCAATTTCAAGTAAGCGGTCGTAATACGTTTAACCGCTTCTGTGTCGCGTGTGTCCGCAGCTTCGGGAACCTCGGTCAATTCATCCACAACAGCTCGGTAGCTCATATCGTTACGCAGTTCGTGCATTATCGAGCAGAAGTATTCCGAGTTCAGCGCCCAACCTGCAATCTTAAGGTCGTCGTTCATTCGGGGTATATTCCATCCCTTGATGAAGCCATGGAAACGCTCAATCAGCGCCGACTCATGGAATACAGACGGCAATTCTTCAAACATATTACCGAATCCATCCTCATCCATCGTTTCCTTTCTGATGTTGCCGCTGAGGATAATACCGGCTTCGGCGGTTCCTTCATAATTGCCAACGGTGAAGATGCCCGATTCAAGATAGCCTTTCAACGCTGCTCGCATTTCGTCAACATCTGTGAACGAAATGGTCTGCACTTCGTCAAGCGTTATAAAATCGTTCCCGGACACCAGCCCTTCAACCCGCTTGTTCTGGTCATAGAACATCTTCGCACGGCTCATAACGCCACCACTCGAAAGCCACCCGAATCGGCTTACTCGACCAAATAAATACGATTTACCGGTACCTTTTGGTGCAAGTTCAATGAGATTCAGTCGTTTTTCAACGAACGGAAGTAAACGGGTAAGCATTGTGAGTTTCTTTTCCTCGTCGCCGAGGTAACCGCTGGCATTGTAATCCACCGCGCCAAGCAGAACATCGAGCCACTCCGCTGTGCTGAATTCCCGACGGGCATCCTTGTAATAGTCGATATCAATGGTATAAGGGCAAAATGTCTTAAACGCGGTGAGCTTGATTTTGCCTCTGTTTGCTCCCTTTGATTTATTTTTTGAAAACCCAATATCGCAATCATCGGCCGGACGATAGCCGATCTCGATCATTCCCCACGTTTCCCTCCCGCGCACCAAATCTTCCTTGCAGGTTTGCCACACAGGATCTTCAATAATTGTGTCTTTGCTTGTCAATCCGAAGTCAGGCAATGCAAACGACACTTCGCCTGTCCTGATATCGATGTCAACAGACACCTTAGCGAGGAACTTCACGCGCTCCTGTTCAATGATCACCTGATTCTTTATCGCAGTCCAGTCATCCTTGCGCGGCAAGTACGTCCGTACGAAGCGAACCAATTCCTCTGTGTCGAAGTTACCATTCTCATCCTCAAATCTTTTCAATAACCAGTCCCGCATAAAGGATGGCAGACTCAGAGCAGAGAAGAAGTTGCTTTTTTTGAGGTCTTTATATACCACCATCTCGTCAAAGCAATATCGGAGTTTCTCAATCATCAATCGCACCTCCTAAAACAAATCATCAAAAGCCTCATTGACTTTACCGCTCTTGCCTTGGGCTTTTATCATGATTTTGCCGATGAGATCGTCGCCAGCATAAACCTCCGCCGGATATTCACCCGCCCGTTTTATGTCTGGAAGCTTTGCGGCATAGTGGTTGGTGTCAATTTGTTTGGCAGGATGTTGTTTTCCATTCAGAACCACGGAAACATTATGCACCGGAGAATTTAAGAACAACTGAATCTGCGCGCCGGTGCGGGAATCAGCGACAACTACCTCATCGACCAGTTCGACTTTCACGCTTCCGTCTTTCAGCGACAATTCTATAATCGGGACGACAACCTCTTCCAACGATGCGCCGCCGTGAACCTCAACATTTGCTGCACGGCTGCCTTTGAAGCGGCCATAATCAGCAAGGACGAGATATCCGTTTTCCTCTGCGGCAAACGGGAGGTCATACGGATGGAACAGCTTGCAGCAGCGCCCCGAATGCTCGCCCTTTGTATCGGTTTCGTACCGCTCCTCTTTTCGACGCAGAACAGCAAGCCGTGAAGCACCGTGGTCACTTACAATCAAAAAGCGTCTGCAATTCCTCTGTGCGAGTCCCGTGGCTGCCTTGTCAATCATTGCTTCGATAATGTCCAACTCTTTGGCGAGGTGAATCGGTAGTTCGTTATTGATGAAGTTGTAGCCACCCTCATCACGGTGCTTCGTGTTGTCAAGTTCATCGTTCTTTTCTTTGCGACCTTGCCATGCATCGAAAAAGTCACGGTTGATTGATGTGATCGTCGGTAACTCCGCTCGGGCAATTGTAACCCGAATCGATAGCCCTCGTTTCTGAACTAAGTTTTCAATGAGAGCCAAATATTCAACACCGAGCGCGTCGAGCCAGTATAGATAGGTGTCGGTTTTATCCAAACCATCTATGATCTCGTTTCGTGTAGGCAGACGGTTGTATTTACGCGGACTATGCGCGAGTTCATCGACCGTTTTTAAAAATTCAGGTTCAAGGGCGTTCGAGATCTTCTGCTGTTTGTACGCATCAAAGTAATCAGTCAGTAGGTCTGCAAGTTCAGGACATTTGAAAACATACTTCTTCAAATACGCCGCCAACGCCGGATAAATGCTCTCGATCTGTGGAATCACGCCGTTCAAGGAAATCCAAGCAATAATCTCCTCTCGTTCGGTTTTTGTGCCGTCCGTCAACTTATAAATACTTTCAGATATGACCTTTCGATTGTTCACCACGAAATCGGCAATGTCCGATTCGGGGAATTTCTCAACAAGCACCTTTCGTTCCCGGTAGAATGTAGCAAACCGATTGTCTGTGTGTTGAATGTCAGCTATTGCATTCAGGACGTTTCGAATGAAATCCTCGAAACGGTTCGTCCTTTCCAATACAAACCGAAGGTAGCTGTTGGAGAGTGTCTCGAGTCTGCATTTCAAGCAGATAAAATAGAGCCAGTTGAGATATCCATTGCCCGTAACTCGAGCGTAGATATCAAACTCGAGATGACCCGTCAGTCCGTGGTTTTTAAACACCGCATCGAGTGAGCCGTTGGTCTGGTCCAGTTCAGTCAGCAGTTCTGCCCAACAATCGTCACGTCCACAGGAGCGTGGCAAAGTAAAACCTTTCGTGCAAAATGTAACTCCCTCGTAGGCATTGCTTAATTTGTTTACAGTGAACAGAGATTTGTCAAGGTTGACCGCTGTGGTAACGACAACATTTCCGCACCGACCGTTTTCAAGTTCTGCAAGCATTGCCTTGAAGCCGGATAGCGCCGAAAGTCCAACCAATGGAGTGACAAGGGTAATCGATAAATCGCACGCCGCCTGATCCATGACGCAAAATCGACGACTGTCAAAGCGTGGATCGGTCTGCAACCAGGCAGTTTGAGAAACAATCCCGCGAAGCAGCAACAAGACTTTTGATCCACCGAGATTAAGTTCTTTTAACCGCAGCAGAGTAACTTTGGCTTCGTCCTTTCCGCGAAGCGCAAGGTATTCACCCAAACCCGTTATAACGAGCTTTTTACCGTTTGCGTTTGCATCGGCAGCTTCGATATCAGAGACCAGTTCATCTATGTCAGGCAATTTGTCATCGCCATGGCAAAAGCGGCTCATATGGTCAAGATAGAATCCCAAAGCCGATAACGCGTCTTTCACCGAGGCATACTGTCCGTCGCCGATGAACAAAAAAAACGGTGTCCTGACAGAGGATGTCAGATATTTCTTTATCGGTTCGATATCCATTCTATTGTCCGCTTCCATTCGTCAGTATTTCCATTCCGACCTTAATACTATTTTTGATGAGCCGTTTGAGGTACATCTTGAGTTGCGCGTCGCCCATCTCATCGATTTTCAAGAGAACCCTATCGCTGCCGCCGGCATTATATTCGGCTTCGGCGAGTTGCTTCACTTTACCTTTTATGCTTGGATTGTCGCGCCAATCGTAAGCGTCAATGGAAAGTCGGTCAAGGGTATTTCTAACCTTATCAAGATCAGGAAGCAATGGGCTGTATTCACCCACAATGTCGCGTTTGAACGCTGCGTTTCGCTTATCTTCATCCGCAAGGACATCAAAAAAATTGGCGGATTCAAGGAAGGCCAGAGCGGCTCTCAGTTCAGCATCCGTTCCCCAATTGCGATTAAGGGTTTCAAACGCCTTCTTTGCCTTTTCGTATTCCGCCTCGGAGACACAGCACAGAATGGGCGTCCGGTATCGATTCGACCAGTCGCGTGGATTTTTCGTTCCCGTCTTGTCTCTCCAAATGCGGACGAGCTGCGATTTCAACTGGTCTCTACGGAAATCCTCGGCAGTTGCTTTTACCTTGATGTTGCAGTCCGTTTTCGGCAACGCAAACAAGCCTGTCTGGAGTTTACTTCTCACGTCGGCGATGTCGGTATCGCTCAGGTCGTCAAGATATGGTTCATACACCTCGGCAAAAATACGGTTTTTATTGGCAAGCAACTCTCTGATTTCCGCCCCGTGTGCCACCAATTCCGAATAGAACGATTTAAGCTGTTCGAATAAAATGTCCTCTTGCTTGTAGATTTTCAAGAGTATGTCGACTGCTTTTGCCAATACGGGATATTTCGTCCTCAGAACATCGTAGGAAATGCCGATGAACTTCAAACTATCACGCCACTCTGCATATGCTTCGGTGAGCGAATGTGCGAATACGTTCAGAATTGCATTGCTCTCCTTGACAATGCCATACTCGGTAATGAGTTTGCGTATTTCGTCCTCACCCGTTTGTTTATCCCAAAGGCACGAGTGCTTTACTCCGAACAATCGTCGAATGTCGGCAAGCACATTGTCTTCCGCGCCGATTGCCGCAGCGAGTTCCATAATCTTGCCGCCCTCAAACGTGCGGAGGTACTCACGCATACCCCTTTGGCAATTGTCGCTTGTCAGCAGGGCCGACAGATTCGCGGCGAGCGATGGTTTTGCGGACGCAATTTTTCCAATCTCTACGGCTTTTTTATGGGCTTCATTGCCTTCCTTTTGAACAAGTCTGATGTAATTCTGAACCACATCAAAGATACCGGCTGAGTCCACTTTTTCAAGGCACCAAACAGGCAGGCTCAAACTCCGCATTTTGGTGGATACGGCCTTGGCAGCCTGACTCGGAGACGCGCAGGAATTCGACTGGATATCCCACGCTTTTTCAGTGAGTTCGTAAAACGCCTTTTCTTCAGCGGTCATCTTCACGATGTATGTCGGTTTCGGATTTTTTCCGATGTAATTACCGATCATCTCCGCGAGTTTATCCGGGGTCATCGGTTCGTGGCCACCGGATGAATCGCTGTAACGATAAGGCTCACTGCTGTATTCTTTCAAGAGAAAACCCGCTATGAAGGCCGAGAGATTGCATGGAGCAAAACCATACTCCTTCTCAAGAACGGCGTAGATTTCGCCGATCGAAATCTGTCCCTCACCATCAAATGCACCTTTGATGCGCGTATCAATCTCAATCTTTATTTTCGAGATGGGTAGTGAAGAAGTCGTCGGGTTTTCCCAATACTGATCACTCTTCCAGACGGTTGACAGCACGTGCTTCTCGATCCCAACCACAACGCCTTTCGTGGTTTGCAATATGCCGGACCTTGCCGATTCCTTCATGTTCGGCGTAATCCTCAACTGACTCTCCGAAAGGTTTTTCGAAAAATCGAATACCTCCGGGAATTTCGCTGTCACCACTGCCTGCAGAACACTTGCAACGCCTTGTCCATTGCCCAGTTTTATACCTTCCTGATTGGCATAGGTATACACGATAAACGGACCGTTATAGATGCGGTTTTTCCAGTCTTGGTTCAACACGCGCTTGGCTTTATCCGAACTTTCTCTTGATGAGGCATTGTTACTACCTTGGTAATACATCGCCATCGCGGAGAAGTCCACATACTGCTCAAATGCCTCCGAACCAAGCGGCGTGGAAAGCGCATCGATAAACACGATGGTCTCGTATTGTTTATCAGCGACCGCCGTCCTGATTGTCTTGCGAAAGGTCGCAGCTTCTGCATCGTCCTTGGCAAAGGCAATAACGGCGTGAAAGTTCCACCCTGTGGATTTATTACGCAAGCTGTTTATTGTGCGAGTGAAATCCGCAGTAGTCACGGGCGTGATTTTGCCTGTACCCGGTTCTGATTCAAAGCGCAAACGAAGAGCAGGCGACAGCGATAGAACAGTGGAAAGCCCACCCTCGGTTACCAGTTTCGAGGTTGTGCTGTTCTGCCTTAAGTCTATCTTGTTGTTGTCAATTTTGGTCTGGTCTCCCGCAAGCACGGCGGTCATATAAGCATACCGTCCGCCGCTTATCGGATTGGCGACTAAAACGCCCTTCTCTTTGAGACTTTTGGCAATATTCTTACAGGACACGTCCAAACCAGACGAGATTCCTGCAAACACATAGCTGAGGTTCTGTTCGGTTGCTTTAAAAAGGTCAATTGTACCACCCAATCGCTGGTCAATCGCCTGCATAATGAGGATAGCTTTCAGGACTGCTTTCTCTTCCTCACGCAAATTCTGTTGCTGCTGAAAAGTATCCAATATCAGGCGAATATCGGAGGTAAGATTGTTTTTGCCTTTCTCGTAGAAGAAGTTCCAAAGCATATCCACCGTGAGCAGCGGATGGTCGTCAAATGGACCCGTGTTATCAATGAACCATTGGAACGCCTTCACATCGTCTGTATTCGAAGTCTTTATGAAGTCGAACATACTACGCTGGTTTGACTTGAAAGCGGAGGCTATATTTTTCAAGATTACTGCAGTAATGGGATGAATAGGCATTATGTTCTTCATCACTTGATGATTTGTTATATTTGTCGCCTTCATTACAGCTGTGCGTGCACTATTTGTTTGTGAGCCTAAATCGCCATCTACCAAGGTATCCCAATCCGACATTGCGGCGGGTTTTACCGTAAAAGCGTGACCGATGAGGTCGAACGCGATGTTGTCTGGCAGATCAATATTCACGGGGATAAAGCGGTCGCGTACCTTTTTCCAGGTCGTGTCGGTTTCCGGAAATAGATGTCCAGATTCGTGAGTAACAACGATGAAGTAGAACGGCTTTTGGTTCACCAACTCGGCGAGCTTCTGAAACTCGGAAAGGCTCTCGCGGTTGTTTTTGAAGTAATCTGAGAACTCGTCCCAAATAAAAACAACCTTTACATTGTTGCGGTCGATAATGTCCTTGAGCCAATCAATGAGCCTGTCTGCATCGATGCTCAATGCGGTGATGCCTTCTTTGTCGGCAAGCCGGAAGATGTTGTCCATCAGGTTCTTGACCTCGCCACCCTTGCGGAGGGAACTCAGCACCTCGTCTGCGGAAGACTGCGAAAACAGTGCCGCCCATTCCGGTTTTTTCAGAAGCAGGTCAAAGATTACTTTATGCGTGGGTTCGTCAATCCATGCGATGACACTTTCTTTCAGAGTATTCTCCCCGGCGTAACGGTTCGCTGCAACAAGAGATGCTTTCAGGGTTTCCTGCACTGCCAGGAACAAATCACGCGGCGAGCCGATCATACCCGACGCATAGCGGTAAGCGGTCACCACACCCTTTTGCTTGTGACCGATGAGTTTTTCGAGCAGATCGGTTTTCTTTTTCAGAGGCTCGTACCGGTTCCAGAAAACGCGTAGTTCGTCTTCCGTTACTTCGAGAATCTTTTTCAGGGCATAAGCGCACTGTGACTTGCCTGTTCCGTATGCGCCCTCGATCCAGAGGGAACGCCTCTCCTGCCGAGAAAACACGCGCTCCATATTGGTTAGCATGTCGATGAAGGTATGGTGCGGATACGTACGGGTCCAGAAGTCCGGGCTGGCGGCTGCGATGGCAGAGTCGTTGACTTGAGGAAAATACTCCTCGTCAATGTCAAAGTATTCGCGGTATTTGTTGGTTCTAGCCATTTACAGAATCCTCTTTAAACAAGTCGAGTACATCCTGGGAAGTTTTGTCCTCTGCCAGAGTGATCTTCTCTAGATCGTGCGTGAACGATGCGGTGATGAATTCAGGATACTTTGCGCTTAAGCCCAAAAGTATTGGTATCATGTCGTCGCGGTCCAGTCCGAAGATGCGGGTAGGGCTGATGCCGTCGCGATCAATGCTGTCATTCAGGAGTGTGGCGAGCGTGAATTCTTTGTAGTCGTTACACTTCTCCGCAAACTTGAACAATCCGTACAGCACCACACGCGGGTCACTCACGGAGCATTTTGTGCGGACAAGGTCGCCCTCCTCGGTGATATAGCCCCAGTGGAGTATAGTTCCAAAAGGAGTTTCTGTTAGGCGTTTGAATGCGCCACATATTGACTTGGCAACTGGTGGCTTCACATCAAAAGCGACCAACATTTCCTCCGCTTCTTTTCTAGAATAAACTCTCCCAATGTCAAAGTTGGCGATATACCAGTCGACCTGTGGATTTTTGCAAACAAGGTTTAGGAGGACAAGCCCTAATGACATGTCGGTATCCCAACCCATTGATGAGATTAACACATAGAATGAAGTGACTTGATTTTTTTTCACAAGACCGGCATCTTTTAAAAAGCGTTTAAAAAATGATATTTGTTCCGGTCCCAAGCTATGCTCTGAAAAAAACTCGTCCCCTTTCTCAAAAAATGCCACCAACCACTCTGTTTTCGGGGCGTGATTTGACATTGTGTTAAGACTTTTCATTGGTTCTCCTCCTCCTTGCGGATGACGTAATGAGTGGTACAGTAAGCAACCACTATCGATTGCGTGACACTTTTGGCATCTAACACAGCCGTTTATATGAACCTTGTTGTCGACGAACTGCAATGCACCATTTATACAGTTTGCCTCACAAACCTTGCAGCCTTTGCAGTAAGCCGCTTTGTGAAATACCTGACGGAATAGTTTACCAAGCAAAGCATTTTGCTTTATTATTTCTGTTTTTAATTCGGCTACATATCCCGTTTTTGTTTCCTGAACAGTGTAGCTGTCCTTATCGATATCAATCGTTTTTATCCACTCGCGCCAGTTAGAAGCAGGTTTATCAATTTCGATGGTCAAATACCCGTTTTCTATGCGTTCACAGCATGGGTTTGGGTTGTTGGCTAAATCACGACCGTTTTTTCGTGCACGCCAACCACCGATCTTGACGTACTCAAAAAAATTGACATTTCGTCTTCCGTTTTTTTTCTGTATCAGTTCAAAGTAGCCACTTACATCGCCAAGGTAGTTTTCGTATTCAATATAACCTGACTTGCCGCTCCCCATAGGGCAGCATATGCATCCAATCCTTGCACTACCTTTTTTATACGCATCATTCAGCGTGACACCGTTCGCATATATATAAAGCCATACCTCAGCAGAAGTCCATTCGAGTATCGAATTGTGGCTGAATTGCCCCTTAATTTTCTTGCCGTCATTAAAATAATCGTAATCGGCACGGGTTGAACTTTCATGCGCCCGAACCCCAACAAAAGCCAATCCTGTGTAGTCGTCTTTGCCCGTAATCTCCCTCAATTTCAATGTCTGCGGAGTGCTTTTATGCACCGAGCAACACCAACGAAGGACTCGCGATGGGGGGCCGAACAGTTCCCATGACTCTTTCGGATTGAGATGCGATTGGGCGACGTAGAATGGTATCCCATCCGCAATACACTGCTGCTTTGTCTTCCTGATAACCTCGTAGGTGTCGGGAAACTCCATACCCGTGTCACCGAACACCACAACGAAGCTACCTTTGGGCAATGCTTTTTTTACAAGGTCGAGCAGGACACAACTATCCTTGCCACCCGAAAACGCCACATGGAAACAGTCGAGATTGTCTTTGTACTTCGTGTAGATAGCCAGTATCTTCTTGACTGTGGTCTGCTCGATGATATCAAGCATCTCGTGGTTTGCTTCCACCATTGCATCGATGTCAATGGGTCGAAGCGATATGCCATTCGGCTCTGGCGTTACCGGATTGCCATCCTCGCCATTCGGAATGATAATCTCGGGAGCGGTGTAGACGTTTCCGCCTTTCAATTTTGCGACGAGAATTCCCCGGTAATAGTAGTGGTTTGCTTCCGCCCACATATATGGTCGATCGGTCTGCCGATCATACTTCCAATGCTTATCAAAGCCCAGCACATCCAGTTCAGGCGCGTATACCGGGCGAGGTTCTTTGGAGAATCCGGTTGGCGTGGAATTTAAAAGTATCCCACCTGTTTGCCTGTCGTAAGTATACGAGTAAATCTTCAATCCCTCCGTTCTCGCAGGACTTTCGCCTTGTCTATAATTTCATTAAAGTTGTTTCGTGTTCTACCGATGTATCCAGCATCCAAGAGGAATTTACCCACCGCACTGTTTGTCAAGGGGACATCGGCATTTGCGACGGCGTCAATCATAATCTCGGTGTAGCTCAATCCGCAATGTTTGCGTATCACCGCGCCGACGTTACGCGAGTTCACCGACGGGGCATCGAACCGAAATATCTCGCTGAACCGCCGGCAATAACTTTCGAGCAGAAACAAGTTCCAAGTCTGCCCGCAGTCAGGAAAAGCCGCAAAGGTTGTGAAGGATTTCAATGGCACGTAGTCGCCCGCGATAAACAGTTCGATTGCGGCATCAACCGACTCAACATCGAAGCGGACAAACTTATCTGCAACATATGTCTCTTTATCTATAAGAACCAGAACCGTGTTGCCCGCTTCCATTGCAATACAACGGTCACCTTCACCCGTTAGTTCCTTTTCGTAATCCAGCAGATCATCCAGCGAGCATTTTTCGATAGTTCGGCAATAGTCTTTCATAATGATCAAGGCATCTTGGGTGCCACCTTTGCGCGTAACAATTTTATCCTTTTTGTCAAACTTATCCGACAGATAGATGCGGAACACGGCATTGTAAATCGCAGTGTCAGACAGTTCATAGTTGCGTTCCTTGATTTCCCCGAAAGGCAATTCGGTGATAGAAACATAACCACGGGCGTCGCATTCTTTACCAACAGCGTCACGGATGATTTCCCGCTCCTCATCACTGATGTCGATTTGGCTGACGTGCGAATAGGTTTTCTCTCTGCTCCAAATGAAGTTGCCGTTCTGAGCAAGAGCGCTTTTAATCCGCTCGATGGGTATGTACTGTAACCGTTCGGCAAGTTGCTCATAGGTGAGCAGCACATCGTCTCCCCATACACGGAGGATTTCGTTCTCAAGAACAGCAAAAACCGAATCGCCCGTGTAGCCGAAATAAGTCTGCGTGAATGATAGCTTCGGGAACAACTCTCGGAGAATGCCGGTCAGCATATCCTCGGAGACGACGCTTGCGGCGAAAAGCCAGTTCTCATTTCTGGCATAGAACTCGGAAAAGAAGATAACGTACGCTCCCTTAGCAAAGTAGTTCTCTGCCAATTCCTTGATTCGTTCTTTTGCCTCTGCCGACACAGCATAGACTTTGCCATCAAAGACCGTTCCGCAAGCCGAAATGTACCGTTTAAGTTCCTCATCAGACAATGTGCTTTCCTCGCACAAATCCTCTGCAGCTTTGGTGCGAAACCGCGTCAACTCAATCGTAGAGTTCAATCTATAGCCATTGGCAAAATGCGATGAAAGCACTCTAGTCAGTAGCTCAACCACCGCGGGGTCAAGCACAGGTTTAGGCGGTGCGACGGCGGCAACATTAGCGCCATCTGTGCCAATCCGAATATAACTGGAATGTGAACAGGACTGTGTCGACTGAGCGGGTGGGCCATTATTAGGCACATAGGTGATCACAACATCATCTAAGTCAACACCACAGTGACGACACAAATTTTTTATAATCGTCACCAGAATCTGCGGATTGTAGGTAGTATATATCCACCTGCCGTTTGAGAGCAGGGAACAGGTTCCGAGGCTTGCTTTGTTCCGCAAAAAGAACATTTTACTGCCATACAATGGCATGCGGTCAAGCGATGCGAGATTGGGGTTACCCTCTTCAATGAACCGCTCCGTAATTGCGATAAGCAACTGAGACCAGTAATTTTTGCTTGGAATAACAGCTTTCCCGTTTATCGTGCAAGTAAGCGGTCTCGTTTGAGCGCAGAGTTCGGGGCGCGAAAAGTCAACCCGTTGCGCTAAACTTGCCGAGGCCGCATGAACGGGTGGTGTAGGATATATTGCTTGAGGTTCCACAGATTGGTTTGTCTTTCCGCCTGTTGGAATAGCACCCGATGCGTGCTGTAAGTATCTCAATAGACACCCCATACCCACAGAAAATCTACCAGATGTGCTGATATTTACTGCTTTATAATTCGGTGCCTTCTTGAAGGTTTCCCACAGTTCGACCAACTCGTCGGCATTCCGGCATGCAAAGACGTTTCTACGTTCGGGTACAATTGGCAGTCTCAGTTTCAATGGCGCGGAACTGAGGCTGCACATATATTGCCGTACAGCACTTTCCGAATACATCCTGCCATTGGCATTCGGTTGCGTGACCAACCATGTGATTACAGTTTTACGGTCAATAATACTCTGTGGTGAAGACTTATCTGCAATAGCCGATTCCATTTCCTTCACTTTATCAACGACCGCAGGATCAGGCGCAGACTTCAGTGAAGGTGCAGGTTCAACATAGCCTGGACGCGAATATGACTGCATCGACTGAACCGATGAGCCATTATTTGACTCATAGGTGATCACAACATCATCCAAGGATACTCCGCAGTGACGACACAAATATTGTATAATCTTGACGATGGACTGCGGGTTGTAGTTAATACATATCCACTTGCCGTTTGAGAGCAGTGCGCAAGTTTTGTTGTCTGATTTGGTCGGCAAAAAGAACATTTTACTGCCATACAACGGCTTGCGAGCAAGCGATGCAAGGTTATGGTTACCCTCTTCAATGAACCGCTCCGTAATTGCGACAAGCAAGTGAGGCCAGTACTGTTTGCTTGGCACAACAGCTTGCCCGTTTATCGCACAAGTAAGCGGTCTCGTTTGATCGCAGAGTTCAGGGCGCGAAAAGTCAACGCGTTGCGTTGAACTTACCGAGGCCGCGTGAACGGGCTGACTGGGATATCTTGCTTGAGGTTCCACAGATTGGTTTGTCTTTACGCTCGTTGGAACAGCACCCGACTGGTACTGTAAGTATCTCAATAGATGCCTCATACCTGCAGAAAACATAACGGATGTACTGAAATTCACTTCGTTATAATTCGGTGCCTTCTTGAAGGTTTCCCACAGTTCGACCAACTCGTCGGCATTCCGGCATGCAAAAACATTTCTGCACTCAGGTGCAATTGGCAGTCTCAGTTTCAATGGCGCGGAACTGAGACTGTATATATATTGCCGTACGACACTTTCCGAATACAATCTGCCATTGGCATTCGGCAGCTTGATCAACCATGCGACAAAAGCTTCACGGTCAACAATACTTTGCGATGAAGACTTATCTGCAATCGCCGTTTCCACTTCCTTCTTCTCGATAACAGCGGAATCAGCAGCCTTTCGGGCAACCAGCCTCTCTTCTAGGAAATTCAAATATAACTTCCCGGCAACGATGAACACTTTACGTCTGATCCAGTCGGTTATAAGGTTCCACTTTACTTCTATCAATTTGGAATAAACAAGCTTGAAAGCATCGTGGTCGGTGTATTTCCAAAGACTGCCTTTGGTAATCTCCTTTTGGACAGCATACTCGGAAAACTTATCCATGCATGATAAAATAGATTGTGGCGAATACGTTTTTTCGTTGTTGTCCGTAAGCCATTTTCTAAATTCTTCCCTCATGCCATGTCCTGCTAATTTTGATTCCATCCCTCCGACCCTCATCAAGTGAGGTTCAGTAACAGCATGGTCAACAATGCTCTGTGATGAAGACTTATCTGCAATCGCCGTTTCCACTTCCTTCAATTGATCAACGACCACAGGATCAGGCTCAGACTTCAGTGAAGGTGCCGGTTCAACATAGGCTGGACGTGAATATGACTGCGTCGACTGATCCGATGTGCCATTATTTGACTCATAGGTGATCACAACATCATCCAAAGATACTCCGCAGTGACGACACAAATATTGTATAATCTTGACGATGGACTGCGGGTTGTAGTTAATACATATCCACTTACCATTTGAGAGCAAGGCGCAAGTCGTGTAGTCTAATTTGGTCGGTAAAAAGAACATCTCAGTACCATACAATGGCTTGCGGTCAAGCGATGCGAGATTGGGGTTACCCTCTTCAATGAACCGCTCCGTAATTGCGACAAGCAACTGAGGCCATGAATATTTACTTGGAATAACAGATTTCCCGTTAATGGTGCAAGTGAGCGGTTGCGTGTGAGCGCAACATTCAGAGCGCACAAAGTCAACACGCAGAGTTGCAATGTGCGAAGCTGACGCTTCAGCACGTGTCAGATGCGCAGCTTGCTGCTCTTCAGGTTTCGACTGATTTGTCCCATTTGTTGGCTTATACCACCAGGCGTCCCGATAGGCACTACTTCTCCCACCTCCTTCCTTAAACAAGAAGTGAAATCCAGCGCTGCTCAACGTCATCATTGAGTTAGTCAATTCTCGGCCTCCGATAACCCATAATGCTCCATCGATACGACGTTTATCCACATATTTTAATCCAAGGCTCTCAATCAACTGAATGACATCTGGTTCGTCTTTTTTCTCAAGCGTTACAGTGACTTCCCACAAATGATACAAGTATCTCAAAAGACACCCCATACCTGCAGAAAACATACCGGATGAGCTGGAATTCACTTCGTTATAATTCGGTGCCTTCTTGAAGGTTTCCCACAGTTCGATCAACTCATCGGCATTCCGGCATGCAAAAACGTTTCTGCTCTCAGGGGCAATTGGCAGTCTCAGTTTCAATGGCGCGGAACAGAGGCTATACATATACTGCCGCACGACACTTTCTAAATACAACGTGCCCTTAGCATTCGGTTGCGTGACCAACCATGCGATTACAATTTCACGATCAATAACACTCTGTGATGAAGATTTATCTGCAATCGCCGTTTCCACTTCCTTCTTTTCTATAATAGAGGCAACAGCTTTTGTTATTGTTTTGCCGGGGTTCCATCCCATTAACGTTTCCACTTCCTTCTTCTCGATAACAGCGGAATCAGCAGCCTTTCGGGCAAACAGCCTCTCTTCTAGGAAATTCAGATACAATTTCCCGGCAACGATGAACACTTTACGTCTGTTCCAGTCGGTTATGAGGAGGCGTTTTACCGCAATCAATTTGGAGTAAACAGCCTCGAAAGCATCGTGGTCAGTATATTTCCAAAGACTGTCGTCAGTTATCTTCATATGGACAGCATACTCGGAAAACTTATCCATGCATGATAAAATAGACTCCGTTGAATACGTTTTTACGTTTCCATCCGTAAGCCATTTTCGAAATTCATCTCTCATATCATGTCCGACCAAATGTGATTCCATCCATCCCTCATCGAGTGAGATTCAGGAACAGCTCCTCTCTGAAGTCTATAAAATTCGGGCATCCCATTAAATCTGCTCCCTATCATACTATAGGGGAAGCCTGGATGTCATGTAGATCTTTTAACACGGATCTCCACAATCCAAAATTCCTTGTTCGTTATATAATGATTTTTAACCCACTCCACATACGGGAGGAAACCGGATAACTCCTGGATCAGAATCGTGGTTAATCGCTGGAAAGGTTACTGAAGCACCTGATGATGCAGGATAGCAGACTCCCGAAAAATCCATCATGGGGAGACCGGGGCAAACCATTTCAGAAGGTTTCCCTTGAACTTTTGGAATGATGGATCTGTACAGCGTCTGACAGACATTCGATTGGCTAATTCATCGAACAGGGAGGCGGAAGGCTGTAACCTCAATTCTCGAAGAACTTCTCTGAATGCTTCCTTCGGTCGGGCAGGCTTTTGATTGTCAACAGGCCAATAATCAGTTTGACTCCTAACCCATTCACGCATACTAATGCTGCGATTACTCCATCCCAAAACTTCATCCAATTCAGGAGAATCACTCCATATCCAAGATTCCAATTCTGGTTCAATAACAATGACAGACGATCGATCACGCCAGCCATTATTATTTAAAAGCTCTTGAACCTCATCTTCAGTATTTATTCGAGATGCTTCATTGCCACAGCCCTCAAGGTCGAATATTACCATGGCGAAATTGAACTCATTTTGCCATAGTTTTAGATAATTATGAGAATCAGTACGACATCCTGCATCTCGTTGGAAGTGACGATTTACATCAAATTCGATCTGCCTGATTCCCAAAGCTTTGGTCCTTAACAATAATCGGCGAATCGATACTTCCATGTCGATATCAGGAACGATCACGATAAGATCCTTTTTTGAGTGATCTATTGTTTTCATCCAAGAACACCACCCGCAAAAACAACAGACAGGTTTGGATCACCCTGCCATGAGCGTAATTTGGGGTGTCTGTCTCCAGATTCTATGTCTGTCGATCCATCCTGAGATTTGGCGAAACAGAGAATCTTATTTGAATCTCTTGGTTTGATAAGGCTGAGTACTACCGGTGAATGGGTTGCGAGTAACACTTGAGCATCATAGACATTCGATAACGATTGAAAAACAGTTTCTATCGCTTTGGGATGAATTCCATTTTCTGGTTCCTCGATCAGGTATGTACCTTGAAAACCTGGCAGATAAGCAGGCAAGGTCAATGCCAATAATCTAAGAGTCCCATCTGAGGCAAGCCATGATGGCACTTCAATACCGTTCGCATATTTAAGCAATAAATATCTGTGTTTATCATCAAGTCTTTCAACAGTCCGGATACCTTCAAGATCCGGAAGCGCGGTTCGAAGGTGCCGAACCCACTGATTTAACTGATTGGGGTTATTTTTTTCCAGGAGATCATGAACAACCCACGGTAAATTGGATCCATCTGTCATGAATTTCTTTCCCTGTCCAGGTGGACTTGCTAACCTTATCAATTGACTGTTCAGGACAAACTTCTGGATTCCTTCCGTAAGATATGTTTTTAGCCAGGTGGATATCGGAAACCGTGTTTCATCTGCAGGAAGATTTCCCAGCGCAGATCGTTTCACCGATTGTCTGAATGAAGGACTGTATCCCTTGGCGGTTTCTGGTATGTAGTTATCGTTTCCATTATGAACACGACTCACAACAAGCCGCTGATAGCTCTTAGATCTGCCTTTTTCCAGGAGAATTGTCTGGGGTGTGACGTTGGTTGCTGGAAAAATTTCACGTTGGGGTAATTTGTTTTTTGATTTTCGATATAACCAAACTCTTTCATCCGCTATACCGATACCTGCATCATCGATATTCATCTGGATGCCTATTTCATATCTGACATGGGAGTAGGTTTTGTTTTCGATATTTTCCAGCAGCTTTTCAGGAATTTTTACTTCAATTCCCAATTCAATGACGTTATTATTCCGCATCCATGTCAGATCCTGGGGTGTCGTTGCCCGTTTACGAACAGCTTCTTCGACTCCAGATGAAACCAGGTCACCCATGAAACTGACAACATCAAGGAACGTTGTTTTACCTGTAGCATTTGCACCGACTAATATCTGTAAGGAACTCATGCTCTGATCAATGAACCTTAAACATGAAAAATGTATTACCTGAATCCTTGTGATCATATGATTCA
The DNA here is from genome assembly GCA_964512995.1 of uncultured bacterium. Classification (GTDB taxonomy): domain Bacteria; phylum CSSED10-310; class CSSED10-310; order CSSED10-310; family CSSED10-310; genus CAZELM01. Next base: position 32,292 of record CAZELM010000024.1, read on the forward strand.
CCCCCGAATATGGCAGAGTGTTTACCATTTTTTCGCCAATCCATTTCATCACAACCCTTCCTCAATTGTAACGCAATTCATACCTGAACGCACCGAAAACCTCCAGCACAAACCATTACCAATTAAGCAATGAATGTGAACCTGGGCAGAGACTCCACCTTGTTTGTATAAATGATCCGGAGACCGTCACACATCATCCCGCGACTGTCCCACACGATCCCGCGACCGTCACATACGATCCGGACACCGTCACATACGATCCGGAGACCATCACACACGATCCGGAGACCATCACATACGATCCGGACACCGTCACATACGATCCGGAGACC
>CAZELM010000024.1:32723-73156 GCA_964512995.1 uncultured bacterium
CGATCCGGAGACCATCACATACGATCCGGACACCGTCACATACGATCCGGAGACCGTCACACACGATCCGGAGACCGTCACATACGATCCGGACACCATCACACACGATCCGGAGACCGTCACATACGATCCGGAGACCGTCACATACGATCCGGACACCATCACACACGATCCGGAGACCGTCACACATGATTCCGTAAGCATCCCTTTACTCAAGTTCCTCATCACGCAAGTCTTGCCACTTCACCACTTCCCATTCATCATCCAATAAAAAGCTCTCCAACAGCTCTTCGTATTCCTTATCCGGCTTGTCACTCCATTCATTTGGTGGCCACTCATCACCTGAGCAGTTCAAAAGCATTCCTGGACAGGCATATATCACCCCGTCAGGGACGATGGCAGAAAACGCATACCCCATATCCATAGTCGATGTGACATTCATTCGGCAACCGGCTGTAAAGCTCCGTATAGTTGACGGATCGAGGAATTTCTGGTAACCAGCACCGTATGGGCGACATGTTTGATAAGGCATGGGGTTACAATGAATCTTCAATCAGCAAATGACTTCAATCGACTCCAGAAGGAGTTGTTCAAAATAAGAACCTTCCTGGAAGAAATGAACGGACGGGTTGCGACTGAAATCGGACAGATCAAAAGCGATGTGACTGCCATGGGACAATCGGTCACGGATCTGCAGGTGGATCACGAGGAACTGATCCGGTTGCGGCAGCAGTCTCAGCTTCTGAATGGAACGATCCACGAATGGCAGAAACGCTCGATCGATTACCTGCGTTCCATCGAGAATGCCCTGTCCAACCCGGAACTGGATCCCGCATACCGCCGGTCTCTGGAGAAAACCGTCAGGGATTTTCGCCGGATGATGGCAGCAATGGGACTGACTGTGATCATCCCCGTGCCCGGTGATCCCTATGACGAACGGGTTCATCAGGTCATGGGCGAAAACCAGTCCGGCTCCAATACGGTCAGCGAATGCAAATCATGGGGATTCGTCATGGGAGACACTGTTTTTGCTCCCGCAGGCGTCATCCTGGGACGCCCGGCGGCATCCGCTCCCAAAAAACCGGAACCATTCTCCGGCAATCCGAGTATTGACATCGATGAGCAGACGCACGACCGAGCTTTTCCCAGACCATCGTTATCATACTGGATATCCAGATCCGCGGCATATGGAGCGATCATGATGCTCGGAATGGCGATTGGATATCTGGTTCATGCGCCACAACCCGGACCCGCCGCTCCCATATCCGCATCCCAGTCCGAATCGATTGGACAATTACTGGCATCTTATCAGGAGCAGGTACAACAGAATCAGGAAATCCGATCGAAACTGGATCAACTGGCTCAGGTGATCGCCAGCGGGAACGCATCCCAGCCTGTGAAACGAAAACACAATGCGGCTGCTCTCCGGCAGAAACCGATGAAATCGCAACCGGATGTCAGGATGTACACGGTCAAGCCGGGCGATACCTTATGGCGCATTGCCGTGGCATTTTATGGCAATGGAAACGATTATAAACGCATCATGGATGAAAATCAGATGAAACGCCCCCATCTCACAGTGGGATCTCAGTTGAAAATCCCATCCCGGCGTTCATCGTCATCCGGATCATGAATGGCAGAACAGTTCAGGTTTTTTATATACATTCCAACAAACGAGGACATTGACCATGGCTGGAAAAAAATATTCAATCGGAATCGATTTTGGAACATCCACGTCGGAGATTTGCCGGTATGAAGATGGCAAGGCGGTTCCCATACCCGATCCATCCTCATCCGTGCGGAGCCCGATTGTTCCGTCCATCGTCGCCATCAACCGGCATGGGGAGTTGATTGTCGGGGAAGCCGCCCGGACGATTGTGGATCGGAAAGATCATGGCATCCGCGAAATCAAACGCCTGTTCGGAACGGGAGATTCGGTGGTATTGGGTGAAAAAACATATCGTCCGGAACAGATCGCCTCGCTCATCCTGAAACATCTGAAACAGAATGCGGAGTTGGCGTTGTCGACGACCATCTCGGACGTTGTTCTGTCCGTGCCGGCTTTCTATCCGGATGCCAAACGGCAGGCCACGCTGGATGCCGGGGAGCTGGCCGGCCTGACCATTACACGGCTGATCAGCGAACCCACTGCCGCGGCACTGGCGTTCGGTATCGATCATCTGGATCTCGAGGAGCAGATGATGGTGTTCGATTTCGGCGGCGGCACATTGGATATCACCATTCTGGAGATGTTTGAAGGCATCCTGGACGCCAAAAGCTCCTTTGGCGACAACCTGCTGGGCGGCAAGGATTTCGACGAGGTCATGATCCGGCTGATCCTTGAAAAGTTCCGAAAGAACCATCCGAAATATTCCATATCGGAAACGCAGGAACGAAGTCTGAAACCGGTCGCGGAAACGGCCAAAATCATGTTGTCCCGGAATTTCTCACATATTGTCGAAGTATCCAATTTTGCCATCATTCGAGGCGAACCGGTCGATCTGGAAGTGGAAATCACGCGGCAGGATTTTGAACGGGCCGCCGCTCCGCTGCTCGATCGAGCCCGGAACTGTCTGCACCAGGCACTGAAGGCGAAAGAGATCCGGCCGAGTACGATCGATCGGGTGATCATGGTCGGTGGAACGACGTATATTCCCTGTGTCCGGCAATTGGTCAGTGAGATTCTGAACAAAGAAACCCAGACGGAAGTCAATCCGGATCTGGCGGTTGCCATGGGAGCGACCATCCAGTCCGCCATTATGCGAGGAGAAATCAAAGAGGAAAAAGGGATTATCCTGACGGACATCTCGCCGTATGGTCTTGGTCTGGATATTCTGAAGGAATTCGGTCAGCAGATGATTCTGACGTATGATCCGCTGATCGAGCCTCAGACGACGATCCCCTATTCGGTTCAGAAGGAATATTCGTTACTGACGGAACATCAGGAAGTCCTGGAATTGAAGCTGTATCAGGATCCAACGGGAGAAGCGCGGATTCCGGACGATGCGATATTCACGGGCATTTCGGCGCAGATCATGAACATTCCCCCCTCCTATTCCGGCCAGCCGCATGATGTCCTGGTCGATTTCTCCTATAATCTCAACGCCATGGTGCGGCTGCATGCGATGATCCCGGCGACCGATCAGGAAGTGGAAGTCACCTACACGCCCAATCTGCTTCGTCTGTCCGATGGTCTGGAAAAAGAACGCGCACTGGCGGATGTGGAATCGTTGTGGCAGCAGAATCCCAACTCCAAAGAACATATGATCTATCTTCAGAAAGCGGAACGGCTGTTACCGGAACTCCCGGATGAACAACGGAAGAAGTTATCCGGCATCATCGATCAGTTGAAGTCGGCGCTGAGCCGGCAGGACGACACCGGCATTCAGGAACACAGCGATCAACTGATTGATTTCATGATCGAGATCGAGAATTGAAACGGAATTGAAAAAGATGAATACAGATGAGTCGAGTTCAACTCATCTCCTGCAAGTTTTTTCCGGAATCTGCTATAATATGGAACGTGCTTCTAAACTGGCTGCGATATCGATGGAGATTTAAAAACGATGAATCCTGAATCAAGTCCATTCCGGCCGGGGCAACCGATTCCCATTGAGTTTTTCGTTGGACGTAAAGATGAGATCAAACGATTGACAAGCATGGTCAGAGCCAGCCTCCATGGCAGATTTAAAATAGGGTTTATCACGGGAGAACGGGGTATCGGCAAAAGCTCACTCGTCTCATTCGTTCGCCATCTCGATGAAGTTAAAGAGTTTTATCTTCATTCTTTTGAATCTGCGTCTGTAAAAATATCCGACGAAGACATCCATACACTGATCCGTTTTACGGGCGGATTGCCGGTTTTAGCTCATGAAATCGGCGATGCCATCTGGAGGGTCGCTCAAAATCAGGAAATCAAATCAGATGAGATACTGAAAGGCATTTTTCTGGCTGCGGAAGTCATTGGCCGCAAATTGCTGGAACCTCAGGTTTTCAGTGCGATTCGAAGCGAACGCTATCGTTCGATCCTTCGAAAAATGGCCGATAAACCACTCGAAAAACACTTTCAAAGATCAGAACTCGTGGAACGGCTCACCCATGAAGAAAAAAAAGTGATGGATAATTTCTTACAGAGGATGAAGCAGCTTGGTGCTCTGAATATCAATCCCGAAGTAAGAGGCGGATATCAGTTTCAGAACCATCTTCACGCGCTTTATTTCTGGCTGGAATCGCAACGTGCCAAAAACATCCAAAAACAAAAAACCGACTCATAGTGAAACCATTTTTTCCAGTGCAGTATAACGCACGAATCATTGCCATCGTTTGTTTTGTGCATAGAACCCCAAATACATTTTCTGTTATAATACGGTAAGTGGCCTGTATTGGGGCTTCCGAAAGGAGCACGCATGGATGCTTTAGCGAAAAAATTAGATCTCAAACTGCGGGAATGGACTCCTGAGATTGCCGGAAGAGTCAGACAACATATTGTAGAACTCATTGAATTGGCAGATCTGGATGCCTTGGATCTGGTGCGGTCACGAGCAATGGAACAAGAGGTATTGGATTTACTGGATGAGCCCTAAACCTGGAGAAATTTGGTTGGCGGATCTGGGCTTAACAGCGAAAACCCGGCCGGTATTGATCATCTCCCGTCACGATCTGAATCCCCCCAGAAAGCTGGCAATCTACATCACCTTGACCACTCAAAACCGGCATAGTGCCTATGAGGTACCTGTGTCTCTTCATTTTTTAAATCAAGACTCTGTTTTGAATGTCCAGGGAATCGGATCAATACCGACGATGCGTCTTGAGCGTAAACTTGGGGCTGTTTCCTCTGACGTGACGGAGAAAGTAAGACAAGCCATTTTGTTTGCACTGGATATGGAATAGCAAAGGAGGCTTCATGGCTGGACAACGGCGCATTTTCATTTCCTACTCGCAAGACTCCCCCAATCACAAACGCTGGGTTGCGGCGTTGGCGTTCAGGCTTCTGAATCGTGGGTTCAAAATCACTCTCGATCAATGGGATCTGTATCCGGAAGATAACAGTCCGGCGTATATCGAGGAGATGGTCCAGTGCGCCGACTGGATCCTCGCCATCTGCTCCGAAGAATACACCCGAAAATCAGACGCCGGCATCGGAAGCATCGGCTTCGAACGGATGATCGTGACTCCGGAGCTGATCAATGGCCTGGCATCAAAACCCTTGAACGAAAAAGTGATCGCAGTCATCCGGCAATCCACAACTCCCAGAATCATTCCGAAGTGCCTGGGGGGATGCACTCAGTTCGATCTGAGTGACGATCCCATTTCCGATGACCTGTTCGATCGATTCATTCTGGCATTGAATCGACACACAGACTGCCGAAAACCATCCGGCCGGTATTTGAATCTTCCGGATGATCCCATCCGCGATATCAGCGATCCGGATGCCATTTACCTGTCCGCGTTCAAGTATGCCTGGCAGAAAGATCTGGATGGCTGGATCACGCTCATCGATCAGGTACGGCCGCCGACATTCCGTTCCCTTATCAACTGGTGCCGAAAATATGAAAAAATACCGCCCAATACGCTGGAAGCCCGGTTTGATGCCATGGATGAAGCCATCAAACGGGTGGCACCATCGATCATGATCGCGCTGGCCGGTGTCGAATCCAGGCTGGATGCATTCAAGGATCAACGGGCATTGTTTGACGACCTGTTCAATATCTCCGGCTGGAACCCTTCTCCAGGATGCCAGTTCATCGATCTTCCCTTTTCATTGGCGTACATTTACCACAGTCTGCATGGTGCACTCTGTTTGCGGACAAATCAACTGGATCTGGCTATCGGACTGGCTGACATGAAAGTCAAGGAAACCGGATCCCGATCGGGCAGCCGAAGTGTCTGGCAACGGCACGACCTGATGGGATGGCCGGAAATTCTGGGAAACAACTGCTCGGAAGCATGGATTTATCTGGCGCATGCAACGGATCGATGGCATTGGCTGTCCGAGGTCTTCGGGAATGCGCTGGAATATCGGATCGCGCTGTCCGCCTATTATATGGCACTGAATGTGCTGGAACTGGCCACGATGATCGCCGATTCAGGCGCATCCACGGCATTTCTTCACCCGGATCAGAAAATCTGCGTACCACTCGGTTTTGTATCAGAAAACGGGGAGGTGCAGTCCAGGGCCGTCGCTTTGCTCACAAACAATCCCGATATGCTCGCCACACTCTGGAGCGCCAAAGGGGTTCATCTGGAGCAGATCAGACAGGCGTGGCCCCACTGGATGAGCCATTGTCGGCGACGGATCGCCGCGATGTCCGGTTATGATGTGGATCTGCCGCATCAGGGACTTTTTGATTGACGGGAGTGGCTTTCCGGTAACGATTGGCGATCAGATCGCTCCGTAATCCCGCAACAGCCGGGCCATTTCGCTGTCCGTCGGTGCGTAATCCAGGCAGGAGCGGTTCGATTTATCGACGTTATTGGGGTGAGCGCCATGATCGAGCAGCATTTTCGCCACAGTCAGATCACCACTTTCGATTTCATGATGGAGCGGGGTCATGCCGTTGGCATCGGGAATGTTCGGATCTCCGCCATACTCGAGAAGCATCTGAATGATGGCGGATTCTCCCTTTCCCTTCGAGAAGCCGATCACCGCCAGGTGGAGCGGGGTCTGGCCGTTCTTGTCCCGGATGTTGGGATTTCCATTCATCTCCAGCAATCGTTTCACTTCCGCAGACTGATTGCCTGTTACCGCATGATGAAGCGGGGTCTGACCGTGAGCATCCAGATCGAAATTGATGGATTTGGGATTCACCTGATCGGTTCCGGATCGCTGAGCGGAGCGCGGGAGTGTCTCATTCCCGCAGGCTGTCATCAGTAATAAAGAGACACACAGATAAATCCAATACAACCGCATCATCCCGGATCAACTCCATCTCCGATCAATTCAGCCGCTCCACATGCAGTCTGATTCGGATCGGCATATAATACGCACGTGTTTTCGTGATATCAACCTGATCATTGTCTCGTCACCAGTGCCAATAATATCATCACGGCATCCATCGGACGGATTTCCCATGAATGCCGTTATTCCATGTTCATCGTGACAGGAACGTCGCTTTAATTCAAGTCAACTCAGATAATCCATCCGAGAGTATCAGATGGTTGGTGCGATCGTTTCTTTGGGAGTTGTCGGTTTCCGCCACGGCACGCTGTTTCTGATCTGGAAGACCTGTTTTTTCTGAATATTGTGCATTTTGTACATCTGTCGGTATTTAAACGGCATGTTTTTCTTCTGGATCAACCGTCGAAAAGTCGTGCTGTTCTGCAACAGAGGGAATTTTTTGTTATCATATCGAATTAATATCATATGAGCCTCCTTAGGATGTCAGCGTGTCAACCGTATCGTGTTACATCTATTATAACGTTTGAGGCGAATCAGGAGTTCCATGAAAAAAGAGATGGATTCCCGGAGCCATGGAATTCGTCACTCAGCTTTTGGAAAATCCGGCAGGATTCAGCATAAAACGCTTGATCTCAGCAATCCGTCAATGTAATTTATAGCGGTTAATCTGCAGTTCTGTGTCCGGATTTCGGGTTTCCCGGACATTACCCAACGCATAGCGAACACATGACGAACGAAGGACAAGGGCGATGGATGTCTGTAACTATCTGAATGCAATTAGCGAAACCGGTATACATGTGGGTCGGACAACAGGCTATTCCTGCTCGTCGCGTGACCCATTGCTGGATGTTCAAGCAAGATGAGGTAGATGCCTGGATCCGATTCGGAGATGCAATCCGAATCTGACACCGAGAAATAAGGAGAAACAATGCTCGAATCGATACTGGTCAAAGTCACCGTCAAGTCGCAGGAGCTGCAACAGACTCTGCACATCAAAGACGGTCCGGCCACTCTGGAAGAGATGAAGAAACGCTTTAAAGAAGCCAAGAAGAAACTCAAAGTCTTCCGAGCGCCACGCCGGATTCAAGAAAGCCTGGCAGGAGCGCGACTACGCTGTCATCGTCGCCGCAGCCGACAAGATCCCCAACAACGTCCTGGAAGAAGATCCCAAACTGCTCATGTGGTACGACCAGGCAGTAACAAGAATGGGAGGGGAATAAGATGAGTGGCGGACATTTTGATTATCAGGAATCCTATCTTGGGTATATTGCCGAGCAGCTCGAACGGGATATCGAGTTCAACGATGTCGAGTATGACAGTTCCAAAGCGATAGATACGCCTTATGGGTTTCAGCATGAGCCTGAGACAATCGAATACCTGAGAATGATGGTTGATCAGCTACAAAGACTTCAAGAACTGCTCCATGAGTATGATTACGCCGTATCCGGCGATAGTTCGAAAGAACGATTTATTGAAAAAGCCAGGGCAGCTTACAAAAAAGGCGAGGCAGAAAAATGTTGAAAACATTACGAATACAAAACTTCAAAGGCTGGAAGGATACCGGCACCATTCGCATGGCTCCCATTTCATTGTTCTTCGGTGCCAACAGTTCCGGCAAGTCCAGCATAGGTCAATTCCTGATGATGCTGAAGCAAACCATTGAGTCGCCGGATCGGAAAGCTGTGTTTTACCCGGGCGGGAAAAACTCCGCTGTTCAGCTTGGCTCCTATCAGAAGATGGTCTTTCACCGTGATCCGGAGAACAAAATTGCCTTCGACTACAGATGGTCTTTGACGGAAGATTTAAAGTTTAAAGATCCTCTATCAGGCCAGCTTTTTTCTGGCGATGAATTGGATTTCAGTGCCGAAGTCGAATTAAGCGACTCAACGAAGAACTTGCTTCAGGTTTCCGAGTTCAAATACCGCCTTCTCAGCAAAGATACGCAGTCCCTTTCCATTGATCTATCACGAAAATCCGACAAGCGTGAATATGCTGCATCGGCAGAGAATTACTCTCTCGTCAGAAAGAAAATGCGCGATTGGGCACTCAAAGATGTGGTTCGATTTTATGGTTTCCCTGACGAGGTGGTCGCCTATTATCAAAATGCCGATTTCGTTCAGGATCTAAATCTTGCTCATGAGAAGCTGTTTAATTCAATCTTTTACCTGGGGCCACTTAGAACGAAGGCGGAAAGGCTTTATACTTGGGGTGGCATCACTCCTGAAAGCGTTGGCTTTGCAGGCGAGAACACTGTAGCAGCTATTCTGGCGGCAAGAGACCGGAAAATTAGTTTAGGCTACAGGAAACACGAAAAACCGCTTGAGGAAATCATTGCTCTCAAGCTGAAGGAAATGAGCCTGATCGAAGATTTCAGGGTGAATCCCATATCCGAACAGCGGCAGGAATACGAGGTCAAGATTCGCACAAAAGGGTCAAAGGACTGGGTGGATCTCCCGGATGTCGGTTTCGGCATTTCGCAGGTGCTGCCGGTTCTGGTTCAGTGTTTTTACGCGCCTCCCGGTTCAATAATTATTATGGAACAGCCGGAAATTCATTTGCATCCGAGTGCGCAATCTGCTTTGGCCGATGTGATGATTGACGTGATCAACTCCAGAGAAAATGGAGCTGATAGAAATATTCAGTTAATCGTTGAGACCCACTCGGAACATTTTCTGCGACGGTTGCAACGCCGGATTGCTGAGGACGTGGTTCCGCAAGAAAAAGTGTCGGCTTATTTCGCAAAAATCGACAAGAACCCTGCTTCACTCGACCCTCTGCATATTGACATCTTTGGCAACATCCAGAACTGGCCGGAGAACTTTTTTGGTGATGAGATGGGTGACATCACCGAGCAAGCCAAAGCGGCCATGAAGAAACGGATGCAGAAAGCCGGAAAGCCGGAGGCATCCAAATGAATTTGCCGAAGAAATGCCTTGTGGACACGAATGTGCCCAAGACGGCCAATCTCGCCACCCAGCCAGACCCGGATTCTGACATACCTGATGCATGCGTGCTGGCATGCATCGAGGCGGTTGAGCATGTCATTAAAAAACGAGGTCTGATCATCGACGCGGGAGATGAAATCTTCGATGAATACCGGCAACAACTCTCCATGAAGGGACAGCCCGACGTGGGTGACCGTTTCATGAAGTGGGTTCACGATCATCGCTGGAGTCTGCCCGATTCCGACCGGGTAGCCATCACGAAAAATGGCGAGTCATATGACGAATTTCCAATCCATGACGGATTGGTAAATTTCGACAAATCGGATCGAAAGTTTGTTGCCGCCGCAAATGCACATCCAGTGAAACCACCGATTCTGCAAGCTACAGACAGCAAGTGGTGGGCCTGGAAAGATGCTTTAGAAAACGTTGGTATTACCGTTCATTTCCTCTGCCCGGAATTTGTCACGACCAAGCATGCGAAGAAGATCGGGACGTGAAAGACAATTTCTATAAATTCCCCTCCACTCCACATCTGGCAACACTGGCAGGCGTAGATATAAGGGGCGATAAGGTGCTGTAGGAATCCGAATGTTCTGAAATCGTTCCGGATAACGAGGCGCTCTTCACCTTTTTGCAGGAACGCTGGCCGCTGTTCCTTTCCAGACTTGGAACTGCCAATCAGGTAAGGAGAGACTCACCGGAATACGGCTTCATGTATCCCGGTCCTGATCATTTGCCGTTCGACCATCAAGGGCATCAATATCTACATCGATAATCTGTTTCTGAAGGGGAAACTCACACCCGTCGAGGTCGCAGATGATGAGCTGTTGAAGAATTACATTTAACCTGTGACAGGATAGCCAACATAGGGTGTGATAGCGACTGTTTACCATCATCGACAGCCGACATCAAGCCACTCCGGCAGATGTGTCTCTTCTACAACACGTATTGAACACTGAACCGGATGGTTCGCCCCGGCTGTTCAAACCCAATCTCCCGATAATAGTTTTCATCCAGAAGATTCGTTCCCTGGACCGACAGCGAAAGACCGGTCCGGAAATCATGGCGGACAGACAGACTCCAAAGCGACACCGATGGGATTTCCTCCGCAGGACCGGAAAAATACTCGACACTGGTGTCATTGAACTCATAACCGGCAGATAATTCCGTTCCAAAGGCAAACCGATATCCAAGATCGATATTCAGGATGTTATCGGGAACGAGCGGCAGATCCTGGTCCTTTTCACCGTCCTGGTTTCCCGTTGCATTCTGATGCGTGAATGCGATCTTTCCGATGATACCTTCATCCTGCTTCAACTCACCCCATGCTTCGAGACCTTTGAATTCGGCAACATCCATGTTATCATATAATGCATCGCGGTTGGGACGCTGGATGAGGTTTTCGACATCATAATAATATCCGGTAATGCCAAACACATATCGGGTCGGCTGACAGGACCAGCCCAGGGAGTATTGCATGGCGGTTTCCGTATCCAGCGAGGGAATTTCCTCGGGCTGGAACAGATCGATATTACTGAACAGTTGATGCATATTGGGGAAACGGTTTTTCTGACTGATCCCGGCGGTGAATGTATGGAAATCAGTGACCCGGTATTCTCCCAAAACACTGTAAGTCAACGCATTCACATCATGGGTTCGGTTTTGCACCGCTCCGTCTGCCACTTCGATATTATCGGCTGAAGCGAAATCATAGATTTCATATCCGACGCCGAGCTGCAACGTCACATCATCGGCCGGAATCCATTCGCCTTCGGTCGCAGCGGAATATGTCCGGGCTTCATACGCCTCCCAGGGTTCCCCGACATCCGACTGCGCCCGATGATGATCGATCAGACCGTTGAGGGTGGAGCGAAGGGTGAATGCATCGAGAGCAGTCCAGGCCAGACGGGCGTTCATTCCGGTTGAAAAATCGTCAAATGTGCTCTCCCAACGCACGGATTGATACTCCGGATCGTTGTAATTCCTGAGCACATTATCGTATTTATGAAAAAACAGGTTGGTTCTGAAATCCAGCGCTTCTGTCAACTGCGTTCGTGCGACCAGGATGGTGCTGTATTTCCGCCAAGTCGGGAAATCCCAGTAACTGGTCTTGGATAGTGGACTGGTGGACGGCGGAATTTCTTTGGACGCATCGAGATAGCTGCCGCTCAGACTGACCTCGCCCGTATCCCAGACTTTGCCGACCTTCAAACCAGCACTCCATTGATCATACGCGGAATGATTCCGGATATCGCCGTTTTCCAGTTCATTGTCGTATTTATCGCGGGTTGTCTGAAAATCATCCGACATTCTCCACCCATCGGAATGCCGTAAACCCGCGGATACCTGATAGTAGAGATTGTTCCAGGTAGCGCCATGAGTGAGCCGAGAAAAGTAGTTCGCCTCCTGATCCATCGAAAACAATGCTCTCACATTGGTTTTTTCAGGCCGTGCGGAGGTGAGGGAAACAACACCAGCCATTGCATTGGAGCCATACAACACGGATGCATTGCCACGGACAACCGCACATTCCGCCAGATTATCCAACGGAATTTCGGAGGTATCCACATCGCTGTAATAGGGTGCTGCCATAGGGACGCCATCATATAAAATCAAGGTTCGTCCCTGAATGAACCCCCGCATCATCACCTGGGGTTCATTTTTGCTGCCGACAGTAACATGCAGACCCGGGATCCCGTTCATCACATCAGTCACACTTTCGTGGAGTTTCTGATCGGACTCATCCGACGTAACCCGCGTTACAGCAGCCGGTTCGATTGCTGGAGCTTCTCCCACAACTTCGATTTTGCCCATATCAAAAACCGGCAGCTTTTTTTCCTTGTCGGCATCCGATGTGGATTGGGCATTCAGGGTATTTGTCAGGATTATGAAAAGTAACAACAAATGGGCAACAATCAATTTTCTCATAAAAACATCCTTTCCAAAACAGGGAGGCCACAGTGTTTCCGCTGTAGCCCTTCAACTCGTTCGAGCTTGCGCCTGCATGCCATGCCGATGGGTTTAGGCATTACAGGTCGGATGAATGGTACGCCATAGAAAAAACGGTAGAACACTAATTCATCAGATTAGCGGAGTCAATCTCCCGGGAGTTTAGAACGATCAAAGAATACCCTGAATTGAGCGACTAAAAATGAACTCAATCCACCTTGTCGAAATGAAAGGCTAATATACAAAAAGCCCTTTTAATCCAACAGGCGAGAGCATTCTTTACAAAAAGTTATTTACAGATATACGAATAGGCAGACACCCACGTATGAGGCTCAATGAGTATTGGTAAAATTGATATACGCCTGTTCGATCTGCATGAATGCATCATCCAGTTTACTGCGTTTACTGTTCCAGGCTGCATCATCCGCGGTTTTCAGCTCATCTAAGATTGAGCGTGCCAGATCCAGCTTGGCAGTCAGATCCTTTTCTGCCTTCTGGAGCGCTTCGGTATATTTCCCGGCGGATTTGGCATTGGTCACGATCAGATCCTTCTCAGTCGTGATTTTCGTCAGCTTATTCTCCCATGATTCCTCTTGCTGAGCCCGGTAATCTGCTGAAGGCATTTCCGCTTGAGTCGCATCTATCTTTGCCGATTCATTATTGGCAACGGGATGGTTGGAACCGGGCTGGCTGTTTTGTGTACCCGAACCCAACCGGTCCGCAAACAAGCTCGCTTCCATTTCCTTCAGCTTTTCCCCTTCATACCCCAGATCCTTGTATTTTTGGATCTTCATTTTTTTCAATTCACGCAGTTCGTCATCCGTCATCTCATCAATGCTTTTTGTATCCAATGGGGACACCGACGGATTGGATGAAGCGGACTGGGATGTTGCCGATTGGGATTGGGGAGGATTGGGAGCGGCATTATTTCCGGGTGCGGCATTATCGATGGGTTTTTCCGGGTTCTTCTTGGGAATGGTCTGTTTTTCGGATTGCGTGGCATTCTGAGATTGTTGGGGACTGCACCCTGACAGAAAAACAAAGATAATGAGTGCGCATATTATAAAACAATTTTTCATAAAACACCTGCCTTTACGATACAATTTTATTTCCATCCTGATACGCTATTGTCAGGACGTGATCATTCTAGTCTCAATTCAGATTCTACTCAAGGACATCCCGCTTCAAAGTAACAGGATGATCCTCTCGAATCTTTTCGGAATGAGCCTAAAAAAAAGCGGCTCCGTAATGGAACCGCTTTTCTGATGTACGTTTATGCGTTAACGGGTTATCTTCCAGAACCTATTCTTCACCCTCGGGTGCTGGTTCTGCCTTTTCCATTTTCTGTTCTTCTGCTTTCATGCCCTGCGCATCTTCTGGCTGTGTATTTGCGTCAACCTGACCATGCATTTTGGCACAGGGAGCGCCTTCTGTCTTTGCATTCGGATCAGCCTGGCCTTGCGCTTTTGCACACTTGGCGGCATGCGGGCATTTTTTGGAGCAACCTGCTTTGACTGCGTCTGCGGGTGCATCTTCGACTTTGGTCATGGACACATCCGGAGAAATTGTCTTGAGCGTATCCAGAATGGTATCACTGGAAATTTTGGCGGAGTCGAATATGAAGCAGAACGTATTATTGGCAAAATCGGGTTTTGCAGAAACGATACCTTCTTTGCTGGCAACGGCTTTGCTCATGGCTTCTGTATTTTCTTTATCCAATTTGGGCAGACTGTATGTCGCCATTTGATACTTCACAGGGCTCATCTCTGCACCGAGAGATGCATTGGCTGCACCTTCCGCTTGAGCGAACAGGGTACCGGAAGAAACTGCCATCATCACGATTACGATCCATATTGCATTTACTACTTTCATTCCAAACCTCCATAAATATGGGTTAAAAGTCACATTCAATATTACTGGTGAATTTTCACTCCGTCAATCTCCAGAACGGAAAAGACATTAAAAAATATTTCATTGGTTTCTTCGTCAAAAACCGGACCTTCGATGGCAGCGAGAATGTCTGCCGTATCCACACGCTCCGGATCATAGGTGATTTCCACCCGGTTTCGGGAGGCAAACGCGGTGAAATGAACCATTCCGGGTATTGATTTTAGGGTGGAGGCTGCTTTTTTTGCGGTATCGACACAGCGGACACCATCCACCAGAAAAATGCTGGTAACCGTATTCGAACCGGCACTTGCCGGAGTAAAATCCAAATCCACACTGGGTATTGAGAACAGATAAGATGACTGGATGCCGATTCCTGCAAAAAAAAGAATCAATAACGGGATGATGATTCCTGGTACTTTCATCGTCCTTTTCCTTTCAGATGCACGTCCAATGCACCATTCACCGGACACGCTTCGGTACATTCCAGACACAGCGTGCATTCTCCGGATGTGACCTGGTTCATCCTGGAAACCGAAAGAGAATGAGGGCAAACCCGGTCGCATGCACCACATGATGTGCATCTGTCTGGATTCCGTGCAATTCTCAGTCGGCCGATAGCTGAAAATGGCGACAAGGCCGCGCTCAGAGGACATAAATAGCGGCACCATGCCATGGGAAAGACGACGATTCCCAGCAAAATCACTCCGATAACAATATAACTCCAATAAAACACATCATGCCCGTGAAAACTGAACAAAATATAATACGGATCATATCCCCGAAAAATAAGTTCTCCGGTTCGGAATGTGAAATACAGGATGACGACCAGGACAGGCAGCCGCAGCCATCGAAGAATTCGATCCCATCGCCGGGTTGGTTCCAGTGCATGCAATGGACTCCCATCGATATCTTTCCGCAATGGGAACACATGTCTGCCCAATCTGGCGATCCATTCGGAAATCGTGCCGACCGGACATATCCAACTGCAGAATGATTTTCGGGCAACCAGTGTCAGGCCGAGCAGCGCCACAAATAATGTCAGATTGCGCTCTCCCGTGGCACATGTGAATTGGCGATGTGTAAGCAACGAAAGGGCCGCTTCCAGTCCACCGAATGGACAGTACGCTTCAATAGACGTACGTGACCATCCCATGGCATACCGGAAACCGGTCACCAGCGCCGCGATAACGATGACGCTCTGAAAAATCGCTCGAAAAACTCTCAATAACGGCCTCCCTTCTGTCTCTGATTACTAGAAATACCTTACTCCCGGATGATATTCAACCTTACAGGAAAGTTTCGATGCAGACCGAGGGTATTGGGCTTGTCTCCCTCACCCCGCCGGCCACGTTTAGGTTATGATCCACGCGAGGTTATCCGGCGACCCTCTCCCGGTGGGAGAGAGTAAATCGTGTATCCCGCACATATCAGGGATAAACTCGCAGGAAACGCAGCCTGTCAGATCGGTTCCATCTCCCCCTGATTCTTCCGGATGAGCCGGTTGATTCCCACAGCTACTCCCGCAATGAGATATACCATCAGGCCGAACGCCAACGTCATGCGGAATCCACCGGTGATCGAAATCAGATTCGACAGCGTCGCGCCCAGAACAGATGCAGCCCCGTTCAATGCCCACGCCCATGGCACGAATCCAGACCCCTGTTGGGCAATGTGCCGAATCCCCAATGGGAACAGATTTCCCATCGCACCTGCCAGCGGAGCCAGTAACAGGAAAGCGATCACGGCTCGAAGCGGTAACGGATAGCGAATCGATGCATGAAGAATGGGATCGAGTAACAGAACATATCCCCCGAGAGCCAGGACAACCAGTACACTGAAAACCATGGCAGCTTTCCCCGGTTCCTCTTGCACTCTTCCGGAAAAATACGCACCGATTCCGGAGCAGATCAGCATGATGGCGAGCACCAATGATGCGGAAATCACCGGATCTCCCAAAATAAACGTCAGTTTCTCGATCAGAACCATCTCGATCGCCATGTATCCAAGACCCAACGCAAAAAAATAGATGCAGACCGTGATGATTCCGGCCACCGGATGCCGCCGGGAGATACCGTCCGTTCGTTTTCTCCGGAACAGAGGAATCAGGAGGATAAGCCCTGCCAGAATGATGGTCTGTCCCAGCGTGACATACAACAAAGGATATCCCCATAAATCCGGAGGGATTTCCTTGTACCATTCAATGAGCGGATTCACCGAATGCACTTCCTGTTCGACCCAGTCTGCCGTGTTTCGATTCCAGGTAAAAGAAAAAAATGGCTTATCATCGACAGGGGGTTCAATATTGAAGGGGTAATTCCGGAAAAATCCGGCGGCATCGTCTGTCTTCTCCCGGAACAACGCCCGACAGCATGCGTCATAATAATCCCATTCCAGTTCGAGAAATCGGTTCTTGAGATCGTCCGGATAATCGGGTAACCACGAAACATCAAAATTCAATCGCTCCGAAATCTCACGGATGGATGCCATTTCAACCGCATTCCAGGGTGATTTTTTCAGGAGCAGCAATCCGTAGAACGTGGATCGGATGAACGCAATATGATTTCCTATCTCTGAATCGGGAATCTGAAGTTCCTGAAGCGCGTTTTTGGCCATTGGCAGCAGTCGGATGGCCGTCCGATCGGGATCAGATAACCGCATCATAACCGAGAGGATGCCGGAATCCGTCAGTGTCTGACAGATCGTAGTTATCGCTTCCTGCGTCAGCAGAAAATTCGATCCAATGGAGCCGATCGTCGCAAAGGACAGTCCCGACGTATCGAGCGTATTGATGATGGCCAGATCATAGTGATTAAGCGCTGTACGGCTGAGAAATCCCCGAGCTTCATCCCAGACGATTCTGACCGGAGGAGTATACGCGGAGAATTCTGGCTCAATCATGCGGATCAATCCCGGATTCATCTCCACAACCGTCACGTCACGTGGAGAAAAATGGAGTACCTGAGCCAGTGTATCGCCACCTCCCAGTCCCAAAATCAGCGTATTGGGATCCCTGACAATCTGTAGGGGTATCGAGGACAGCATGTATTCATAATAGGTCAGGTCCTGCTTCTCACCATTTCCGGGAATGGATCCGATCCGGTTTCCATCAACATAAACACCCAATTGAACTGGAACCGGCTCCGATTCACCCGCCTGTTCAGACAATCCCGGAGCGGTCCGCTCCACCGGACTATCCACTACCTGGATCTCTCCATAGGGAGATGGGAAGTCCTTGGTGATCCGGGCATCGGGAATCTGCAATGCATAACTGATGCTCTTATATTCGCTGATCCGCAATGGGGTTCTCATGATCAGCCAGCAGCCCAGAACAAACAGGATCGCGCCAGCAGCCATCCACCGAATACGGTGCTTCAGGGTCATGAAAAATGCCAGCGCGCTCATCAGAAAACAAGCCGACACAAAAAGAGGCAGATGGTTAGCCTTCAGAAAAAACATCACAATCAGAATAACGATCGCTCCCAATCCCGATCCCAGCAGATCTGAAAAATACGTCAGATGGATGAGTGAAGCGTATTGGGTCAGTACCAGCCCCAGAAAAAAGGCACAGATCGCAAATGGCGCAGCCATCGTGATATAAGTCAGCAGCAGATACGGGATCTGTTCCTGTCCGCGAGCCAATAATAACGGTGGTGAAAAAGGAATCCGGGCGGAAATCGCATAGGCCATCCCGACTGCCGGAATAGCCAGCATCGCTGAAATCGCCAGAGATCGTTCCGCATAGCGAAGAAAAAACCGCTCGAACGAAGCAATCAGTGTTCCGGCACATGCAAAACCAAGCATGGTAACACTGAGAATCATGTAGCCGAATGTCGAAAAACTGCAAACCGCATATATCCGCATCAAGGCAACTTCGTACCCCAATATGCCGAATGCAATCATAAATACCGCCAATAAAATGGATTTGCTCGGTTTCACCGATTCCTGAATCGTCCTCATCTGATCACCAATCCCGGTAGTGCATTCCAGTTATCACCAAAATGTCCCGCCTCGAGATAGGACCGTTCACCTTTGAGCCTCCCACCATATTGAGTCGTGACATGCCGATTAAAAATAACATAATCCGGCAGAAATTGGGGAAGAAAAAGGGATTCGATCAATCCCAGTGGTGTACAGGCGAGAGTGATCCGGATATACCGGTCCGGAACATACGGACTAGGCTGGATAAATACTGCTGCCGTGTCCAACCCGGAATACTCCCGATCGGATATCGAGATGGATGATGGTCCGCACTGGATCGGTGTCTGTCCCAGACGTGCGATCTCCATGTTTGTCTGCGCATTTCCAAACAACGCCAGCGAATAATACGCTCGGTCCTCATCCGTCACTTCCCGATCGGTTTTGACCGGAAACGCAATATCCACAACACCTCCCGGCACACCCTGTCTCCCGGAAGCCTGCATCGATGCAACCCGATAAGCGACTGCCTGCCATGCCTGATCCCTGCCCGGTATCACAAACAAAACCGGTCCGTTCCAGATGTCATGCAGTGGCCCCTCCAAACGATGCCTGGATGACCCACCTGATTCACCCGGATTTCGTTCAGGCTCCCATTGACCGGAAACCAATGTGTATGTACTTTCAGGAAGGCTTCGTGAAAATGATACCGGCTGACCATCGATCCGGATGCGGGTGCCAGAAAAGCCCGACGGCAATGCACTGGAACGGATCGAAAATTGTTTGATGTTCTGCGTGTGAATCTGAATCGTATTCTTTTCCACATCCCCCTGAATCACCATCTGTTTCCGCGGCGTCAAAAACGCCTCGATGCGTATCCAGTACGCCTGATTATTCCGGATGGAACAGGAACTGAAACGGATTGATTTCGGATTTGGATTCCGTCTGATATTCTTCAGTTCCTCAAATATTCGGCCGCTCCGATATGCCCGCCGCCAGACCTCATGACCCATATCATAAAACCGGCTCTTGACGGAATATCCGAAGCTGTGCAGCCGGTCGATAAAAACACGCGCACGTTCCGGCTCATCACCCGTCCCATGATCACAGAACATGGCCAGATTTCGTGCATTTCGAACCCATTCCTGGGGAGCGGCCTGTTGCAGGCACCATGTTTCCCAAGGTTCATAAGGCCCTTTCCTCAGCTCCCGCAGATGCATGAGATCATAATACCCGCAAACGGAGTAACATCCCGCATATCGGTCCGGATATTTCAGTGCGAGTGATGCAGCGCCATACCCTCCCAGAGACAATCCCGTGATGAACACCCGGTTCCGATCGATCGGAAAGAGCTGCTCGACGATCCATTGCGTCCGCAACACATCCCATTCGGAATAATACCGGTATGCGGCATCACCGTGTGCATCGGAAGCCAGCACAAACCACGGAACATCCGGCAACGGAATATCCCGCTTTTCCGCGACCGATTCCAACTCGGGCGATTCCACATCACATCCAAACACCCGGTCGATGGTCAATCGTGACCGCGTTCCCTGACCATGAAGGGCGACGATTAACGGAAATGGAGATGAACTGGAATTGCACTGGCGCGGCTGATACAGAACGAATCTCTGGAGGCGATGATCGAATGGTGACCGATAGGCCAGAGTCACCGGATTTTCTTTCTGAAAAACATCCTCCGGCTTCCCTTGCTGAAGCAATGCCAGATCGATCCGAGCACTGTGAACGATCCGGTTTCGATAGGCCGCGTCGGGTTCATTCTCGGTGATGACACGCATCAGCCGCTCCGTGTCCGAACGAATCGATGCAACCGCGATTCGCGTGCGGAGTTCACTCGGGTCGACCGGATCCGGTATCTCCAGCGGTTCCGGTTCATCCGGATAACGGGATAAGCGATCGTTAAGCTGATGGAGCAACTCGATTTCATCCGGATCGATCAGCCATTCTTTGCGCATGATGCGTTGCTGATCCTGAGAAAAAATATCGATAACATACGCACCATCCCGTGTGTCCGGGAGCGGGATCTCGACAGACCGATCCAGTGGTACCTGCCGGACAATGGTTCCATTGACCGTGAGCTGCGCCACGATTGGAGGAAGTGTCAGACCTTGCACCCGGAATCCACCGGATCTGTAATCCAGCGTGATATGGCCGTTCTGCTGATCCACATGTAATGAAGGAGAGATAT
The DNA here is from genome assembly GCA_964512995.1 of uncultured bacterium. Classification (GTDB taxonomy): domain Bacteria; phylum CSSED10-310; class CSSED10-310; order CSSED10-310; family CSSED10-310; genus CAZELM01. The sequence goes on from CAZELM010000024.1 coordinate 53,530, forward strand.
TGCATTTCTGAAGAGCCTGCGTTTGCCATGACTGATCCCGGAAAAGCGATGCAGGCAATGAAAATGCCAGATTATCCGGACACGCGAAATCACCATTCACCACTCGGAAAAAGAATCCCCACGCACCCGAACCATTCGTGATTTCCAGGCAAAGCACATGCTCACCTCTGGCGATCGATACATCCACAGCAAACTGATCGGACATCGCCGGATGCGCAGTCGTATCAGAATAAATCTCGCTCCCATCGATGGACATCGAGAATCCATCATCGGATCCCATAAGAAACCATCCACTCCAGTCTTCTCGAGCGCTGATCGTGATCCATGCACTCACACTGGCATTCTTTTTTTCTCCAAAATAATCGGTGAGATCGATATAATTCCGGTGATCGGAAATGGCGAGTATCCCCGGAAAATCCATATATGCTTGTGATGGGATGCGATTCGTGATCGTGGCGGTTTTCGATGGTGTCACCCGCCATACGCCGATGTACCCCTCCTCGTCCGGGAGAACAACTCGGTCTCCGTTCCGGATCGTGGCGTGGATTTCTTCTGTGGTATTCTGATCTGCCGCCACACTGCCGACCGAGATGACCATGATCGAATAAAAGAAAGCAAAGCATAGATATGTGCCACGAAGAAATTTCCATTCCCGGATCTGTAATACATGGGAAAGGATTCTGTTTGAAAAAATAGCAAAGGTATGCCCGTTCAATATCATGAAATAACACCATGAAGCCTGCTGTTTACATGATCTTGAGATGAAAGGCTTTTCACGAATCTTCTTTTAAAAAGATGTCCGAATATGATCGGTATCGGAATGAGATACCCGCTTTCCTGTTTCCTCAAGATAGACCCCGTTGTCTCCGATGGGTCATTTTAATGGAGTGGGTGTTGATTGGTCTGCTGATGGTGTGGTGGAGACCGGGGTTTCTGGTGTGGCAGTCGGCGGTTTGGCCGTAAAATGACCTCCGGCCATGGGACCGAATTTGGCATTTCCAGCAATTTTTTTGTGGATATTCCCCTCGCTGTCTTTCGTGACCATATACAGCTTGCCCATCTGCATCCGGGGTCCTACGGGTAAAATCATGATGCCATTCGGCTTGAGCTGCTCCACCAGAGCCGGTGGAATATGATCGGTCTGGCACGTGACGAGAATTTTTTCGTATGGAGCGAACTCCTTGAGGCCGAAGTAGCCATCTCCCTGAATCGTTGTCACTTTTCCCGGCACATACTGCAGCGCGGTCAGGCGCTTTTCTGCCAGAGACTGCAGTTGTTTGACGATCTCGATCGTATAGACATGACCCGCCAGCTCCGCATTGATGGACGTGTGATATCCTGATCCGGTTCCGATTTCCAGTACGGTATCTTCCGATGTCAATTGCAGGAGGTCTGTCATTTTGGCAACCATGAACGGATCCGTGATGGACAGCCCGTAGTAATTGGGAAGCCATCGCATTCCATACGCTTCTTCCACATATTCAACCGGGACATAACAATGCCGGGGAACTCTCCGCATCGCCTCATATACTGCCGGATTGATCGATTTCCCCCGTCCTGCTTTGAGTTTTTCGATCATTTCATCGCGGCGTTGTGCATATACGTCATCGGACTGTTTTCCCTTTGTCAGAATGGGTTTTCCATCGCTCAGTTCGGTGGTATCCGGCAGGTGCTTACTTTGAACCGGAAGGGGCGATGCAGGGAATTCCTGGGAATGGATGGATGCGGTAATCAAAATGATTCCATAGAAAAAGAAACCAAATACCCCTGCCTTTGATCTGGCATTCATTTTATTTGCTCCTTTGGGGAAAATTCCGAATGGGACGATAAAAGGATTATGGCGTCATTTCACGCCGTCCTTTCTGATTTTGATTAAAAACCGCTTCGGTTTCTTTGTCAATATGATTCCGTGGTTCCATCCTGGATCTGATTTTTAAAATCACAGACCCGATCCGTTGTCATGCGGAGTTCCGCTGCCGGTTCAAGTCATGATTCTTTGGGGAGTTGGATACGGCTCATAAAATGGCGAACGCGGGATTCATCGACATCCTTCTCTGCGCTTCCATCCTGCTTGAAGGTGCTGCCGACAATAAATCCATCGGCCAGTTCTCCGAGCATACTGACATTATCGGGAGTGGTACCGCTTCCGATAAATACCGGCAAATGGGTATGTTCGCAGACGGCTCGGAGATCATCGATTTTTGCCGGAGATCCCGTTCGGTCACCGGATACGATGATCGCATCCACCATACCCCGTTCGGTCAGGTCCAGTGTTTCAAGTTCGAGACTCCGATCCGCCAGTGGAGCGGCGTGTTTTACGGCGACATCGGCGAAGATCAGCACAGTCGATTTCAGACTGGTTCGATACCGAAGCGTCCGATAACTCATGCCTTGTATGATTCCCTGATCCGTCAGCGCGGCTCCCATGTGAATGTTCACGCGAATGAACGGTGCCTGAATCGCCGTAGCGATTGCCATGGCAGACATCGCATCATTTCGAAGGGCATTGATACCGATCGGAAGGTGACACGCACGGACCAGCTCCCATCCGATCACGGTCATGGCAGCGGTTGTTTCCGCTGGAATCCGGTCCGGATAAAACGGACTATCGCCGAAGTTTTCCACGATCAGCCCAGAGATCCCATGCTTTTCATAGATCAGTGCCTCCTGAAGTGCACGATCGATGATTTGGCTCATGTTGCCATCATATCGGGGCGATCCGGGAAGCGGCAGTAAATGAATACACCCAATGACCGGTTTTGAAGAACTGAAGATGTCCAGGGCACGATGGTCCACGTATATTCCTCCTATGACGTTTCATCTGAAATGAGTTTATGGTTGCATTTTCTGATCCATCGCATGCCGGTGAAATATCCACCCCTCTTTTCAGTTTTGAGGTGATGGAAACGTTCCACGTGGAACAACAGCACCCGTTACGATACTCGTTACGATGGCGGCAGGATCTCCGTGGATCAATTCTGTTTTTCTCTTTTTTCTTTATACATCAGATTATCCGCCTGAGACAGCAACTTCTCCAGGGATAGCATTGATTCCGGATCATACTGGACCACTCCGCAACTGATATCCAGACGGAAGCCGCGCTTGCCGCTTGTATTATACATTGACAACACATCTTTCAGGCGCTGGATCAGTTGCTGAGCGGTTTCAAGTGTCGCGTCCATCGCCATGACGACAAACTCATCACCACCAATCCGTCCCAGTTGGTCGGTCTTTCTGAAGATCCGCCGCAACAGCTCCGCGAAGTCTTTCAGAGCTATATCTCCCCCTTCGGTATGACCCCAGGTATCATTGATCTCTTTCAGTCGATCGATATCGATGAAAATAACGGAAATATCTTTCCTGCTGCTCATCTCCAGACATCGCTGCGCCGCATCAAAAAATGTACGTCGATTATACAACTGCGTCAGATCATCAAACCTGGACACTTTTTGAAGTTCTACCTGCAGCCGGTGGCGTTCGATGGCATAATGGATGGAACGACGAAGGAAATGGGGATTGATTGCATCTTTCAGGAGATAATCCTGAGCCCCGCGTTTCACCGCTTCCACCGCCATCTCTTCGTCCAGCAAACCGGTGAGCACAATGACGGGGATATCCGGAGAATGCAGGCGTGTCTGGATGAGCGAATCGATCCCGACGCTGTCCGGGAGAGAAAGATCGAGAAGAATCAGGTGCACCTTGTGATGCTCCAGGTGCCGGAATCCTTTGGATAATCGATCGACAATGATCAATTCAAATGGCGATTCGAAATGATGTTTCAGCATCTGATCAATGATAGCGCCATCGGCCGGATTGTCTTCGATCATGAGTATCTTCAGTTTGTCATCCGATACGATCGGGTTGAAATTGTCCGGAGAATCCATACGCGTTTTCCACCTCCCAGCAGTTAATGATTCACTCCAATCATTAACGGTTACGTTTGACCGATTTGCCGTTTCCTCTGCAATTTAGAACTACAGTATAATCCATTATTGTCATGATGTAAATATTTACAGCTCCGGACACCAGATCTCATCGATATTGGTTAAAAGAAACATCGTTGTCTGATGAATCCACCGATCAAATCAAACAACGATGCAACGCAAGAAACGATGTCAATGCAGAAGGATCCGATTCAATATCCCAGGTCAGATTTTATTCAGCCAATCAAAGCACGACGACGATAAACGAGTTATACGCTTCAGAAGCGTACGCATCGGAAAGTTCCCAGCCACCGGAATAGAATTTGTATTGCAGCTTGCCGGTGTATGTCCCGGCGGCGACATTGGATAACATAAAGACAAAACTTCCGGGGAGCACATTCCAGTTGCTGACGGCGTATTTGACATATTTGGCGTTTGTATAGGTTTCATTCAATCCTGCTCGGAATACCGCATTGGGACCGCTATATTCATATGGTTGGGAGAATGAAAAGAAAAACAGAACCGTTGCATTATCATGGGGAACTGTCACGGTCTGTGTCATCAGGTTCGCCCAGGTTGGTCCTGAAATCGCCGTATTCGCATTACTTTCAACCATAAATGCAACAGCTCCGGATCCACTCGATCCGGCAGGTCCCATCGGTCCAGTCGGACCCCGAGCACCTTGAAGTCCTTGTGGGCCTGCGGGTCCCTGAGGACCCGTTGGTCCCACCAGACCGGTTGGATCACCCGTCCAGTTGCCGGCACTGTCGATCACCTGTCCCACTCCATCGATACTGAGCGTCTGGGCTTCCATATCTCCGGCAACATCCAATGTAGCGGACGGACTTAACGTCCCGACACCAACATTGCCATTTTGTTTGATAACCATCGCTGTCTGACTCGAATCCAGCGGATCGGTTGTGCCGATCTCATCGTTGTTGACGCGGAATTCGATCCGTCCATCGTGATCGTTGTCATCGATACCCGCAATCGCAGCATAATAACCTGCGCCTGTTGAACCGGAAATCATATTTCGGAATTGAATCGAGCTTCCAGAATCAGCTCCATAATTATTGGAATCCAGAACAAGAAACGGCGCTTCCTGACTGGTGGAAAGCGATTTCTGAATTTCCAAGGGGCTTTCCGGAGAAGAAGCACCGACACCGACACTTCCAGAGCTGTAATATATATTGGAGCCATTTTGCTGCCATACACTGTCACCCGTTGGTCCCGCAGGTCCAGTAACACCTTGGGGGCCGGTCGGTCCCGGAATGCCTTGCGGACCCGCAGGACCCGCCGGTCCAACCGCTCCCTGGGGACCCGTCGGCCCTTGCAGTCCGGTTGCACCGGTGGGACCCGGGATTCCCTGAAGACCCGTAGCTCCCGGAATACCCTGCGGGCCGGCAGGACCTGTCGCTCCAACCAATCCCTGAAGACCCGTCGGTCCTTGCGGACCGGTTGCACCAGCGGGTCCCGGAACCCCCTGAGGACCGGTCGGTCCGATCAACCCGGAGGGTTCACCAACCCACTCCCCATTTTCATTGATCACTGGACCATAATGATCGATGACAACCTGGAGCGGATGGATTTCCTGGCCTTTCACATCCATGGCCTGATACGACTGACCGACGGCCGTGAGAAGCTGCCGGGGAGCCAATGTTTCTTCTCCAATCATGATCTCAAGCCAATATGATGTATCAAAATCCAGGTCAATGGGATTGACTTCTCCCAGCTTGACATGAAAAATACCGTTTTCGATCGAAATATTGGTTTGCGTTTCCGACCATAACGCAACTCCACCGGTGTCGGTAGAAAATAAGGCAAATGTAAAGGAATAGTCTCCGGTGAGCGGATCACCGACTGAATCAAGCAGGTGTCCCTGATAATTGATCTGGTTGGGAATCTGCGCCGACAGGGAGCCGACAAAACAGAACCATGTCAATAATACCCACACGCTGAATTGTTTTTTCATCCTGTTACCTCCTCCATCATTCCATATATTGATGGTTCGATCTGATGCCATACTGATGCGAATGAGAAGATGCTCTCATCAATTGTCATAATTATATCGAATTACAGACAACCACAAAATATATTGCTGCATTTTTATAACGGAGGAAAATCCGCATGACCGATGAACCGCTGCTTCAATGACACCGATCATCCCCAAAAAGCCGGTGCCTCTTCAATCAGCAGGTTATCGCCGTAAACCCGAGCTGTTCCACAAGCTGTGCCAACTTCCGGGCATCCAGTTGATTCCCCTCAATCCGTGCCAATCCACTGTTGAGATTGACATCAACAACCCTCACGCCGGGAGATGATAAAAGCGTTTTCCGGACACTCTCGACACAGTGTTGGCAATTCATACCTTCAATCGAAAGGGTGATCATCATCGCATCATAACCTTCAGTCATTGCCGGGCGATCGGCCGGGTGTTTCGACCGCCAACCAGCATAGATCAGAACAGCGATCAATATCAAGGCTGATAACTGTTTATATATACTGAACTCCTCATGAATATGACCGCTCGGTGGCATACCTGCAGAATCGGTGATGATCAGATCGATCAGGGAGCCACAAAACAAAGCGCCAATCCCGACGACAGCCAGATAGATCAGTGCAGTCCGGCGTCCCAGAATCCGCCAGATAGTCATGATGGCTGCAGCATTGGTGGCCGGCCCGGTCATCAGAAAAACCAAAACCGCTCCCGCTGAGACGCCCTTCATCCATAATGCCGCCGCGATCGGCACAGATGCCGTTGCGCACACATACATCGGAATGCCGGCAATCATCATCACGACCATGCTCAGCCAGCCACTCCCCAGATATCGAACGAAAAAATCGCCCGGAATCAGCGCTGTAATCAGTCCGGCAATCAGAATCCCGATGACCAGGGGCCACCCGATATCCTGAGGCAATGTGATAAATCCATGAGATATGGCGCGACGAAATGCGGAGGACGATCTTTCAACCGAACAACAGGAATCCGTGCACCCTGTCTGTGTTCCTGCTGTCTCTTTTTCCGGATCCCTGTCAAACAACCATACAGCCAATCCACCCATGATACCGGTCAGGAATGCAGCCAGTGGGCGAAAAATCGCAAAAACAGGACCCATCAAGCTGTATGTGACCAGAATACTGTCAACTCCGGTCTGAGGCGTCGATAAAAGAAACGACGTGGTCGCCGCCCGGGTCGCTCCATGCTTGCGCAATGACGCGGCAACCGGAATGACACCGCATGAACACAATGGCAGAGGGATTCCCAGCAGCGTGGCTTTGATAATTGATCCAACACTCCGCCTGCCCAGATGTCGCTCTACGAAACCCTGTGAAATGAATACCGACAAAGCTCCCGCAATGGCAAATCCTAACAACAAATACGGCGCCATCTCAGCCAGAACCAACCAGAATCCAATGATGACAGAAACCAACGCATCCATACTGACCTCGCTACCCATTCAGGATATCCGACATTTTCATCTCCCCGACAGACTCACTCTGCCGCTTTTCTCTTTATACACGATTATTCCCGATAAAAAAAGTTGGTTTTTTGATTTAAGTCAAGGCACGAAACGAAAACACATGCGATATTATGCATCGAGAACACAGGATCAACCGTTGTCATCACAGGGAGGTGCTCATGCAAACGGAATATTTCACGGCGAACGAAACATTATTTGAAATCACGGAACGGTTTCCGGAGACCATTCCGGTATTTGTTTCCAATGGATTCACACAAATGAACGATCCGGTCAGACGACGGGAAATGGGCTCCAGACTGACACTGACGACAGCAGCCCTGCTGAAGGGCCATCGGCTCGAGAGCCTCATCGGATTGCTTCAGAATCATATCCGGCAAACAAGAGAATCTGTGGATATAACATTATCGCAGAAATCGCATTCATCGAACCGCTCAACCCTTCAGATCACCGGTCTGCTCCCCTGTCCGGTCCGGCTGCCATTATTAGAGCAGTTCGATCAGTTTATCCGCGCGTATTCCGCGCACGGCGATGCAGCTATCTCCTATGACCTCCGGTCCGCTTCCTCGGGTGTCGATTGGGTTCACGACATCATGAAAGGATCAAATGACCCGTCCACTCTGCCGGATTTATTCCTGTCTGCAGGTTTCGATCTCTTTTTCGATGCATCATCCCGGACCGGATACTCCTGCCGCGATATCTATCAAGCAGCCATCACATTTCCATCTGTCAATCCGCTATTTCGGGAGCTGGCATTGACGGATCCCCAGGGGCACTATTCCATCATCGCTCTGGTTCCGGCCATTTTTGTCGTCAATCTGGAAGAACTGGGAGCATTGCCGGTACCCCGAACCTGGTCGGATATCCTCTCACCGGCTTATCATGGCAACATTTCTTTGCCTGTCGGCGATTTCGACCTGTTCAACGGATTACTGCTCAACATATACAAACGATTCGGAGAAGACGGCATCCAAAAAATCGGCTCCAATCTGTCTTCCGCCATGCATCCCGCTCAGATGATCAAAACCGCTCACTCTCATGGAAAAAATCCCGCAGTGACCATCATGCCGTATTTTTTCTCCAGGATGATCCGAAACAATACCGTGCTGAAGCCGGTATGGCCGGAAGATGGCGCGATTGTCAGCCCCATTTTCATGATCGCAAAAAAAGAAAAATATGAATTGCTCCAACCCATCACCCGGTTTCTGGGCTCCCGGTCTGTGGGCGAAATCCTGGCACATCAGGGGCTCTTCCCAAGCCTTCACCCGGATGTGGATAATCAACTGCCGGAACACACGCCGTTCATCTGGCTCGGATGGGACTTCATTTACTCCAATGACATACCCGCTCTCATTACCCGTTTCCGGAAACTATTTGATGGGAGCCGCTCATGAACACCCCTAACGATCCCCATACCATCGGGCTTTGCTGTGCCGCTTCAGAGAATGGAGGGAAGAAATGAATCTGATCACGATTTCCGGTCCACCGTCATCCGGTAAAACCTCCGTGATCGTCAAAACCATCGATGCGCTCAAACAGCAGCAACGCCACATCGGAGTGGTCAAATTTGACTGCCTGTCCACTCACGACGATATCGTATTTCAAAATGCGGGAGTACTCACGAAAAAGGGTTTATCGGGAGCGCTGTGTCCGGATCATTTTTATGTGAGCAACATCGAAGAAGTGGTCCAGTGGGGCATCCGGGAGCACCTGGATGTTCTGATCACGGAATCCGCAGGACTCTGCAACCGCTGCTCACCCTATCTGGTGGATGTCAGAGCCGTTTGCGTGATCGACAATCTCAGCGGGATCAACACGCCCCAGAAAATCGGACCCATGCTGAAATCCGCAGATATCGTGCTCATCACAAAAGGCGACATTGTATCGCAGGCGGAACGGGAAGTGTTTGCCTCACGGGTCCGCACGGTCAATCCCTCCGCGATCATCTTCCATATCAATGGGTTGACCGGACAAGGCGCTTATGAATTCAGCCGATTGATCGTTTCGCCATCCAAAGATATACAGACGTTGAAAGGAAAACGATTGCGCTTCTCGATGCCAGCCGCATTATGTTCGTATTGTCTTGGAGAAACCCGAATCGGTGAGGTTTATCAGTTGGGAAATGTCCGCAAAATGGATCTGGATGAATCGAAAGGAGATGCTGCCCAATGATCACAAAAACAGAACTTCTGGAACGGCCTGTCGCGGGTTTGATGACGGAGTATCCCTTTATCGAGCCCTTTCTCTCAGGCATGGGATTGGATCCTGGGGAGTGGAATGGTCAATCCGTTTCCGAATGGCTCCATTCAATCGACACAACCTCCCTGGATGACCAAGGCTTGACTGTGGATGCCATCACCGATCAGATGATGTCCTTCATCAATCAGATGCTGGCATTCCTCGGTGAGGAGCACTCGAAAGTCACATCACTGACGATTCTCCCAGGTGAAGACAAACATGGAAACCCGGAACCATTCCAGAACATCGTTCTTAATGCCGGAGAGATCACCTGCATTGTCGGGCCGACCGGCTCCGGAAAAAGCCGGCTGCTGGCGGATATCGAATGGATGGCCCAGGCCGATACACCCACCGGCCGCAAAATTCTGATCAATGGAGCGGAGCCGGATATTCAGCAGCGATTCTCCACATCATCCAAACTCGTCGCACAACTATCTCAAAACATGAACTTTGTGATCGATCTGAGCGTGAAAGAATTCCTGGAGCTTCACGCGGAGAGCCGTATGATCGAAGATCCTGAATCGGTGATCCGGCAGATCATCCACTCCGCCAATGAACTGACCGGAGAAAAATTCGATGTCTTCACACCGATCACCAGCCTGAGCGGCGGCCAGTCCCGGGCTCTGATGATTGCCGATACCGCGATCCTGAGCCGCTCCCCCATCATCCTGATCGATGAGATCGAAAATGCCGGGATCGATCGTAAAAAAGCATTGGGGCTGTTGATCCAGCAGGAAAAAATCGTGCTGATGGCCACCCACGATCCCATGCTCGCTCTGATGGGCGTCCGGCGGCTGGTCATCCGGAACGGCGGCATTCACAAGATAATCGAAACATCGGATGCGGAGCGGGGGCTTCTGAAAGAGCTGGAATGGATGGATGCCCGGATCCAGATCGTGCGAACCCGGTTACGTCATGGGGAACGCGTGGAGTCATGGGAATAATTTTTTGTTATTGACTTATGTCAAGGAATTTTTTAGCAATGGGAATATATTACTGAGTGATGAAGCATCAATCGCTTAACCAATGGCCGAAAAACATTCATAAACCAGAAAGAGTTAGGGAGGCAAAAAAATGAGCATGTTTTGTTTTCAATGTCAGGAAACGGCAAAAAATTCAGGGTGTACTGTCCGCGGCGTATGCGGAAAGCAACCGGATACCGCAAACCTGCAGGATCTGCTGATCTTTTCACTGAAAGGCATCTCGATCTATGCAGAGAGGGCGATGGAAAAAGGGGTGTTCAACCGGAAAGTGGGCCGATTCATCACACAAGCGCTCTTTGCCACGATCACCAATGCCAATTTTGACAATGGACGGATCGTTTCCCTGATTCGGAACGCATTGAGCATCCGGGAGTCGCTCCGGTCAGTCTGTTCAGCCGACATGACACTCCCCTTGCACGAATCCGCGACGTGGTTCTCTGCGGATGAATCGGAGTTTCATCAGAAAGCCGCTGAAGTCGGCGTTTTGGCCACGGAAAACGACGATGTCCGCTCCCTGCGCGAGCTGTTGATCTATGGTCTGAAAGGAATTGCAGCCTATGCGGAACACGCTGCGGTCCTGGGTTTTTATGATGATGACATTTATAAGACCATCATCACCAGCCTGGCATCGACGACACGATCCTTGAGTGTCGATGAGATGGTGGGGTTGGTGATGAATGCCGGGAATGTGGCTGTCAAGACAATGGCGCTGCTGGATAAAGCCAATACATCGACTTACGGAAATCCAGAAATCACCAAGGTCAATATCGGCGTCCGGGGAAACCCCGGCATTCTGATATCCGGCCACGATCTGAAAGACATGGAAGAGCTTCTGGAGCAGACACAGGGGACCGGCGTGGATGTCTATACGCACAGCGAGATGCTTCCCGCCAACTATTATCCAGCCTTCAAGAAATACTCCCATTTTGTCGGGAATTACGGAAATTCATGGTGGAAACAGAATGAGGAATTCGAATCGTTCAATGGTCCCATTCTCATAACAACGAATTGCATTATTCCCGTGAAGGGAACGTATCTGAACCGGCTCTTCACAACCGGCATGGCGGGGTACCCAGGAGCGGTCCATATCCCGGAACCTTCGGAGGGCGGTAAAAAAGATTTTTCCACGATTATTGCATTGGCAAAAACATGCAATCCACCGACTCAGATTGAATCCGGGCACATTGTCGGAGGGTTTGCCCATCATCAGGTTCTGGCGCTGGCGGATAAAGTGGTCGAAGCGGTCAAATCCGGAGCGATCAAACGGTTCGTCGTGATGGCAGGATGCGATGGCCGGCAAAAATCACGCAGTTATTTTACGGAAGTCGCCGAAACGCTCCCCAAAGACACCATCATCCTGACAGCGGGTTGTGCCAAATATCGATACAACAAGCTGAACCTGGGAGACATCGGAGGGATTCCCCGTGTGCTCGACGCCGGACAATGCAATGACTCCTACTCGCTGGCCGTGATCGCCCTGACATTAAAAGATGTGTTCGGATTGAAAGATATCAATGAACTTCCGGTTTCATTCGATATTGCCTGGTATGAACAGAAAGCCGTCGCCGTCCTTCTGGCACTGCTGGCGCTGGGCGTCAAAGGGATACGGCTGGGTCCGACACTGCCCGGATTTTTATCTCCCAATGTGGCCAACGTGCTGGTGAAAAACTTTGACATCAAACCGATCGGTGGCGTAGCGGAAGATGTCGCGGCGATGATGGCCGGCAGATAAACCACACGCGTAATCGTCTCAAGCACTCCCCTTCATTCTGACTGACTGATATGGATTGAAGGGGATACTTTTATCCGGTCGGCCACTCAGTGGATTTCAAATGTCCGGATACCTTTGATCGCGGACAGAATATCGATGAGGACATTGAGATTCTGCTTGACTGGCGTTTTAATCAGAATGTTGATTTTGATATCGGAGTGGCTCAGATCTTTTTTAAGATGCATGGATTTGATTTCCAGTCTGTTTTTCCGGAACATCTCCCGCAATTCATCGGTCAATCCGGATTCATCCGATGCCTTCAGAGTGATATTCCGGGTGATATAAGATCCCGGCAGCCGTTTCTCGATATAATCCAGAATACTCAGTGTGACCAGCAGCAAAAAAGTTGCGATGACCGCCGTGGAAATATGACCGGCTCCAATGGTCAGTCCGATGATTGCAACAGTCCAGAGTGAAGCGGCGGTTGTCAGGCCTTTGATGGTGGAGCCGTATCGCAGGATCGCACCGGCTCCCAGAAATCCGATTCCGGAAATGACCTGAGCTGCCAATCGTGCGGGATCCCCATTGGGAGCGTTCGGTGTGAATTCCGTGGCGAGATCAATGGAAAGACACATGGCCAATGCAGATCCCAAAGCGACGATGGTATGTGTCCGAAATCCGGCAGGTTGACTGTGCCGTTGGCGTTCATACCCTACGATCGATCCGATCAAGGCGGCAAGACCCAGCCGAAAAACTTCCTGGGAGGATAAAACGTGGAGTATGTCTTTCATGGTACCAATACCTTCATCATTCAATCTTGTGATATCGACGTGCCGGAATGATTTCCGAATTACTATTTTAAGCGAATATAATGGCCGATGTCCATCAGAACTTGCCGCTCCAGGAAAGTGTTTCCAGTGCATCATAGTTCCGAATAATGATCTCCGATCCATTCATTTCGATCATGTGATGATCGATCATTTTGCGGAATGCTCGGGAGAGCGTTTCTGGGATCGTGCCCAGAATGGCAGCCAGATGGCCTTTGGTGATATCCAGTTGCAGACGCTGGGATGGCAATTTTTTCTGATCGAGATGCAGGAGATACCGGGCAAGCCGGGCAGGCACTTCCTTGAGTGAAAGATCGTCAACCAGCACGGTAAAATGGTGAAGCCGCTGAGCCAGGACTGCCAGCATCCCCATCGCCACTTCCGGATTCTGTCGGATTTGACGGATAAAATCAGTCCGGGGGAAAAATAATGTTTCTGTAATATCCAGTGCCACCGCGAACGCCGGGAAGGGCAACCCCATGAATACAGCCACCTCTCCGAATGGCTCTCCGGGACCGAAAATGTGAAGAATCTGCTCTTTCCCTTCCGGTGAAATCTTGAAAATTTTGACACGACCCAACATGAGAACGTGGAATCCGTTCCCGGCATCTCCTTCTGAAAAAATCATCTGACCGGGATCAAATTGCCGGAATATCACCATGGCTGAAATATGTCGGATATGGTCCGGGTGAAGCCCAGTAAACAGTGGAACCTCGGTCAGTTTCTTGACAATTTCCATACCCCGTCTGGTCTCCATTTTATATATCGCATCCCCAATCCGTCGCTGGTTATTCTAATCACTATCCAAACACCTTTCTTCATGATTCATCGTAAATGTATTGGGAGCGACCCGGATAATGCGGCCTTTCTTCACTTTCTTCGATAATGATGCAACAAGAGATTCCCGGTTCAGACACAAATGATATTCGACAGCAGCTCGTTCAATGAGATCATCGACATGAAGCGGCTGCCCGGCCCTTGAAAGAATCTCTATCGCAATACCGATCCGGGAGATTGAACACGAAGGATATGACTGATCTTCAACCATGATTCCTTGATAGCCTTTCAGAAGGTTATCCCGGGTGGCTGTCAGTTTTTTCTGCAGGTTCGCCCAGTCTTTCAAATCCATGAAAATATCTCCATTTTTCTGGCGTTCATCCAAAATATCCCGAATATGGGCTTCTGATTTCCCATTCGGTTCAATTCATTCAGTTATCTGGAATCGTTATGACGCTCTTCCGGAATCGGAAGGAATCGGCAATACGTCAGGTCTATTTGAAACCTGGTTAAAGTGGTAAGTTCAGATGATACGTCGAGACCATTGGAATGCCTCTCATGGTGAATCGTGGACGCAAAAAAACAACGTAATTATATCATTGTCCCGTCGGAAATGACAGCATTTTTAGGAATGACCACCAGTCCGTCCCGGATATAATAACCATCTCCTTTCCGGTCGGGATCATTCTGATGGGACCGAATGACAACATCTTTTCCGATTCTGGCGTTTTTATCGATAATAGCACCTTCGATGGAGCTGTTATTGCCAACTCCCATATGGGGAATGCGGTCTTGAAGATTCTTTGCTTTTTCTGACGCTACTTCATAATAATCCGCACCCATCATGACCACACGCGTCAGCCGGCAGTGTGGCTGGATCATGGAACGCAGTCCGATAACACTTTTCTGAATCTGGGAGTTGTAAATACGGCATCCATCACAGATGACGGATTCATTGATCTCACACCCATCGATGCGGGATGGCGGGAGATATCGGGCGCGGGTAAAAATGGGATGAAATGGATCATAAAAATCAAATGCAGGATGTGGATCGGTCAAGGAAATATTGGCTTCATAAAACGATCGAATAGTTCCGATATCTTCCCAGTAGCCCGAAAACCGGAAAGCGAACACCCGGCATTTCTGGATCACATACGGAATAATATCGCCACCAAAATCCTGCCCCGGATGTTCCTGCAGGATTCGCTCCAACACATTCATCCGAAAAATGTAAATGCCCATCGATGCCAGCAGGGGTTTTTCAGTATCTGAACTGTTGATCAGACGGTGCCAGATCCCGCTATCCCCGGGTTTTTCACAGTAATCCACAATCTTATTGTGTGCCGTTGTTTTTAAGATGCCAAACCGGGGAGCGTCCTTTGGCGATACCGGGATGACACTGATCGTGACATCTGCATTATTCTTCCGATGCTCCTCGATCATATCACCGAAGTTCATCCGGTAGAGATGGTCGCCGGGTAATATGAGCGCATCCACGATTTCCTGATTTCGGATTTCGCTGAGCTGTCGGCGAACCGCATCGGCTGTGCCCTGATACCAGTTGTTTTCCGTAAGGGTCTGTTCAGCGGGGAGCAATTCGATGAATCGCCGGGAAAACACATCGAATTTATAGGTTTCATATACATGACGATGCAGCGAGGCGGAAAGAAACTGGGTGAGAACATATATTCCGGTGATTCCGGAATTGATACAATTGCTGATAGGGATATCGATCAACCGATATTTCCCCGCCAGAGGAACGGCCGGCTTCGCACGCATTTCCGTCAATGGATGCAGGCGGGTACCGCGGCCACCTCCCAGAATTATGCTGATCACATCATAATAAGGCATCGTGGCTCGCTCGGCGTATCTCTGTGCCAGTCGAAAACTACCATATAAACGTAGATTATATTCAGCATCCCCATCGGAAACCCTGCTATCCCCGGCTGCCGATCTGATTTATTTCAAATGTTAACTTGGAAAGTGCATGATAAAAATGGCCTTCCGTTGCGGTGAACCGGAGAACGGTATAATCAGGATCATCTATTCCCCTGGGATAATATTTATCGAACCCTTCATGCCATAGACGATGTTTGGATGCCACATCCTGACGTATTTCCATCGTTCCGATGAGCATTAATCCCATCCATTTCTCAAAATCGACAAAATAAACACTCGACTTGGGATTCGCTTGAAGTTGTATGACGCGATTGGAGTCGGTATTTGTACAGAACCAGATATATTTCAGACCTTCATTTTCCATTTTCATCATCGCCTTGATATTGGGATATCCCTTCTCATCGACGGTTCCCAGCATCGCTATCCCGGATCGATTCACCAGATCCTGCGCTTCAATAATCATTTGTTCTCGTTCCATACTATCTTACTTTCACTTCATTTGCTGTCTCGATGACTCTGACAGGTATGACCAATCTCACTTCCATTCTGCGGCTTCCTGTTCCATTTTCGATACCATCTCTGTTTCTGATGAACCGGATGAGTAAAAAAATCGGTTCATTGAACGAGTATTCCCAAACATCAGACAAACCAAACATACAGGTACAACAAGCCGTGATTTGATTTATATTCTGAACATCTGCTTAACATATCAAAGATAGACACACAAAAAATAAATATACAGAAAAATGAAAATTGAATCTATATCCAGACTGAAAATTCTGTAGAGCGAATCAGCGCTCAGATCCACCGAAACATCACCGGGATGATCTCATAGCGATGAAGCGCCGCGATCAGCTCCAAAATCCCGATGATCCAGATAAACCACAGATTATCCAGCATATTCTTCCGGATGACCCTCGGTTTCACCAGATACTCATCCGGCTCCTCAAGCAACGTCATTTTCGGAAGCAGCCGGGGCGTGCGATTGAGATATTCGATAAATTGGCCGTTGAATAGGGTACTCAGATGCCGCTCCTCCCGCTGGATTACCCGAGGATAATACAAAAAAAATCCAATGATAATGACCAATGGGATGGCCATCGTTTTTGTGGCGAGACCAATCCCCATCGCTCCCAGTAAACTGAAAAAATAGAGTGGATTCCGGCAGATCGAATATGGCCCCGACGAAATCAGCATATTCGTTTTATAGCCGGAGATATATATCAGGCACCAGATCCGGCCAACCATACTTATGCCAATCCCGATGATTCCCGCCAAAAAAAACAAATCGCCCAGCACATGTCCCTCCCAGTGACTCCCGGAAACCAGGAGAACCCAAAACAGGATGAGTGCAAATATCCATTGAAATTTTTTGCGCTGATTGAGCTGTAACAATCGAATCATCATCAAGGCTCCATGGAATCGAATAAAAAAGGAAAATGTATCACGAGGCGGGAATGGCGAAGTGAAAAAAATAAATCCAACCACCCCATCGGCGCAGAATGGTAATGGATTCCGTTCTCATCTTCAATGATCAAAAAAATAAGTTTTGGAAGATTCACAGGGTTGGTATATGATATCTCAAGCTTTCATTATAAGGAGTTGTCCCATGTCAGATGAAAAACGAAAATTGCGTGTTGCCATGCCGGCCTGGGAGATCGGCCGAGTCAATTCTGGATTCGGTACCAAAATCGGTGGACTGGGTGGTGTAATCGAGGAACTTCCCCAGGAACTGGTCAAAGCCGCAGCCCGGCAGAATATCGATCTGGAAGTCATTGTCCTGTCTCCGTGCTTTGCCCATTATGACCGACGTCACCTGACTCCCCTGAATATCCGGCTCCCAGTGACCGTCAATGGTATTTCTTTCGAATTTGAAGCCTATCGACATGTTTTCGAAGATGGCCAGATTGTGATCTACTTCTGGGACGACGGCCAGCTCCACTGGACAACACCCAGCGCTGTGTATCCGAACGATCCTCAGATGGCATTCATTTTATATGCCGCCGTGAGCCAGGCGATGGCCGGGTATATCCGCCAATCCGACTTCGA
The DNA here is from genome assembly GCA_964512995.1 of uncultured bacterium. GTDB lineage: Bacteria > CSSED10-310 > CSSED10-310 > CSSED10-310 > CSSED10-310 > CAZELM01. The sequence goes on from CAZELM010000024.1 coordinate 71,416, forward strand.
TACGGTTCACCTTCACGATTACCATGTCGGACTGATCCCATTTTATCTGGGAGATGACTACCTTTCCCGAGTGCCGGTCCATTTCACGATTCATAATGCCAGCTATCAGGGAATCACGCCCATTGTCATCGGCGGATATGAAACCCTGGAGCGGATCAATCTGCCAGGGCATCTGCTCTTCCATAAATACTTCGATTTTATGGACCGGATCAATCTGATGAAAGCGTGTATGCTGAAAATACATGAAACAGGGGGCAAAATCACAACGGTGAGCGGCGACATTGGAGCGACATGGGGATACGCTGCGGAATTGAAACAGAATCTGCACGAGGTGATGGTAAGAGCGTATCTCCAGAAAAAAGGACCTCCGGGCGAAGTCTTCCTGCCCAACCGGAATCTGGATTTATTCGAAAAATTACCCGTGATCGGCATTACCAATGGCCTGAGCGACCGGAACCGTCCGGAACACATGCCGGAACTGAAAGCGGAACATCTCCGCACCATACAGCAACGCCGTGGCTGGGACCGACCTCTTTTTATCAATGCAGACACACAGAGCACAATGCTGGAGGAAGACCATCATTTTGATCTCCATCGCTTGCATGTCAAGGCGGAACTGAAACGATTGCTCCACTTGGAGACGTTCCATTCCGAACCGATGTGGAACCCGATTCTGATTACCGCGGTCGGCCGGCTGGTGCATCAAAAAAATTTCGATGTGATCGCAGACATTATCGACCAGACATTGCATCATCATGCCGGTGTTAAATTTATCATACTCGCATCACCAACCGAAGGTGATCCCGAGGGGCATCACCGGGAGTCCATATTCTTCCATCTGCGAAACCGCTATCCCCACCACGTCTATTTCAATAGCTCCTTTAATTTGCCACTGTCGAAACTGATTCTGGCGGGTGGAGATTTCACATTGGTGCCATCCCGGTTCGAACCATGCGGATTGGTGGATTACGAATCATCACTCCTGGGCAATATCGTCATCGGACGAGCGACCGGGGGCTTGGTCAAGGTCGGCCATTGTGCGTATCTGTACGACTGGCTGGATGTCTCAGACCGGATCGGTGAAGCCAATGCATTTTACCAGAAAATCGACGAAGCGATCTCCAATTATCGGCACAATCCGGGATACCACCATGAGCTGATCCGAAGGGCGATGTCGATCGATGCCAGTTGGGACAATCCGGCATCCGATTATATTGCGATGTACCGGTATGGGCTGCTGGCTCAAAAATGGTACCAGGACCGACGGAACCTGATCGATCAATTCATCACCGATCTCCAGGACGACAGGGATCTCTTCAAAACGTTTTTTCATCCCGGGACCCACGAGTTTGGAGATCATTACGACTGGCAATTGAAAAACGCCCTCAAATAGCAGCGGGAAACAAAACCCGCTCACACTGCTGAGCACTGGTTTGAAGAAAACCTCACGCCAAGCCACGAAGGCCACGAAAAAAAATAATCCGAAATAAAATTACTCCAGAATCTCGTCATATATTTCTAGCTCCAAACGTAGAAGCGGCATCCTGCCGCTTACATCCATATCTCTATTGTGGAAGCGGCATCTTGCTGCTTTCATCCATTTACAAACGTGGTCGAACATCTTCTTAATGCTTCTCAACGCGGCTGGAAGCCGCGTCTACTTTATTATACTCGTCACGGTAAATGATGACCGCTTACAACCACAGGATGACCGCTTACAACCACAGGATGACCGCTTACA
>CAZELM010000025.1:0-54447 GCA_964512995.1 uncultured bacterium
AATGCTTCTTTAATTTCGCGAGGCTCGTGTCTCATTTTTATTGACACATTCCGGAAGGTTCACTCCATAATATACGTAAACGACAGAACCTAACGTCCAAACTCTCCTGCCGGGGTGTTTCACATCTTCGTTTTTTCAGAACATGCTGTAGTATTTTAGGAAATATCTTACCAAATCGCAGGTAATTGCGAAAACCGGAATTTGACGTACAATTTGATAGGACCGCCGAGTAATATTTCAGAAATCTAAACATCACCTAGTATCTACATACAAAAATTGTATTTTAAAAGTCATAATCCTTTTACGAATCCCGGAACTGTTAATTATTTGAAGTAGATTGCCAAGTAATGTAAAAAACCTAATTCTCCGTCTGGTATCTATAAAAATACTATATTTTAACAATACTTTTTTGCTTTTGATTTCTTGTTAACATAGAAACACTACAGATTAAACATTTTCCCCTTGACATTATTATGGAGATTTAGTAAGGTTATTCAGTGGAGGTGAATTAAAAACATTTTTTATCAATTAAAAAGCATAGGAAATAGGAATGGATCTAAAACTACAATTAGAGGTTCATGTATTGTATGGTCTCAATGAATAACATGATGGAGTCAAAAGGAAATAAACCCCAATCCAGTCAATCTAAAATACAGAATACCCGAGACATAAATATTTTTGATATGGAAGATATTCTAAATGCTTTAAAATACTCCTATAGAAACATAAACCTAATCCGTGCCAGTTCTATATGTGGCTGCTTCTATTGTCTGAGAATTTTTTCTTCCGAAGATATCGAAGAGTTTTGGGATTCCAATAAGACAGGAGTTTGTCCGTATTGTGGGCGCGATTCTGTTATTCCATCCGAATCTAACTATCCAATAACGACTGAATTTTTAATGAAGATGAGGATCTACTACTATGGGCCATTTCTGGACGAAAACAGTATGTATAATGAGCGTGAAATTCCATCCGGCAGTCAGGATTACCTTGTGGAAGATTCGGAACCCGCACCGATCTGTGAAGTATCGGTTAACAAGAATTCCATTTTCAAAGCATATGCTGCCACAAATCAATGCCATGAAAAATTTGGAATCAGTAAGCCGATGTATAGAAATAATAAATCCCAGTAATTGAGAATTCAGATTTTCAAGAATGTTGAGAAGATAAATAAAAAAAGGAGTTAAATTCTATGAAAAATTCAGAATTGCTAAACCGCAGAGAAGCTGCCGAATACTTGGGAACCACTCCAGGCACATTGGCAAATTGGGCATGCACTCGGAAATATATCATCCCATGCATAAAAATCGGAAAGAAGGCATGTTATCGGAAAAGCGATCTCGATCGATGGATTGAATCTCGTATAAAAAATCCATTTCCATCTGAAAAATAATAACCCGTTGGCACACTGGCACATGGATATGTAAAGCGGGATAATCGATCATACTAATATCATTTTTCCCCTGCCATGCAACCCCCTCAAACCAGGAATAGGAGAAGCTATATGAATATTATCTATTAAGAACATTCCAGCCGGATTTAAATCTCGATCTCAGGAATATCCTGACGTCAGGGAAAAAACGAACGGTAAAAATCACAATCGAGGATGGGAATCTATCATTAAACAATCAGAAGACAAGGAGGCTCTTTATCTAAACATGTTTATTATAGTTACATCAAAAAAAATAAATACTGAACTGAAAAATATGTCAAACAATTAGCAATTTATTCAAAATTTAAAAGGAGAGAGTAAAGATGACAGAGAAAATTAATGAAAATGCTGGGTTCAGCACCCCAGCACAAATATCAATTTCATCAGATAGTAATGAATTTTTCAAACAATACAGTAACATAGAAAACGCATTTAATCAAGAACCTTCAGAGCCATTCGCACTAAATGAATTAATAGATATAAAGCAGTGTTTGGTCTCTCTTAGCCTATTTATCTCGAAAGGAGATTACTTCGAAATCAGAGTTCTGGGGGGTAAACGAAAGAATAAAACATATCAATCAACGTGGAGTGGGGTATTCAATGATATAGAGCAAGCATTAACCAAATTAATAAAGGCAGATTTGGGTGCCTTTTATGGAACCTATTTTACTTTAAATCCTGTAAATCCTGATTGCTTTGCACTTACAGGAGGGGAATTGGTAGAAAGTGTAAAAACGACGATTCAAGATAAAAATATACTCAATCGTAAATGGATTTTAATAGACTTCGATCCAGAAAGATCAGCCAAAATTTCCAGTAATTCAGAAGAGAAAAAGAATGCTGGTGATAAAGCTAAAGAGGTATATGAATACCTAAAAATGAACGGATTGCCAGAGCCTATTATTTGTGATTCAGGTAATGGGTATCATCTTGCTTACAAAACTAATTTGCCAAACGAGTCTGGGTTGCTGAAAAATTTTTTAACGGAGATTGCGAGTAGGTTTAATAATGATAAAGTTAAAATTGATACATCCGTTTCGAAACTTTCTCAGTTGACAAAACTCTATGGAACATTTGCATGTAAGGGTGCTAATACACCTGAAATGGACCGACCATGGAGAAAGTCGCAAATCAGATATATTCCGGAGCAGCGTACAGTTGTTACTGAGGATATGATACAATCATTGATAAATGAGTGTCAGCGACTACATGCCCAAAAGAATCCAGTAAGCGGCAAAGATGGCATCAAGATTTCTGATAGTTCCAATAAAGATAAATCTAAAAAGTTTGTTCAAAGTTTCATTGATAAATATCTATTGGAATATCAGCCGGGTCATTGGGGAGAATATAATGATGGATTTAAATGTATTCTTAAAATATGTCCGCTGAATTCGGAACATGATAAAGGGGAGGCATACATCATTATTACAAATCAAGGGAAAATATGTTTTGGGTGCCAACACAATTCCTGTAAAGAGTTAATTGAAAAATCTGGAAAATATGGCTGGGATTATCTAAAAGAAAAGTTTAATCCCAATCACTCAGTAATCCAGGAGCCCAAAAGAAAGTATGGCGAACTAGTAAAAAAATATGGTGAACCTATTCATGGAAAAACAATCAATCAGCAGTATTTCGCAGCGTGGTATCATGAGGAAAAAAATTCTATATTTGACCCAATAACCCAGCAATTTTATATACATAATAAGGATATAGGAATATGGGAAAAGAAAGATAGTAGTATCATAATAAGTGAAATAGGATTAACTTTTCATAAAATTCTTGAGGAGGAACAACAGCCCGGATTGCTAAGTTATAGAAACTATAATAATGTGAATCAAATTTTTAAATTTCTCACTGGAATTTGTAATAAAGGAAACGTCTTTAACAATAGAACAAAAATGATTGTTTTACAGAATGGTATATTGGACATGGAGGGCGAAAAACCTATACTAAAGCCATTTTCAAAGGAATACTATTCAAGAAATAGAATAGATCTTCCTTGGGATGAAAATGCTACATGCGATGAGTTCATTGACATCTTAAGAAGAATGATACCAGATGAAGAGGACATCACCCTTTTGCAAAAATATTTAGGACAATGTTTGTTAGGTCGTAACGTAACACAAACATTTTTAATGATACAAGGAAATGCTGGTACTGGAAAATCAATGATAGCTAATCTGTTCCGTGAAATAATAGGAAAAAATAATTGCGCAGAATTGAGGATGAAACATATAGGAGAGAAATTCGAGTTTCAGAATTATATTGGGAAAACATTGCTTTTTGGAAATGATGTCAAAAGCGATTCTTTAGCATTACCGAATGCTGAATATATAAAGAAGCTCGTGGGAGGCGAATCCATAGATGCCGAAATCAAATATGGAACTGAAATGGCTAAATTACATGGAGAGTTTAACATTATTATAACCTCGAATTCGAAGCAGAGGGTTCCATCTGATTCCGACAAAGAGGCATGGAGAAGACGCATGATAATCATCTGTTTTAAGGGTAAAAAACCAGAAAAAGTGATACCACACTTTCATAAAGAACTTTTAGAAAAATATGGATCCGGGATTTTGAGATGGGCAGTTGATGGTCTCCGGATGCTTTTGAATGATGTAAAAGTTTATGGATCAATTCAATTAACACATCGACAACAACAAATGGTAGCGGGATTATTGGATGAGTCTGAGAGTGTGGAATTGTATAATATCAACTGTCTGGAAGAGGTTAAGGGAGTTTCTGTTGGATCTACTGAATTGTTAGCTGATTATAAAAAATACTGCAATTCATTGGGATGGACGCCAGTTGATGATCGTTCTTTTTACACTAAAATCGAAAAGTCAATAAAAGATAAATTTAATATCCCAAAGCGAAACGATGTAAAGCGAGAAGGAAAAAATGTCAGGGGTTATTATGATTTAGGAAAAAGACAGCATTCAACTGGGATACAATCTTCCTCTTCTGATTCCTTTTTAAAAGCAGTCATAAAACTTCAAGAAAGGATAAAGAAATTCAGAGAAGAATACCCGGAATCGTATGCTGAGGAGGAACTGCTTGAGGATTATCCCAACTAGAACGGACTGGATTGGGGATATTACATGGGTAACTCAAATCAAATCTTAAACGGGATCAGGTATGCTTTATTCTTTCGGATTGTATTCTCAATACAAAACCAAGATATCCTTCTACTTAATATTCAAGATTTGTATGGAATGGGTTATCTCCCAGAAACTCAAATTTTCCCAAAGGGAAAAAATAATAATCGATATGATCTAGTAGGAGGACACTATGAGAGATAAAAACTGATGAGGATTATCAACTTCACATACGCTTCATACGCTTGTTTCATACCCTTTTAAAATAGGAATGAAGAATAAAAATAATAATAATATAATAATAGATAATGGGGATAAAGCGTATGTAGCGTATGATGATTCAATATCAGACTGAATAAAGTAACAGGATTACCTTGGAATCAATTGCCAATTGAAGGTTCCATTATACGAAAAAGTTACGACTTTTTTTCTGGAAAATTTTAAAATTGATTTCTGGTAAACTCAATTTTTCTATAAGCACTCAGATTATGTAGTAATTGAATCATTGTATTAACAAAGAACCCATTCCACGATATTGTTCATATCAGATTACGGAATGGGAACTTTTATAAAAGTGTCATTTATCATAAGGAAAGAGTATGAAAGAAATTATAAATGATAAAGAAAAAAATGTAGTGATATTGGATTCCGTTACTGATGGAGATGTCGATAGTAATGAATCAGGAATCCACAAGCATGTGAAAGTAACTCATTCCCTTCGTTCCCGGGTACCGCGATGGAAAAAGGACTTTGCCCGAAAACTTCGTAAGAATCCAACTCCAGTATATAAAAAGATATGGTCCCGTCTCCGGAAAGACCAATTAGGTGTTCGTTTCAAAAGACGTTCCATTCTACTGGGATGGATTCCGGATTTCTGGTGTCCCAGTCAGCGTATTGCAATTGATATTGATTATAAATCGGATTCAAATCGATTAAAAGAACTCGAATTCCGAGATAGTATATTGGATAAAAATGGCATTCGGATGCTAAGATTTTCATCAGATCAAATCTGTGAAAATATTGAAGCTGTCGTGCAGGAAATTCGAGGTCATATTGTAACGGATAGGTCTAAAAAACTCAGATATAAAAACAAATGATGAGATAGAACAGATATTGAATTCATTTCCGATCGGAAAAATATAAGTGGACACGATCCCAATAGAATATAGTAAATTGGAATTCCAATGTAATTTTTCCGATTGAGATACTATTCTTGAGGACGCCAAAAGCCAGGAAACCGGTTTTTTGGCGCATCTTAATACCACCGGATTTTTTATTTTCAGTTCGTTTAGGTTGAAAATGAACGAATATACAATGTTTTGAATTTCAAATCCAATCAGCTAGAATAAGCATTGAATGACGACCCCCTTTATGAGGCTTCTATGGAAAATAAAGTGATTTGGAATATCCCCGAAACAAAAGGACATCTGATCCGATGAATATCAATTCAGATATAAATGTCCTGGGGAGTTTAGGAGACTATCGCTTAATAAATCATTATTTCGGCATCCGTAGGGGTCACAGAACCTGCAATAGCACAATAGAATCAAATTTTACGATTAAGACAACCGAATCGATCAAACGGTATGAGCACGCAATCATGCGAACCGTCCTGACTTTCAAGAATCCAAAAGTAGAGACTTTGACAAGCAAACTCCTTACGAACGAAGGGATTTCTTCCGATAGTCTGCTCATGCTGTTTTGGAATGCTTCAGTAAATAATGAATTATTGAATTATTTGAATTGCAGAGTCTATTTCCCTGCATTATACAGCGGTAGATTCACCATAAAAAAGGAAGAAGTTATTGCCTGCCTTGAAGAATTGAGATTGACAGAGATGGACTTGAAAAAATGGTCTCGCTCTACAATGGATGTCACAGCCAGGAAATATATTTATTTTTTATCTAAATTCAATTTATTGGAAGGTGGTAAATGTAAAGAAATCATCCACCGATACCTCAGTGATAAAACCCTGATCCTCTTTGTGTATTGGCTTCTGGCAGTCGAAACAAAATCAAACATTTTAGAAAGCCAATGGCTGCCATACTGCTTTTCAGAAAGACACGTATTCATTCAGCAAATCTTGCAGAAGAAATTTATCAGATTCATCACCTTGCTATATACTGGTGATAACCTAAAAATTGAAACTTCCAGGTCATATGAGGAAATATATGACGAACTCAAATAATCCGGAAAGCATTATTTTATCAGCGATGCGAATGGTTGAATCAAATGAAAATTCGAATATTCGCCTTAATGCTAATGGAGGGAATTCCATCCTGATTGTCTGTGAGCCTTTCAGAGAGATTGACTACATTAAAGGGATTAATCAGTTAATGCCATCTGAAAAATACGAAATCATTGACTTGAACCATGTGCTTTACGAGTTCGTCGCAGTAAATCAGACATCTCTGGAAGAGAGTTTCAGTCTGTTAAAAGGATCCCTTCATCAAATATTCAAAACCCCCGATGGTGAAGATGGTCCTGATCTTTTTGGATTGATTCTGAAGGCTATCGAAGAAAGTCTCCAGGAAGGCAAAATTCCCGTATTGATACATGCCGGCGCGTTGTATGGCACTGGAATCGATAATATCCACATCATGGAAAATGACCTGATCATGCAATCCGCATTGCCGCTGATAATTCTCTACCCTGCTACCAGGGAAGGGGATAAACTGATGTTTTTGAGCAGCCGACCTGCGTCGAAATATCGATGTCTGATCCTTGAATAGAACAAAGGAGGAAGTGTGAAAATAAAAGACGTTCTGACCATAAACCTGAAGGAAGATATCAAGAGTGTCATTGACCTTCAAAATATTTCAGAAGAAGCGATTCTGACTGAGATCGATAATTATATCGTTACAGATGGCTTGGCAGAACAATACACTAAATTCGTTTCCACCTTTACTTCAAATATCGTGGAAACCGGGGTCTGGATTTCCGGTTTTTATGGTTCCGGGAAATCCTATTTCGGAAAACTTCTGGGATATTTGCTAAGCAATCGGACCATTGCCGGCACATCTGCGCGGGATAGAATATTGCAAAGGTTCACAGGGATAACCGATAGCGACCTGACTATAAATCTCATAGCAAATTTACGCACTCAATATTGCCGGGTCGTTATGTTTGATATAGCAAAACAGCCTCACGACAAAGGTCTGGCATTTGCACTTTTCCAGAATTTTCTGAAATCGATCAACCTTCCGGAAAACGAACATGGGTATTTCCTTTATCATCTTATGACAGAAAAGGGTTATCACCAGATCGATGATTTTATTCTGTCCGAACTCAGGGAAGACTGGTCGAAGATCAGGCCCAACAGTTCCAGATATATAAAAGCAATCAAGGATATATTTATTTCCACTGATGACCATTCAGAGATAGATTACTCGATACGGATGACTACTATTTTAGGAGAGATGCGAACATTCAGTGCATCGCGGTTGAAAGAGGAGCTATTTAAATATATCCAGATCAGTAATGATGAAAAAATCGTTTTCCTGTTTGATGAAGCAAGCGAAGCGATCGCCCAGAATAAATTCAGCTTGCTCGATCTTGAAGGTGTCAGTGAATCTCTCTCGTCATTGGGCGGAAAAATCTGGACAATCGCCATTGCTCAGGAAAAATTGGATGATGTGATAAATAATTCGAATGTAAATCGAGCGCAGCTCACCAAAGTTACCGATCGATTTAAAACAAAAATCCATCTGGAAGCCACAGAGATTGATGAAATCATCCGGAATCGATTGCTTAAGAAAAATGAAAATGCAATTCAGGAATTAAAAAAACATTACCAGATAAACTCGGGGAAGATAACCGAACATGCAGCGTTGAGTGCTACAGGGATTACCAAAACAGATAAAAGCGACTCGTATCTAACGTATTACCCATTCTATAAATACCAGTTCGACTTGATGCAGAATTTTCTCTTTGGAACAAAAGGCTATGCATCCAGCAAAGTCGCAGCAAGAGGGATGCTCATCACTACCTTTGATATTTTAAGAAGGGAGTTACAAGACGATGACCTTTTTGGCGTGGCAACAGGTTGGCAGATCACCAGACAGGCACAACCTCAACCGCCGGTAAGATTGGTGAACAAATACGACAATGCAGAGAAAATTCTGAAAGAAAACAAATCGTCTGTTTCCGGCCGCCGACTCCTCGAAACAATTCATTTTCTGGAAGAAGCGGAAGTGGCTCCGACAACCCTGCCGAATATTGTGAAATCGTTTGTCAAAGAACCGGAAGATATTCATAAATCTCAATCAACAATCGCCCAGGCTCTGGCAGATTTATGCGAAGCGAAAGTTCTTCTGGTGTCAAACAATACCTATCGCATCACATCCGACATTGAACAGCGCTTGTTAGACGAAATGCAAGGGTTTGCAGTGCAGGGTTTTGTGAAAAAAAAGAAGATAGTCTCCGCCTATAAATCCTCGGCAATGATAAAATGTTTAGCTCAATGCTCGGACAATAACCAGCCATATGATTTCTACATAACGACAGATAATGATGACGAATTGACCAGTCCATCCCTGAAACAATTGAAGATAAAAGTGAAGAGTCTTTATAACCTGAGTGATGATCGTGTTTCCGAAATAGAGGCACTGAGGGCTCGACATCAAAATGACAAGGATCTTATCTGGACGATCCCGGATAACTGTTCTTTTAAAGAGATCGATAAACTTATTGATGAGATTGAACGGATTACTTATCTGGAACAGAAATACAGTAATCCTCAATCAGACGAGGGAGCTGTTGTCCGCAATTTTACTGCAGCACGCCAGGAGAAAGAAAACCGGTTGAGAGATCTCATTGAATACTCCCTGAAAGAATCGGCAGTAATATACCTTTTCAACATATATCAATTGAACAGGGATAATTGGAATGTCATTCTTCCGGCCCAGCAACAGCAGGTCATCCAAAATGTTTACACCAAACGGCTTGAATCACAATTATCCGACAGTGTGGCTGCCGGCATTATCAAAGAAGCCAACGCGGGCCGGCTGCATTCCTATTTCCATGGCAAAGATTTCCAATTTTTCGATACCCGGGGAACCTTCATCGGTGATAACCTGAAAGTAACCGGAGAAATCCTTTTTAAAATGAGAAACACGTTTGTGGATGGCAGCACGTTGGAAAAGGAGCTGTTAAATCCCCCGACCGGATTCGCCTTTGGTACCTTGATCTCCACGGTTGCAGCTTTAATGCGTGCAGGCAAAATAATGGCAAAACACAATGGCGAGGAGAAATTTTCCTGGAGGGATGACGGTGTCAGTGGCATTTTCAGTAATATCAGGGAATTTCGAAAAGCTTCATTCAAGGCGATTGCCAGATCGCTCTCTGCTCAGCAGAAAAATGAGATCGTTACAACGCTTCAGGATTTGAAATGTGAAGAGCATATAAGAGAAAAAATTGATTGGAACAGCAATGACTTTGACCTGAGCAATGCTGTAAGGGAATTAGCCCGGCGGTTCTGCAATAAAGTGGATGATATGCGAAAACAAAACAAAGAATTCGATCACTTGTTTCCAGACATCGAAACCCAAAAAGAGCCGCTTGCCAGTTTCACCGGTGCAGTCAGCGAGTCAAACTATATTGGCCGTGCTGAAATTTTCCTGACCAAGAAAAGTGCCTATATAAAATCCGTTCAAGCCATCGAGAAGATTGAAAAATTTATTCGTAACAATCTCCACAGATTATTGGAATATAAGGCTTTCATCATCAGCGTTAACGATGAATTGTCTAAAGCAGCCAGATCAAATTCGACAATTTCTGATTTGAGTGCCGAATTCAATACCCTTCTTAGCCAGGATGTAGTAAAAACCTTCACATCCATTCAGCAGATTGCACAGAAAATTAAAGACGAATATTTCGCCCTGATGCAAAGCGCAGCGATTGAAATGGCTGCCAAATACACTCTTTTAGAGAGCGATGCCAAAGCCTTGATTAAAGAAATAAACGCACTGCCCGCAAATCTCAATACGGGTCCGCTGCAAAAAACCAAAACAATTTTGCAGTTTTCGAGCCAGAGGACGCATTCAAAGGTGGAGATCGATTTTGATGTAAAAGATAAACATTCTCATTTTACCTATTCAGAAATGCTCTCTTTTATAGATTTGTATTCTGCTAAAACGATTGAACTGGATATCCTTCGCGTGAGCTTAGTAAGAGAGGCTTCGCCTGAATCAGATACCGGAAAGCCTGAACCGATTGGTATTATAAGAAAATTCGAATCCAGAATTCCCGCACGGAAACTTAAAGTCAGTGACTATAAACAATGGCTGCGTCAGGAATTGCAGAAGGTGGCTGGTTTCAGTGATGATGATGAAGTCGAGATTTCGTGAGAATAGAACGCGGATGAGGCGGATTGAACGGATGAACGCGGATAAGATTTTTAAAAATAATTTAAAAAAAATCAGCGTATATCCGCGCTGCGAAGCATCCGCGTCATCCGCGTGCAAAAGAATTGACAGGAAAACACCATGAAATTAGCAGACCACGCAGAGCATATCCGCCAGCTCATTGATAAAGCATTCCGTAACCGTTTGGGAAGAATGGGAGTTAATTACGAATTAGGAATTAGGAATTACGAATTACAAATTAGGAATTACGAATTGGGAAATACGAATCACGAATTAGTGATGACGGAGGAGAGAAGAAGAATTATAGATGTTCTGAAGGCTTTGGGGGATGAAACGGGCAGTGAAAAGGCCGCCTATGAAAAACTGGTGGAAGAACTGACCTTCACCCTTTTCAATCGGCTGGCAGCGCTCAAGGTCATGGAAGCCCATACCATGCACCCCGAAATCATCACCCGCAGAAGCCAGCATGGCGACCGTTCATTTGCACACGTTTTATGGCTGGAACAAAATCCCGACAGACGGAATGACGAGCAGGAGGGTCTGCCGAGTTTTCTTGAAGACCAGTTATCTGCCCTTGCCAATGAAATCCCGCTTTTAGGTCCTCACCATCCTTACCACTTACTGCCAACGGCGATTGAGTTAAACGGGATCATAAATGCGTTCAATCAGGTTGAAACCGATCCCCAGGTGGAAACGGACATCTGGAAAAGCGATGACGTTTTGGGCTGGCTTTATGAAAGCTACAACAACTACAAGAAACGAGCGCACAAAGAGAGCGGTGATAAGACAGAATACAACAAGGTCAGCATCCAAAGCCAGGTGTATACGCCACATTGGGTGGTCAAGTTTCTGGTGGATAACAGCCTGGGAAAACTCTATCTGGAAATGTTTCCTGATTCTGCCATCAAAGAGAAATACAGAATTGCCAATGCACCCCAAACACAGACCAGGGTCAGAAAACCGCTTACGGAAATTCGCATCATCGATCCGGCGGTGGGATCGGGCAATTTTTTGCTGTATGCATTCGATCTGTTTTGCGATCTGTATATGGATCAGATTGATAATTATGGCTCGGATTACGATGAATCTGAGATCCCGGACCTGATTATCCGTCATAACCTGCACGGAGTGGATCTGGACGACCGGGCAGTGCAATTGGCTCAGTTGGGTTTATACATCAAAGCCAAACGCAAAAAGCGATCTGCCAAAATTGAACGATTCAATGTGGTGAGTTCCGATTTCTTTTTACCGGAATACTCGGAGGTCAAACATCTTTTTGAAAATGGCGATAAACTCAGTCCTGAACTGGAAAAAATCGTCACTGATTTATGGGTAGACCTTCAACAGGCTTTCAAGTTCGGATCGTTGATACGGCTGGAGGAAAAGTTCAGTCTGAAACTGCATGGCCTGGTGGATAAAGAACTGGAAGGGCTCCCAGGGCTTTTCACAAAACAAATCCTTGCCGGATACGAACAATTCCGTTCGACGTTCTTTGCCAACCTGCAAAAAGCCGTAACCCAGAACACAGACAAGCAAGGGGTTACTTTTCTAAACACGAAAACACAGGATGCCATTACCTTTCTGCAGTTGCTGACGCAGAAATACGATGTGGCGGTTGCCAATCCGCCTTATACAGACAGTGCTGACTTTGGACCGGAACTGAAGACGTTTCTCGATGAAAACTATAAGAAACCGCATAAGTTCAACTCAAATTTGTATGCGACGTTTATTAAACGATGCTTTGAGATGATTGACGAAAAAGGTAAAATGGCTTTAATACACCCCTTAACTTTTATGTACATAAAATCCTTTATAGATGTTCGGAAGTTAATAATTAATAATCTTCATATAAATGTTCTTGTCGAATTTGGAATGGGTGGATTATTCCCACAAAACATTTTTGTAGATCCTGCTTTTTATGTGTTTGAATCCAAAAAGCATTCAGTGTCAGATTCGGTTTTTATTTCCCTTGATCAATATTCAAATACATTTAATCAAACAAATAAAAAAGCATATTTACTTGATTCTATCGAAGATTTTATTAATGGAAAACCTAATAAACACTTGTTTATACTATCGCAAGACAAACTTAAAATCATCGAAAGCTGGCCATTTATTTATTGGATTAGCGATGGATTTCGAGAGAAGTTTAAAGGAAAAATGATACAAGATCTGTTTGATCCTGCTCAAGGAGCTGCAACAACTGATAACAATAGATTCCTGAGATTTTGGTGGGAAATAAACTTCGATTCTATTTCACGAGATTATAAAACGGAGCATAAAAGGTGGGTACTTTATTCAAAAGGAGGACCATTTAAAAGATGGTATGGTAATTTATGGCTTGTAATTGACTGGAACAATAATGGTCAAGACTTATTGAACTCAGGCGCAGTTCTTAGAAATTCTGAATTTTATTTTAAAGAAGGAGTAACTTATTCTGCCAGTGGCGCAAAAGGTGCCTCGTACAGGTATCTACCTAATAATTGTATTTTTGATACTGGTGGTTCTTGTATTTTTTGTTTCAAGGAGATTCGAAATCTATATTATCTATGTGCTTTTCTAAATTCTACTCTCGCTTCTTATATTGTTGATTGTTTGAATCCTACCGTGAATACCCAGGTTGGTGATTTACAGCGGGTTCCATTTGCAATACCATCAAAAAAACAAGAAGATAAGGTAACTGCTTTAGCTGCGCATAATATTTACATAAATAAACAACTCAATTCATATAGAATCAACGAAATGAATTTTTCTAAAACTCCGCTTAATTTTTACAGCTCCGCATCTTTGGATGACAGACTATTTGTTCATCTGAATTTCGAAAACGCACAAAATACTATCATTCTTCTCAACGAAGCCATCATCAATGATCTTATCTTTGAAGTCTACGCTCTTAGCCCGGAAGATCGATTACAAGTTGAAATCAAAATGGGGAAACTAGTAGGCGAACTGCCAGTCAATTACGAATTGCGAATTAGGAATGACGAATGGGAAAAAATTAAACGTGAATTAGGAATCACAAAAGAGCAGGAGGATTTTGTAGACAATTTGCCTTCGATAGAATTTGAAGAAGATAAAATCAGGGAGATAAAAGAAGGTTTCTCCACTCTCTATCAGTCCAACAACGATCTGGAAGAGTTCTGTATCCGCCACGAGGTCAATCCCATCAATGTCTGGTTTTGGTTCAAAGAGAGCAAGGTTCTCCCACCCGCTCGTGCCGCAGAAATCGCCATGGAATTCATTGCCGATGCCTGCCGGACGATCCTGATGGAAGATGAAGATGGCATCATTCCTTTGGTTGGTTTACCGGGTGAACCGCGTTTATTGGACAGGCTGGAGCAGCACTGCCAAGATCAGGGGTTTACCGATGCCCAGTTCATGCAACTGGATGGATTGTTGGGTCGACCTATAGATGAATACCTTGAGGATCATTTTTTTGATGATTTTAGTAATTTGCTGAATCTATTTCGTCATTTACCCAAAACTCCGTTCATCTGGCACTTGAGCAGCGGCGAATATCAGGGATTTGAAGCCTACATCATCATCTATAAATGGAACCGGGACAGCTTATACAAACTCAAAACCCGATACCTGAGCAAACGGATTGAAACCCTTGAATATCGTCAGATACAACTTCAGGGCAGCGATACGGCACAAGCCCAAAACGAAAAAGAAACCATCCGGTTGCAGTTGCAGGAAATTGCCGAGTTTACCCAAAAGATAGATGAACTCATCGCAGAAGGATACGATCCCAAGCTGGACGATGGTGTGGGAAAGAACATCGCGCCTTTGCAGAAAAAAGGCATGCTGCGATGTGAGGTGTTGAATAAAAAGCAATTAGACAAATATTTAAAGGCGGACTGGTAGGGAAAATAGAGAGGACTCGAAATGGAAATCGAGCAGATACAAAAGCTTATTCAGACTGGTGAATGCCTGAAGATTGAATTCAAAGCGGCAACGGACACCGTTCCCGCATCGCTATATCCGACCGTGGTTGCATTTTCAAATACCGATGGCGGAACGATACTTCTTGGAGTCGAAGATGATGGCAAAATTACCGGTATAAAACAGGAAGCGATTGACAAGCTGCAAAAAGACATCGTAAGCGCTCTAAACTCGCGTGATTGTATAAATCCTCCTTTATATGTTCACCCACTCATCGTACAACATGAGGACGGACTTGTACTTGCCATACAGGTGCAGGCAAGCAGCCAGGTGCATGACCATGCTGGAAAAATTTACATCCGCGAGTTCGAATGCGATCTCGATATTACAAAAGACCAGCATAAAACTAGCGATCTCTACCTTCGTAAGCGAACTTTTTTTACGGAGGCACAGATTTATCCTCATCTTTCAATACAGGATCTCGATCCAGGTCTATTTGATAAAGCGCGGCAACTCATCCGGAATTATCGTAGCGATCACCCGTGGCTCCTCGTGAGCAACGAGCAATTGCTAAAAGATTCGATTCTCTGGAGAAAAGATTTCAACACCGGGCAGGAGGGGTTAACGCTTGCGGCAGCATTAATATTTGGCAAGGAATCGACTATTCAGAGCCTTCTTCCAGCATATAAGGTGGAAGGAATGGTGCGGAGGGTAAACAAAGATCGGTGGGATGACCGCATTACGCTTCGAAAGAATCTGATCGATACCTATCTCGAATTGAAACTTTTCATAAACCGCCATCTTTCGGAAAAGTTCTACCTTGAAGGTGATCAACGCATTGATTTACGGGATAAGATATTTCGTGAAGTGATCGGCAATATCATCGTTCATCGTGAATATACCAGCGCATTATCCACGGATCTGATCATCACGGATAGCGACGTGATCACCACAAATCCTAACAAGTCTTTGTTTCATGGTCCGATTGATCCCGGCAGTTTTAATCCATTCCCGAAAAATCCAAATATCAGAAAGTTTTTTACTGCATTCGGTTGGACCGATGAAATAGGTTCGGGCATCCGGAATACGTATAAATATCTTCCTCTTTATGTGCAGAACGCAAAACCGGTTTTTAGCGAAGATGACACTTTCAAAATAACCATCCCGCTAATGTGGAATTCTCTGGATAATTATTTTTCCGATTTCCATGCATGGCTTGGATTACCTGAAACATCCATCTCCCATTTTAAAAAAGGGGTAGCCAATATCGTTCTTCCTGCATCTCTTTCAGGGACGCCCTGGGCAAAAATCCTTTTATTTCTGGTACCCAGCTGGCATCGAAAAGGTACCCAGTTGCGCTGTTTGAAATGGCCTGAAAATCAATCATTTACTGAAGATGAAATCAAAAAAGCATCCAGTCGATCCGAAAAAGGTATCCACCTTTTAAAGAAGAAAGGATGGTATCTGGTCAGCATTTTAGCGCTTACAGCAGAGCCGGTCAGAATGAGAAAACTGATGGAATGGATAGGGTATAAAAATGAAAAGACCTTCCGAGATAACTACCTCAAACCTTTACGGGAAGCCGAATTAATTGCATTAACCATTCCTGAACAGCCGACAAATCCGGAGAACAAATATTCCATAACCGAAAAAGGCAAACTTTTTCTGGGCGGAGGCTGAGGAGTTTTAGAATGATCGATAAATGGTTTCTGGAAGATATAAAACATCTGATTTCGCATCGTAATCGAGTCGTTATTTTAGACCCAAACGGGCAATGCGAATTTTTACTGAAATTATTACCTCGGGATTTCGCAGTAATAAAAACAGACAGTAAACTTAGCGAACAATGGCAAAGAGTAAAAGAAGAACTTTTCTTGCGCCATGAAACCGAAACCAGGCATCAAACGGATTCTGTCGTTTTTTATGTTACCCGTGAAAAAAAGAATCTGAGTTTTTTATTAGACTATTGTTTCACTCACGGCTGTCTGGATCTGAGCACTCCCGCTGAATGGCTGAAAAAGAAGCTGTTTGACAATACGGGTCTTCAAGTTCCGATGGATAGCTCATTGCTTTTGACCGCAGCCAAAATTGGAATTGGAAAGGACATCGCCTGGTGGAAAAAAATACTTCAAAATCTTGAAGAATTAGTAACCCTGGACGATGAACTGCTGCCATTTCTGAACAGTCCGGAAACCTTTCTAAATTCCGAAGAACCGGATATTCGCAGGTTGTTCGAAGAAAAACTGTTTGAACTTCTGGGACAACCCTACATTGCCAAACCCCCTAAAACCCTTGCCAATGAGATCGTAAAACGATTGTTTGATGGCCTGGTATACAACGATGTTCCCGCGCCGTTATTGGAAGTCTATTACCACTGGGTTGACAGTGACAGATACAAGCCTTCCCTGGAGCAATATATTGCTGCATACAAAATGGATTCCGGAGCCAATCCCTGGTCCGCTCATCCCGATCATTGTTTTAACGTTTTGGATGAAAAAGCCTTGCAGCATCTCACCGCCAATTTGCGGGATAAATCATTTGTCTCAGAAAAGCTGCGCAGGATAACGCCTCGTGTAAAAAGCACCCGGGCACAAGCGTTTCTGCCTTCTTGGTGGCAGGATGTTTTCGAGTTATTGGAATTCGATGGTAAAGCTTTAAACACCTGCAACAGTTTCAATCATATTTTGGAGTTTTATACGCATTCTTTCATAAAAGCTGACCGGGCAATCCGGCATTTGTACGCAGCCTTCTTGCAGGAAGAAGCAATGATTCGCCCGTTGCAGGAGTATTATGAAAGCTTGAACCGGGAACTTTTAGCGCAATGGTTTTCCTGGGTTGCCGATTACAAATCCGATCAGCAGTGTTATTTGATTACCTTGTTAAAAAAGGCTTCTCCGGGATTTGTTGCCATTGTGGGTGATGGGATCCGTTACGAAATTGCCGATTTTGTGGCAAATAGTCTGGAAAAACAGTTTAAAGTTGAGAGAGGCATCATGCTGGCTGATCTGCCATCTGTGACCGACCGCAATATGACCGCTCTTTATACGGGTAGCAATGCGATTCTATCTCAGCATAAAGACCGGGAAAAGTGGCTCCTGGATAAAACAGGAAAACCGATTTCCTTTATGGATCTCGAAGCAGTGCATTATGGACTTAGAGCTGATTACCTTGTACTTACCTATAAGGACATCGATAGCGCCGGTGAAAAACTGCAGCAGGGAGCGCTGAAGCTGTTTAATGAATTCGAACAGGTTCTGACAGATAAAATCACGCTGCTTCTCAAAATGGGATACACGGAAGTTCATTTACTGACAGACCACGGTTTTGTGCTGACAGGTTTGTTGGATGAAGCTGACAAGATCGAGCCGAATGTGAAAGGAAAAGCGGAAGTGCATGAGCGTTTCCTGCGTACCGTGGAAAAACAGAGTAACGACGAGTGGATTAAAATTGATTCCCCGTCTGGTGAATTCAGGTATGTTTATGTTTCCAAAAGCCACAGACCATTTAAATCTAAGGGGAAATATGGATATTCTCACGGCGGATTTACTCCGCAGGAAGTCGTCATCCCGAATTTTGTTTTTCGCAAACAGGAATCTGCAATACCAGGTTTAAAAGTCACGATCATAAATAAAAAAGAGCTGCTGACAGTAGTGGGCAATTTGTTCGTTCTCAAGATACAGGCAGCCTCATCAGCACCAAACATGTTTGCTGTTAATAGAAAAGTGAAAACAATGATCTTTTCGGGTTCTGTGAATCTCGCCTGCAGCAACATCATTTCAATGGAGCCAGGTAAGGTAGAATCTCTGGAGTTTTCATTCGATGGAAAATCCGAAGTTAAAGCGGTTTTACTGGATGCTGAAACTCAGGAGCAGTTGGACAGTTTTTCAATAAAAAAATCCGATGTGAGAGATCTTGGCGGCTTATTTTAGATGGAGAATGAGATATGGTGTTAGACAATGTGGACAGGAAGGCGTTAGATCATTTCAGGGGATATGTCGTAAGAAAAGATCTAGCCTTAAAAATAAAAGGAGGGGCAAACGTTCCCGCATTTGTGCTTGAGTATTTATTGGCAAATAGCTGCAGCACGGAGGATGAGACGAAAATCAGTGAAGGAATGGATAACGTAAAAAAGATCCTCCGCGATCATTACGTAAATCCGGAAGAAAGCAACCTGATACAATCAAAACTTCGTGAAAAAGGCCGCTATAAAATCATCGATAAAATAATGGTGGATCTGGATGCGCACCATGACCGATATTGGGCTTCAATCAGCAACAGCAACATTAAAAAAGCAAATATAAGCGATGACCTGGTCAGGCATCACGAAAAACTGTTATTGGGAGGAATCTGGGCAATCATCGAAATGGAATACGACCCTCTGATCACCGTTGGCACGACCGTATATCCATTCGTCGTCCGTGGTATCAGACCCATTCAGCTTTCAAGTTTTGACGGTGAAAAGGTCACAGAAAAGAGAAAAGAGTTTACCAAAGAAGAATGGAAGACGCTCCTTCTCAGAAGCGCTGGTTATGAACCGAACAGTGAAGGAATTGATAACAGAAAACAAACTCTGCTGTTGATGAGGCTTTTGCCACTTGTAGAAGCCAATTTCAATATGGTGGAATTGGGTCCTCGATCTTCGGGTAAATCATATATTTATAAAGAAATCACGCCATATGCGTTACTGATTTCAGGCGGACAGGGCACCGTGGCAAAACTCTTTGTCAACAATACAACCGGACGGGTCGGTTCTGTTGGAGAATGGGATGCGATCTGTTTTGACGAAAGCACTGATAAGCTATTTAAAGATAACGACGCCATCCCTCTGATGAAAGATTATATGGAGTCCGGATCGTTTTCCCGAGGCGGTCGGGGGGGTGAGATTGCCGGACATGCTTCGATTATTTATAACGGGAACATCAACAAGCCCGTTGAAACCGTATTGCAGACCTCAAATCTATTCAGCCCACTTTCAGACGAGGTCAATCACGACACAGCATTTCTGGACCGGATAAATCTTTACTTGCCTGGATGGGAGATAACCAAGTTCAGTCCTGAAAATTTTACTGACCATTTTGGATTCAGCACCGATTATTTTTCTGAAATACTAAAATCCCAGCGCAAAATGACCTACTATGAGGTTCTGGATAAGCATTTTTCACTGGGTCATCACTTAAAGCAACGGGACTCGAAATCCGTTCGGAAAATTGTCTCCGGCTTGATTAAACTCTTGCATCCGGATGGCAATGTGAGCAAAGAAGATGTTCAGGAGTATATGGTGCTGGGCTTCGAAATGAGAAGACGTGTGAAGGAACAATTGAAACGCATCGGAGGAATGGAATTCTGGGACACCAACTTCTCGTATATTGACAAAGAGACTCAGGAAGAATTTTTTGTTGGATTACCGGAGGAGCGCGGGAATAACCTTATTGAAAAAAATCCCTTGGCACCGGGAGTTTGTTATACTGCAACCAGTGACGGCAATAACATGTCGCTGGTAAAAATCGAGGTGGTTTCGATTAAAGGCACCGGGAAGCTGATTGTGACCGGGACGAACAATCAGGAAGTCAAAGAAAACATCAAAAACACATACAATTATTTAAGAGCAAACGAAAAGGGCATTCTCAACGAGCAACACTCTTTAAAAAGTTTTGACATCAACATTCAGATTACCAATCTCCTGGGAGCCTACATCAATGAAGGAATCGGGAGTGCAGTATTTGTCGCCTTGCTTTCTGCTCTATACAACAAAAACTTGAAAGCGGGATTGGCAGTAGTCGGAAATATTTCGATCGGTGGTGCGATTGAAAGATCGCTCCACTTTGCCGACAAAATATCACTTCTGTCTGATAACGGCGCGAAGACCGTTCTTGTTCCGTTGGATAATCTGAACGAGATAACATCACTGCCAGCAAGCGTATTGGGAAAAACCGATGTGCCGTTTTACGGAAATAGCCAGATGCTGCTACAGAAAGCCGTGGAGACATAAGAATGGAATCCCCAGAAGCGAAATGATACAATTTTTCTTTGTTCAATGCTTGGCGGAGGCGAATGATATTAATCCGGTCTGAGTTTGGATTGCCCTGTGTGCCTTCGGAAACAATCCTGAAGATACCAGGATCAACCAGCATGCTCAGTTGATCAGGAACTTACGGATCGAACCCATCTATATTTACATGCTTTCTTTATTATAGGATTCGTTAATGATTTCTACATTGTTTCCAAAGGAAAATTCTAATAAAAATCCTTTGCATATTCCTGCCGCGAGCACTATTAATTCCTGTGAATCGCGAGCAGAGAATCCGGTGTTGCGAGCAGCTAAAAGGATACAAAGAAACCGATCATGCATGGGAGTGTCAGTCTGAGTATTGTATGTCAAAGTCTACCAGGAAATATGTCAGACTTGGAATCACCAAATGGTTAGATAACGCGGTTAGATAACGCACTGGCAGCGGAAGCGGGTCACAAATACACTGGATACAATCCGGTCATTATTCCCCGTCAGTGGGTAAACGTTTGAACTCCCTGCCTGAATATAGATTCATTCTTCCAGTCAAGAAACGCGTCATATCTTGAGCAATCAGGAAGGTTAGATAAACCAAGAAAGTTCCGCCAAAAGTAAGATATAGGTAAGATAACAGGAATTACATTTTTCTCGTACTCTCCCTAACCCCTTGATTTTATTAATGCGCCCAGCAAGGCTCGAACTTGCGACCTTTGGATTCGTAGTCCAACGCTCTATCCAACTGAGCTATGGGCGCGCCTCCATCTATCATGGAGCGGAGAGGGTGGGATTCGAACCCACGGTAGAGTGTTACCCCTACACTTGCTTAGCAGGCAAGCACCTTCGGCCTACTCGGTCACCTCCCCGGATCATCTATGTTGGCGGAGGGAGTAGGATTCGAACCCACGGAACGCGTAAACGTTCAACGGTTTTCAAGACCGCCGCCTTCAACCGCTCGGCCATCCCTCCATTCTCTTCATCTCCCCATTTTCATCGAAAGACGAAAGCAGTCGATATCTACCACGACCCATCAACCCTTGTCAACCTTTTTTCCCGCTTAAAACGGCACCCACGGCTCACGAACCACAACCGTATACTTCTCGCTCCAAATTACTCCCCCATCCTTCATCATCACCTCAAACTGATACCCGATCGTTTTCCCCGTTATCCGTTTACTGGGAATCACCCCCTCAAACTCCCGGCCCCTCACCACGCTCATCACACCATCGAACGATCCCTTCTTGCTCGTCATCCGGATAACGATCTTTTCTATCTCCCGCTGGCCGCTCACAACAACCCGCAACACCATATCATCCCCCTGTCGAACGACTTTTGGCACCGTATGCCGGATCACCGTCTCCCGATCCATAAAATCCGCACGATTCTCCACAACCGCATTCTGTTCGGAATATCCCGATGGGAGCGGCGTTCCGGTCATTTCCGGAATCACCGTATTCGTCCCGGCAACCACCGATTCCGGGATCGGGATCACCGTAGGCGTATCCGTCGGCTCCGGAGACGGCGAGGAAGTCCCTGCCGGTGTGCCCGTTGGAGTGGGGGACGGAACCGGAGTTCGCTTCACTGCCCCCGCTGATGTCGGCGATGGTGCGGCCGTGGAACGCGGGACTTCCGATCTTCGCACATCTTTGATCTTTGGCTCCATGGATGTTTCGGTTTCAGGCAACCGATCCGGAACCGGTGCAGGAGTATCAGACCGTGCGAGGTTCCCGGAGACCCCCGATGGCGTCACGAGCGCACCTCCCGGAATCGATTCTTCAGATGACAGCGTGGGTATGCCGGACGATGACACCGGAATGTTCACCCGTTCGGGTTCTTCGTCCAATCGCGTCCCAACTCCGATCATCTTTCCGGGAGTGGCGGTTGCGATACCGTCGATCGGGAGTGTCAGTTCATGCGGATTCTTCGTGTCCGGATCTGGAAAATTCTGTCCGGTATAGTAGAGAATCAAGGCTCCCAGTATTCCCGTTCCTATCCCGATCATCACCCAGAGCCACTTTGTTTTCCGGCGATTCAGAACACGGGTGTGTTCCGGAAAACGAAGCGAATCCGATATCGTATCCGGCAACCGGCCGGCTGGCGGAGTGGCTTTTTGGGGAGATGTCAGTTGGGCGGTCATCGGGAATGGCGTATCGGGTGGTGTTCCGAGGAGCGATTCCTGGAAGTTTTCAAATGCTCGGATACATGAATCCGGTCGATCCTCGGGCTGTTTGGCCAGCATTCCGAGTATGGCAGAGTCGACTGCCGGCGGTAGTGCCGGGATGATGGAACGGGGCGAGTCGGGTTCCCCATGAACGATCCGCCACCAGATCTGTGGTTCGGTCTCCCCCCGAAACGCAAACCGGCCGGTCACCAGCTCATAGATTACGCATCCGAACGAAAAAATATCGCCTTTGAAACTGCCTTTCTGACCCTGGAAATATTCCGGAGCGGTATAATGATAGGTGCAGACGAGTTTTCCTTCGGATGTCAGCGTGGTCAGATGCGGGGTTTCCATCCGGGCGATCCCGAAATCCGTGATCTTTACGACCAGATTCGGTGTGATCATGATGTTTTCGGGTTTGATGTCCCGGTGAATGACTCCGTTTTCGTGTGCGTAATCCAGTGCGGAGGCCACCTGCCGGGTAATCGTGAGAAGCGTACTGAGCGGGATGGCCGTATGCTTCTCCATGAAATGCCGGAGGTTCATGCCCTGGATATATTCCATGCTGATATACGGGAAATCCTGTATCTCACCGATATCGTGAATGATGACAATACCGGGATGGCTGAGTCTGGCAGCGGATTGGGCTTCGCGGAGCAGCCGTTTGCGGAGCGTATCGGCTCGCTTGGGATCCTGAGCCCGGTCGATGCGGATCGTTTTCAGAGCGATTTCGCGATGCAGCCTGAGATCCCATGCCAGATAGACGTTCGCCATACCGCCGCTGCCGAGGAGTCGCCGGATCTCAAACCGATCTCCGACACAGTATCCGGCATTGAATGATGGAACATCCATGATCACTTCTCCCGGTTCGCCAACCTGAACCGTAATGGTTTGAATCAGGATCGATCCCCGTGACTATTTTATGGCGGTTCGCCCGGTCACTGTCAATCAGGCTGAAACCAACCTTCGGCCCCTTTCAGGATATCATCCGGTCTGATTATAAACGACAACGCGATCAGATGAAATATCAGGATAGCGTTCTTATTGAACCCGGTCCTCTGTTCTTTGTTGGGGTAGGTTTCAACCTGGCGAATCTGTTATTGACAATCATAAACGACCGGTGCAGGTTTGAAACCAACCCCTGGCATGGTTCCCTCACCCCGCCGGCCGTGATGGTGAAACCAGGCACGAAACCGGCAATTGACGCGATCCCCTCACCCCGCCGGCCGTGATCATGGATTGATCCGTACTGTTCCGGCCGTCGACCCTCTCTCCGGGTCACTGGGTTGGGAGGCCGTACAGGCTCCGCATGACACTAAATGAAGAAACCTATAAAACGACCGCTCGTGAAGAGGTTTCTTAGCAGAGGGTGAAGAAGGTTTCTGCACAAACACCCTTTCTTCCCTCCTTCTCCCCCCGGGAGAAGGACCGAGGATGAGGGTGGGACTTGGCAGGCGTCTGTGATGTGTATCCATGAGGATGAGGATTGTCATTCGCAGGCAACGATGATGTACGATGACATCGGCATGGTTCCCTCACCCCGCCGGCCGTGATGGTGAAACCAGGCACGAAACCGGCAATTGACGCGATCCCCTCACCCCGCCGGCCGTGATCATGGATTGATCCGTACTGTTCCGGCCGTCGACCCTCTCCCGGTCACTGCGTTGGGAGAGGGTAAATTGAAACCCGGTCCCTGTTGGGGTAGGTTTCAACCTGGCGAATCTGTTATTGATAATCATAACAACCGGTGCAGGTTTGAAACCTACCCTCTGTACTCGTATATTGCTTCCTGAGGTAAATGGAATCGTCGCTATGGTGAAAGTAAGGTCATACCGGTGAGTGTGATGACCGTTCCGGTGAATGTGATGATCGCTCCGGTGAGTGTGATGACCGTTCCGGTGAATGTGATGATGGTTCTGGTGAATGTAATGACCGTTCCGGTGAATGTGATGATGGTTCTGGTGAATGTGATGATCGCTCCGGTGAATGCGATGACCGTTCCGGTGAATGCGATGACCGCTCCGGTGACTGTGATGGCCGCTCACGGTCGATGTGATGACCGCTCCGGAGAATGTGAGGATCGTTCCGGTGAATGCGATGAGCGCTTCGGTGAGTGTGATGAGCGCTTCGGTGAATGTGATGATGGTTCTGGTGAGTGTGATGATGGTTCCGGTGAGTGTGATGATGGTTCCGGTGAATGGTATGACCATTACTGAGAATGCAATGGCCGTTACAGAGAATGCGGTGGCCGTTTCCGGTGGACGGGGAATGGATGCGTCCGATCAGATCATCAGACAACGCGCAACCATCGCTGCATTGGCATCGACTGTAAGCAATTCATACGACCTCCCTCGCCATTCAGAATGTATTGATTCAGTTATTGCCGGGAGTTATTTGAAGGAAACACGTGATTGGTCATGGTAATCTGATGATATCTTCAATGTGCATCAATAAAATAAAATCGAAGGTTTTCAGAGTTTCTTGACAGTGAATCTTCTCTCGCTTAGACTAATATTTGCTGAGGATTCCATGAGGTGCTCAACTGCTCAATCAGTGCGAAATCGATCATCTCAGTGTCATAAATATTTTTTCTTTTGTCTGTTGACAAAAGGATTATTCGGGTTTATCCTATTCTGATATTGGCAACGATGTTGGGAGGAACTTCTGCATGGTAAATGAGCGATATCAAGTGACTCCAAGGTAAATATGTAAATTGGGTTTTTCATCAAGACTGCCCGGTTGAGCAGGTTGCTCAGCGGGCTCATACGTATAGGAGGAAAAGACGTGTCAGATTTTTGGCGAAAATATTTGATTGCCATGTTCGTTTTAATCACCGCAGTGAGTCTGACTCCTGCAAACGCGTACGTGAACATTTCAGGAACGATATCATCCGATACAACACTGGGAAAAACCTTCCCGGCAGCGGACGGTATCTACATCGTCACCGGTGATGTCACTGTTTCAAACTGTACATTGACCGTTGAGGCCGGGGTTGTCATCAAGTTCGACAACCTGCGGAGCATGTTTATTGGAACTACAACGACACCGGGTACCCTTCGATGCCAGGGAACCGCAGCCCTTCCGATCACCTTCACCTCCAATCAGGTAACACCGACCCGGGGATACTGGTACAACCTGTATTTTCGGTACACCTCGGATGCCAGCGTGCTGGATTACACGACGATTCAGTATGGTGGTGGCGCTAACAGTTGTATCGTGTATCTGGAAAACTCCAATGCCACATTCAACAACTGCAACATCAACAACAGCAGCACGTACGGCATGAGTATCACCGGAGACAGTGCCCCGACGCTGACATCGACCACCATCACGACCAACGCATCGTATGGTGTCTACAGCATCAACACATCGTCCCCGACATTCACCAGTTGCACCATCAGCAGCAATGGCAGTTACGGTGTGTATGCCTACACGTCCGGAACACCCTCATTCACATCCTGCGCGATCAATTCCAACACCGGGTACGGCATCTATGGCTATGATGTCACTTGCCGCCTCTCTGCAACCAACTGCTCGTTCCAGAGCAACACAACGATTCCGTTGCGGATGGGCGCTAACCGGATCGGTTCCACGTCTGGGAATACGTTTACCAGCAATGGCAGCAACTACATGGAAATCCTGGGTGACACGGTGGCGGTGGATGCAACCTGGCGCAATCAGGGCATTCCCTACCGGATCATCGGCGAAGTGTACATCCGTGGGATGAACGGCGTGGACTTCATGACCACGGTCACCGTTTCTCCGGGAACGGTCGTTCAGTTCAACGACGGCGTCGGACTGACCATTGGTCATGACACCGATCCGAACAATCCGGGATCATTGGTTGCCAACGCCGCCAGCGCTGATGCGATCATTTTCGAGAATGCATCCTCGAAGTGGAGCGGTTTCTATTTCTCCAATTACACGCATGATTTCTCGACCATTCTCAACAACTGTATTCTCCGGAACGGTGGCAACGGCCGGCACACCATTCACTGCAACTATGCGGATCCGACGATCACGGCTTGCACCATCACATCGACATCCGGAACCAGTTCGAACAGCGGTATTTATATGCTCGGATCCACCTCCGCGATGTGGATTTCGAACTGCACAATTTCTCGTTTCGCATCGTATGGAATCTATCCCAATGCCAGCAGCCCGAACATCGTCGACTGCATCATCGAGAACAACGGCAGTCACGGGATTTACATGTCTGGTGCGTGCACCCCGCTGATTGAGGGCAACACCATCCGTACAAACAGCGGCTATGGCATCTATTGCGCTGACGCCAGTCAGGGACCCTACATCCAGGACAACATTGTCACTGGTAACACCGCAACGTATACACTGTATATATACGCCCGCTACTGCCCGAGAATTATCGGCAATACATGGGATAAGGATCTGTATATCGTCGCTGAGACATTGACACTGGATGCCACCTGGGAAGGTCAGGCGAAATCAGGCGGCGGTTGGGTTGGGTACTATATGTCCGGTGGTTTCACGGTTTATGCGAAGGACGGTGCGGACCAGGTCACAACGCTGACGCTTCTGGAAGGTGCCATTCTCCGATTCCCAAGCTGCAACCGGCTGTATATCGGGCATGACTCCGACACCAATTACCCCGGTGGTCTGATCTGCCAGGGAACGGAAACGAATCCGGTTATTTTCACGAGTCAGAGTACTCCTGTCGGTGCCGCCCAGTGGCTGGGTATTTACTATGCGCGATACGCCAACTCCGCCAAATGCATCGCAGACTGGACGATCATCGAAGGGGGCTCACAATATTGCAGTTATACATACTATTACTCCGTCCACGCCAACTACTGCAGCCCGACCTTCAACAACTGCATCATCCGGTATAACGGCTATTTTGGATTTTACGCAGCCAATGCCTCGCCAGTACTCAACCAATGCCAGGTTTATCAGAGCGGCTGGGAGAATATCTACTGGGAAACCTGCAACGGAACCATCACAGACAGTGTCATTGCGGACAGCGGTGGCGGGTATGATAATATCCAATTAACAGGGCAGTGCAACACAGTGATCACCAACAACATCATTTCCTCTGCCGGTTCCTATGGGCTCTATTGCAGCGCGACCAATACCTATCCGACCATCACCGGAAACTCCTTTATCGGAAACGCTGACCGGCCGATCTACATCTATGCCCGATGTGTCGACAAGATCGGCACCCCATTGAATACCTATCTGTATAATGGGATTGGCGGCGGTCTCGATACGATCTATGTCGTCGGTGATACGATCAGTGTCGATGCGCTCTGGCTCAATCAATATACCCCGTACTACATTTCCGGCGATGTCAGTGTTATCGGCACGTATGGCACAGACAGCATCACCAAACTGACGATTCAGCCCGGTGCGGAACTCAAATTTGGTTCTACATGCGGATTCTGGATCGGCACCAACACATCGACCTCTCCGGGTGGTCTGATCGCCGTCGGCACCGCCGATGCCCGGATCAAGATGACCGGCTGGTCTGAAAGCGCGGGATATTGGGACGGTGTGTATTACTATCAGTACGGCGGCAGTTCCAACATGGAATACTGTGATGTGTACTATGGCGGATACAGCAGCAATGAAAACATCTATGTGTATGCTTGTTCACCCACATTCTCCAACTGCAAGTTCTACTATGGAAGCGGCGGTAACGTATTCGTGACCAACAGCCCGGCAGCCCCGACATTCACCAACTGCGAAATCGCCTACTGCTCTGGTCAGGGTCTCTACAGCCAGACATCCGCCAGCCCGATCCTCACCAACTGCTCCTTCCATCACAACACCAGTTACGGTATCTATGTGTATAATGGCGCAACCGTCACGGTGACAGATTCGACGATCGAAGACAACACCAGTTACGGTCTGTATGCCAATGGAACCGGTGACCGACCGGTGATGACCCGGTGCGCATTCAACCGAAACACCACAGCGTACCCCGTGTATATTGCAGCCCGGTATGTCAAGGATCTGGTCAACTGCACCTACAGCGGAAATACATATGAATTCATTTATGTGTATGGCGATACGATTCCGTTCGACAGTGTCTGGGAAGCCCGCGATCCGTATTACATTGCCGGTGATATCACCGTCCTGGGTAATGATGGCCCCGATACCACCACGACACTGACGATCAATGCCGGTGCGCAGCTTCGGTTTGGATCTACGTGCGGGTTGTATTTAGGTAATGATAGCACAACGACAGCTCGTGGTGTAGTACGCACCTTAGGCACATCCACATCGCCCGTCGTATTTACCGCCCACAATTCTACGTCTCCGGGATATTGGGACGGCGTGTATTTCAGCCGATATTCCGGTGCGAGCCAGTTGGATTATACCAACATTCTGTACGGCGGTTACAGCAGCTATGAAAACGTCTACATTAATTACAATACCGCGAACGTCTTCAATAATTGCCAGATCAAATACGGCAGCGGACCGAATGTGTATCTCTACAACTATGCCGGCGGCACGTTCAACAACTGCGAGATCGACAATGCATCCGGCGGCCAGGGATTCCAGATCAACACGCAGTCCACAGCCACGATCAACAACTGCGACATTCACCACAACAACAGCTATGGTGTCTATCTCGTGAATACGTCCACGGTCTCCATGCTGAACACCATTGTCCGGAACAACACAAGTTATGGTCTGTACTGCAATGCGTCCGCAGATGCGCCGGTCGTCACCGACTGCCAGTTCAACAACAATGCCACGTATCCGATCTTTATTTACGCGTCCAGAGTAAATGGTCTGGTCAGTGCGACCTTCACCGGAAACACCTATCAGATGATTCAGGTCCGCGGCGACACGATCACCACCGACAGCATCTGGCAGAACCTGGGCATTCCGTATTACATCGATTCTACACAGCATGTGTGGGTCCAGGGAACCAACGGAGCCGATGGTGTTACAACCTTGACCATTCAGCCGGGCGCGACACTCAAATTCCAGTCTGTGTATCTGTGGATCGGCCATGACACGACATCAACACTCCCGGGCGCTCTGATCGCCAACGGAACAGCCACCCAACCCATCACCTTCACAACCTGGAACGCATCCCCCGCGCCGGGTCAGTGGTATGGCATCTATTTCGCCAACTACAACCGCGACGATATCACCTCTATGAACAACTGCGTGGTCGAGTATGGCGGTGCATCATCTTATGATAACATTCAGTGCAATGCCTCCTCCCCGGTCATCCGGAACTCGATCATCCGCTACGCTCAGGATTACAATGTCCGCGCTGTTTCCGCTGATGCCAATCCCTCGCTGATCAACTGTGAGATCTACGGCAATTCCACGTCAACCACCGTCGGCGTCTATGCTTCTCCCGGTACGGTTCAGATCACCGGTGGTAAGATTTACGGTCACGCCAGTTATGGTGTCTATATTGATGAGACCACATTGGGTGCGCCCGTGACAGTGATCGACGGAACAACGATTGAAAACAACGCGGTCGGCACATCGGGCGGGTATGGTATTTATATTACCAATGCCAACACCCGGGCCGAGATCGAAAACTGTCTGATCCAGAACAACAATATCCCCACCGCTGGTTATGGAATTTACATTACCGGTTCAGCGCTTCCCATTATCGGTGGCGCGGAAGCAGACATGAATTCGTTCAAGGGTCACAGGAGCTATGCGGTGTACAACGCCACAACAACCACCTGTATCAATGCTCGGTATAATTACTGGGGCAAATCCGGTGGACCGTTGGATACCAGTTTCTTCCAGGATGCCTGTGTGAACAATGGAAACAACAACCAGGGTGCTCAGCGGGTTTCCAATGATGTGGATTATCTCAACTGGATCAATGATGACTTCACCCCGACACCGGCTCCGACCAATACCCCGACACCCGTCCCGACCAACACCCCGATCCCGTGCTTCAATGACGGCGATGTCAACAACGACGGTGTTCTGACAGTGGGCGATGCTCAGTTGGCGTTTATGATCTCATTGGGATCTTACACTCCGACGATCGAAGAAGAGTGTTCCGCAGATTGCAACGGTCAGGATGGCGTAACAATGGATGACGTCCAGTGCATCTTCATGGCTTACCTCGGCCAGGATTGCTCCTGTGCAGATCCATTAGCCAAAGGCGCAGCCTACATTCCCCGCAAGCCGGTGGAAGTCCTCAAGACCGAACACCAGATCGAACTCTCACAGGTTGCCAGTTCCGAAGACGAACTGATCGCCGATCTGGCTGCCAACAATCTGATCTGGATTGAAGACGTAGCCGCATGTGAAGACGATCTCGTTCAGGTCAAGATCCATATCTCCAATCCGGGCAATGCCATCGATGCGTTTGGTTTCGCATTGGAATTCAACCCGGAATCGCTGGAATACGTTGAAAACGCCCATCAGGAACTTCAGAAAGACTGGGTCATGTTCGGCTGTAATGAATCCACCCCCGGAGAACTCCGTGTGGCCGGATTCCTGCAACCGACTGATGTGATCTCCGTCGGCAGCAACTCCGTGCTCGTAACGCTGACCTTCAAAGTGACCTGTGATCCCTGCCATTTTGGACAGACATTCAATCTCAATTTCACCGATTTAACGGATGATCTCGTGAATTGGAATGGTCTGGGCGGAACATTTACATTCTGTGATGTGAAGCCAGTGAAGACACAGGGATATCTCGAGGGACGCACGTTGTGGGTACCATCAACCGGACGGCAGAATCACTCATTGGAATAACGAACTAACAACGGCGATCGGCTTCAAGTCCTGATGATAACCCGAACCTTCAACCGTTAATGCGAATCGCCCGGCTCGATGAGAGCCGGGCGGACTCCACGCTTTAAACCCGTTTGTTGAAGCTGAATCGTTGTAGGAAAGGAGTTCAATTTGAAAAATAAGATGATGAGTTTCCTGGTTAGTTTTGTCATGTGCCTGTCGATTATACTGACGGGTGCGGTGGCGGATGCCTCCAAAGGCCCCCCTCCGGGTTCCAAAGGTGAAACGATCTGGGTTGAGAATGCCACTGGTTGCGATGGCGATACGATTGTGGTCGATGTCAACCTTGTAACGTACAACACGGATATCGATGCATTCGGACTCCAACTGAATTACTGCACGGATAAGCTGACATTTGTCAGTTGCGAAGCCGGTGATCTGGATCCGTCCTGGATCCTGTTCGGCTGCAATGAATCGTCGCCTGGCGTCGTGATGGCGTCGGGATTTGCCTACCCGGAAAATATTCCGATGGGAAGCATGGGAAGCCTGATCTCTCTGACATTCGAGGTCAACTGTCCGGGATGCGTCAGTGGGGATGAATGCCTGATGACACTGAGCGATCTCACCGATGATATCGAAGACTGGACTGCGATCGACGGCACCTTCACCTATCAGTGCGCACCGACACCCACGCCGACCCCATCCACCACGGATCTGATTGCCATTTCGGAATTTTCCGGTTGCTCGGGAGATACGATTCAGGTCGATGTGACGCTCTCCAATCCGGAGACGGAAGTGGATGCATTTGGATTTTATGTGGATTTTGATGCGACGGCGCTGAGTTTCGTCAGTTGTGTTGCCGGCGAGCTGGATCCGGAATGGATTCTTTTTGGCTGCCACGAAGCGCTTCCGGGTCAGGTCCGGGTATCCGGATTTTCCTATCCGGATAACATTCCGGTCGACAGCACGGGAAGCATTGCGACATTGACATTCGACGTGATCTGCTCGACGCCCAATGGAGATACCTCTCCGATCCGGATCCATCACCTGACTGACGACATGGCGGGATGGGGTATCGACAGCGGGACATTCACCTGCACGTGTGCGCCAACCGCCACTCCGACACCTGTGACGACCGATGAAGTGTTTATCACGGATGTACAGGGATGTGTGGGTGAGATCATTCAGGTGCCGGTCATGATCAACAATCTGGAAACAGGTGTTGACGTGTTTGGTTTTACACTGACCTATGATCCCGAGATGCTCCAGTATGATGGATGTGTGCAGGGTGATCTGGATCCGCCATGGATTATGTTCGATTGTTCGGAAGTGACACTCGGTGAGTTGCGAGCGGCAGCATTTGCGTATCCCGATGAAATTCCGGCTCAGAGCTATGGCAGTCTGGCCGTATTCACGTTTACGGTTCTGTGCCCGACCTGTGCGAATGGGGAAGAATCCGCATTGGATCTGACGGTTACCGATGATCTTCTGGGATGGCGGGTTGATGACGGCATCTTCGCCTATGTGTGTGGAACCGCCACACCGACGCCGACGCCGACCGAAACACCGACGCCGACGCCAACCCCGACCAACACCCCGACAGATACCCCCACTCAAACCCCGACGAATACACCGACTCAGACCCCGACTCAGACCCCGACGAACACCCCCACCCTGACGCCGACACTGACACCCACTCCAACGAATACGCCCACCCTGACGCCGACGCTGACACCGACATTGACACCGACACCAACAAATACGCCGACATTGACACCGACGCCGACCCCGACGAATACACCCACTCAAACCCCGACGAATACGCCGACTCAAACCCCGACCTTGACACCGACGCCGACGAACACGCCG
Organism: uncultured bacterium; assembly: GCA_964512995.1. Classification (GTDB taxonomy): domain Bacteria; phylum CSSED10-310; class CSSED10-310; order CSSED10-310; family CSSED10-310; genus CAZELM01. Next base: position 33,524 of record CAZELM010000025.1, read on the forward strand.
ACTCAAACCCCGACTCTGACACCCACACTCACACCTACTCCAACGAATACACCTCCAGGACCCACCAGCACACCAACGAATACGCCTACCGATACGCCATTACCCACAGATACACCCACACCGATTCCAACCAATACACCAACTCCAGAACCCACCGACACTCCGATCCCGACGAACACCCCTGTTCCGACGAACACACCGGGCGGACCGACGGATACACCTGTTCCGACGAACACACCGGGCGGACCGACGGATACGCCTGTTCCGACGAACACACCGGGCGGACCGACGGATACGCCTGTTCCGACGAACACACCGGGCGGACCGACAGATACACCTGTGCCGACGAACACACCGGGCGGACCGACAGATACGCCCACACCCATTCCGACGAACACACCGACCCCAACCCCGACTCAGGGTGCATGCCTCCATACCGGTGATGTTTCCGGCGATGGTATGATCTCCGCCGGTGACGCTCAGACGGCATTCTATATCGCTCTGGGAACATTCACTCCGACGCAGGATGAATATTGTGCTGCGGATTGTAACGGTGACACGCTTGTTTCGGCCGGAGACGCTCAGGGAATCTTCTATGCCGCTCTCGGTATTGGAACCTGCGTCGATCCGCTCTGATTTTGATGGAATCCCTAATCCCGGGTCATGAGCTGAGATGACGCATTGAACATCCGGACCATACCGGGGATTATCAGAAAATACCAACCCCTCCCATTGTGGAGGGGTTTTTTATGTTACTGGGAGAGGGTAAAGAAGGGATATGCACAAACCAACCTTTCTTACCTCACTTCTCCCGCCGGGAGAAGGACTGAGGGTGAGGGTAGCCAATCAATCACGTTCTGGTTAATGAATCTGGGATTGCTGGCGCGAGCAACTGCGCGATTCCTTGAAATTGTTGTGGCAGGTTTGAAACAGTAAACCGCCTGGTATAAAAGGAAACCGCCACGGTTCAAACCTGCCAGCGTCTTGTCACTCTCACCCCGCCGGCCCTGTTTGTGGATTGGTCCGTGCTGTTCCGGCCGGCGACCCTCTCCATTCATGGAGAAGAGTCGGGATGAGGCAAATTTTCAAGATCATTCACATCGTAAAACTCCCGGACATCAAAAAGATGATGTTAGATCTTGAAATCATTCCAATAAGCGGATAAAAGAAGAAGTTGACACGATGCGCGTACCCCTCGGGGATATCCTGAGAAAAAATGATTCCGATAATGGAAATGATGTAAGATGTAAAAGGGAGGTATCATGGACCTGCTTCACAGATTGAACAATGATTATGAACAGATCGTCGCTGGAACGGATCCCGTCAATCAAATGAAATATTTGCAGGCGGAGATGGCGAAAAAAGGGATGGACATGGAAATCAAAGGCGAAAAGCACCCCTTTCCGACATTCCTGAAGCCATACTTCGTCGATATGAAACATCGGCCGCTGATCGCCAAACACACCCGGAATATTATTCGAGGCGTTGAAAAGGTCGGGAAGCTGTTCCTCGAAGGATTCGACTTTGACGGATTGGTGTACCAGAAGGGGCTGATTGCGGAGTTATCCAAAGTGGACCCGATTTACCCGAGCTATCAGGTCATGGTCCGGCTGGATTGCTTTTACCATCCGGAAACCGCTGAGATGAAATTTCTGGAGTTCAACTGTGGTGATCCCAGCGGCATGGGCTGGAACGATGCGATGCTGGATATCTTCATGACACTGACCGCCATCAAAAAGCTGGGCGAAAAGTATGATCTGCATACCGATCATCTCCTGAATACCCATCTCCAGGCCATGCTCAAAAAATATAGCGAATTCTGTGCGGTGAAAGGGATCAAACCCAAAGACAAACCGACTTTCGCCATTGTCTGCTGGCGCGACTCCACCATTCTCAACGATGTTCTGGAGATCGTCAATCGATACAATGACCGGGGATATCCCACCGTATTTGCTGATCCATCCGATTTCCGGTATGATGGTAAAAACGTTTATGTAAAAGATACGCTGATCGATGCGGTATATCGGGACGCCATCGATGATTTCATCAAACCGCAGTTCTGGAATGGTGTTCAGAACATCATCCAGGCTTATCGGGATGGCAATATCTGTTTTGTCAATCCGGTACGAGCTGCCACCGGTGATTTCAAGACATTGCCGGCGATCATGAGCGATGAGAAATACCGGCATCTGTTCACGGATGAAGAGTGGGAAACGATGCAGGCGACCGTTCCCTGGACGCGCTTGATCCGGCCTGGTGAAATGGAAACGTATCGCGGTGAAACAGCCGAAATTTCCGCACTGCTGAAAGGAAATAAGAACAGCTTTGTTCTGAAGCCCAATGAAGGATATGGCGGATTCGGAATCTTCCTGGGAGTGGATTGTTCTCAGGCGCAATGGGAAGACGCCGTCAACAAGGCGACGGGTCCCGATCAGCATTATGCGGTTCAGGAGTTTGTCTCCATACCGGTCGACAAATTCCCCGTGGTCGAACATGGCGAATATAAAGGCTTCCAGCCCAAAAACATCAACATCAATTACTGGTCCCATGCCGGAGAATTCGCTGGCGCCTTTTTGAGAGCTGCTGCTGGCAATATCATCAATGTCCATCAGGGCGGGGGTCTCGTTCCTGTTATTTTCGTCAGCGACAAGAAATAATATTCTGTTTCAAGATCCAGCCTTCAGAGAAAACAGTCTGAAGGCTGTTTGTTTTTCCGGACGTTCTCATGCGGCAGCCGGTACTATTACTTGCAAAGCCGGGGCATGATTTGTTGAACCTGCGGACGGAATGGACCAATCGAGTAAATGACACATTATCTGCATCGTATGTTTCTCAAAGGCGTTGATTACCTGAAAATTCACCAGAATACGTTCGTTATCCTCATATCCCTGATTATTGGCGTATGTGGCGGGTATGGCGCGATCTGTTTTCGGTTTATGATCAACACCGTTCAAATGCTGGCCATTGGCTCCGGGGAAGACGTTCTCGATATTGTCAGGCATACCCCCTGGTTTATCAAACTTTTCATTCCATCGATCGGCGGTCTGATCGTGGGTCCCATGGTCTACTTTTTCGCTCGGGAAGCCAAAGGGCATGGTGTCCCGGAGGTGATGGAAGCGGTGGCTCTCCGCGGTGGCAGGATCCGGCCACGGGTCGTCGCCATCAAAGCATTGGCATCCGCTATCACATTGGGAACGGGTGGATCAGTGGGCCGGGAAGGTCCGATCGTTCAGATCGGCTCAGCCATCGGCTCCACGGTCGGTCAACTCCTGAAATTCCCTCCCGAACGCGTCAAGATTCTGGTGGCGTGCGGTGCATCGGCTGGTATCGCCGCCACATTCAACGCGCCTATCACCGGGGTCTTGTTTGCCATAGAAATCATCCTCGGTAACTTTGCGATTCATACATTCAGCCCTCTGGTGGTTTCCTCCGTCATCGCAACGGTCATCTCCAGGCACCATCTCGGCGATATTCCATCCTTTATTGTTCCGGTGTATGAACTGAAAAGCCCATGGGAACTCCCGTTATACCTGATCATGGGTACTCTGGTGGCGGGTGTTGGGCTGTTGTTCATGAATGCGATCCATTGGATGGAAGACCTGTTCAGACGATTCCGGATTCCGGAATATCTGAAACCCGCAACCGGACTCATTGGCATGGGTGCACTGATCTGTTTCTTTCCGCATGTATATGGGAATGGATATCAGACGATCACTCTGAGTCTCTCCAACAATCTCGGTTTCTGGATCATGCTTTCATTGATTCCGATCAAAATCCTGGCAACATCACTGACTCTGGGAGCTGGGGGATCTGGTGGAGTATTTGCTCCGTCATTGTTCATCGGTGGGATTACTGGCGGCGCTTTCGGGAAACTGGTGCACTATCTTTTCCCCGCCGTTACGGGAGCCAGTGGTGCGTATGCGATGGTGGGGATGGGCGCTATGGTTGGAGCTGTGACTCATGCGCCGGTTACGGCCATTATCACCCTATTTGAACTGACAAATGATTATAAGATCATTCTTCCGCTGATGGCGACATGTATCTTCGCCACGATGATCACATCCACGCTTCGGAAAGATTCCATTTACACCGCCAAATTGAGCCGACGGGGAGTGAATCTGAATATGGGTCTGGAATCCGCTGTAATGAATCGAAACACGGTCCAGGAGATCATGCATGTCAACATCCGGACCATTGATCCGGAAACACCGTTTGAGCGGCTTTACAATGATATGATCAACTGCCGGGAAAATCATTACTATGTCGTGGAACTCGATGGTACATACCAGGGAGAGATATCACCGGACGATATCATCCAGGTTCTCAATGTCGAAGGCATCGGTTCCAGACGTAAAGCAGCAGATCTGATTGATCGATCTTATCCGAATGTATCCCCGGATACAACGCTCATGCAGTGCATCCGGATCTTTTGTGTTACCGGTGTTCAGGAACTGCCCGTGGTGGATATCACCACGCATCAATTTCTTGGAATCATCAGCTATCGGGATATTTTTACGCTTTACAATCGTGAGATTCTCCGGGAAGGAACGCTCGGATTGAAATTTGTCACGCGGTCTGAGGCGGAACCCCGAAGTGATTATGTCAATATTCCAGATGGCTATTCTGTTGAATTGATCCCGGTTGTGGGGAAGATGGCAGATCGGTCCATTCGTGATCTGGAGCTTCGAGGGAAATATGACATCACCATCGTTGCGATCAAGCCACCGGAGGGCAGAGAGATCAGCTCAGAGATTCCAAGCCCAGACCGGATTCTGACGCGGCGGGATGCCTTGATCGTTGTCGGGAGACGTGAAAATATCCTTCGGATGCGCAAGGAATTGATGCACTGAATGGTATCATTCAACGATATTGCAGCTATCCCTATATGTAGAAGCGGCATCCTGCCGCTTTGCTTCGGTTTTAGATGTGCAAGATCCTCTTCACCCTCTCCCAACGCAGTGTCCGGGAGAGGGACGTCGGCCGGAACAGCGCGGATCAATCCATCGACATGGCTGGCGGGTTGAGGGAATTCCGCCGATGCCGTTTTTCGTGTATGTGAGACCGGTGACGGAATGGCCACTTCGCTAATTTCGTCACATATCGATCGACGTGATCGCTTATTGGATTTAGGGTGTGCTTTTCATTTCGGTCACATAGTTCAATCGCAGATTGGTGAGCGTGGTGGTCAGAAGCGTTTCTTCCTTATCCGTCAGATTATTGCGGGTTTTTTCCTGAAGCATACTGAGCATTTCAATGTTCATCTCCGCCATTTCCAGATCCCGTTCGATCTGATTGGTGACAGGATTGGGCGATTTTCCCAGAGACATCATGGCTGCATTGGCCAGGGACAACACGAGATTGGTGAACAGCACTTCGTTCAGCATATTGGCTGGAATTCCCTTGATCATACGGTCATGCTCCTTCAGATGTCCGATACATCGCAATGCAGGATATTTCAATCAGCACATCCCGGGGGAGCCGGGCGACTTCGACGCATTCCCGAGCCGGTGGATCCATTCGAAAGACGTCTCCATAGATCTGATTGACAACCGCAAAATCATTCATATCTTTCAAAAAAATCGTGACCTTCACCACGTCTTCCGGCCATAAATTCTGATCACTCAGCAATCCCTGAATATTTGCCAGAACCTGTCGTGTCTGGGCTTTGATATCATTCGGTTCGATCTCTCCGGTCCGTGGATCAATGGGGATCTGGCCGGATAGAAATAAAAGCTGACCGGCTCGGATTCCCTGAGAGTAGGGGCCGATAGCCTTGGGGGCTTTATCGGAACAAATCGGTTTTCGGGTCATCGTATGTCTGCTCCTTTAGAAATAGTTCAATCGGTTTCCTCGTTTATATCGAGGCCGTTTCGTTGGCATAGATCGTAAATCGAACAGCCCGTGCATTGGGGGTTGCGGGATTTGCATATCCTTCGTCCGTGGATGATCAGCAGATGGGAGGCGGTCATCCATTGATTTTCCGGTAACAATGCCTTGATATCAAATTCGATCTTATCCGGATCGGTGTGGGATGTCAGTCCCATCCGATAGCTCAGCCGTTTGACATGGGTATCGACCATCACAGCGGGTTTTCCATAGGCATTCCCCAGCACACAGTTCGCTGTTTTTCGGCCGATCCCGTCCAACTGGAGGAGTTCTTCCATCGTATCCGGAACCTGTCCGCCATGTTTTTCAAGGATGGCTGCACAACATTTCCGGATCGCGGTCGCTTTGTTGCGAAAGAATCCGGTGGATCGGATATCGTTTTCCAGTTCTTCCTGGGAGGCATTGGCAAAGGCTTCAATCGTCGGGTATTTCCGGAACAAGGCAGGAGTCACCATATTGACACGGGCATCTGTGCATTGAGCCGATAAAATCGTCGCTATCGTGCATTGCAGCGGGTTTTCAAAATCCAGCGGATGACGAATTTCCGGATAATCCTGTCCCAGACGGGCGACAATCGCCAATGCCCGTTGCTTCAATTGCACGTTCGACTCTCCCATGACCACTCCTTTCTGATCCAATTTCAGGCTGTATGTATACCTGATCCGGAAGTGCGACACAGTCGCTCCACCTGTTCGATGTATTTTAGGACATTAAATTTGGATTTGCACCCTTTATCGTTCATATACCGAATTTTTCCGAAAATCGGGCGATCCATCCATGGCCGGTCGTGGAGTCCACCAATGCTCCAGGCGATCCCGGCATATCCGTTGGGATCCCGGCCGTCGAGTTGGTAGGTGTCATTCAAATGAATGGTTGTGCGGAGGGCTTCTTCGGGTGAAGGACTCCATTCCAGTATCTTTTTTGCCCAGTACATGCGCATGTATCCATGCATTTTGCCTCGTAAGATCATCTCTTTCTGAGCGGCATTCCATAACGGATCATGCGTCCGGGCTCCATCGAGGTCGGCCATATTGTAGATGTATTCGCGAGTGTCGTTCCGATGATCCTGAAGGGTTCGTTTTGCCCACTCCGGAAATCCATCCATCGAGTCATATTGTGGATTGTAGAAACAAAAGTTATCCGACAACTCCCGTCGGACAATCATCTCTTCCAGAAACGCATCTTTTGAAAGGAGTATATCGTGTTCCCGGTCCGCATGGATGGCCGCAGTCATGATCTCTTTTGCGACTCGTTGGGGAGATATCTGTCCGAAATGCAGATAGGGAGACAGATCGGATTGGGCATCCGCAACCGGATCGTTTCGGAACCGATGATAATCCGGCAATTTTTGTTTGAGGAACTGATTCAATGTGTGCCTGGCTGACTGCTCACCCGGAACGAGCCATGAAATGGGTTTGACGCTGGAATCCACCCGGAGCGATTGCTGGATGTGCGGCCAGTCGGTTCGGTCGAAATCCAATGTCATCGGCTGAGATTGTAAGCGTGGGACAGCATCCATGTATTCCGGAAGACACTGATGGATTTTTCGGCGGAGGATGGCGGCATTGAATGCCTGTTTCGGATACAAACGCCAGCAGGGAATGATATTGTGCGCATCGATTTCCATGAAGGGTATCGTTATCTGATCGATGAGGCGGATTCTCCAGTGCTGTTTTATCCGGAGTGGATCGAAGTCGGTCAACAGCGCTCCCGCGCCGGTTTCCTGTAAAAATTGAGGCAGTGTCTGCCCCGGATCACCTGTCCGCAGCACAAACGGAATATGCAGATCTTCCAGATGTGATTCAATTTCCTTGAGACCATCCAGCATGAACTGGTATTGGCGGAGCGTCGCCTTTAAAAATTCCGGAACGAGACAAAATAAAACGATCAGGGGCTGGTGATATGCCAGCGACATGGCCTGAGCGATCTGTAAAGCCCAGTTATCATCAACACGCTGATCGCGGCTCATCCAGTAAACAACCGGACCTTGTTCGTATCTTTTGGGATTCAGTGCCCGTATCCGGCGTTCATCGATATGAAACTCCGCAGACATACATCACTCCTTCTAAAGCCATTCCTTAAAAATCGACCGACAGATCCAAAGTAGAAGCGGCATCCTGCCGCTTTCCTCTATTTACAAACGTGATCTAACATCTTCATGCTGTTTCGCAACGCGGCTGGAAATCGCGTCTACTTTTGCTGAAGTCTTTGGTGAATTTCTTTACTGCAACTGCGATTCAAACCACTTTCTGAAATGATTGAACCGAGGGAAAAAGCCGAGATCCATAATAATGGAAATCCCGAAAAACAGATAAAAGAATAATTTATTCCCAACCATAAGAAACAGAACCAGTCCGAGGATCGCCGGGATTTCCACCAATGCCATAATGAGCACAGATTTTTTCATGAAACATTGTGTCAGATTGTTTCGGGTCAGATGATATTTCCGGCTCATCGGGTGAAATTTCAAAGAACTCAAAAAGACGAAAATCACAACATTGATCAACAGAAATGCAAGTGCCAGTTTATTGGCAGGTGCTTCCGGCACAAAACCTGAAAATGGATGGAACCGGCCATCCAGATACTCCACAACGACTGCGTAAATCGCCAGATTGAATCCCCCCAAAAAACCGATCAGTCTGATCTTGTTATATTCGATTCTGAGTTCGTCCATTGGACCTCCTGTACGAATGGATGAATTACCATGCGATAATATCTTTTGATTATAGTTTTTTTCTTCCACTCCCGCAATACGGCATGCTGATAATCTTCAGAGCTTCCAGCCAGTGAGATCTGGTTTCCGCGCCTTTTGACCTCATCTCCTGTTCGGGGTATAGTAGGGATGGCTGTTAGATACCAATCGGGAGGTGACTATGAAACATGATTTACATCGCAACCCCATTTGGAAATTCGCTCTGATCGCATTTCTGAGCATTTTGGCGATCTGTCCGACCGGATTTGTCCAGGAACCGGAGCCGACGATGCCAGCCCATCAACTGGGGAAATCCTATCTGGAAATCGCTACGGATTATCTGATGGAAAAAGACCTGAAAATGGCTACGCAATATTACCGGTTATGGCTGGCGGCCAGTCCCCGGGATATGAATGCCTGGTATAACCTGGCTTGCTGCTGGGCGCTTTCCGGTGAGAAAATGTTTGCGGTCGATGCATTTGAGAAGGCAGTGGAATCCGGATGGTCCGATGCGGACCACGCCAGACAGGATACGGATCTCGATTTGATCCGGGAGGAGTCACGATTCAAAGCGGCGTTGGCTCAGTGTGAAAAACAGACTGAAATAACCGGTGGTCCTCAAGGTTATCAGCGTCAGACACTGGAGATGAGCTGTCATGGAACATATATTGTTGCATTGCCACCCGACTATGAAACATCCGGGAAAACATATCCCGTCTGTGTGATACTTCACGGGAGAGGCTCCTCGGAACTCCGTCATGGCGAACTCGCAGACACTCTGGGGCGCGATGGCATCATCTATGTCGCTCCCCGATCGCCTTATCCGGTATTGGGAGGAGCATCCATGGCCAAGGAAGGCGCTTACTCCATCTGGCCTCCGTTCGATATCCCAGGTGAAGTTGAACCCGAAATTGTTCCGGAGAGTGTGGAGTGGGTGTTTGCCTGTGTCAAAGATGTTCAGAAAAAGTACCGCACCGAAGGCAAAAAAGTATTCATTCTGGGGCATAGTCAGGGAGCTGGCCTGGCCAATGCCTGCGCATTGCTCCACCCGGAAAAAGTAAGCTCTTATCTGGCATATGCCGGATTTCTTCCCGAATTATTGAAAAACGACAAATATTTTCAATCGCTCAAACGAAAAAAAGTCAAACCCGTGATCGTTCACTGTACTGAGGATACCGTCGTTCCGATCGCGTCCTCCCGTGAGATCGAAACCTATCTGAAACGTGCGGGAGCAACGTATACGTTCCAAGAACTCCATGGTGATCACCGTATCAATGACGGTGTCCATGATATCATTCAGAAATGGCTGGATACTGAAGTCCGCCATAACCCCCGGCATGGCACGTCAGAAACACGACAGACTGAACGCGGTACGTCAGCGACACAATAAAATACAACCCCAACGTGGAGCTTCAGCGACACACACCATAAGGATAACTGATATGGATCGACGTTCATTTTTAAAACATGCGGCATTATGGTCAGCCGGTGCATTGATGTCAGTACCGGTATTTGACATCTCTGCCCAGGAACCGATCGTATCCGGATCATCGAAACTGTCTGTGGTCCGGGGAACCGACTATGCTGCTTTAGTGGTCAAATCACTGGAACCACTGGGTGGGATGGCCGCATTTGTGAAGCCGGGAAATCGGGTCGTCATCAAACCCAATATCGGATGGGACCGATCCCCGGAACAGGCCGCGAATACCCATCCGCTGGTGGTCAAAGCATTGGTCGAACAGGCACTTGCTGCCGGGGCTTCAGAGGTTCGGATCTTCGACCGCACCTGTAATGAAGATCGCAGATGCTATGTGAACAGCGGCATTCAACCGCTCCTGGAATCCCTTCAGCAAAGCAAGGTGAAGGTGGAATTCATGGATGACCGCAAGTACGTTCCGATTGACCTGAAAAAGGGGAAATCACTGACACGGTGGGAGTTTTACAAAGATGCTCTGGATGCTGACTGCTACATCAATGTCCCGGTTGCCAAGCATCATGGGTTGACCAAACTCTCTCTGGGATTGAAAAACACGATGGGGATTCTCGGCGGAAACCGGGGAAAGCTTCACCATTATATCGATCAAAAGCTGGCGGATATCGCCACCGTATTTCGTCCGACCCTGACGGTGATCGATGCCACCCGGCTTCTGATGCGGAATGGTCCCCAGGGTGGCAGTATCGATGATGTCAAAGTAACCAATACCGTGCTGGCTTCCATTGATCCCGTCGCCATCGACGCTTACGCCACAACGTTGTTCGACATGACACCCGACAGCATCGAGACAACGGTGGCTGCTCATCGTCTGGGACTGGGGGAAATCGATCTCACGAAAGTAACGATCATACAAAGCACCGTTTGACCCCATGCGGTTTTCGTTTCGCCCGTTGACATCTCCATCAGTCCGCCGGTTCTGTCAGGTTGTGTGCCTGCTGATCTTTTTTTTCCTCTTCATCCAGACCGATTATTCCGGAACCGATACACTTCCGTATGCCGTCAATATCATCTTCAGACTGGACCCCCTGATTGCCGTAAGCGCTATGCTGGCCACCCGGACCTTGATCACACTGGTATTTCCGGCATTGATCATGGTGATCCTGACACTGGTGCTGGGCAGGTTTTTCTGTGGATGGATTTGTCCGATGGGGACACTCCTCGACTATAGCCATCATTTCTTTCGTCCAGCCGGCTCATCATCCGTAAATCGTTTCCGCAACATCAACTATTTTCTGCTGATTTTTATTCTGACCAGTGCCTTTTTTGGATTACCGGTTGTCGGATATTTCGATCCCTTTTCCATTCTGGTCCGGGGTTTGACATTGGCCGTCTATCCGGGTCTGAATGCTGCGGCTACGGCTTTATTCACCGCCACTTACCAGCACGCGCCACAATTTGTCAACACGATCAGCGAACCCCTCTATGGATTTCTGAAACAAACGATACTCCCGTTCAATCAACACGTGTTTACACTCGTTTATCTGTCATTCGGGATGCTGTTGGCTGTATTTTTGATGGAGCTGCTCGGTCGCCGGTTTTTCTGCAGATTCATCTGCCCTTTGGGTGCATTTTTCGGACTGATCGCCCGGTTTTCATTTTTTCGGGGCCATGGCGGGAGTGACACCTGTGGAAAATGCCGCATATGCCAATCGGTATGCCGCATGGAGGCGGTACGTGAAGATCGGTCGATCGCCATGCATGAGTGCATACTCTGTCTGGATTGTGTACCGAAATGCCCTCGCCGGATCATCTCCTTCAATCCAAAGAAATCCCGGACACCACCGGTTCCTGTCTCGATCAGCCGCCGGAACTTTATCTGGGCAGGCATCACCGGAACGATACTCCCGATGGCTTTGCCGGTCCGGAGCCTCACGCGGGTTCCGGATCCCTGGCTGATCCGGCCGCCTGGAGCGCTCCCCGAAGCCGAATTCCTTGCCCGGTGTGTCCGCTGTGGGGAGTGTATGAAAGTATGTATCGGCAATGCGCTCCATCCGACATTTCTGGAAGCCGGACTCGATGGGATGCTGACTCCAAAACTCATCGCCCGGATCGGGTATTGTGAGTATCAGTGCACGTTATGCGGTCAGGTATGTCCCACGGGAGCGATTCAGCGCCTTGCTCCAATGACAAAACAAAAACAGGTGATCGGCATGGCTCATTTCGATAAAAATCGTTGTCTTCCCTATGCCGCCGGAATTCCATGCATCGTATGTGAGGAGCATTGCCCGACACCGGATAAGGCGATCAAATTCCGATTGGCCGTTGTTCTCACAGATCAGGGAACCGAATTGACGGTTAAACAGCCCTATATCGTTGAACAACTCTGCATCGGGTGCGGGATCTGTGAAACCAAATGCCCCATACCCGGCGTATCGGCAGTCCGTGTCACCAGTGCCGGGGAATCCCGAAATCCGGATCATGCACTTCCGGATGATACCTGGATGTATTGATGACCAAGAGGATGCCTTTTCATTAACCGTAGCCGGCGGGGTGAGGGAATCATGCCACGACCCTCGCAGGCGTATGTGAAATGATCCGTAACCTGTCCGGCTGGGTGAGGGAAATATACCTATGCCCCGCCCTCATCCTTACCGGTACCCATCACAAACGCCTGCCATGTCCCGCCCTCATCCCCAACCCCTTCTCCCGGAGGGCGAAGGGGAAAGTGGCAGGATCCTTACTTACCCTCTCCCGCCGGGAGAGGGTCGCCGGCCGATCAGTCAGGATCGATCCATAACCCTGACCGGCGGGGTGAGGGAATCATGCCACGACCCTCGCAGGCGCACGTGATCTGGCAAACAGTCGTCATTCCGCAACCGGGATCCGTCTCAGGTTCAATGCAGAGGTCTCCGCATTGCGGAGCGTCTTGTCGGATGTGACAGCCGCGATCCGATACCGGTCCGGATTTGCAAAATAGGTGCTCAATACCCGTTCGATATCCAGCCGTGATGTTGACAGAATCGATTGCCGAGTCTTTTTTTGTAATTCGCGTGTGTCTCCAAACAGTGTCCGGATGAAGGCGATGATGCCTTTTTCACGTGGCGAGGGTGGTACATCAAACCGGCGGATTGTTTCGACAATGGCATGGTGGAGGCTTTCGTCCGTATAATGCCCCTCTGCCAGTTCCTGAATCACTTCCCGGAACGCATCGAGTGACTGAGCGGTATGCGGGTCGCGATAGGTCAGCATGCTGAAAACCGCTCCTTCCGAGTCATACAACGCAAATGCGCCATATGCGCCGCCTTTGGCTCGAATCCGATGATACATCGGGAGTTCCATGAGTTCCCGCAGGACTTCCAGAGCAGAGTAATCCGGATGGGGATAAGAGACTGTCGGCACACTCAGGCACATGTACGACACATCGGTATTGATGATCCACGCTTCCGGTGCGTAATCCTGACAGACCGGATACGGATTCGACGTTGAATAGGGGCAGGAATTGGCTGGGATATGTTCGGCGAAGCGCATAAGCCGATGATTCAATTCCACCAGGTCCGCACCCAATCCCGTTATCGCAGCATTCATGGATTCCAGCGAGATCCATTCCCGTAACAATGGTTGAATTTCCTTCGCATACCCGGTGACAGCATCCGGCGTCATACGGAGGATCGACTGTACGAAGCCCAATCCGGAAAGCGCATGCTGAATCCATGCATTGGTCGAGAGATATCTTCCGGCAGCCAGCATGGCCATCCGGTGCGCTTGATAATTGACACTCGGCAAGGCATAAGCCTTCTGCATTCCGATCAATTCGTGAATCCGCTTGAGATCCCCAGAATCCGCTTTGAACATCAGATCATGAACCAGAGATAACATCGCGTCGTGATTCCGGGGAAGACACCGGCTGGATATCATCAGTGTCATCGACCTATCTCCGGTCTGGATATGCACATTGGGCAGAACCCGGACCGAAATCCCGCCAGTGTGCATTTCGATCCGCTGCATATTTTCGATGTAGTTCCGCCCAGCGGCTCCCAATTCCGGTAATAGTCCCAGAAAACCGAATACCGGAAACAGCGTATTATTTTGTATTGTCCGATGAAATGCGAGCGTCATGTAGCTGATCCCGTTTGTCGGGATTTCATGCACATAGATACGGGTGCCCGCGAATGTCTCCAGTCTCTGGGGGATCTCCGCCGGCATGGGTGAAATATCGTTCCGGTCGATTTTGGGGAGGCAGGTGGTATCTTCCGTTTGTTCCTGATGATTTTTCAGACTGGCGGCCTGCTCCAATATCGCCTGGATATCATCGGGTGTCAGACGGGACTGGATATCGCGGAGTTTTTCCTGAAGGTGTTGTTCCTGACGCTCCAGGCCGCCGGGATCCGGAGACAACGTGACAGTGACCCGGTGCGGATTGTTCAGGAAAAACTCCTGGATCATGGTGCGGTAAAACACCTTCCCGAAACACTCCCTTCGAAGCTGGTCCAGAAAGGTATCGATATTCAGAGCCATCAGAAAATCACCTTGACAGATCCAGGGTGTGATCCCGCGGAATGCCAGTGACAATCCAAACGGGATACCATGATCCCCTTTGATCTCCTTGGCTCCAAATTCCAGTTGATGCAACGCGGCATTGATCTCATTTTCGGTGAAGCCGTTTTCCGATGCCTGTTGCAGCGTCTCCAGGATCAGGCCTTCGATCTTTTCCAATGATGATTCATCCGTATCTTTCAGTCCAATGCCAAAAATGGATTCACTGTAGGAATCTTCGTATCCGATGGGAGCGAGGCCATCGCCCAGTCCGGATTCCAGCAGGGTCCGGCTCAATAATGCTGAATTATTACCCGATATAATTGTCGAGAGGAGTGACAGTTTCAGATTAGTGTAGAAATCCGTTATCGGAGCCAGTTTCCAGACCATAGCAATGATCGACTTTCGTTCATTGTTGTCACTCTGTGACACCGGGAAATGGAATTTTCTGCAGATGGGTGACACCGATGATGTCTGGCGTGAAACCGGTGGGAGTGGGTCGATTTTCTGGAATTGCGCCAATACCTTTTGTTCCAATACCTCCAATGTCGACTCCAGAGGGAAACACCCATACGTATAAAAGAACGAATTGGATGGATGATAGTGCCGGGCATGAAATGCTTTCCAGTTTTCATATGTCAATTCCGGAATGACTCTCGGATCACCTCCGGAAACATGATGGTACACCAGATCCGGAAAGATGGACTGCTTGACGGACTCGTGAAAAATCCGCAGTGGACTGCTCATGGCTCCTTTCATCTCGTTATACACAACGCCCTTGTACATCAACGGCGATTGGGGATCATCCGGTTTGGCGAATTCATACCGCCATCCCTCCTGAAGAAATGTTTCTTTCCGGAGCAGCGGGAAGAATGTCGCATCCAGATACAGATCGAGCAGGTTGTAATAATCTTTTTGATTTCTCGAACTGAACGGGTATCCCGTGTAATCCGCTGATGTCATGGCATTGAGGAATGTGTTCAGAGACCGACCCGAGAGATTCTTGAATATCTTCACCGGGTAATGGTGAGAGCCTTCGAGTACGGCATGTTCCAGAATATGAGCGACACCTGTGGAATCCGTCGGCAATGTCCGGAACAATACCATGAACACATTGTTATCATCCGCTGTACTCAGGTGAATGTGCCGGGCACCGGTTCCTTCATGGATCAGCTCATAAAAAATAATGGGTTGCGATTCCAGAAATTCACGGCGCAACACCCGGAATCCATGGACACTCCTGCCAATCTCTATATCCGGATTGTAAACATCTGATTTCATAATCAATTTCCTTTTCTGATCCGATCACCGGTCCGCCGATGAAGGCGTTTTGAATCAGTGATGGTCATTGAACGAGGTTGATTGAAGCTGATGGAGTGCTTTGTGCATGACTTCCACCATCGCATCTTCATTGTCAATGAATGGCCAATGTCCGGATTGATCGATAAAAATACAGGATGATACCATTCGTTTCAATAATCCGGCTGATTCCTGACAAATGCCATTCGGTTTTCCGGCAATATACCATTTCAAACGAGTGACCAGGCTGTTGAATCGCTCCACAGCAGCCCCGGACCGGGAAAACGCCACCAGATCTTGGCTGTTCTGGTAGAACTGCCTGGGGTTGGCCAATCGAAGACTCGCGTAATATCCCCGGAGTGCCGGATCGGTCAATCCACGTTCATAAATGGCTGACCGCAAGGCATCAAACCCGGTGCTTATAAACTGCTCCCATGCATTCTGAACTGCCTGGCCGCTGAATACGCAGTCTCCGGACGACAGATTCCCTTCGATGTTGAGGAATGCCGGGAAGGATTCCGGCTCGATCTCACACATCATGGTGCCGATCACCCCTCCCATGGAATGCCCGATGAGCACATCCGGATGAAAACCGGACTGTTGAATCCAGCCGGTCAGTAAGTGTGCATATTCAGCTAATGATATCGCGTGGTCGCTCCAGGGGCTTCGCCCGTATCCCGGCAGATCCGGCACAATATGCCGATATCCATTCAAAGTCGGGTGCTGGATCAGTCGCTCAAAACACAATCCGGATTCACCCAGTCCATGAATATACAGAATCGATGCTTGGTGATCGGGAGGTTCGATCATCCGTACCATCATGCCGTGTTCAAATCGCGTTGTGATCATCTGACGTTCTCCTTTTTCTGCATCGGAAGAATGTTCACCCGACGTCCTGCGATCGCGTACACTGGGAGGGGTCTATCCGGTTTCGTTGCTGGGGGATCAGCCTCCCGGCCTGGAATATCACCGGGAAAGCTCCCGGAGTTTGTTCAGGACATCGTCCGCGTGGCCGTTGACGGTGACTTTGAGCCAGATATGCGCGATTGTGCCATTCGGCCGCACCAGAAATGTGCTTCGGACAACTCCCATGTATTCTTTCCCATACATTTTTTTGGTCTGCCAGACGCCATATTGTTCCAACACCTGATGATCCGGATCGCTGAGGAGTCGAATGGTCAGGTTATGCTTACAGATGAATTTCTGATGCCGGTTGACGGAGTCGGGGCTGATCCCAAGGATCACGGCATTCTGTTCCGCGAAAGCATCTTTGGTCTGACTGAAATCAATCGCTTCCATTGTGCATCCGGATGTGTCATCTTTTGGATAAAAATACAACACCACCCATTTCCCGGCGAAATCGGTCAATGCAACCGGGCAGTCATCCTGATCCGGGAGTGTGAATAGCGGCGCATGTTCGTTGACAGATGGCATGTTCCCTCTCCTTTGATATCCATCATACGAATTCTGCGATCAGAAATGTATGATCGGATGGTTTTGGTTCTTTTGATTTCCGGGGTTCCAGATCGATCCAGGTCCGACTGGACCGGTCAATGACCGGTTTTGTGGCCAGGATGTGATCGATCCGCCAACCGTGATTGCGGGAGACGCTCCCGCGCATCCGATAGTCAAAAAACGTGAAATGCCCGGCTTCCGGATGATGTTTCCGGAACACATCGTGAAAGCCCCATGCACAGACATCGTAGAAGCATGCGGTCAGTTCCCGGTTGAAGCAGACATGTCCTTCCAGATGGTCAGGGTCATAAACATCGATGGCTTCCGGAGCGACATTGAGATCACCGAGCCAGACGATCGGATCATCCGGGGAATACTCCCGAGTGAAAAGCGCGTTGAGATCACGCAGCCATTGGAGTTTGGTCTGGTAAAATTCGGATTCCCGGTCGCGACCCTGGGGAACATACGTATTGATGATCGTGATTCCCTGGTAAACACCCCGGATCAATCGTGGACCATTGATCTCGTCGCCGTCATGGAATCCGATCCGGACATCGTCCAGCGGAGATCGGCTGAGAATGGCCACGCCATTATAGGATTTCTGTCCTTTGAAGACCGGATAGTATCCAATCTGGCGAAAATCCTCGATGGGAAAATCCATATCCTGCACTTTTGTTTCCTGGACCGCGAGGATATCGGGCTGGTGGGTATTCAGCCACTGAATGACGATGGGAATCCGTGCCCGGAGGCTGTTGCTGTTGAATGTCGCGATGATCATTTCTTCCTCCTATCTCCACGAACGGTCCGGATGATGCTGGCGATTATCAGGGGGAGAGAGCGTGAACAATGCATCGATGATCATCTCTGCCGCCGTCTCGACCTCCATATCCGTCGTCATCCGGCCGGTGGAGATGCGGAGTGTTCCCTGTGCGTATTCCAGAGGAACGCCCATGGCTTCAAGCACATGGGAGATGCTGATGTCGCTCGGAGAATGACACGCAGCTCCGGCAGATACCGCAAGATATGGTAACTCATTCATCAGCTCCGTCGCATGAAATCCTTTGAATCCGATACTCAGCGTATTGGGCAACCGCCATCGGGGGTGGCCGTTCAGGCGAACACCCGGCCAGTGTTCGACCAGAAGCGAGTATAATCGATCCCGCAGAAACGCCAGATGTTCGGTGATCCGTGGGAGCGATTTGACGGCCAGTTCCGCTGCCGCGCCCAGTCCGACAATATTATGGACACATTCCGTGCCGGGCCGGAGATTGTGTTCATGGGAGGCTCCGTGCAGAATTTTCTGAAGCCTCGTGCCAGCCCGGACATACAACGCTCCGATCCCTTTGGGTGCATAGAACTTGTGGCCGGCGATGGTCATCAGATCCACTCCCAGGGATTGAACCTGGATGGAGATCTTCCCAATGGACTGAGCGGCATCGGAATGGAACACGACATTGGATTCATGAGCGATCCGGCTGATCTCCTCGACTGGCTGGATAGTACCGACCTCGTTATTGGCATGCATGACAGAAATCAGTCGCGTATCGGATCGAATCGCTGATTTTATGTCGGCGGGATCCACGAGACCGGTGGAATCCACAGGGAGAATAGTCAGATCAAATCCCAGACGGGTCGCATACCGGCACACTTCCAGAACTGCGGGATGTTCGATGCTCGACGTGATGATATGGCCGCCGTCCGAAGCATATTGGAGCAGGATGCCCATGATTGCCAGATTGTTGGCTTCTGTGGCACAACCCGTAAAAATGATTTCCACCGGGGAGCATCCGATCAGGTTTGCGATCTGATCTCTGGCTTTTTCGATGGCATCTTTGGCATCGATTCCAAACCAGTGAGCGCTCGATGGATTCCCAAAGTGGTTGGAGAGAAAGGGAATCATCGCCTCCATGACGGTCGGATCCACCGGTGTCGTTGCATTGTAATCCAGATAGATCGGCCTCATTGTGTCATCATTCTCCTTGGATATCCGTCAGATCTCATTCTGATGGGATTGAATGGAAACGGCCAGATGGATACATTATTTGAAATAATTGATTTTCATGGCCTCTTTAGCTCGGGTCAAAACAGCATTGGCAACCTGCTGGCCTTTCCGTGTGCCTTCCAGCAGAAGTTCGCGGAGCATTTTCCGGTTATTTTCAAATCGTTGGGCACGTTCCCGGAATGGTTCAAGAAACTGGATGAGTTGTTGGGCCAGTTTCCGTTTATCCTGCATGCATCCCATTTTCCCGGATTTGCAGTCCATTACCAGTTGGTCATGACTCGCCGGATCGATCAATCGGAGATATTCGCAGACCACACACCCCTCGGGATGTCCCGGATCTGTTTTTTTCGCTTTCAATGGATCAGTGTATGCCGCCAGAACTTTTTCGGTGATCACCTCGGGCGTATCGCGGAGATAGATGGCATTGTTGAGACTTTTGCTCATCTTACCGCTGCCATCCACTCCCCGCACCCGAGCGCCTTCGGCGATCCGGGCTTCGGGTTCCACCAGGGCTTCGATTTCATAGGTGGCGTTGAACTTTCGCACGATCTCCCGGGTCAATTCAATCATGGGGAGCTGATCTTCACCGACCGGTACCAGATTGGCATCGAATGCCGTGATGTCCGCTGCCTGACTGACGGGATATCCAAAAAAACCAACGGTAACACCTTTGGAAAACAACTCCTTCTTCGCTGCGATCTCCGATTTTACCGTCGGATTCCGTTCCAATCGGGCGACCGTCACAAAATTGCCATAAAATACGGTCAGTTCGGCAATGGCAGACACAGCGGATTGAATGACATAGGTCACTCTTTCCGGATCGATTCCCGACGCAAAGTTATCGATCGCCACTTCTTCGACATTTGCAGCCACTTTTTCGGGTGTCTTGAAGTTATCCGTCAGTGCCTGAACATCTGCGATAAGTAAGAAGGTATTATATTGATCCTGCAGCTCCACGCGGCTTTTGATCGAGCCGAAGTAATGGCCCAGATGCAATGGGCCGGTGGGCCGGTCCCCGGTTAGTATGTTGAGTCGCTTCTGTGCCATAAATCACGCCTCCTGCGTCTTGATGAAATAACGTTTACCCCATATCGAAAAGTCATTTCCACAGTCAATATCAATGAGTAATCCTTTTTGACTTTTTCACTGAGTGGTCAAAGGATTGTTCATCACACGGTTCGTCTCAGGGGACCGGACCGATCGCCGAATCGGCTGCTGACTTCTACTGTATTATTAAAACGGGTGTTTGATCAAGAAGGGAATGATATCTTATCGAATCCATCACCGGATCAAACTCATCGTTCATGTCCTGAAGTCACCGTTATTCAGATCCCATTGCCGTGATGGGGGAGAGTCGTCGGACGATCTGAAACGATCTTGCTTCCACCGTGAACGGCTATAACATTTACCCTAGCGGTCATAGAAATAAACGTGAGTGGCCATCACATTCACCGCAACGACCATCCCATTCACGGTAACGGCTATGACATTCACCGCAACGGTCATTACAATAACCGTGAGCGGCCATTACAATGACGGCAACGACCATCCCATCCACGATAACGGTGATGACATTCACCGCAACGGTCATTACAATAACCGTGAGCGGCCATTACAATGAC
>CAZELM010000025.1:54547-69931 GCA_964512995.1 uncultured bacterium
TAACCGTGAGCGGCCATTACAATGACGGCAACGACCATCCCATCCACGATAACGGCGATGACATTCACCGCAACGGTCATTACAATAACCGTGAGCGGCCATTACAATGACGGCAACGACCATCCCATCCACGATAACGGCGATGACATTCACCGCAACGGTCATTACAATAACCGTGAGCGGCCATTACAATGACGGCAACGACCATCCCATCCACGATAACGGCGATGACATTCACCGCAACGGTCATTTTTTACCCTCTCCCGCCGGGAGAGGGTCGCCGGCCGATCCATCAGGGGTGAAAATTTAAACGTGGCCGGCGGGGTGAGGGAAACAATCCCAGTGCTTTCGTTCTGGCAACGTGGTCAGCGGTGTGAGGGAGACAGTCATCGATTCCCGAACGCCTGCCAATTCCCACCTTCATCCCCAACCCCTTCTCCCGGAGGGCGAAGGGTAAAATTGATATTGATCTGTGGATTGGGGTGTGCAGCAATCATTATTTCTGCGGGATTGGTATGGATGCATTACTATCTTTTATTAACGCCTTTGATCCTTTACATTGCTTCGCCAATATTGAAATCTCGAACAAGGGGGATGTCAATTTTCCATTCCATCACGCTTGTCTTTGTTCTCATCATGCTGTCAATACCGGTCCATTTGGTAATGAATCCTTATCCGTTCTTTCTGTGCACCATGTACAGTGCTGCCGCGGTGATGTGTGCGGGAACCGGGATGCTAGAACTCTGGCGGTTCCGGAGATTTCTTTCTCCATCTGATTGATCATCCATTCCACTCCTGTGACGGATAGTCTCTTCTGATTGAGAGGGGATCAGGGGGATTCCTGCGGTGAATGTTCAGAAAGAGTGTGCTCCGGTATCTGCACTCCAGCCATCTCTTGATAACAACCGCGACTGGTGATATCGAGTTGATTGGAATGAATGAAACCGTTTCACAATCAACAGAAGGAGAACTACATGGAAAAAACCAAGCAATCGCCCAAATCAACCGGTGCACTGACCCATGAGATGATCGCATCCTTCCGGAGACATTTCCTCAGCGATCCGACGCTGAAATCAGCACAAAACGCCGCCACCCGCGGCAATATCCAGGAACTTGCGATCAATCGGGATGTACTGAATAAAACGCAATTCTGTTTTTCGAATGAGATCGACAGCAAAGCCGGTGTCACGGATCAGAAGCGAAGCGGCACCTGCTGGATGTTCGCCGATATGAACTGGCTCCGAAATATCACCATGCGTAAATTCAATCTGGATGACTTTGAATACTCCGAAAACTTCATGATGTTCTGGGATAAGCTCGAAAAGGCGAATTTCTGGCTGGAACAGATCATTCAGCTCCGCGACCAGGATCTCGATGACCGAAAGGTTCATCATCTGCTGAAAAATCCGATTTCGGATGGTGGGGAGTGGCACATTTTTCAGAACGTCGTGATGAAGTATGGCATCATCCCCAATGCGGCGATGCCCGACACGTTCAACCGGGAAAGCTCCCGATTCCTCAACGAAATCCTGTCTTATAAACTTCGGGCATACGCTGCAAAAATCCGTTCCATGCACGCCGACGGAGAATCGCTGGAGAAGATCTATGCCAGAAAAACGAAATATCTCCGGAATATTTACCGGATCCTGGCGATCTTCCTCGGAACACCTCCCGAGATGTTCGATTGGAGTTACCGGGACAAAGACAAGAACTACCATCAGGAAATCCAGATTACTCCCCTGGAGTTTTACAAAAAGTATGTTGGGCTCGACATGAACGACATGGTCATCCTGGGGAACAGTCCCATGCGATCAACTCCGTATGGGCAGACATTCACACTGGAGTTTTTTTCCAATATGGTGGGTGGCAGATCCTGGACATGGTTGAATCTCCCGATCGAGACGGTCAAGGAATATGCTCTGAAAGTGTTGCTGGACAATGAACCGTGTCTTTTCGGATGCGACGTATTGCAGCAGAGCCATTCCAAGGAAGGTATCCTCTCCGAAGAGATCTATGATTATGATCTTCTTTTTAAAACCACATTCAAAATGGATAAACAGACACGAATGGAATTCCGGCAGACGGAGTTTACCCATTGTATGGTTTTGGTTGGGGTCGATCTGGTCGATAACAAACCCATCAAGTGGAAAATCGAGAACAGTTGGGGTAAAGACGTCGGAAAAAGAGGGTTCTTCATCATGTCGGACAAATGGTTCGAGGAACATCTCATGGTTCTGGTGATCAACAGAAAATATCTCGCCCAGGAACACCTGGCATTGTTTGACCAGACACCGGTGATCCTGCCGCCATGGTCGCCAATATGATCCATTCTGTAACATCCGGCGTTAAGAATAAAATGGTTTAACCACTCTTTGAGGAGAAACAATATGACAGAATCGATGAAAAACAGCATCCTGACCCATAAACAGATCAGCAAATTTCGGAAACATTTCGACGAAGATCCCTCCAATCGTTTATTCATGAACGCGATTACGCGAGGCAATATCCAGGATATCGCGATCAATCGTCATATCATCAACACGGCGCAGTTCAGCTTCTCCCACGAAATCGAAACCAAATCCGGGATCACGGATCAGAAACGAAGCGGTACCTGCTGGATGTTTGCGGAACTGAACTGGCTTCGGACGATGACTCAGAAACAATTCAAAATGGAAGATATTGAGTTCTCTCAGAACTATCTGATGTTCTGGGATAAGCTGGAGAAGACCAACTATATCCTGGAAAAGCTGTTGGAACTGCGGGGGTGTGATCTGAATGACCGGCGGGTGCATTTTCTGCTGAAGAATCCGACATCCGACGGGGGAGAATGGCACATGATCGTGAATCTGATCCGGAAATACGGACTGGTGCCAAAGTCGGTCATGCCCGATACCTCCAATCGGGAAAACTCCCGGTTTATCAATGAACTGCTCGGATTTAAAATCCGGGAAGCCGCTGCCCAGTTCTGGAAACTCCACGCAGAGGGAAAGACCGAAAAAGAGATTCGGAAAGTGAAAGATACCATCATGGAAGATGCGTTCCGGATTCTGGTCATCTGCATGGGCACCCCTCCAGAGAAATTTGACTGGAGTTACCGGGACAAGGACAAAGCCTATCACCAGGAAATCCAGATCACTCCCGTGGAATTCCGGGATAAATACCTGAGTCTCAATTTTGATGAGATTTATACATTGGCCAGTTGCCCATCCGAAAGCACGGAATTCGGTAAGGTATATTCCATCGAGTATTTTCAGAATATGATCGGCGGGATCGAATGGACATGGCTCAATCTGCCCATCAAACATCTGAAGCGGATTGCTGTCGAGATGCTCAAGAACGGCGAAGCGGTGCTGTATGGCTGCGATGTGCTCCAGGAAAGCCATACGAAAGAAGGACTGCTTTACGACGAACTCTATGATTATGAGTCCATTTTCAAAACGAAATTCAATATGGATAAACCGACCCGCCTGAACTACTCCCAATCGGTTCTGACCCATTCGATGGTGCTGGTCGGTGTGGAGTTGGTCGAGGACAAGCCGGTCCGGTGGAAGGTGGAAAACAGTTGGGGTGAAGAGCCGGGTAAAAAAGGCTATTTCATCATGTCGGACAAATGGTTTGAAGAACATACGCTCGATCTGATCGTCCCGAAAAAATATCTGACCGAGAAGCATCTGGCAGATTTTGATCAGGAGCCGATCATTCTGCCACCGTGGCATTTCATGGCATAGATTTCAGAAATATTCTCCCTTTCCAGAACGCATCCTCAATCCTTACTGCTGGGGGAGAAGGACACACGGACACACTGGTTTGTGGATCTTACATTGGTACGATAGCAGGGCAGGTTTGAATCCTGCCCATCATTTACAAAACACTCTATTAACCAACAGCCTTTGATGGTGAGGGGCAAACTTGCGGGGATGAACGCAGGAAGAAGTCTGGATTCATCGGTGTCATTGTGTCCGTGAAAATGGTTTCTTATTTATCGAAGAGACGAAAGACCACGTTCATCAGAACACTGAGGATGACACTGGCCACGATACAGGTCACCACCGGGAAGTAAACTCCGCCGTTTTTTGTCTCGATGGAGACATCTCCCGGCAGTTTCCCGGCCAGTGGAATTTTATCTCCAAACATAACCACCAACCCTGCAATAACCAGTATGATTCCGGTGATGATCAGCATGCCGCCCATCATCTTCATCTCCAAAGCCCCATTCCATATTCAGTAAATGATAAAGCAATTCAGAATCTTCAGAACAGATTGGAAAGGATATAACATACACCTGTTCCTGGACGCAATCATTTCCAATCTATTGTTCTGCGGAAATCATGTGGAGCGGGGAAATGCAGATCCCGTCCACTCCAACGATGTTCCCCCGATGGGGAATGCAGATCCCGTGCACTGAAACCGGGTTTTCAGGCTGGGAAGCGTATTCCAAGGGAGCGTTGATGCGCCTCCCCTGGAAGGAAATGCCGTTCCAGTGCCCGAAAACCACGTTCCCCCGCGGGGGAATGGTGAACTGGCTCCCGTATCCTGCATTTGCCTGTCATGCAATTCAGTTTCTGCGTCCGAAAACGACGCTCCCCCGGCGGGAAATGCCTTTCAGGCGTACAAAATCTGTATTTCGCTGGTTTTGATTTGATCCTTAACGTTGTTCCATGAATGGCGAAGGGCAAACGTGCTTTGTTTTTATTCGATCGATACCATTTTAAAGCGGTTGAAATGTTGATAAGATGCCACTATGAAATGGTTTTTGAAGGAACAAAAACATCTGCTGCTGGTATTCAGCTTATTTCTGTTGCTTCAGTTGGCGTTGTTTTCGCCGCGTCTGAACTCGGATGGCGCTTATTATTTTGAATTCCTCCGTTCCTGGGTGCTTCAGAATGATCTGAATTTTGATGACGAACGGGCGTTTTACACGTGGGAATGGGTTCCGGTCATTCGGGATTTTTTGCCTGGAGGCTGGAAAGATACCGGATATCCACCCAATATCTTCTCATTTGGCCCGGCGCTGGTCTGGCTGCCTTTTTATCTGCTTTCCCATTTCATCGTTCTTCTCGTGAATGCACTGGGAGGCCATCTGTCGGTCAACGGGTATGATATGACCTACCGTTTTCTTCCGATGATGACCGCGCCGTTCGCAGGAATTATCATCTTGTACCTGATCGATCGTCTGGGAAAGATATCCGGATTCAGGCCTGTGGATCGTGGAACTGCCCTGATTTTAATGTTGGGCGCGTCCCATTTTCCGGCATTTATTTTTGTCACACCGGCCTTTTCCCATGCGGTCAGCATCTGTGCCGTGACGGCTTTTCTGATGGCATGGTTCATCTCCAGGGATTCAGCGTGGAATATAACCGGGTATGCATTGTATGGCATGATCGGGGGGAGCATGATTCTGGCTCGCTGGCAGAATCTGTTCTGTCTGGTTCTGCCGTTGCTGGATGCAATAACCGGTCTGATATTGGCTCCGCGGAAAATCGATTTCATCAGACGTTTCCGGCGATGGATTGCGTTTGCCGCTGGTTGTCTGGTGATGGTCGCTCCCCAGTTGATGGTGACCTGGATTCTGTATGGCACCTGTGTGACGGATCCCCAAGGCACCGGAGGTATGCATTGGCTCCACCCCAATTTCCGGATTGTCCTGTTCGACGGTATCAAAGGGCTGTTCGTCGTTAATCCGATTCTTCTGATCGCGACGATTGGATTGCCGTTTGTTTTCCGAAAGAATGGCCGGCTGGCCTGGGGGATGATCGTCGTTTTCGTGGTTCAGCTCTATATCAATTCTGTCCGGAGAGACTGGGCGGGCGTTGGATTCGGGATGCGGCGATTCCTCAACATGACTCCCGTATTTGCATTGGGACTCATGGCCCTGTTCGACATGATCCGGGACCGATCCGGGCGGTTGATCCGGGTTGGAATATGGTTTGTGGGGAGCTTACTGATCGTCTGGAATGTGCTGCTCATGTCGCAGTATTATTTTTCCCGATTGGGAGCGCCCTGGGTGTCGATGCATACGTCCGAGATGATATCCGCTCAGTTCAGTCGGTCTCCGGAGCTGTTCGTGACGTTCTGTCGGACTGGTCTTATCGGGATGGGGATATCGGGCCGCTTGACCTGCCTGATCTGGGGTATCGTTGCGGCTGTTTTATCCCTTGGTCTGATCCTGTTGTGGAGTCGTATATTCCAGACGCTCCAGGCATTGATCGCAGATCACTCCGGATGGCTGGCAATGGGAGTGTGTGTGATGTCACTTGCGGTCCTGATTTGGCTGGGGGTCACGATAAGCCGCTCCCAGATATATTATGTCGTGGATTTGGTTTCGGATTCATCCCGTGGCCAATTACGCAAGCTGACCGTCAATCACCATTCCGGATATCAGGGAATTCCCGGAGGGATTCTGTTTGGTCCGGGAAACAAATGGAGCATGCTGGATGCACGGGCACAATACAATCAGGAGGAGTTTCTGTCTCTGGGAAAACTGAGTTTTGCTTCTGGCGTTCCGGGAGATGTCGCCGGCCGATGGAGTCTGGATATTCAGAAGCAGATGCCATTTGTTTCCCTGACGGTCATCTCCAGAATTTTACCGCATGACCTGGGAACCGGAGACGACGTTGCGACGATTCGGGTGATCGATCGGTCGGATACGGTTGTTGCTTTTCCGATCCGGGCCGGACGGGAAACGGGATGTTCGCTGGAACTTCTCCCGGATAATGGCGATGTGGTAATCCGGGAGTATCCGGCGGTCAACCGGGTGATGCGTCCCAATCCATACGATACGCGGGTTACTTTTCAATTTTCTGAACCGATTTTCGTGAAAAAACTGGAGATCGAGATGGAAAACCGGATGTGTCAGTGGGTAGTTCATGGTCTGGCATTTCAATGATCAGGAGATGGTGTGCTTATGAAAGTACTATGCCTGCACTGTAAATGCGATGTTGATATCAAACCCTCAGATCGTTCCCTTTCCTGTCCCCATTGTCACACATTTTTATCGATCGAGCGGGGTGAATCCATTCAGAAAGCAACATTTCCGGTTCGGATTCCCAGATCCATGGTGGCAGGGTTGCTGAAACGAAGCCTTGCAGAGAATCGGTTGGGGGAAGCGTGCCATCTGGATACATTGACGCTCGTGTATTTCCCATATTGGAAACTTCAGGGAGGTCAGAGAGTCTATGGCTGGCCGGCTGCAGAGACCGTGGAATATGGATTGAATTCCTATGAGCTGCGGCCGTGTGAAACCGAAATCTGGGTTGAACCGGAATCAGGGACGGATGAAATTGTTCCTCCGGATATTTATTGGGCGTCGATCTGGGAATCGCGTCGGGGGAATGATCCGGGAGCGGAAGAGGATGGGATATTGAGCCTGATCTATATCCCGTTTTATCGGGTCCGGTTTCATTATGGGACACAGGTCGTTACCGCGTATGTCGAGGCTTGTTCCGGGAGTGTTCAATTTAACCGGTTGCTGCCGGCTTCGTTCCAGCGGAACCGGGCGTTTGCAGTGGTTGCGGTTCTGGTATTGGGTGCGTATGGGTGTCTGACGTTTCTGCTCTTACAACTGACCGGAATGGTCTTCCCGGCGGTTATCGGGTGTCTGTTCATCAGTCTGCTGTTTTATCCATGGCTTCGGAAGATCGTTCTGGACTGAATCGGGAAGTGACAGGGTTATCACCATCGCCATGACCGTCGCAGAAGGGTCCGGCATCGATTCCTCACAATTCTGGGGAAGTGGATTTTTTTCATTAAAAACGTCATAATAAAAATGTCGTTATAAAAGGATGACGCGAACATGGAGAATGACACGCTGATGATTCAGTGGACGCGATGTGACAACGTTATCCAGGTGGAATGATCCGCATGAATCAGAAATCGACCGCCCGATGTGTTCAATGTGAATCGATCATTCGATTTGATCCGGGGGAGCGTCTGGTGAAATGCCCCGCCTGCGATCGGCTGAATCTGGCATTGAGCGATGAAAGTGTTTGCAGATATGTCTTTCAGCCTGTCATGGATGAAACGCATGTCCGGATCAAATTCACGCACCTGATGGAGAGCATCTCCGGAGTATCAAACGATTTCAAAGACAGAGCGACATTGGAACATCTTCAGCTTTTTTTTATTCCCTATTATGAATTACAGGGAGTTGATATCAGTGGATACCTCGAGTTTACTGCCAGGAAAAAGGCATCAATGACCGATCCGGCTGATTTGGAGGCAATCAACACATCGGCCACCCATTCCACCGTGCCGGCTCCGAAGCGGGTGACCCGGTCCGGCCATCAAACGCTTATGCAGGATATGAGCATGAGTCTGCCGGGCGTCACCATTTCGGAATGGGGTCTGGAGGAGGTGGATATCTCAGCCTTCCGGAAAAGCAATGGGCAGTCGATCGAGTTACGATCAGTGGATATGCGGAAACTCCAGGTGAATGGGCGGGTGATCATGCCATCGCTTTCTGTGGATGCTTTTTTGACAGCCGTGATGGCATCTCCCAGCGTCCACGATCGACTGGAAACGATCATCCACAGAGATATCAATCTCATTTATTATCCGGTCTATCGATTGAGGTGTCTGTATAAGAATGCATCCTACGAAATCTCTTTGGATGGTATGACAGGAACGTTATTGTATGGCCGATTTCCATTGGATATCGGCCGTCATGTGGCAGTTTTTCTGGGAGCTATCGGAAGTTTGGGTTTTCTGGGAGGCTGGGTGCTGGCGCATATCGGATCGAATCTGGATCTGGCTTTCTTGTGGAATCAGATGTCCGGAACAGGCGGATTTGCATGGATTGGTATAATATTGGGAGTCATTGGTCTTGTACTGCTGCGGATCTCATGGAGCAATCTGCAATTCCCTGGAGATATTGTCCGGCAGGGAACCAGGCGGCGCATCGAGCGTATCGGGAGCCTGATGTCTGCATTGGTTGAGAAAATGTATCAAAGTCTTGTAGGTTCACGATGAATGGACACAGGACTGTACAGGTAACCGGTTGCATCTGTCCGAAGTGTGGAGCGGAATTAAGAGGGTTGCACACGGATGCCGTGCTCATTTGTCAGCGTTGTTGTCTGGCCATCACGTTTTCAAACGATACCACGGTAGCCCATGCGATCCGGTTCATTTTACCCAATCTCCTGGCAGAGGGCGGGGTAATATATCTCCCGATATGGCAATTCTCGCTGATACCGGTATATACCGGTAACGATCATGCATTATTGGAGAAAGCACGCGGGATCCCTCTCCATGAAGGTTATGTTGTCGGCTGTAAATTTCATGGAAATGCTGATGCTGGGAATATCCACCAAATTTTTACGATTGAACAGGCTGAAACGCTTCAGGATCAGGATACCTACCCCATTGCCGGGTGTCGGCGGACCGCACTGGAGGCTCGGGAAATGGTTGAGCCGTTGGTTTTATCGATCATCGATCAGAAAGTCGATATTTCTTTTGTCGATATCGAACTTCTCGTGACCGGCACAAGACTCCTGGCGGTTCCGTTTTTTGATCAGGGTAAAAAATTAGTCGATGGTCTGATGGGGCGATCGTTTCTCTCCGCGATGTTTGATGATATACATGCCATTCGCCTGTGGTCATCGATGGTCTGAAGCAGATTCAGGCCGGATAAACATCTTTGACACGGTACATCTTGAAAATAAACATAATGTTAAGTAATGTCTTCGTCTGGGGTAAGGAGCGCTTATGATACGGTTTAAATGTGCCTGCTGTAATGCGGAATATAAATTTTCGATACTGCCCGTTCCAGACGGTGGAGCGAACTTCAAGTGTGCGAAATGTGGAAAGACGTGCATTCTGATCAATCACAATGGCACCATTGTTTGCAGGAAAGATACCGTGTCACCCACGACGCCTCCTTCCAAATCCGGCGAATTGAGCCGATCATCGCAACAGAGAGACCGGGAGTATACTCCGGAAATGATCAATGCACATCTCCAGGGGTATCGGCCGGAACTCCCATTCGATGTCAAACTGGTGATCGGGATTACACAGGGTCCGGATGAAGGGGTATCCATTCCGATAAAAAAACCGGTTATAACGATCGGAAAAACCGGTTGTGATATTAATTTGAGCGATACTACCGTATCCCGGGAACATTGCCGGATTGAGATTTACGGCAACAAAATGACCATCGTGAAGGATCTCGGGAGTAATTTCGGGACATATCGAAATGGTGTTCCCATCTCGGTATCTGTTCTGGTTCCGGGCGATACACTTCAGGTCGGGCAAACCCGTTTGACATTTATCAGGAATGTCAAAAAAGAAACGCCAAAATTTCGTTAGTCGGCGGAACGATTATTTGTCTGAAATTTTGGAAATCGGATGACATGCTCCAACCGGACAAACATCCGCACATTTTTTACATGCAATACACAATTCCGGATTGATTTCAAAAATAGATCCGGGTGTGATCGCCTGTGTCGGGCATTCTGGTGCACAGGAACCACAGGAGATGCAGTCTTTCGTGATGAAATACGGGATGCGGTTTTCGGGAATTTTTCCTCGAAGCTTCAATGTATCCACGTGAAGTGCTGTGAGTTTCTGATTCCATTCCGCTCGCAAGGATTTCAGATTTGTCCGCAATTCGAACTGGGATGCACGGAGTTCATCGATATCCTCATTAACTCGTTTGATCCCGCTTCGGTTCACCAATGCAAAACCCAAGGCGACTATGGCGATTAAAAAAAGAGTGAAAGTACCCACGATTCATTCCTCCCATTTCAGTTGGAAATCAAGAATAAGAAGATTAATTCTTTAAAATTTTTGAGTCAAGACATAAACTGCGTCATAATAAGATTCCGGGAGATGTGGTGTTATGGCAGAAGGAGGAAACGAGGTGAAGATGGGGAGTGGACGATGGGTTTCATGAGCGAAGATCGGGATGATCTTTGGGCAGCTCTTCGATGTTTCGGATCCAGTGATTCGGATGTCTCTGGAATGCAATGATGTTACTCGCTCACCGTTGTCTGTCATGGGGAGTCGGAGCGGGTTTTTTTCGGGGCTGCCTGGAGGCTTTTTTGTTGTATTATCGATATCCCAGTCGTCCGGGCATCGGATCACTTCTGAAACTGTCGGTGACCTGCGGTCTGGGGTATGCATGCGCGATCGGGATAGGCAGTTTATTTGTTGGATATGTTGCTGACAGAATAGCTCGCGGAAAGATCGATCATCTCCTCTCGTTTTGTTTTCTCCCTATCCTTCTGGGAATCGATGTAATCGGATGGCACACGCCGGGTATTCCCGGTTTTCATCGGTTCTTATGGCCGGAATCCGCTCCCTCTGCCGGCCGGGATGATGTTCTTTTGATCACGATCGATACTTGTCGGGCGGATCATTTGCCGTTTTATGGTTATCAGGAGGTGTATGTACCGGTCATGGAGAGTCTGGCGCAGCGCGGCACTGTATTTGAGAATGCCGTCACATCGATTCCGGTTACCACGTCTTCTCATGCGAGTATTCTGACCGGAAAAAATCCAGCGGGTCACGGAAGCCGGTTCAATGCGGTCCCGATCGAACAACGCGTAAACACGCTCGCGGAGGTTCTTCAGCAGGAAGGATATTGGACAGCCGCTTTTGTCAGTGCTTTTCCGGTCGTGCATGACGTCTCCAATCTCGGTAAAGGATTTATGTATTACGATCAGTTGCTGGCGCCGCGAACGTTGGAGCCACTGTTTTACCGCTCGACACTGATCAAACCGATGACGCATTGGAGCAGATTCCGGCTTTCGGAACGACCGGCATGGCAGACGACGGACTCTGTTCTGTCCTGGTGGAAGCGCAATCCTGGGAGTCCGCGGTTTACATGGGTTCATTATTATGATCCGCATGCGCCTTATGATCCTCCAAAAATCCATCGAGAAATGGGTATGAGATCTATGGAATCTTCGCAGGAGCTGGATGGGTCGATCTCGGCGATTCTGGCCATGAACCAGTCTCATGAAAGACCATCCGAGGGCGTGGCTCAGGAGATGATCGCAAGATATGATGGCGAAATCGGCCTGGTGGATGAGTCCATCGGACGTTTGATCGAGGCTCTGTTATGGGAAGGGCGTCTGGATCACACGCTGATCGTCATCACTGCAGATCATGGGGAGAGTTTACTGGAGCATGACTATTATTTTTCCCATGGAGACAATGTGTATGATCCATCGATCCGCGTTCCGCTCATTCTGTATCACTCGAGGCGAATTCCTGGCAACCGTATCGTCCGCAGTCAGGTTGGAACCGTGGATATCATGCCAACGATACTTGCCCAATTGGATATTTCCGGAGATGATCCCTTTGTCGATGGCACGGATCTGTCCGCAGAAATGCTCCATTTCCAGAAACTGCCGGGCCGGTCGTATTTTTCGGAAAGTGGATTTGGTGTCTATATTCAGGCTCATGCAGCTCCTGATGAAAATATCCGAAAAAAAGACCGTTGTATCCGAAAATTGAATGAAAAGCTTGTATTCACAAGAGAAGGTCAGCATATTTGGTTTGATCTGGATTCTGATCCAGGAGAATGTTCGGGCATCATCGACAAGACCAACGAAAGGAGTATCCATCTGGCAACCGAATTACATCATTATATCATTTCATCTGAAACACCCAATCGCAGGCCGGCCAAAGTATTGGATCTGGATACAATCCGTCAGTTGGAATCGTTGGGGTACGTTCAAAGCGAATGAAAATCCTTTTGATTAAACCATGCTGGTCCTATCCGGTCGATCCGGGGGATTCCACATACAACCGTTCGTGGCCGCCGTTATCGTTGCTGAACTGTGCCGCGATTTTGCGGGAGCGTGGATGTGATGTCACTGTGCTGGATGCCAGCGCCAAACGACTGACACCTGAGCAGGTCGCAGCGCAAGTAATTGGATACAACAAGGTTTTTATCACATCTGCAAGCCTGGATCGCTGGCAATGTCCGAATTTGAATCTGGAACCATTTATCAAGACCATTTTTTCTGTCAAAGAGAATGCTGATCAGGTGTATCTCATGGGTACGCATGGAACGGTCCGGACAAAGGAAATCCTGGATATTACTGGCGTAACCGCCGTGATCTGTGGTGAACCTGAAGAAACAGTGGCGGAGATTGTATCGGGGAAACCGATAGAGACGATTTCTGGTGTCGCTTATTACAAGGATCAGATCTTTACGGTGACACCATCCCGACCCGATATGGATTTGACATCTATCCCGGTTCCCGCCTACCACTTGATCGATATCACCGATTATGAGTATGAAGTTCTCGGTTCCCGGTTTGCATTACTGGAAGCATCGCGTGGATGTCCATACCATTGTATTTTTTGTGTGAAAAGCATGTATGGAAATGCCTTCCGAGTGAAATCCACGGACCAGTTCATCCGTGAAATTGATTACATCATCGATGTGATTCATGCCAGAACCGCCTATTTTATCGATCTGGAGTTCACCATAAACCGGCCGTTGGTCGAAGCTGTCTGCCAGCATCTGATCAGGCGCCGTGTTCCTCTGAACTGGTGTTGCCAGACTCGAGCTGATTCGGTGGATGAGCCCCTGCTGAAGCTCATGAAATCCGCCGGTTGCCGGATTGTTCATTTCGGAGTGGAAACCGGATCGGAACGCATTCGATCCACTCTCGCGAAAGGCATCACATTTGAGAGTGTGGAGAATGGAATGCGGGCTGCTCGCGATGTCGGATTGCAGACGGTTTGTTTTTTTCTCTTTGGACTGCCCGGCGAGACAACGGATGATATGGAACAGACCATTCGATTTGCCAAAAAATTGAATCCGACATATGCCTCGTTTCATATCGCATTACCGTATCCCAGCACAGATTTTTACTCCCAGGTCGAACACGAACTGGCGGGTCAGTTGTTTCCGAAAGCGTATACTGGCATGGTGCCCTATCCGATCCTCGAATCCATCGCACGAAAAGCGTTCCGGTCTTATTATTTACGACCACGATATATCTTGGGCCGTTTAAAAGATCGGGATTTCAAAACGTTTTTCAAGCAGACCCAATTTTTCATTTCCTATCTCAGGAACAGGCTGTGGAGTTAAGAAAATGAATAGAATGGAAGGTTATTTCAGGACAAGACTGAGTTACGAACCGAAACGGGATGAGATCTGGAAGGTGATCACTGCTTACCTCCAGCGCTTTGTCCCTCCCAATGCGAAGATTCTGGAACTTGGAGCCGGATATTGCTCCTTCATCAATCACGTCACTGCCTTCGAAAAGCATGCATTGGATATATCGGATATCGTGAAAAAGCATGCCAACGAAAATGTTAAGGTTTATGTGCGGAACTGCACCGAACTTGGTATCTTTAAGACGGACTATTTTGATGTAGTGTTTTCCAGTTTCCTGTTTGAGCACCTGACCCGTTCCGATCTGGACCATGTCATGAGCGAACTGCGGCGG
This sequence comes from uncultured bacterium, assembly GCA_964512995.1. GTDB lineage: Bacteria > CSSED10-310 > CSSED10-310 > CSSED10-310 > CSSED10-310 > CAZELM01. The sequence goes on from CAZELM010000025.1 coordinate 68,956, forward strand.
ATCCTGCGAACCGGCGGAGTTCTGATTACATTGCTTCCGAATTTTAAATATATTGCACGTCATTATTTTGATGATTACACGCACCTTCAGGTCTTCACGCATATCAGTTTTACGGATTATTTATTGTCAAAGCAGTTTGAGATCCGGGAGGTTCAAGGCCGGTTTTTGCCGTATACGTTCAAATCGTTTTTTCCCAAATCGGCTGCACTCACGAAATTATATCTGGAACTGCCTTTTCGTCCGTTTGCCGGGAACATGCTTGTGGTAGCCAATAATCCAGCAGTCGGCGATACTCCCCAGCCAGCAGTTCCCAAATCTGAAGCAGAGGTAGCCCCCTCGACTGCTCCGAGTATCAATCCACTAACTCCCCCGAGTCCGCCTGTTCCGCCATCTCCGGATGTGGAACAACAGACCGCAGAGACACCGGCTTCGGAACAACCTTCGGATAGTCGTCCCCAGCAGGAGCGCCGGGAATGGAAACCACGGCGGTATCATGATCATCGACCGCCCCGCCCTGCATCCCAGGATCATGACTCCCGGCAACAGTCTTCCCATGCGCCGGGATCCCCTAAATATGTCAATTACCGGAGACATCCGCAACATCCCCAGCGAGACCATCCGGGCTCTAAACCCAATCTCCCTTCACGGGGTTCATCCGAGCCTAATCCGTCTGCAAGGCAATCAAAGCCCAATGAACCGACTGGACCACGTGAACCAAAACCAACAGTACGCCCGGAAGATCTTCGGAATCGGAAGAAAAGAGATTGATCCTGACACAATACAGGTGATATTCCGACGGAGCGATGCTCCATATTTCAATTGAGGTAAATTGAAACAAATCCACCCGCGTTTATTGCCGGGATACCGAATCGTTCGATAATATAAACGTGATAAGGTCCCCAACAGGAAGAATCATTTAGTCATCAAGGAGGGAACGAATGAAACGAATGATTTTGGGAGCACTATGTATGTTGCT
>CAZELM010000026.1:0-33537 GCA_964512995.1 uncultured bacterium
TTACTACTTTAGTTTATTTAGGGCTCGGTGTCTCACTCATATTGGCACAGAGGGGGATCGTCGACAGATTGATGAGCATTCGTGAACTTCTGGAAAAACGAACGGAGCGATCTGCGCTGCTGATCCGCAAGATGACAAACGAACTCATCCTGACACCGGTGTATCCTGCTGAAGGTACAGGAAGAGGGTATTATCGGGTGGATTGTGATATATTATCGACTGCAATTATAAATCAGGCGGACAAAGGTTCGAATTGGTTGCAATGGTGGAGGCGGCGGGGTTCGAACCCGCGTCCGAAGACGTTCAACCGAGGCGTCTACATGTTTAGTTTACCTGTTAGGTTTCGCTCCAGAAGCTCCCGGTAAACAAGTCACAAAAGAAGCTAGCTCGGATAAAGTTTCGTCAGTCTCGCACAAGCGTTGATCCCGACTAGCCCGTGAGTATTACAATCCGCATCCAGGTTACAGGCTCCCTGAATGGAACCGTAGCTGTCTAAATTATGCAGCTAGAGCCAAGTTATTGTTGGCAGTTGAAATTCTTGCCGTTTTACAAGCTGACAAGAAGCTCGACATGCAACCGCGATCTCAATCGTCCCCGTCGAATCCAATTCGCCCCCAATTTTCAAAGAAACTCCTCCATATATCAGTTACTGGAGTGAGTAACTCTAATATAAACGCAATATGATTCTCTGGCAAGCGAATTCCTGCCTTTCTTCGATCTCTGCCTCACTTCAGAATGGAGGTGGTCATGGAAATCGAAACAAAGTGACTGAATTTGAGAAGTCCATCTGATTCACTCCGCCCGTCCATTACCTGTCAGACCATCCCCAGAAGCATCCCTCTCCGTGTCATACACTGAACCGTATCGTGATGATATCGCCATCCTGAACGACATAATTTTTACCTTCGAGTCGCATCTTTCCCAGTTTCTTCGCCATCGCCATGCTCTTCGCAAGCATAAAATCATCATAGGAGATCACTTCCGCTCGAATGAATCCCCGCGCCAGATCCGTATGGATCTTCCCGGCCGCCCCCAGCGCATCCGTCCCTCTCTCGATCGACCAGGCCCGGCACTCGTCCTCTCCAACCGTAAAAAACGAGATCAGATTCAGGTATCGATACGCTCCTTGAATGAATCGGTCCCGAGCACCCAGTTGAACCCCCAGATCCGCATAAAATTCAGCCTGTTCCTCCGGATCCAGTCCGGAAATCTCCAACTCCATCTGCCCGCACATCTCAAGCCATGGAAAGTTGTTGTCATCCAGATAGTTCAGCGTTTCCGACAAAGCAACCGCTGGAGTGGCTCCAGTATTCAATATCACAAGCCACGGTTTTTCGGTCAGGAACTTGAAACCGGAAAACATCTTCTGAATATCTTCAGATAACGAGAGATCACGGATTGGCCTGCCGCTCTCAAGGTGGTCTTTCATCATCGAAAACAGTTCCCCTTCCCGACTCTTCAGCCGACCTTCCTTGGTGATCCGCTCCAACCGCTTTTCGATCTGCACCAGATCCGTCAATATCGCCTCCTCACTGATCGATTTCAAGTCACGCAAGGGATTGATATCGCCTTTGGGATGGGGCACAGCAGGATTGTCAAAAGCTCGGATGATCACGGCCAGTGCGTCCATGTTGCGGAGGTTGTTGATCGTAAACGAACTGAAAACTCCGGATGTATCGAGTTCAACTGGAACATCGGCAAATTCCAGCGCTACATGGGTCTTCTTTTTGGGTTTGAAAATCGCGTCCAGTTCATCCAATCGAGTGTCCGGAACGCGAGTGTCCCCCAGATTCACTTCGATCTTCCCGCCCGTAATCAACGTTTCATAATCACGACCGGTAAATATCGCAAACAAAGTCGTTACACCGGCACCAGGCAATCCCATGAGTCCAACTTTCATACCTTTTCCTCCAAAACACCAATCCGGATCCGTTTTCGTGGCCTCCACACCGGAGATTTCAACCGATCGATCTTATAGACCAAATGGATGTAAAAAGCGAGTTTTACCTGATGAATAGACAGTGGCCGGAACCGTCAGTGGCTGAGAGACTGTTTTTCTCCTGATTCACCCGATGGTTCCGAATCTGCGGATCGGGTCGCATCACCCCAGGAGATGGAATGATTTGTTGTTTCCGCCTGCTGATATCGAGGCAGATAGAAATAAAAGGTCGAGCCGGAACCGGGTCTTGACTGAACTTGGATGTGTCCATGATACCGGTTGATAACAGACCAGCATATCGGCAGCCCCAATCCCTGACCATTTTTTTTGGTGGTAAAAAAAGGATCGAACACACGTGAGATGTTTTCTTCCGGTATTCCTGTCCCGCTGTCCATAATGGATATTTTGATGTATTCACCAGGAGTTAGCGGAACACTGGCGGATTCTGATATGGATATATTTTCTCCACTGATTTTGATTACCCCTCCGTCAGGTAAGGCTTCAATGGCATTGATCGCCAGATTATGCATCACACGATGAAAGAGTGTCTCGTCAATTTCAATCGCCCATAAATCGTCCGGTAAGCTGAGTGTGAGTATTATTTCAGGTGTGATTCCCAGACGATCCAGGACGGTTTTGATTGCCGCAGCGATATCCAGGAACGTATCAGAATGAACACTTCCCAATGAGAATGTAATGAGCTGATTGGTTGTTTCTTTGGCCTGCATGATGATGGATTCAGCCTTGCGAGTATTTGACAGGACCCGATCATTCCCTTTCGCATGAAGCCGGATAATATTGAGATGACCCATGATGGCCATAAACATATTATTGAAATCGTGAGCAATCCCTCCTGCCAGAATACCCAATGATTCGAATTTCTGATGGTTGACTATTTCCTGCTCCATTTTCCGTTTTTGAGTGACATCGCGGATAACCATATTCGCCGCCCGATCTCCATCAAAATCCAGATCTCTCAGATTAATATCCACATGAACACGGCTCCCGCTTTGATGCAGAAAGATCGTCTCATACCGTTGTTCATTGACCTCCCCGGAAAAGAACTCCTTGAAATGCCTATTGACTTTTGATCTTTCCTCCGGAACAACAAAATTCAGTATGGGGGCTTCAATCATCTCCTTCAGAGGATAACCGCAGATTTTTGTCAACTGCTTATTGGCAAAAAAGATGATCATATCATGTACGATGCAAATTCCGTCATTGGATTGCTCGACCAGGCTGCGATATTTTTCCTCACCGGCCACCAGACGTTCCCGAGTTTGGACTTTTTCAGTGATGTCGTGATGAACACCAATGAAATAGCGGATCTGCCCGTTTTCAAAGATCGGGGAGATTCGGTAATCGCAAAAAAATACACTCCCGTCTTTACGCTGATGGAGCGTTTCTGATCTTCCGGTCTGGCCCGATAGAATCGCCTCCTTCATCATCTGAATCGATGGTTCGGATACGACTGGAGCCAGCAGGCACCGCGGTGATTTCAGGTAAATCTCCTCCAGTCGATATCCATAAAGCTCTTCAGTTGCCTTATTGATATATATGATTTCGAAATTCGGAGTAGCCACGATGATCGCATCCGGCACCATTTCTGCTATCGATTTCAGCAGGAATTGTTCATCGAATAATCGTTTTTTTTCGGTCGCATCGATCATCGATCCGAGATATCCACATTTTTCGGTCCCTTTCCATATCGGGTGTATATGTGTCTCAACATATCGGATTCGATCTGATATCATCGAGAGCCGATAGATCTTGGATTCCAGGATATGTTGATCGGATTGAAGCAACAGGAAATCTTCAATCATCCGTTCCGAGTCCTCAAGATGCGTCAGATGGCAGATATTTTTCCCTCTGATTTCATCCCGGGAGTATTCGGTTAATGTGTGTATTACCGGGTTGCTGTAAACGATATCTCCTTCCGTATCGAGTAAAAAGAAACCGACCGTCGAATTCTCGATCATGTTTTCAAATAGCTCATGTTTCGAAAACAAATCATGGTTGGCGCATATCCGATGTTTCAAATCGAAAGGAAACGGCTGTTGTGAAGAAGCCAGTTCTTCATTCCTGATATGCCCGAACGCTCCTTTTAATTCACCCATGTCCGATTCCTTACCCGGACTGTATCCGTTCATCTCAGTGCCTTTCTTCGATACGTTCCCAAAATGGATGTCTGATCAGGAATAGGGTCCTCCATTGACTTCAGTAAATTGATCAATCCGGACCGACATTCGATCAATGAGACGTCTCATTGTATCCGTTCAATATGATATTAACATAAATGGAAGACAGAATAAAAGCAGAATTTGAGAAATAGAAGGAAAGTGGATGAGAATGCCGGAAAATCCTTTATTTCCCATCGGGTCACATTGATTTTTCTGCCATCTCAGAATATCGTAAGAATCATCGGGGAGCCGGTCATTTCCTCTCATTTTCGGGAACATCGAACCGGGTAATCACCACTCCCGGATTCAGAAACTCAGCTCAACTGGGAGTGGGTCGTTTTTACGCTTTCCCGAAGCTTCTGTTTCGAATAAATCCGATAATACTCGCCTTGAGCTGTCATGAGGTCCTCATGCTGGCCATGTTCCACGAGAATACCGTTCCGGATGACAAGAATCAGATCCGCCCGTTCCAGTGTCGATGTCCGATGGGATGTGACAAAGGTACGGATATGAGGCAGCACATCAAATATCCGTTTCCAGAGCGCATCTTCCGTCTCGGCATCCAGATGGGCGGTTGCATCATCCAAAATCAGAATCGTCGGCGATCCGGCCAGCGCTCGAGCAATACTGATGCGCTGTTTCTGACCCCCGGATACAGTCATTCCCCTCAGACCGATTTCAGTATCGAGTCCACGTGTAAATCGTTCAATTTCGGGTGTTAACTGCGCAATCTCGGCAGCCCACAGCAACGTCTCATCGGAAATGAATTCCCGTCCGAACCGGATATTGTTTCGTATGGTATCGGTGAAAAGCAGAGGCTCCTGGGATACATAGCCAATGAGGTGTCTCAATTCCGATAATGATAACTGATGGATCGGGATGCCATCCACAGTGATATGGCCGGAATCGGGATCATAGAATCGACAAATCAGATCCAGAAGCGATGTTTTGCCGGAACCGATCTCACCAACGACGGCAATCATCCGATGGTCACCCGCATCGAAGGTGATGTTCCTGAGCACATCCCGCTGGTTTCTGGAGAATGTCACGTTATTGAACGCGATCCTTGCCGGACCCGGTCGCTTTTGTACAGGTGATGGGGGAGATTCAATAGCGGGTATATAATGATCAAGTTCCCGAAGCCGTTTGATGGAGACCGCTGCACGGCGATATCCGACCAGCAGACCACCGATATCAAACATCGGCCAGACCAGATACATAATGTAATAATCAAACGCGACATACTCCCCAACCGTCAGAGTATTATTGATCACCATCCAGCCTCCCGCGACCAGCACGATCACCTGAGCGATCTGCCAGAAATAACCATACAGGGAGTGGACGAAGATGTGTGCTTTTTCCGCACTGATCTCAGCGCTCGCTCGGTTTTCCGCCACATTGGCAAATTTTATGGCATGTCGGTTTTCCGCACAGTAGGATTGGACGATTTTGATACCAGAAAAACAGGTTTCAATTGTTTCATTCACCTGGGAGATGATGGTCTGGAGGTATTTGAAACGGGAATCCAGAATTTGTGTGGTCTTAAAGTAAATCAGGATTTGAAATGGATACGGAATAAGAGCGATCAATGTCAGTTTTGGATTGATAATGAACATGGCCACCATACAAAACATGATACGGAGAAACGACTCCCAGGCTCTGAATATGCCGGAACACGCAAACCAGCTCAATTTTCGCCCCACATCATCTGTCAGCCGGGTGACGAGATCGCCAGTCCGGAACTGATTGAACGTATTTTGATCCCAGTGGAGCAACCGTGCGAAAACATTCTGCCGGAATTTCCATTCGAGTTCGATGTTTGTTTTGGCTCGCCGTGTTGCATTGGTTACAGATAACAAAAAATTCAATATGCCTAGAGAGAAAAGCAGCAATACCGATTGAAAGATGAAATCGGAAGACAGATTTTGTTGGATACCATCCACGATTCGAATGTAGCAATAGGGGATGGATGCTGACACCATAGCCACCGCAACCGATTGACAAGCCAGTATGATAAACCTGTTTTTCAAAGGTCTGTAAAATCGGCCAAGCCACTGCATATTTTCTCGAAATTCACTCATCATGCAGCCTTTCCATTACCATATTGAATCGAATATAATTTGAAATAGACACCGTGCTGCTGCATCAGATCCGAATGGGAACCTTGCTCCACCAGTTCCCCCTCCTGAAGGACCAGTATCCGATCACTCTCCAATATCGTTTGAAGGCGATGGGCAATGATGACTGCTGTGCGGCCTTTCAGCAATGTATCCATGGCACATTGAATGCGATGCTCAGTGATCGGATCCACGGACGAAGTGGCTTCATCGAGCACGAGGATTTCCGGATCGAAAACAAGCGCACGTGCAAAACTCAGTAGTTGGCGTTCTCCCATGGATAAGTTACTTCCATGTTCTGCCAATGGGCACATTATTCCATCCGGCAGCCTGTCAACAATGTCCTTCGCGTTCACAGTCTGAATGGCACGCATGACTGACTCCTCGGATATTCGATCATCTTCCAGACGCAGATTATCCAGGATCGAGCCGGGGAACAGAACGATATCCTGCAGGACCAATCCCAGTTTGCGCCGGAGGGTATCCAGGGGGATGGTGCGAATGTCAACGCCATCGATGGTGATGGTTCCCTTTTGAGGTTCATAAAACCGGAACAATAAACTGATAATGGTCGTTTTTCCGCTTCCTGTCGGTCCGACGATCGCCACTTTGTCACCTTTGGGGATCGTGAAGGAGACATCTTTCAAGATCCACTCTTCGCCCTGATATGCGAACCAGACATGGCGGAATTCGATTCCTGATCCATCCGGTTTATTGCGGGTGGAGTAACCATCCATCGGTGATGCTATTTCTTGGATTCCTTGCTGAGGGATACACATGATCTCATTGATCCGCTGTATCCCTGCCAGTGCTCGCTGGATCACGTTGATCTGTTCACTGAGATGGAAGATTGGTCCAAAGAACCGTTGGATGTAACCAAGAAACGCAACCAAAGTACCGAGTGACAGCAGCTCCGGAGCATCCAACACCCATTTGCCGCCAAATCCCAGGATCAGTGCGGTCGCGATCGTGCTCAAAAGAAAAACACTGTGGCCGAAATAATTCGAAAGCCGCTCCCCTGGATATTCGACATCGACTTTATTTTTGTTCACCCGATCCATCCTGTGGATAACGTTTGATTCCTGATCGAATACCTGAACAATTTTTGCTCCACGGATATATTCTTCCAGAAAACCATACACCTCTGCTGTTCTGCGGCGGACTTCAATGAAGATGGGGATGATACGGCTGTTGAAATACCGGACGATGAGGATCACAAATGGGAATACGGACAACAGCAGTGACGTCAACCGAGGGCTCAGATTGAACATAACGACAAACATGCCGATCATCATCAACAGATCAGACAAAATGGTGATGACCGTATAGGTGAACATCGTTCGCAGTGCTTCCGTGTCACTTTCGATTCGTGATACGATTTTTCCCACTGGATTCTTATCAAAAAAAGATTGCGAAAGGCGGGTGATGTGAGAAAAAATTTCGATGCGGATTTTTTTGACAATTTTCTGTCCGACAATTTCCAGTTTGATCTGCTGGAGATAGTTCACGATAAAAGAGAGTATCAATGTCAACAGAAACAGACCGGCAGTCACAAACAACCCATGCAGATCATGCTCCGTAAAGTTATTATCGATCGCATGCCGCACCAATAAAGGACCTGCGAGGGACAGAAGCGATGACACGGCAAGCAGCAGACCGCAGGAAAATAAACTCCTCAAATGAGCACGAAAGCGAGGCAATAATGATTTCAGAATGGCAAAATCGATTTTTTGGGTTCGATGATCTTCATATTCATCGTTGATATTAACCATTTCAACCTCCCCGGTCGGTGAATACTCTTCAAGATTGTAGTTATGAAAACGGTGGATGGTTAGTGCAAACTTCAATATGTGAAATTGCGACGGGGAAACTGTGAAAGAACTGCGAGGAAAACTTGAGCAACTCACACTGTCGGATGTTCCTTAACATGAAAACAGTCTGCAATCAACGGGACTGCCCCAAAAAGGATCAGTGATGCTTGCGGGATCGATTGAATTTTTTTGAATCGGATCCGTTATTTTTGAAGTAAGAATTCTTCCTGGTACCTGGGGATTACCGCATTTATTCCAAGCGATTCAATGATTTTACTCTGGAGTGCAATCTGTGACTCGTTCTCTCCATGGTTGATAAAAATTTGAGATGGACGCTGGTGGAATTTGCGGAGCCAGGTGATGAGTTCATCCTGATCGGCGTGCGCACTGAATCCATCGAGAGATTCAATATGAGCTCGAATCGGTATATACTCGCCATGAATTTTTACGTCACCATCACCCTGCTGAATCGTTTTCCCTCGTGTTCCAACCGCCTGGTATCCGATGAATAAAATAGTGTGCTGGGGTTCTGGTAGCCGTAGTTTGAGGTGATGCAGGATGCGGCCACCGGTAGCCATCCCGCTGGCAGATATGATAATCGCGAAGTTCTGGAGTTTATTCAGCGATTTCGATTCTTCAATCGATTGAAAAATATGCAGATTTCGAGGCTCGATAGGATGATCGCCGATGTGGATCAGATATCGGGCTTCATCGTCCAGGTTTTCTTCGTGCATGAAATGCGTATTTGTAACTCGGATGGCCATGGGACTGTCAATATATACCGGGATGTCGGGAATGGATCCATCGTCCTGTAACTGCCGCAATGTATAGAGAATGAGCTGGGTCCGGCCGATGGCAAACGCCGGGATCAACAGAACTCCGCCCCGTTTGATGCTGCGATTTACCACATCTGCCAGTGACTGATGGATATCGAAATCCTTGTGGTAACGCCCGCCATATGTCGATTCCATGACCAGCCAATCCGGTGAATCCGGACTTTCCGGATCCGGAAGAATGGGTGCACCATATCGGCCGATATCGCCGCTCATCAACAATGATCCATCCTCGCCGCTCTGACCGAAGCGTAGCAAAATATTAGAAGAACCTAGTATATGTCCAGCGTCATGAAATGATGCTGATATTCGATGACCCATTCGGACCGGTTCATTGTAATCGACCGCTCGTACCAGATCGAGTGTCCTCAGGACATCATCGGTGGTGTAAAGCGGTAGGGCAGGCTTATGTTTTGAGTATCCCATTTTGTTTGCAAAATTGGCTTCTTCTTCCTGAAGATGTGCCGTATCCATGAGCAGAATTTTCATGAGATCCGCTGTGGGTGAAGTGCAATATATTGGACCAGAAAATCCCTTCAACACAAGACAAGGAAGATATCCGCAATGATCCAGATGGGAATGTGTGATAAAAACAGCTCCGATTGAAGCCGGATCAACCGGAAAAGGTTCCCGATTGCGAAGGCGAAGTTCTTTGGGACCCTGGAACAGTCCACAATCAACCAGGATGCGGTCTGTCAGATCGGGGCCGGCATAAATGGCGGTTTTGGATCCGGTTACCGTGCCTGTGGCACCAAAAAATTGAATGCGAGGCGGTATCGTTTGCATATTTTTACCCTCCATCACTATCCAGTATTTCTTCGGGTAGTTTATAGAATTTACCGAGTTTTCTCAAGTTTTCAATTTGGATTCTGTTTATTTTGAATCGAGTCGACTTCAATGTCTGCCATACCGTTGATTGATAGTGGTCCGATCGGAAATACGCTTTTAACTGTGAAGTCATGGGAAAGACCTGGGGTGCTCCAGACCATTGATATTGAGCGTCACTTGTTTTGATCAGACCATGAATAATCGCCCATGAAACATCCAGAACATGGAGAGGAAACGAATCTCTGTCCAGTGACAAAAGACGACCCTCCGCCTCAGGCGATACAAAATGAAAAAATCGATGAAACAAACGAGCAGAATGATAGTATTCCGGGAAATTGTAAAGTCCCACAGAGCCCAGTCGTTTGGCCATGAACTCCAAAATCACCAGCACCTTCCATCCCATGCCAAGACCTGGATATTTCTGACCCGGTAAAGGACATTGATTCGAATGGTAGGCACGCAATGGATCCTGTAAACAAAGCCACTCAATAAAGAGATATGGACCCGGATTATTCGGATACTTCGGTTCGGATTGAATGAAAGCGGGTAACATCTCTTGTCGGAAAATCAGATCCACCAAGGGTTCGGTATGTATGCTCTTTTCCGGGAAAATGCGGAATCGATGACGAAATCGGTCAACACGTGAGATGTCGACCACGATGTCCGGATATCCCATCCTGGTAAAATCATCCAGAAATCCATATTTTTTCAATGCATCCCGGATTCCACGCTGACTGTAATACCCGAGCAGTAATTCCTGTTCTCCATCTACACCTCCGATATCATCCGCTGCGATGGATGGAATTTGGGAGTCTGATTTTGCGAGATCATACTCGGACAGATTACTGTAAATCCTGCTGTATTTCTGCTCAAGATGACGCACTCCCTCAAATCGTTTGACGATCAGAATTGGTTGAGTTATTCCAGGTATCATTTTTGACAGCTTTTTCAGAAAAAAGAACCTGCTCATCGGATGAAGATGCTGCAATGAAAAGATGATGAGATCCGGGTCGAGAGCAGCAATTGACTTCGAAACAGCCTTCTGGAATGAAACCGTTTCCAATGCAATATGAAATGCATGTAAGCGGGATTCATCCCAATATCGATCGCGAAGGAGTTCAAATTCGGCTCTGGTTCTTTTCTGCTTTGATTTCCTGGCTATTGACAGCACTGTGACATTGGCATTCAAAAGGCGAGCGGCTTTGAGTGCATAAGCTGGAGCGATTCTGGAGGCTTCCTTGGGCTGGACATAGAACAGAATGTTTTTAATCGGGAAAAAATTCCGGCAACCAGGCATGGGATCCGGGAGTAACAGTATGGGATTCTGTGTGCAGCTCAATAATCTGATCAGAGATGAAGATAAGATGGGATGAAAAAATGACGGTATCGGCGGATGAGCATATATGACAAGGTCGATCCTGAATCGAAGTGCGGTCTCAACGATCCGGCTGACAGCATCTCCTTGGGCAGCGATGATGTGGATCTTCCAGTTTGGCAGATAATACGCTGAAATCTCCTGAAAATCACAATACCATTCCCATTCCTTATCATGAATGGAGTCCTCTCTGATATAGAGCAGAAATAACTCCGAGGCGATCTCAGGGAAATAGTCCTTTAACAGCCGAAAAACACGAAACACCCGCTCTGTCCGAGATATCGGGAGCAGGATCCGGATCAGTGTTGGATTCGAGTTGATGTTCCATTCAGTATTCATGATGCATTACATACAAACATCTATACCTGTACCATAAATTCAGGCGGAATCCAATAGAGTATGTTTGTGAAAAGATTGGGATAAAGGTTAAGTTAAATATACTTCCGTCCCCGCGCAATGATCTTCTCTTCGGGAAGATCCTGTGATGATTCAACACCGATTACTTTGGAGAATAGATGTTCAACATGCGTACTGAGATAATCCAGAAATTCCTCCTTGGTATTGTCTGGACCAAACAGAACAATCTCTTTGGACTCTTCAATATTGGGGACGATTTTATCATAGTAGGTCTGACGGGCTTTTTTCTTGTTTTTGATGTATTCCGGATTGACGCCATCTTGAGGTATTTGGGGTTCGTCGGAAGTTAAATTTATGGAACGAATGATTTGGGAAGGAGTAGCTATAATTATTCGTGCATCCTTACTATCCATCCAAACGATCGTCACTTGCTTCATCTATGCCTCCCATCTAAAATCCAAATCACTCTACAGCGGCATAATAGCAGATACTTGCTATAAAGACAATGAATTATTTAGTTGGATGAATACCGGAGATATCAGAAAATGTAATGAATCGCTTGTATAATCGATGAATATTCAGATAATGACAAAAAATTACCCTAAAAATTTGACAGAAAGAATATACGCGTTTACAGTAATTAAGCTGACGTTTTTTATTTACCTGGATTGTTAGAATGTTCAGGATGTAAGAGGTGCTTTATAAACCAGAGATGTACCAACAAGATGACACAATACGAAGCAACAGAGCGTATAGAGTATGATTTCTGACATCTCATTTTTCCCTGGAGGTATGGAACATGCGTGATTTAGTCGAAATGATAGTAAAAAAACTGGTAGACAATGTGGATCAGGTTCGCGTCAATGAAGTCAAGGCTGAACATACAAACGTGATTGAACTCAGAGTAGCGCATTCGGATATCGGAAAAGTCATTGGAAAACATGGAAACACTATCTCCGCCATTCGGACGATCTTGAGTAATGTCGGCATGAAACGAGGGTGCCGTTATCTAGTTGAAATTTTAGAAGAATAAATTTTAAGCTTGCAATTTACCAGTTATCGGTCTATTCATAACCGGTTGCGGTTCACACTGGTGGGTGGCTCTCCACTCCATTTCTGGATACATCATATTTTTAACGAAAAGAAAGGTTTTAGAAATGTCCAAACCAGCTAATCTCTTAAACAACAAGAAAAAGAAAAAAAGCCGAGGATATCGTCGGCGAAAAGTATGCCGGTTCTGTCAGAATCATGTGGATTATATCGATTATAAAGACATCGAAATCCTGAATACATACATTACAGAACGAGGTAAAATTATTCCCCGCCGAATCTCAGGCAATTGCGCATCCCATCAACGCACGCTGGCCGTCGCTATCAAACGGTCCCGGCAGATCGCCTTGATGCCGTATATCGCAGAATAATAGATACCATCTGGGATCATTTTATAAGGAACGGTCCATGAACAATGGATCGTTCCTTTTTATTATCGTAAGGTTTGAGCTCGATCAGCATTGAACATCGGGAGGCCTGGGAGGGACGTTTCATTTCCGGTAAAATAGTACTTGCACCACTCAACCCATGTTGATATATTACACATCGTTTTCGGGGGTATAGCTCAGTTGGGAGAGCGCCACGTTCGCAACGTGGAAGTCGGGGGTTCGAGTCCCCCTACCTCCATTTCAAATCTCAGAACCAGATTCATTCGCGTGCCAGTCCATATGGTACGATTGGGACCATTACGGTTTCCCTCGCATATCACTCACCAGAACCCTTTGACCCTCCGACATTCCAGGGAATAATGGTACCCTACTTATTGCTGACAATCCGGAGTTTACAGATTGTTTTTTGTTTCTCCAAACAAGACATCGAGTGCAAAATACAAAAAACCCCTCCCGGAGGAGGGGTTTTCTATAATCAATCAGGTTGGTTGACCGATTAGTGTCTCTGACGGAGTGATCCGAGTGCCATCAGTCCACTGATCACCAGAACGAGAATGCTGATACCTGCTGGATCCGTTGCTGGAATAGGAGGAGGTGTCGGTGAAGGTGTCGGTGTCGGAAGTGTGGGATCAAGAAACATGAAACTACCATTTGTGATCGAGAATCCAGCGATGTCATCGATCAATCGCGTCAATCGGAGTTCCGATCGGTCACCATGAACACATGCAGGGCACGTAACGTCGAATGCATAACTCACCAGACTTCCATTGCTGCCGGCCGGGATTTCAGCGAACAGAGCGAATGCAACCGTTCGGATGACTCCAACGCCCGGTGTTGGTGTTATCGGTGGTGAATCATTACAGCCAAACATCTGCCACTCCGGGTCCAACATACCTACCTCGCAGCCCACATAATCCAACATCGTTGAATCAAATGTGAGGTCATACGTGAAGGCGTCGATGGATGTCGTATCGTTTGTGATGTAAACATTGACGTATACCCTATCATGCGTAAATCCCGTTACATGATCAACCCAGATCCGGTTGGCACGTGTTTTTTTTTTCCCTCTTCACCGCAGTTCATCGCAAGATCTTCTTCTGATGAATCGGAATCGTGAAGCTCGTTCCCTCGATTCGATCCTGGCAGAAATTCCTTGTCGCCGAAGAAGTCTCCCCCCTCGGATTCAGACGAACTTCCAAGGATCGAATCCACACAGGAACCAGCACCCAATGCTGCATAGAAAATACCCTGTGCATCACCAGCCGAAACAGTACCATCGCCGTTGCAATCCGCGGAACAGGCTTCTTCTTCAGATGGAACGATTGAACCCAGTGCAATGTAGAAGGCAGTCTGTGCGTCTCCCGCTGAGAGCATGCCGTCATTGTTGATATCGCCGTCATTGATGCAACCACCCGGTGTGAAGGTCGGAGTCGGTGTCGGAGTAAATGTTGCTTCCGGTGTATCAGTCGGCGTTGGCGTATTGGTCACTTCCGGTGTATCAGTCGGGGTGGGTGTATTGGTCGGGATCGGAGTTTCAGTTGCAGTTGGTGTGTTGGTGACGGTCGGCGTGTTCGTCGGTGTTCCTGTATCCGTTGGGATCGGTGTGTTCGTCGGGGTACGCGTCGGTGTGTGTGTCGGTGTGCTTGTCGGTGTGAAGGTCGGAGCTCCAGTCGGTGTCCGGGTCGGGGTATTGGTCGGAGTCGGCGTGTTGGATGGCGTCGGGGTATTGGTCGGCCGTGGTGTATTGGTATTGGTCGGTGTCTGTGTCGGAGCCTGGGTCGGGGTATACATCGGCGCATCAACAAAGTACAGGTAATTGACATCATTGGTTACGTTATCGCCCGCATCATTGTTGTTCCCTATATCAATACATCCATCCACAGAGAAGGAGTCATCATCCGGTCCGGCAACATGCCCCCACCAGTTGTACTGCGCATTGATACAGGTATTGGCATCCGTGTTTCTGACACCATAGTTGGTGTGCTCCGTAAAGTTGTTCCCTGATCCTGCTGTTCCACCGATGATCGGCTGCGATCCGGTGGCGATGTAGACGCCATCCGGCTGCCGCAGGAATACCGAGTTGGTGATCGTTGGATTCGTTCCTGCTCCCGTGCAATACAGGCCATACAGTGTGTTGGAATCGATGATGCAGGCATGGATATTCGGACTGGCTCCGCTCTGGCAATAAATACCAGCGCCATCCCCTTTCCGAATCTCACAGTGGTTCAATGTGGCATTCACGCCCACCAGATAGATGTTGTAGTAGCTGGAATATCCGCCGTATTCAACCAGAGCGTTTTCCAGGATACAGTTGGCATCATCCGCATTGTCATAGAAGTAGATACCATACCATTCTCCTGTGGTCAGTGGCGTGGTGTTGGCCTTGTTGTAAGTGAATACAACACGGTCATCGGTTGCTCCCAATACTTTCAACGCCCCGCGATTGGCAGCCGTTGCAGATCCAATATACAGGATCTGGTAACGGTTCCACTGCATCTCAACACCCGGCTCGATTGTCAGAATCGCCAGTCCATTGGTGGCGGCAACGGTAACATCTCCCACCATCAGATACGGAATCTGATTGTCATGCCATGTGTTGTTGGTTGCCAGCGTATCACCAACGACGTAGATCTTCTGGATCAGATTGTCACTGAATGCGTTCCCCGTCATCTTGTCAAGATGGCGTGCGTAGCAGTAAATCGGATAATTGTCGTTGGAGTTCATCGTGTTGTTGGCGATCGTTGGCAGCGCTGTAGTGGAAGCGACATAGATTCCATGTGTCGGATGCAGCGTAATCAGGTTGTTGGAGATCGTCGGGGAGGATGTGCTGTACACGTACACACCATAGCTGGCATTTTTGTGGATGTAGGAATTGGAGATGGTCGGAGAGGATGCATTGCAGTAGACACCGTATGTCGTGTTGTCGTGTATGTCGCAGTTGTTGATCACCGGGTTCGCAGTGGTGACACAGTAAAATCCCGGGCCTGATCCAAATGAACTCTCAACATAATTGAAGGTCGGTGATGTTCGGTTACAGTAGATATTCTCGTTTACATCATATCCGCCATATCGGACCGCCGTGTGGGTAAGTGTTGTCAAGGTCGCATCGCAGTATCTGGAGAAATACAGACCGGACCAGAAACCAGGACTCGGAGTTGTTGTATTCGCTGTGAAAATGACCGGCTGCTCTGCGGTTCCTTGTGTGATCAGCGCTCCACGATATGAAGCTGTGGTGTTGTTGCCAATCACAATCTGCAATGTCGAGGACATCCGCATTTCAACACCCGCTTCGAGTGTCAGTGATGTGACATTGTCAGCGCCATCCATTCCCTGGACCGTGATACTCGCACTTGCGATCATATACGGGATTCCCGGGTTCTCCCAGACTCCATCTTTCGTCAGTGTTTCACCATAGACATGGAACATCTGATAGAGATTATTGGAGTAGTCGTTGGCTGTGAATGATGGTACCTGGTGTGCGAATGCAAAGACCGGATAGCTGTCATTGTCGTCAAACAATGTATTGGTGACAATCGGTGAGCAGTCCGTGTGTGCGACAAACAACCCATACGAGGCGTTCTCATAGATCAGACATCCATCGAAGACCGGATTACTGGAGTTGGCGATGTAAACACCGTGACTGGCGTTTTCTGAAATTTCGGTATCGGTAATGAGAGGTGTTGCTGTGGTGTTGATGTAAATACCATACGCGTTGTTGTGATGGAGATAGCAGTTGGTGATTTCTGGAGAAGCTCCGTTGTATGCGTAGATACCGGAAGCGGAACAGTATTTGATTTCCGAGTTCATGATCGTTGGAGAACTGCCGTTGCACTGGATGTTGTAGTAGCTGCTTCCACCATAACTGACCACGCAGTTGTTCAGCAGACTGATGTCACTGGAGGCATACCGAGCAAAGAAGATACCTGACCAGAATCCCGGCGTTGGAGCGCTCGAATCAGCCGTGAACAGGATCGGATCGACTTCAGTTCCATTTGCGTTCAATGCACCTGGCAGATCCGGATTGGTATCGCTTCCGATGAAGAGATGTACTCCGGATGCCATCTGCATCACCGTTCCCGGCTCCAGTGTCAATGTCGAAACATCATCCGATCCGTTCTGACCCTCGATCGCAATACTGGACACTAACTTGTACGGAATGCCCGGATTCTCCCAGTTGGAATCCAGTGTCAGCGTCTCGCCGTTTACATAGAATTGCTGATACAGGTTATTGGTATAGGTGTTGTTCGTGAATCGGGTGACCTGCGATGCATAAGTGTGGACTGGATAGGAATCATTGTCATCAAACCAGCAGCCTGAGACAACCGGATAATTCGTCGCATTTCCGATGTACAATCCATAACCGGTATTCTCATAAATGACGCAATCCGTGATATTCGGTCGGCAATACGTGGTGATATAGATACCATGGCTGGCATTGTAGGAGATATCGCAGTTCGTGACCTGAGGCCAACTGTCGCTGTTGATATAGAGACCGTATGTGGAGTTATCGTGGAGGTAACAATCGCTGATAATGGGATCACTGCCATTGTAACTGTAGATTCCGGGTCCTGATCCAAATCGGGATTCGACACTGGAAATGGTTGGCGATGCATTATTCAGATAGATGTTCTCGTAACTGCTGTAACCGCCATATTCCACGACGCAGTTGTCCATGATCGAGTCGTCGGCTGAGAAGTTATTGAACATGATACCATCCCAATATCCCGCAGACTGACTCCAGCCCGTGAATGTGATGGTTCCGGTTCCAGGATCTCCGTCAGCGACCAATCGACCGATGAGGGAAGACGTTGTCGCATCACCAATCGTCAGACCAACCGTTGACCCGAATTTCACGGTTACACCCGGCTGAATGGTCAGTGTCGTGATGTTGTCTGCTCCGTCCTGACCCGCAACAACGATGTCGGATACGACATAATACGGAATATTCTGAACCGCCCACGAGCCATCCCGGATGATCGTGCCACCGGTGACATAGATCGCTTGAGTCGTATTCGGCAATACGCCAAAACTGTTGTTACTGATCGTGAACATGGATTCCGGATCATATACCTGGATCGGCCAACTGTTGATTCGGTTGAATGTGTTGAATGTGATCATCGGATAACATCCGGCAGAGACATAAATTCCGTAGGCATTGTCCTGGAAGAGGTTTCCAGTGATCAGAGAGTTCGAGAAGTTGGCAAGGTAGATCGTATAGGAGGCGCAATAGGTGATGCTGTTGTCGATGATATCCGGACTCGCGTCTCCGGTGCAGTAAATTCCATAGCCGCTTCCATATCGAATCGTACAATTGGTGATCTCGGGAGAAGCGGAATCACACCGGATGTTGGCGGAACTGGAGTAGCCACCGTATTCCACCGTGCAGTAGTTCATCACACTCGTATCATCCGCCCAATCCTGGAAGTGAATACCTGTCCAGACTCCCGCGGTTTGCGTCGTATTGGATGTGAACAGAATGCCAGCGGTTTCGGTGCCGTTTGCAACCAGTTTCCCGGTATCCACATCGGTGGTTCCACCAACATACAGCCGATAGTTCGCATTTGATCGGACGATGACACCGTCTTCAATCGTCAGTGTAGCGCCGTTGCGGATGGTAACGTTTGCATTGAGAATATACACGCCATTGCAGGATGGAGATTCAAGACCCCAGGTTGTGTCGGTTGTGATGTCTGCGGAAACAACCAGCGGTGTACATGTTGTGATCGGTGACGGTGTGACAGTCGGCCCGGGTGTGAAGGTCTGAGTCGGTGTATTGGTCGCAGTCGGTGTATTGGTCGGGACAGTTGTCGGAATCGGAGTGCGTGTATGCGTCGGTGTATTGGACGGTGTGACAGTCGGAGTGCGTGTGTGTGTCGGTGTATTGGTCGGAACCGGTGTATTGGTGGCCGTAGGTGTAGATGTCGGTGTGAAGGTCGGAGCTTGTGTCGGTGTTCCTGCTGCCTCTGTGAGCCAGTTCCGGTAATCGACATCATCCGAAACATTATCGCCGTTATCATTGTCATGATACATGTTGATGCAATCATCCGCTGATGCTGAATCATCATCCGGTCCCGCGGCGTGTCCCCACCAGTTGTTGGTCGCCAGGATACAGGTCGTCGCATCCGTGTTTCTCACACCCCATGATGTGTTGCCATTGATGTTGCAACTGTACTGAGCCGCTCCACCAATAACGGGAACTGAGCCGGCAGCAATGTAAATACCATTGGCTGATCCGGAGAATGTCGAGGATCGGATAATCGGATTGGTGCCAACTCCCGTGCAATACATACCATAGGTCACGTTGTTCTGGACAAGGCAGGATTCGATGAGCGGACTGGCTCCCGCGGACAAATGGATACCC
Source organism: uncultured bacterium (assembly GCA_964512995.1). GTDB lineage: Bacteria > CSSED10-310 > CSSED10-310 > CSSED10-310 > CSSED10-310 > CAZELM01. The sequence continues at coordinate 19,241 of CAZELM010000026.1, forward strand.
GCATTGTTGCCTGATGTGATCCGGCAATATTGCAGTGTGGGCGATACACCGATGCACTGAATGGAATGACTTCCGGAGTATCCGGCATGATCGATATGGACATTTCGCAGGATACAGCTTGCATCCACAGCGGAGTCGTTGAACAGGATCCCGTCCCATTCTCCAGTTGTCAGAGGAGGATTGTAAGCGGGGTTATAGGTGAAGATAATCGGGTCACTTTCAACGCCGTTTGCAATCAGTCCGCCTTTCGCCAGAACACTGGTGCTGCCGATGATCAACTGATAGTAGCGTTCCCACTGCGCCTGAACACCGGCTTCGATCGTCAGGATCGCCGGAATTGCATCGACACCCGTAACCGTGACATCGCCGACCATCAGGTAGGGGATCTCCTGTTTGTGCCACGTGCTGTCACGATTGATCGTATCACCCGCAACATACACTTTCTGATACAGATTACCGGAGAAATGGTTGCCGCTCATTTTATCCAGATCACTGGCAAAACAATAGATCGGATAGCTGTTGTTGACCGTAAGTGTGTTATCCCGGATGGTTGGATCGCATGTGTTGTTGTTGACATAAATGCCATAGGCCGGTTGTCGGGAAATGTCGCAGTCGGCAATCGTGGGTGCTGATGATGTGATCATGTAGATTCCGTGACTGGAATTGGAACGGATCGTGGAGTTGGCGATGATCGGAGATGCATTGTTGCAGTAAACGCCATAGTTGGTGTTGTGATGGAAATAGCAGTACGAAACAGAAGGAGCTGCACCAGCGAGACAATAGAGTCCGGGTCCGGAACCGTCATGGGATTCCGTGTTGGAAATACTGGGAGATGATCCATTACAGGTGATATTCTCTGTTGATCCACCCCCGTATTCGACCAGACAATGCGTGATCTCGGAGATAGCACCAACAGCGGTCGGTAAGAAATTGATACCATACCAGAAACCCGGTGTCGGAGCCGTCGTATCCGCCGTGAAAACGACCCGGTTGATTGATGTACCAACCGCACGGAAAGCTCCCGGATAATCCACATCCGATGCGTGGCCGATTGTGAATTCAACACCGGAACCCATCAGCATCTGAGCACCGGCTTCGATGCTCAGGGAGGTAACCTTGTCTGCACCATCCTGACCCTGGACAATCACAGTACCGGATACCCGATATGGAATTCCAGGATTCTGCCAGGAACTATCCACCACAACCGTGTCTCCGACAACATAAACGTACTGATAAAGATTGTCGGTATAGGTGTTGTTGTAGAAATGTCCGAGTTGGCCTGCGAATACCCGTACGGGGTAATTGTCGTTGTCCACAAAGGAACAATCGGTCACGGAGGGGAAACCGGTATTGTTGTTGATGTAGAGTCCGATCGAAGCGTTCTCAACGATATCGCAACTGACAAAGTTTGGTGAAGAGTCTCCGTGTACGTAAATTCCGTAACTGGCATTCTCTTCAACAATCGTATTGCTGATCAAAACGGGCGATGCGGCATTAACATAGATTCCCTGAGTGGTATTGTGGTGGAAATAGGAATTCAGAATTGTGGGAGCGGCGTTGGTGCGGCAATACAATCCGGGTCCTGATCCATAGCGGGATTCCACAGATTCAATGCGCGGCGATGAGGTGTAGATGTAGATGTTTTCGTAGGAGCTGTATCCGCCATACTCGACGAGACAGTTTGACATCACACAATTGTCGCTATCAGCAAAAATTCCGAAATAAATACCGTCCCAGTATCCGGCTGAAGGCGTTGTCGTGTTGGTTGTGAAGACAATCCGGTTCGATTGCGTACCGAGTGCCTGGAACGCACCCGGCAGATCCGCATCGGAATCGCTCCCGATGAAGATACCAACCGTCGAACCCATCCACATCGTCACACCGGGATCCACTGACATCATGACGACGCCGTCATTTGCGTCCAATCCCTGAACGGTTAGGTCACCGGCGATCTCATACGGAATACCCGGATTTTCCCAGACTCCATCCCGTGAAATGGTCGCTCCATACACATAAAGCCGCTGATAGAAATTGTTGATATAGGTGTTGTTCGCAAAACCGCCAACCTGGCTTCCATAAACCCGGATGGGGTAGTGATCGTTGTCATCGAAGAGACAACCCTGCACGTATGGATAGCTGGTTGCGTCTCCCATTTCCAGTCCAATACTGGCATTCTCTACAACATCGCAATTCAGGAATACCGGTGTCGATGTCCCGGTGATGTAGATACCATAACTGGTGTTGTAGGAAATGAGACAACTGTCGATAAATGGTGCACAGAGCGAGTTGATGTACATTCCATATCCGGAATTATCCGAGAAGTCGCAGTTCTCGATGACTGGATTGGAGCCATTGTAAATGTAAATTCCGGGTCCGGTGCCATACCGCGATTCTGTATTGGTGATGGTCATGGAGCATCCATTCAGGTAGATGTTCTCATTCGAACTGTATCCACCGTATTCAATCACACAATGATTCAGAAGCGAGTAGTCACTGGCATTGTCGTAGAAAAGGATTCCATCCCAATAACCAGCCGTAAGCGCCCATCCCGTAAACGTAATCGTGTCAGCTCCGGGTCCACCATCCGCAACCAGCTCACCCGGCATCGACACACTGCTGGTACTTCCGACGATGATCCCGACGGTCGAACCGAATGAAAGCGTCGTCCCTGCGTCGATTGTCCATGTCGTCAGTTCGTCCGGACCATCCTGCCCCTGAACCGTGATATCAGATACCACGTAATAGGGAATATCCTGATTGTGCCAGAATGAATCCGTTCCGATGTTGCCACCGGTGGTATAAATGGCCTCATATCCGACATTCAGATTGGAGAAGGTATTTCCGGATAGATTCGGCACTTCATCGATATGATTGAGCTGAATCGGCCATTGTCCCAATCGTTCGAAGTGGTTGTCGGTCACGAGCGGGAATGCGGAAGCATGAATGTAAAGACCTGCTCCACTGACAGCGATAGTATTGCCGCTGATTTCCGGTGATCCACCACTGTTGATGTAAATACCCCATGATGCACAGTTGGATATGATGTTGTCTGAAATGGTCGGATTGGAAGCGGATGTGGTGTAAATGCCATAATTGCTGCTGTACTGGAGTGTGCAGTTGGTAATGGTCGGAGAAGCGGAATCGCAACGGATATTACCCGCCGTGGAATATCCACCATACATCACCGTGCAGTAGTTCATGATACTGGTATCGCTGGCGTTATCACGGAAGTAAATACCTCCGTGTGCGCCTGCTGTCGGAGCGGCAGCGCTGGATGTAAAGAGAATGCCGGCATCGTCAGTTCCGTTGGCGATGAGCGTTCCGATATCACCGGCTGTCGTACCGCCGATATACATGAAGTTGTTGACATTGAACCGGACTTCAACCCCATCCTCGATCGTCAGTGTGGCATTGTTACGGACCACAATATTCGCGCTGATGAGATAAACCCCGCCGCAAGCCGGAGAAGTCAGTCCCCATGTCGTATCTGTGGTGATGTCTGCCGTGATGTTATATGGCGTGCATGTCGTAGTCGGAGCCGGTGTATTTGTTGGCACTTCTGTCGGTGTCGCTGTCGGAGGTGTTGTTGTGGGCGTGTTGGTCGGAATCGGAGTCGGTGTGCGGGTGGGCGTATGAGTCGGAGTATTCGTGGGTACAGGAGATGGTGTACGGGTCGGCGTGTTGGTTGGGGTGTTGGTCGGAATGGATGTGTTTGTCGGAACTGCAGTATTGGTCGGGACAGCGGTATTGGGCGGAGTGGACGTGGGTGATTGGGTTGGCGTGCTTATGCCGGAGGTGATCCAGTTTCGATAATCGACATCGTCACTGACATTGTCACCCGGATCATTGTTGTTTCCAACATCCATACAGCCATCGGCAGTCACGGAGTCATCATCCGGACCATTGGCATCGCCCCACCAGTTGAATCGGGCATTCAGACATGTCGTTCCATCCACATTTCGGACGCCGTATGCACTGTTGCCATAAATGCTGTTGCCGTTTCCTGTGGATCCGCCTATTACGGGCTGAGAGCCTGATGCAGCGTAAACACCGTTTGCGTTGGCCGTCAGAACGGATTTGGTAATCGTTGGATTGGTGTTGATTCCGGTTGTGTAAACGCCGTAGGTGGAGTTGTTTTCAAGGCGGCACGAATAAATCTGCGGGCTCGCACCATTCGCACAGTAAACACCCGCCAGATAACCATACCGGATATTGCAATGATCGAGTGTCGGAGACGCCGCATTACAGTTGATCGAATAGTTGGAACCGTATCCGCCATACTCCACAATCAGATTCCGAAGGATGCAGCTTTCGTCATCTGCGAAATCCTGGAACAGAATTCCATCCCATTCACCGGTTGTCAGCGGCGGAACGTTATAATCGTTATAGGTGAACTGAACCTGGTCAGTTGGTGTTCCATTGACCATCAATCCGCCATGATTTAGAACACTGGTCGATCCGATGATCAACTGCATATACCGGTTGAACTGAACTTCCGTTCCTGCTTCAACAGTCAGAATAGCAGGTATCCCGTTGTTGCCATAAACCGACACATCGCCGTTTACCAGATAGGGAATCGGATGTTTGTGCCAGGTATTGTCGGCAGTGATGAGATCGCCCGCAACAAAAATCTTCTGATACAAGTTCCCTGAGAAGGTATTCTGGGTCATCTTGTCCAGATCGCCGGCAAAACAATAGATAGGATAATTATTGTTGTTGTCGATGGCATTCTGGGCGATCGTCGGGTCTGCTTCCACATTATTGATGTAGATTCCATATCCGGCATTTAGTCGAATCTGGGAGTTGCTAATGACTGGATTGCCGGAATAGATCATGTAATACCCATGACTGCTGTTGTTGGACAGGATCGAGTTCTGGACGATCGGAGAGGCTGCGTTGTTGTACACTCCGTAATTCGTGTTGTGATGGAAATAACAGTTGGAAATAACCGGAGCAGCTCCAGTCAGGGCATACAGTCCCGGACCCGAACAATACCGGGACTCAACATTGGAAATGCGAGGTGAACTGATGTTGCAATGGATGTTTTCGTACGTCGTTCCACCATACTCGACCAGACAATGATTGAGTTCACAGGTTGCATCGTTGGAGTAGTTGGCGAAATAGATACCGGTCCAGTCGCCGGGAGCCTTGGTAGCAGCATCCGAAGTGAATGTAACGCCATTGCTCCCCGTTCCCGCTGCGCGAAATGCGCCCGGTAAGTCTGGATCCGAGTCGTGTCCGACGATGATCGCAGTACCGCCACCCATGGACATGACAACTCCTGGTTCGATCTGGATCGTGGTCAGTCGGTCTCCACCATCACGGCCCTGGATGGTCAATGTCCCCATGATCTTGTAGGAAATGCCCGGATTGACCCAGGTTCCATCATACGCCAGTGTATCCGCTGCAACGTAAATCTGTTGGTAGGTGTTGTTCGTGTATGTGTTGTCGGAGAATCCTCGGACTTGACCACCAAATAAATAAATCGGATAGTTGTCATTGTCATCGAAGAGACATCCACGGACAGTCAACGAACAATCCGCCGTATTGACATACAAGCCATAGGATCCGTTTTCGATGAGATCCGTATCAGTGATACTCGGAGCACATCCGGTTGTGATGTAGATACCATGACTGGCATTCTCTTCGACCACTGTTCCACTGATCACGGGTGATGAGGTCGTATGGGCGTAGATACCGAAGTTGGAATTGTGATGGAAGTAGCAGTCTTCCACTCTCGGGCTTGCGGAGATGTAGCAGTACATACCGGGTCCGGTTCCGTATGAAGACTCCACATGACTGAACCAGGGTGAACTGCTGTAGCAGTAGATATTCTCATAGGAGCTGTACCCGCCGTATTCAATCAGACAATAATTCAGCTCACAGAGTGAATCGTTCGTAAAATCGGCAAAATAGATACCATCCCAATATCCCGCAGTCGGAGGAACAACATCCGCTGTGAAGATAACGCGTTCAGACGGTGTACCCATAACCCGCAAAGCGCCCGAAAGATCCGGATCAGTATTGCTGGCCACAGTGATTCCAACCGTCGAGCCGAATTTCATGATCGCACCGGCCTCGATGGTCAGTGTGGTTGTTACATCCGGGCCATCGACACCGGAGATGGTCTGGTCGCCGACGACCTTGTATGGAATGCCGGCGTTTTCCCATGTCCCATCCCGTGTAATCGTATCCGCGTTGACATACAACTGCTGATACAGGTTATTGGTGTATAAGTTATTTGAAAATGCACCAAACTGACCCCCGAATCCATGTACGGGATAGGTATCATTGTCATCGAACCAACAACCAGTGACGGTGGGCATACAATCCGCCGCATTCATGTGCAATCCATAACTGACGTTCTCATAGATGTCACAATCGCTGATGATCGGTGAGGAGGTTGTATGGACAGCAATTCCATAACTGGCGTTATAAGCAATCTCGCAATTGGCGATATAGGGGGAGCATCGGGTGTTCAGGTAAATGCCCTGGGTACTGTTATCATGTATGTAACAGCTTTCGATCGTCGGGGAAGCGCCGTTGTAGCAGTAAATACCCGGACCAGAAGCAAACGCCAGTTCTGAATTCTGGATCGTCGGTGAACAGGCATTGAAATAGATGTTTTCATTGGAGCTGTATCCACCATATGTAACGATGCTGTAATCCACGATCGTCTCGTCGGTTGTATATGGATTGAATAAAATGCCATTCCATGTGCCCGTAGAACCTTTCCACAAGGTGAAAATGATCTCATTATCCGGTGTTCCCTGAGCGACCAGTTCACCGGGGAGATTCATATCCGTTGCATGGCTGATGACGAGTCCGACTGTTCCCGCAAATGCCAGGTAAACACCGGGTTCGATCGTCAATGTCGCCACTTCGAGAGCCGGCCATGTCTGTCCCTGAACGGTGATCGTGCCTGCAATGTGATAGGGAATGCCCTGCTCATAAATCGTGACATCCTTGGTGATTGTTCCTGCCGCAACATAGATGGCGTCGTAATACGGGTTCAGATTGACGAACTCGTTCCCATAGATCGTATCCAGTTGCTCCGGATGGTAGCTCTGAATCGGCCAACTGTTGATTCCATTGAACGCACTATTGGTCAATGTCGGGAATGAGTCAGCGGCAATGTATACACCCGCTCCACTGCTTTCAAACAACATTCCATCGATTGTTGGAGATGATGTGGACAGATAAATGACATGCGAAGCGATATTGTTGATGTAACAATCGGTGATCGTTGGATTGCTGCCTGCAGTGCAATAGATACCATAATTGGTGGCCAGTCGAAGGATACAGTTTGAAATGGTGGGTGATGCGGAGTCACACCGGATGTTCGCTGCGGAAGAGTATCCACCGTATTCAACAATGCAGTAGCTCATGATACTGGAGTCATCCGCACCGTCCCGGAAATGAATGCCCGCGTGGGATCCGATGGTCGGACTGGTCGATGAACTCGTGAACAGAATGTAAGCATTGCTGGTACCAGCGGCCGTGATTCTTCCGCGATCCGTTGTCGTTGTACCACCGACATAGATCCGGTAATTACTGTTGAAGCGGACTTCAACGCCCGGTTCGATGATCAGTGTGGCATTGTTCCGGATGGCGATGTTCCCATTGATGATATACACACCATTGCATGATGGTGATGTGAGACCCCAGACAGTATCCGCTGTAATATCGGCACTGATCGTCGTCGGTGTACAGGTGCTGAATGGATCGGGGGTTTTGGTCGGCGTCATGGTCGGTGTTCTGGTCGGTGTATTGGTCGGAGTCGGTGTGCGTGTGGGGGTGGAAGTTGGTGTATTGGTCGGTGTGAATGTTGGAACGGGTGTGTTTGTCGGGCCGGATGTATTGGTTGGAACCGGTGTATTGGTCGGGCCGGATGTATTGGTTGGAACGGGCGTGTTCGTCGGCGTGAGCGTGGGAGCTTGGGTCGGTGTGCTTACAACGGCAGCCAACCAGTTCCGGTAATCGACATCATCACTGACATTATCGGCCGGATCATTGTTGTTTCCCGCGTTCATACAACCATCAACGGCAGATGTATCATCATCCGGACCATTGGCATGACCCCACCAGTTATACTGGGCGTTGATGCACAATGTCGCATCCACATTCTGGATACCCCATGTGGTGTTTCCGGCAATGGTGTTCCCTAAGCCTGCTGTGCCGCCGATCACGGGCTGCGCGCCGGCAGAGATGTAGATACCGGTCGGCTGTCCCACAAATGATGATTTGGTAATAATCGGATTGGTGCCAATCCCAGTACAGGTGATCCCGTAGTTCCGGTTATTCAGGAAGCTACAGGAGAAAATAGTGGGCTGTGATCCATTGGCACAATAGATACCCGATCCATCGGCATGGGAGATTTCGACATACTCGAATGTCGGGGATGCATTGTCACAGTAAATATTTTCATTGCCGGCGTATCCACCGTAATCCATGAAGACGTTGCGGAGAATGCAACTGGCATCTTCTGCGTAGTTGTAGAAATAAATGCCATCCCATTCACCACCGACTAAAGGTGGGGTATATGCATCATTATACGTGAAGACCACGCGGCTGGCAGCCGTGCCATTGCAAATCAACCCCCCTTTGTTCAGAACGCTGTTGGATCCGATGAGCAATTGGAAATAACGGTTCCACTGCATCTGCGTCCCGGCTTGGATGGTCAGAATTGCCGGTACTCCATTGACTCCCGCAACTGAAATGTCACCATTCATCAGATAGGGAACCGTGGCGGCACGCCAGGTTTGTGATGTAGTGAGCGAATCGCCGTTGACATAAATTTTCTGATACGTATTGCCAGAGAACGTATTTCCGGTCATCGCATCCAGATCAGAAGCAAAGCAGTAAATCGGGTAATTGGTGTTGCTGTTGATGGCATTGTTGGTGATCACCGGAGCATCCGCAGCCGCTGAAACATAAATACCATAGGTCGGTTGTGACAGAACCTGGCAGTTAGTAATCGTGGGTGAGGATGTGGCATACACGTAAATACCATAACTCGTGTTGTTGTTTATCGTGGAGTTACTGATGACCGGTGAAGCCGTATAGCAATACAATCCATGCGTCGTATTGTTGTACAACTGACAGCTTGTAATCGGCGGGTTTGCGTTCAGATAACAATAGATTCCAGCTCCGGAACCATGATGAACCAGCGTGTTCGTGATCCGGGGTGAACTGCCATAACAGTATACATTTTCATAGGAGCTGTATCCACCGTATCCGATGTCGCAATAGGTCAGCTCAGAGACTGTGCTGTTGGAATACAACGCAAAATAGATCCCATCCCAGTAACCGACCGTTGGTGTTGCGAGATCCGCTGTGAAAACGACACGGGAGCCCGATGTGCCGACAGCTCGTAAGGCTCCAGGAGCATCAACATTACTATCCGAACCGACATACAGACCAACGGTGGATCCCATTTTGAATGTTGCGCCCGGCTCGATCGACACGGTTGTCAACCGATCCGGTCCATTCTGACCATAAATGGAAATATCACCGACAACCTTATACGGAATGGCCGGATTTACCCATGTGGCATCCTTCGTGACCGCATCGCCGTAGGTATAGATTTCCTGATATAGATTCGTCGTGTAAGTGTTACCAGAGAAACCGCCCAATTGTCCGGCAAAGCAACGTAATGGATAATTGTTGTTGGATACAAAATCCGTATTCTGAATCACCGGGAAACAATCCGCTGTCGTGATATCAATACCAATGTTGGAGTTCGTCAGAATATCACAATTATTGATTGTCGGTGAACTGGCCGAGGTGATCAATACTCCATTGACAGTGTTCAGTGACATATTGCTGTTGGTGATCACCGGAGACGAATTCAGGTTTGCATAAATGCCATAGTTGTTTTCATGGATATTGCAGTAATTGACGCTCGGACTGGCTCCATTGTAGCAATACAAACCCGGTCCGTGACCATGGTGGGATTCCGTGTAATTGATCGATGGAGAAGAGCCATTACAGTAGATGTTTTCGTTTGAGGTGTATCCACCGTATTCCACCACACAGTAAGTCATCGTGCTCAATTCACTGGCCGTATAATATGAGAAATACAGACTGCCCCAATAACCCGCAGCCGGCGTTGCGGTATCTGCGGTCCAGGTGATCTTCTGTCCCGCTGTACCAATCGCCCGTAAAGCGCCGATGTATTCGGGATTGGAATCATGACCGATCACCATCGAAATATTTGACCCCAGTCGGAGATTCACTCCGGGAGACAACGTCAGAGTTGTGACTTCGTCGGCGCCATCCCGTCCCTGCACATAGATGTGGCTGACCAGTTTGTATGGAATCCCGGCACTTACCCATGTCGCATCCTGACTGATGGTATCACCATTGACATACAACTGCTGATAGGTATTGCCCGTGTAGGTGTTGCCGGAGAAATTTCCAAAATGCCGCCCGAAGGCCACGATTGGATACGATGTGTTGTTGGTGAACGAGCACCCGGTAATCCATGCATTACAAGCAACGGCGTCGATGTATACGCCATGGCTGGTGTTTGCGGTGACCGTGCAGTTTGTGAGCGTGACAGTACTGGTGGTCGATACAAAAACACCATAGCTGGCATTGGTTGAAATCGTGCTGCCGCTGACAACCGGATTACTGTTCAGATATGAATAAATTCCTTGCGTTGTGTTGTTCGAAAAAGTGGAATTCGAAACTCGCGGACTGGCCGTGTAGCAATAGAGTCCCGGTCCGGAGCCATATCGGGAAGTCGTGTTGTTGATCGTCGGCGAACTGTAATAACAGTAGATATTTTCATAGGAACTGTACCCGCCATACTCCACCACACAGTAGTTCATGACGGAGTCATCCAGCGCGTAATCGCTGAAATATACGCCGTCCCAGTTTCCGGAAGTTTCCCACCGCGTCATGATGATCTGATCCGCGCCGGAAGCGCCATTGGCGGTCAAGCGGCCGTTCAGATTGATGTCCGAGTTGTGACCGATATACAGACCACCCGCATTGATGCTGAATTTCATCTGGACAGCGGGGTTCAATGTCAACGTTGTAATCCGATCCGCGCCGTCTTTTCCCTGAACTGAAACATCACCCGTAATGTAATAGGGAATCCCGGCGCTCCATGTGCTGTCATAACTGATCGTGCCGGGATACATATATATTCCATTATAGGCCGCTGGCGTGTTGGTGAAGACGTTATTGGTGAAATTCCGAGGTGCATTGGGATAGCACCGGATGGGCCACTGCGTGTTGGCATTGAATGTGTTTCCGGCCAGTGTCGGTGATGCATTTGCCAGAATATCAACTCCATAGGTATTGCCGGTGATATTCAACCCGGAAATCGTTGGAGCTGAATTATCTGCACAATATACGGCCCAGCCGGTCACCGTTGTGATCGTTCCGCCCGATACGGTCGGGCGAGAATCTCCACCACAATAGAGACCATATGAATTGCTGTTTCTCAGCGTGCAGTTGCTGATGGTGGGAGAAGCGGAATCGAGATAAATACATCCCGTGCTTCCATACCCCGCATACTCCACCGTGCAGTAATCCATGATACTGGTGTCATCAGCCGTAGCCCGGAAATAAATACCGGGGTAATCTCCGGCTGCCGGAGTATCATCCGAAGTAAATAAAATTCCGGAGGTGGATGTGCCGTCGGCAACCAGTTTACCTGGGTTCCCAATGGTCGCTCCTCCGACATAAATTCGAAAGTATGAATCGAAACGGATCTGAACACCCGGTTCAATCGTTAATGTTGCACCGTTCTGGATTGTCACATCTGCCGTCACCACATAGACTCCCTCTGGATCCGGAGATGTTAACCCCCATGTCGTGTTTGTCGTGATCTGTCCGGATACATTGGTTCTTCCCTGGACCGACGACGCAAACATGATGGGCACCAGAAAAAATAATAATAACAATAAGGCCCTGTTTTTCATCGAATGACCTCCCTAAAAGGTTATTTTTCCCAACTCATAACAATTGATAAGTAACTAATCCAATCAACCTATGAATGAAACTTTTCATCTATGACAAACGTTTTAATCCACGCAATGAATCAGATTGCAAAGATCTCCACACATTATATGATTCTCATACGTAACAGAGTAATTGTCAAGACTCTCCTCTTCAATTTTGCTCCGAATCAATCAATCGGAAAAATCACCGGCATGAATCGGGAAGCCGATCTGAAGTAGGTGATTATAATCCATTGCTCCGCACTAAAAACCGGTTTTTTACCAGTTCTGATTTCCATTAAGCGGTCATCCCCAAGCAGACGTGGATCTCCTGGAACCCTTTTAAAATCCGGCAGTTGCTGGAATGATTCTGTCCGATTTTACTCTCTCGTCCTTCGCCATTATACATATATAGATGAGTTTGCATCCAGGCACTTAAACAAAACCTTCAGCGTGTCGATTCTTCAAAATGAGCATAACGCGTATTTGTCGGCGATGGAGGGAATCCATTGGCCTTGTGAATTTACATCAAAACTCTGAGCATTTTTACCGGGGTTTGATGAGTTTGCATCCAGGCACTTAAACAAAACCTTCAGCGTGTCGATTCTTCAAAATGAGCATAACGCGTATTTGTCGGCGATGGAGGGAATCCATTGGCCTTGTGAATTTACATCAAAACTCTGAGCATTTTTACCGGGGTTTTTTGATTGTATGAATCTGAAAAAAACACATTAAGGATTTATTCTGTACTTTGGTCTTATGAAGATAATATACCCTCCGTATCTATATCTATATACCTATGTATCAATTTCGTCGATGCCTGATTCATGAAGAAATAGATACACATTATGCAATGATTATGTTTTAAAAATTCTATAGTATATTGAACAACTCGCTGATGTTCCTGATACAATATTTACACATCAGATTACCGGGTAATCTTTCTCCTCTGGGATTCAGCCAGCAAAAGTCAATCTGAGCATTGTTAGCGCCTCTGAGATCACTCGTTACACTGTCACCGATGTAAAGCGCCATATTACTGGGAGTCTGAGACATCTCGAGAGCGATTTCAAATATTCGCCGGTCCGGTTTGGAGATGTCATGTTCCTGTGAAATAATACAATATTGAAAGAACCGATCGAGATCCGCACATCGAAGACGAAGACGCTGAACCGATGCAATACCATTGGTAATGATGCCCAGGCGGTACGATTCACACAGATACTCCAGAACCGGAATCGGATCATCCAGAAGAATGGCCTGGTGTGACAGGTGGAACAGATAGCGTTCACTCATGTCGGCAGGAGAAATCTGGTCTAATTGAAACTCCTGAAAAAACCTCTCGAAGCGCATCCGTTTGAGCGCATCGAGGCTGATTTGTTTTTTTTCAAACAGTTCCCATAATTGCAGATTTATTTCGCGGTATTTCTGGTAAAACAAATTGAAATCGTCAATAATTTCAAATGATAACAATGCACTCCTCAGCGCATTGAACGCGCCTTGTTCATAATCAAAGAGAGTCCCATCCAGATCAAAGAAAAGGGTCTTATATTTCATCCGAAACCTTCGTTAAATGAAAAGATGTGAGTAATAATCAGATTGATTGCGAGATGCGTCCGAAAATTCACAGGGACCGGTTTCAAACCTGCACCTCGAAACCCGATCAGTGGCGGCATTATCACAATTTTAGATCGAATAGGCAATTATGCTATTCCGATCGTAATTTGAAAAATGATTATCCGCCATACACGGATGTTCGTAAATCCCCTTGTCCGCCGTATCCGCCATATCCGCCGGAGTGGCAGGTTTCAAACCTACGCCAGGATTGTGTTTGTGTCAGATCGGAATCGCCGGTTTGAAACCTGCTACAATCCCGGTTGTTGGTAAATCCTGGTGAATAACAACAGCCATCGTACAGGTGATCGGGGTCCAATCGCCGGATGTTCGTAAATCCCATTGTCTGCCGTATCCGCCATATCCGCCGTAGTGGCAGGTTTCAAACCTACGCCAGGATTGTGTTTGTGTCAGATCGGAATCGCCGGTTTGAAACCTGCTACAATCCCGGTTGTTGGTAAATCCTGGTGAATAACAACAGCCATCGTACAGGTGATCGAAGTCATCGTACGAGTGATCGGAGTCATCGTACGGGTGATCGGAGTCATCGTACGGGTGGTCGGAGTCATCGTACAGGTGATCGGGGTCATCATACGAGTGATCGGGGTCATCGTACGGGTGGTCGGAGTCATCGTACAGGTGATCGGAGTCATCATACAGGTGATCGGGGTCATCGTACAGGTGATCGGAGTCATCATACAGGTGATCGGGGTTATCATACATGTGATC